>JAZRAC010000072.1:0-65097 GCA_045634365.1 Bacteroidaceae bacterium | reverse complement strand
ACTTTTGTAAAGTAATAAACACCACACTTTTAATGTTCCCCTGCGAATGGGGAACATTAAAAGATTACTAAACCGATAATTTAAAACTATAAAAGATATGAAGAAAACTTATGTATCACCCCTCACAGCAGAGGTAAACGTTGTGACAGAGAACATTATCGCCGCTTCAATTCAAATAGGTGGCAGCGACACAACCGTTGACACATCAACACCCGGTAGCCAGCTTGGTAACACCAACCGCGGCGAGTGGGGCAACCTCTGGAACAAGTAAAAGCACTTTGCCCCACGAGCCGAAGGTGAAAGCTCGTGCAAGCGAGTGAGTGAAAATTCATTTTCAATCGCAACGAGCGCAGCCGAGGTTGGATAAAATAAAATTTTATCAATGGGGTAACTTGTGGAACAAGTAACCCCATCGATAGTACGAGTAGCGAAAGTCGCGTGAAGCACAGACAAAGTTTGTGCCACGCGGTGCGCGGGAAACGAGTACTATCAATTGGGGCAACAGGCAACCTCTGGAACAAGTAATTAAAAATTACTTATCGACAATGCGAGCAGCCATAGGTCACGCGTAGCATACCCCCTCCCCCAGCGGGTACTCCCTCTAAAAGCGGGAGAGTTTATGGTGCAGCGTGGGTGGCGTTTAAGCGAGCGTTGTCAATAAACAAAAAATACTTATCGACAATGCGCAAGGTAAGTTAATATTAAGTTAAATAGTTAAAGTCGGAAGCGTACGACAGAGAAGAGCATCGTTGTGAAACGATGCTCTTCTTGTTCTATACAAAAAACTCCGCAAGCACATTATCCCTTTTTTCGTCGACAGACAAAAACCATAGACCTTTTCAAGGTGTTTATAATCTGCTTAACAGATAAAAAACTATGAGGAGGTCTATTTTTCTTTTTTTCGTTCCACTGCTCGCCGCATCAGCCGCCCAAGGACAAGATGGCGGGCAATACCTCACCTACACGCTCCCCGACGAGTGGAGCACCAACAGCTACGCAGAGCAGACAATGCCCGACTGCGACCAATGGTGGAGGAATTTCGACGATGCACAGCTCGACTCTTTGATTGAGGTTGCCACACGGCAGAATTTTTCGGCCCTTGCAGCCATTGAAAATATAAAAAGGGCAAAGGCTGTGTGGCGACAGGCGCAAAGTGCCCTATTGCCACAGGCAACACTCTCGGCCGGATGGCAACGGGCAAGAAGCAGTGGCAACACTGCATTGAGCGAGTACAGGGAGAGCACCGAGGGGTATTACAGCGCAGCCATAAATGCAAGCTGGCAGATAGATGTGTTTGGGGGCATTTATATGCGCTCGAAGAGCCAAAAGAGGCTGTTCCAAGCAACCGAGGAGGAGTATCGGGCGGTGATGGTGGCTTTGTGCGCAAATGTAGCATCGACCTACTTTTCCATAAAGCAGAGTATGGCACAGTTGGAGGTGCTGCGCAACAATGTCGCCTCGCAAGAAGAGATTATAAAGATAGTAACATCGCGCTACAACAGCGGCCTTGCATCGAAACTCGATGTTGCACAATCGAAAAGCGTATATTATAATACCCTCGCACAAATTCCGTCAATGGAGGCAAGCATAAACAGCTACCGCAACAGCCTTGCGGTGCTGCTCGGTTGCAGCCCCAACAGCCTCAACGGCTGGCCGGCGGGAGAGAGTGAGCTTCCATCCTATGTGGAGCCTGTGGGAATGGGAATGCCGGCTGCCCTGTTGCGCCGCCGACCGGACATTCGCAAAGCCGAAAGGGAGATTGAGGCATACGCCGCAGCACTCGGGGCCGCCAAGCGCGACTGGCTGCCCGAATTCTACCTCACCGGCTCGGTGGGCTACGAGGCCGATAAACTGAAAGAGCTTCCACACGCTCGCAGCCTCACTTGGCAGATTGCTCCTGCAATGCAGTGGAAACTATTTACCGGCGGCGAGAGGATATTCGCTACACGCGAGGCGCGTGCCACCCTCGAAGAGAGTATTCTATCGTTCAACAACAGCGTGCTCACGGCAATGCAGGAGGTTGAGAGCGCAATGAGCCTGTACAGCAGTTCCATTGCACAGATGGTGGCCATAAG
Organism: Bacteroidaceae bacterium; assembly: GCA_045634365.1. Classification (GTDB taxonomy): domain Bacteria; phylum Bacteroidota; class Bacteroidia; order Bacteroidales; family Bacteroidaceae; genus HGM04593. Next base: position 63,022 of record JAZRAC010000072.1, on the reverse strand, counting down.
AGAGGCTGTGAACCAGTGCCGCGAGACGTTGGAGCTATCGCTCGAACTATACAAGCAGGGGCTCACACAGTTCCAGAATGTGCTCGACGCGCAACGCACCCTGCTCAGCTATCAGGACTATTTAGTGCAAGCGCAGGGAGCATCGCTAAAATCCCTCGTACAGCTATACGAAGCATTGGGTGGAGGATGGTAATTAACAAAAGAACAACCATATATGAAAAAGATTATAACAACAGCCATAGTAGCGGCGGCACTCCTTACAACCGCCTGCCAAAAGACAAAAGAGCAAAAGAGTGCCGGAGCAGTGCTTCCGGTGGAGGTAACAACGCCTATTACACGCGAAGTAACGCTCACGCGGGAGTACCCCGGATACCTCGAAGCAGACGCCACACTCTCCATCGTGGGGCGGGCAAGCGGCACCCTGCTCGCACAGAACTACACCCCCGGCAGCAGAGTGAAAAAGGGCACCACCCTGTTTGTGATAGAGCCCACACTCTACGAAAATGCCGTAACACAGGCCGAGGCAGCATTGAGCACTGCCCAAGCAGAGCTTGAATATGCACAGAGCAACTACGAGAGGATGAAACAGGCGGCGGCAAGCGACGCCGTGAGCCAGATTGAGGTGTTGCAGGCAGAGAGCAATGTAAAGAGCTACACAGCAAAGGTGAACAATGCAAAGGCGGCATTAAGCACCGCACGCACCAACCTTGGTTACTGCTATGTGAAGGCCCCTATGGACGGGGTTGTAGGCATTGAAAAATACTCCGTGGGCACATATATCCCCGGCGCAGCAAGCCCCGTGGAGCTGTGCAAGATGTACAAGGACAACAAGATGTATGCCTATTTCGACATAACCGACAATCAATGGCTGGTGAAACAGCGACGCAACAACGAAGTGGGCAAAGAGGAGTATATAACCTTCACGCTGGGCAACGACAACTATTTCAGTTGGAAGGCCAAGATGGACTATCTCTCGCCCGACATAAATTTGAGCACCGGTACCCTGCGCGTGAGAGCCGAGCTTGACAACAGCAATCTGTTTCTTAAACCCGGCAGCTACATAAGTGTGGTGCTGCCATACGAAAAGATAGAGAATGGTATTCTTGTGAAGGATGCCTCCATAGGCACCGACCAGCTGGGCAAATATCTCTATGTGGTGAACGAGAGCAACATTGTGCAGTATCGCAGCATAGAAACAGGGAGCCTTGTAGAGGATACATTGAGGCTCGTGACAAAAGGGTTACGCCCCAATGAACGCTATGTTACAAAAGCCCTGCTGAAAGTGCGCAACGGAATGCCTGTGACACCCATTATGGAGGGTGGCGACAGATAAGCGGGCACATAATATTTTATTCAACAAAATATATACAAGATTATGAATTTCTCCAAATTCTTCATAGAACGACCGATATTTGCCACGGTACTTTCGCTGCTTCTCTTGGTGGCCGGCGGTGCCGCACTGTTCGTTCTTCCCATAGACCAATACCCCTCGATTACCCCTCCCACGGTACAGGTAAATGCCGTGTACCCGGGCGCCAATGCCGAAACTATTGCGCAAACGGTGGGAATACCCATAGAGCAACAGGTGAACGGGGTTGACAATATGATTTATATGAGTTCTACCTCTTCGTCGTCGGGCACATACAGGCTGACCGTTACATTTGAGGTGGGAACCGACATTGATATGGCAACGGTGCTGGTACAGAATAGGGTGAATATAGCTATGAACTCCCTGCCGGCCGAGGTTACGCAACAGGGTGTTACGGTGCAAAAGCAGTCGTCGAATGTGGTGCTTTTCATCACTCTCACGGGCGACAGCACATATAACCAGCTATACCTCTCCAATTATGCAGAATTGCAGATTGTGGACCAGCTGACACGCACGCCGGGCGTCGGTTCGGTGAACATTATGGGTGCCGGCAACTACTCTATGCGCGTGTGGCTCAACCCCGAGGCTATGCGCATAAGAGGTATTTCCCCTGCCGAGGTCTATCAGGCAATATCCAAACAAAATCTCGCAATTTCGGCGGGTTATGTGGGACAGACGCTTGGTGCCGGTGCCGACAATGCCTTTCAATATACCCTTAACGTGCAGGGGCGTTTGAAGGATGCCGAGGAGTTTGCAAATATAGTGATACGCAACAACGGAGTGGATATGTTGCGTTTGCGCGACATTGCCGACATTGAGATTGGCAGCGAGACATACGCCTCGTCGAGCCGTTTGCGGGGAAAGCCCACCGCTGCGCTTGCGGTGTATCAGCTGCCCGGTTCAAGCTCGCTTGCCGTGTCGAAGGCTGTGCGCGAGAAGATGGAGGAGCTTGGCGAGAGTTTCCCGCCACAGGTGGAGTATCAGATTGCACTCGACACTACCGATGTAATGCGCAGCTCCATACACGAGGTACTGTACACTTTTGTGGAGACAACCGTGCTTGTGATTCTCGTTATTTTCCTTTTTCTGCAAAATTGGAGGGCTACGCTCATTCCCTGCCTCACAATACCTGTATCGCTCATAGGTACTCTTGCGGTGATGGAACTGCTCGATTTTTCGATAAACACTCTGTCGCTCTTCGGGCTCATACTCGCCATTGCCATTGTGGTTGACGATGCTATTGTGGTGGTGGAAAATGCCACACGCATACTCGACGAAGAGAAACTGCCGCCACGCGAGGCTACCGAGAAGGCTATGCGCGAAATCTCGGGGCCCATCGTGGGGGTGGTACTTGTGATGATGGCGGTATTTATCCCCACCACAATGATTAGCGGAATTTCGGGGCAGATGTACAAGCAATTTGCCCTTACCATCGCCACTGCCACGCTGTTGAGCGGCTTTAACTCCCTCACCCTCACTCCTGCCCTGTGTGCACTGCTGTTGCGCCCCACAAGGGAGAGGAAGCAGGGACGGTTCTTCACAGCCTTCAACAAGGGATACGACACTATGCAGCGGCTCTACGACAGGACGGTGGGATTCCTGTTGCGACGCGCCGGAATTTCGACCATAAGTTTCGTTGCAATGTCGCTGCTGGCAATCATTATGTTCAGCAAATGGCCCACCACCTTCATTCCCGAAGAGGACGACGGATACTTCATAATTGCCGTACAGCTGCCGCCGGCCGCATCACTCGCCCGCACCGAGGCTGTTGCCGCAAAGGTTGAAAAGATAGTTTCGGCCTACCCCGAGGTTAAGACCAACATAAGCATCAGCGGATACAGCATTATGAACAATGGCCAGCAGAGCAACGCAGCCAGCGTGTTTGTGGTGCTGAAAGATTGGAGCGAGCGCAAAGAGGCCGGCGAGAAGGCCGCCGCCATTGTGGAGCGTTTCAACCGCCAGGCATACATAGAGATTGAAGAGGCGCAGTGCTTTGCCATTGTTCCGCCGGCAATCCCGGGCATAGGCAACGTGGGAGGCTTGCAGCTGCAATTAGAGGACCGCAAGGCGTTGGGGCTCACCGAAATGCAGAAGGGAGTGGATGCAATAGTCGCCAATTACACAAAAACGCCGGCATTGGAGAGTGTGAACAGCTCCTACGAGGCCGATGTTCCACAATATTTTCTTAACATAGACCGCGAGAAGGCAATCTCAATGGGGCTGGATATGGGTGAGGTGCTCTCTACATTGAGCTATTATATGGGTGCAATATATGTAAACGACTTTGTGATGCTCGGCCGAATATGGCAGGTGAAAATGGCCGCCGGCGAGAAGAGCCAGAAGGTTATTGACAATGTGCTTGGGCTGAGCCTTGCCAACAATAAAGGAGAGATGGTGCCGTTCAGCAGTTTCATAAAGACCGAGGAGATTTTGGGCATCGACCAGCTGGGGCGTTACAATATGTTCAACAGCGCGGCTATCACCTGCAACGTGGCACAAGGATACAGTTCGAGCGAGGCGATGAAGGATGTGGAGCAGCTGGTAAAAGCCGAGCTTGGCAACGAATTCGGCTTCGAGTGGACGGGCGTTGCCTACCAAGAGAATACCGCCGGAAAAAGCACCACCATAATATTTATTCTTGCCATTCTTGTGGCCTATCTTGTGCTTGCGGCACAATACGAGAGCTGGGGCAGCCCTGTGGCGGCAATCACCGGCGTGCCGATAGCCTTGCTGGGTGCAATAGTCGGTTGCTGGATATTCGATATTCCGGTGAGCATATACACACAGGTGGGAATTATCCTGCTCATTGCATTGAGCGCGAAAAACGGTATTCTCATCGTGGAGTTTGCGCGGGACTTTCGTGCAGCAGGCAACAGCATCAGGAAGAGTGCCGCCGAGGCGGGACACGTGCGACTGCGCCCTATTCTGATGACCTCTTTTGCCTTTGTGCTTGGTGTAATGCCGCTGCTTTTTGCCGGCGGTGCAGGAGCAAATGCCCGTCTGTCGCTGGGGGCTGCGGTGGTATTCGGAATGTTGCTCAACACCATTGTGGCTACACTCTATATTCCCAACTGGTACGAATGGGTGCAGATGTTGGAGGAGAAATTGCGTGGGAAAAGCCCTGGGAAAGAGAAGAACGACAAAGCGTGAAAATTGATGCCTGTAACAGAGCCGCAAACGCTCTTTTACAGGCATTTTATCTCTATTTTTTTCTTGAAATTTACACAAATTTACATTATTTAACCATTTTTAACTACGGGGGGTAATTTCTAATATCTTTAACTTACATTTGCCAACGAAAAAAACATTAACACAAATTAAAATTTATTTATTATGAAAAAGACATTTATTTACAAAATGTTACCTGTGCTTTTTATAGCATTGACAAGTTTCGGTTTTACATCTTGCAGCGACGGCGGTGGAGAAGATCCCGTTGCAACCACTTTGTTATTGATGCAACAGCAGCCGACAAATAAGCTTGTTGGAACTTGGGAGGCAAAAGTTGATGAACCCGGAATTTTGTACACTTATCGTTTCACTTTTGACAATGCCGGTAATTGCACCGAGAGAGTCGACCTTAAAATAACCAGCGGTAACAGTGTTACCACCGACTATGAGGAAGAGAACTACTTATATGAATATGATGAGGAAGAGAGATTGCTCTATTTGAAAGACAAAAGAAGCGGAATAACTGAAAAAATATATGGAGTAGAATTTGGAGTGGGCACAATGTCTTTAATCGATTACAGCGATATGACCTATATTGTATTCACAAAGATTGCTTAATACTTTTCCTATACTTGACTATAAAATAACAGTGCGCCACGTTTTTTATGTGGCGCACTGTTATTATTATATCCGCCTTAATCGGCTATGGGGGTGAAGGTAATTTCGCTGCGCGACGCTGTTGCACCATTCTCTTTGGTTACCTGTGCAAAATAGCGATTTTCGCCCAACTGCTTCACAAAATAGGATAGTTCCTCGGTAGCCTCGCCCTCCTGCATATAGCTGATTACAAAGCCGGTGGGAACGTGAGTTTTCATATAAGAGAGGGGGAAAGAGTCGAGTATATGCTCCAATGTGCGTATGCTGTTCATATGGCCGTTAATATCAACATCGCTGTACTGCGGACGACGGCGGAAGGTTACCCCATCGACCGCAGTGCGTGGTACCGAGGGGATACGATGCAGAGGCAGTGGCTCATCGGGGAGGATACATTCGAGCAGACGTTGCCCAATCTCCCCGTTAAGGTCGACTGCCGTGCGGCTTTTCAGGTCCATAAGGGCAAACGTGGCAATGGAGGATGCTATGATGTTTCCCTCCTCATCGACCACGCGGAAACAGCGGTCGGTAAAGCCGTGGTACAGATTACGCACCCACGTTTCTATGAAATAACGCTCGCGCCACAGTGGCACCCTCTCAATCTTCACCGCCATACGGGCAAGAACCCAACCGAGCCTTGTTGTTGCACCAAAGCCACGAGCCTCGCCGTGACGGCCGCCACAGGTGAGCATCTGGTTACAAAGCGTCGAGAGGCGCACACGACCGCTGCCATCGACAATGAATGTTTCGGCGTAAAAGGGGAAACGGTCTATATTTAAATCTCTTTTCATATTGCTTTTGTTCGATTGTATACGATGCAAAATTAGCTAAATGTCTGTCATTTTTCAAGAAAATCACTTTGCAAATTCATCAAGTTCGAGCCAACGAAGAGTTTTTTCGTCTATAAGCTCTATCACCTGCTGTATGCGACGCGACTTTTCCAAAAGAGTATCGGTGGCGAGGGTGCCACTGCTCATCTCCTGTTCCAGAAGGCTCTTCTCCTCTTCGAGTGCCATTATTTCCGCTTCAAGCGTTTCATACTCGCGTTTCTCTTTGAATGTGAGCTTGCGCTTCTCCTCGCTACGGTGGCTCTGCTTGGCGGGAGCAGCCTTTGCAGCTTGTGCGGCGGCATTTTTGGCGGCTGCTGAAAGTTCCTCGTCGCGCCACTCGCGATAATCGGTGTAGTTGCCGGGAAAATCCTTTATGTTGCCCTCGCCGTTAAAAACAAATATATGGTCGACCACTCGGTCCATAAAATAGCGGTCGTGACTCACCACAATTACGCACCCCTTAAAGTCGCTCAAATACTCTTCGAGCACTTGCAGCGTTTCAATGTCAAGGTCGTTGGTAGGCTCGTCGAGGACAAGAAAGTTGGGGTTGCTCATAAGCACGGTGCACAGATAAAGACGCCGTTTCTCGCCACCGCTTAATTTATAAACATAGCTATACTGCTTCTCGGGCGAGAAGAGAAAGTGTTGCAGGAACTGCGAGGCGGTGAGCATCTTGCCGCCCACGGGAATAACCTCGGCAATGTTCTTAACCACATCAATCACCTTCATCTGCTCGTTGAACGAGAGGCCATCTTGGCTGTAATACCCCCATTTTACCGTTTCGCCCACCTCTATGGTACCACTGTCGGGAGCTACTTTGCCGAGAAGCATTTTTATGAAGGTCGATTTTCCGGTGCCGTTGTTGCCCACAATACCCAGCTTTTCGTAACGTGCGAATGTGTAATAAAAATCCTTTGTTATTACCCTGCCCGGGAAGGCCTTGGATATTGCACGCATCACAAATATCTTGTTGCCAATATATTGCGACTTTACTTCGAGCGACACGCGAGGGTCGTCGCGCATAGCAGCGGCCTTCTCTTCGAGTTTATAGAAGGCGTCGATGCGGTATTTTGCCTTGTGGGCACGGGCCTGCGGCTGACGGCGCATCCAATCGAGTTCCTTGCGCAGGAGGTTACGGGCGCGAGCCACCTCCGCTGCCTGATTTTGCAGGCGTTCCTCGCGCCGTTGCAGAAAGTAGCTGTAATTACCGTTGTAACGATAGAGCACATTATCGTCAATCTCTATTATGGTGTTACACACATTGTCGAGAAAATAGCGGTCGTGAGTAACCATCAGCAGGCTGCAAGCTGTGCGCGAGAGGTAATCTTCGAGCCACTCCACCATCTCCATATCCAGATGGTTGGTGGGCTCGTCGAGAATCATAAGCTCGGGCTGTTCAATGAGCACTGCCGCAAGAGCGATACGCTTCTTTTGGCCGCCCGAGAGTTCCTTAACCGGCTGGTCGAAGCGCGATATTTTGAGCTTGCCAAGAACCTGCTTGGCGCGATTTTCGTAGTCCCACGCTTCAAGACGGTCCATCTCCTCCATAAGATATTGCAACGCCTTTTCCTCGCCCGCCTCAACAGCTTTTTCGTAACGGGCAATAACATCGGCCTTTTCGCTGTTGCGGCGCAAGCAGGCCTCTATCACCGTGAGAGAGCCATCAAAATCGGGCTCCTGTTCCAAATACCCCACCCTTATGCCTCCGCGCAGTGTTATTCGCCCCTCGTCGGCAGGTTCCTCGCCGGCTATAATCTTCAACAGGGTACTTTTGCCACGCCCGTTGCGGGCAATGAGCCCTATGCGCCGGCGTTCCTCGACCGTGAACGAAATATTGGTGAAAAGTTCAAGGTCGCCGAAGCATTTGGAAATTCCTTCTATTTGTAAATCTATCGCCATATATATTTTCTAATCACAGGCGAAGATAAGAAAAAAGCAGGCAAAATATTATGAAATATAGAAAGTTTAAGCATATATTTGGGGTAAATCGCAAAAACAAACACTGATACAACTGAAAAAAGACTATGGAACGTGTAACCCTGCTACCCCCTACCGCATTGAGCGATGGGTGGATAGACCCCAAATATCTGCCCGAAGGAAAAGACAAATACTATATACGCAACCAACAGGTGAAGCAACCCGCCGGTGGGTGGCGGCACCTGCACAGCGACGAGATTGAACGGCTGGTAAAGAACAACAACACCGCATCGTCGTGGGATACTATATGGGTAACCGATGAATTCAATCCCGGTATGGTGAAGGATAACAAATTCTATGGTACCGTACGCATAGGACGCATTTGCAATGGTGCATTGCAGTTTCACGACCTGCGCCTGCCCGTAGGAATCACAAATTCAAGCATCCACTCGTGCGATATTGGTGACGACTGCGCCATACACGATGTTCACTATCTGTCGCACTATATAATTGGTGCCCACTGTATGTTGTTCAACATACAGGAGATGTCGGCTACCGACCACGCAAAATTCGGCAACGGCATTGTGAAAGAGGGAGAACCCGAGTCGGTGCGTGTGCACATTGAGATTATGAACGAAACGGGAACGCGCAAAGTAATACCATTCGATGGAATGATTCCTGCCGATGCCTATCTATGGGGTAAATATGTAGACGACGCAACCCTGCAAGAGCGTCTGCTACATATAACCCAGCACACAATAGACAATCACCGAGGATACTACGGAGAGATTGGTGAACGATGCATAATAAAAAACTCATCCATTATAAAGGATGTGAAGATTGGTACCGACTGCTACATAAAAGGGGCATCGAAATTAAAGAACATCACCATAAATTCCTCTAACGAGGAGCCCACCCAGATTGGCGAGAATGTGATTCTCGTCAACGGTATTGTGGGTTACGGGTGCCGCATATTCTATTCGTGCACGGCTGTGAGGTTTATACTCGGCAATAACTCAAAATTTATGTATGGAGCGCGTCTCATAAACTCCATTATGGGCGACAACAGTACCATTTCGTGCTGCGAGGTACTCAATAACCTCATATTCCCGGGACACGAACAGCATCACAATAACTCGTTCCTCATCGCCTCGGTAATTATGGGACAGAGCAATATGGCAGCCGGAGCGACCATCGGCAGCAACCACAACAGCCGCACCAACGACGGCGAGCTTGTAGCAGGACGAGGCTTTTGGCCGGGGCTTTGCTCCTCTGTAAAACATTCGAGCAAATTCGCATCGTTCACCCTGCTTGCAAAGGGCGATTTTCCCGCAGAAATGAATATTACCCTGCCATTTGCCCTGGTAAGCAACAATGTGTCGGCCGACCGATTGGAGATAATGCCCGCCTATTGGTGGCTCTATAATATGTACGCATTGGCACGCAACAGTTGGAAATACTACACACGCGACAAGCGCAGAACCAAGATACAGAATATAGAATTCGACACCTTTGCACCCGATACTATGCAGGAGGTTGTCGAAGCGCGTCGCTTGCTCGAAATATGGACGGCAAAAGCCTATTTAAGGGCAAATGACAAGCCTGTTAACCTGTCCGACGACGAGTCTTTGCTCATTGAGACAGGCCGTCGCCTGCTACGTGGAGAGCGCAAGATTGTGGACAGCCTCACCATTCTTGGCGAGGGGATTGAGAAGAGCCGCCGACCAGTGCATATTATAAAGGTATACGATGCCTACAATGCCTATGGTGATATGCTCATACACTATGCAGTGAGAAACCTTCTCGCCAACAAACAGACGGGTGCTGCAATTATAAACAACAAAGAAAAGATAAATGCAGAAAAAGAGTGGATCAACCTTGGAGGACAGCTTGTGAGAGCAACAGACCTCGATACTCTGCGACGGGATATATGCAACGGCACGCTCGATTCGTGGGAGGCCATACACCAACGATACAATGAATTGTGGAACCGCTACCCATCGGACAAACTGCACCACTCTCTGCACGCGCTGCTCACAGTGCCGGACTGCGACACAATGAGCAGTGAATTATGGCAACAACTCCTCACACAAGCAGAGAATATTGAGCGCCACATAAGCGAACAGGTCTATTTTTCACGCAAGAAGGACTACGACAACCCCTTCCGCTCTTCCACCTGCCGCAACGACGATGAACGATACGCGGTATTTGGGAATGCCGATGAAAATAGTTTCGTTAAGAAAGTGCGCGAGGAGGCATCGGCCAATATTCAAAAAATCGAGCGATTGAGGAAAATGTTAACATACAACAAAGAGGCCGACTAAAAAGTATTTTTTAGCGGCCTCTTTGTTGTAGGAGATGAATTAAAAGATGTAGTTCAAGGCTTGCGTAGCCTGAAAAACCGGAGTTTACTAAGCGTAAATGAGGATTTTGAAGGCAAGCGTAACACAGAAATACACTTTTTAGTCATCTTCTTTAATTCTATACACTGTTTTTGTTAATTATCGCTCTCCGGTTCCGAGAAAGGAGCAGCACCACCGCGAGGCCCCTCGCGACGGGGACGCTTGCCCGACGGACGACCATTCTTGGCCGATTCTTCCATATATTTTATATACTTCTCATACTGCTCGGGGGTGAGGATTTTCTTCATCTGCTCGTCGCGCAAGGCACGGCGTTGCTTCATAACCTCGGCACGGGCACGACGCTCCTCTTCGGTGGGTTGCACACGTTTCTCGCCCTGACGTGCGGCACGAGCCTTCATACTATCCTGCATTGCCATTGCATCGGAATAGTTCATAAGCATAACCATATTATACTGCATACTGTCGAGCTGCAACACCTTGTGCAGATTATTTGTCTGGGCAAGAGCCACCATTTCGGGATTAAATTCACGACGACGCGCAGGCGACCTGCCATCGCGGCTCTGCGAATAGGCCGCAACGGCCAACAGCATTGCAAAAAGCAATAAGATACTCTTTCTCATAATACTCTTTTCTTGTTCAACTACTATTAGACTAAGTGAAAGGCAAAAAGTAAAATAAGAGAGGAGATTATTTTTTCACTATATTGCTGTGAACCACTCCGTCGACCATACGTATCGTGCGGTCGGTGGTAGCGGCAAGCCCCTCGTCGTGGGTGACAATGAGAAAAGTTTGGCCGTAACGGTCGCGCAATTCAAAAAACAGTTTGTGGAGCTCCTCTTTATTCTTGCTGTCGAGGCTGCCCGATGGCTCGTCGGCCAAAATAACATCGGGGCGGTTGATGAGGGCACGCGCCACTGCCACACGCTGATTTTCGCCACCCGACATTTCCGATGGCTTATGCGTGGCACGCTCCTTCAACCCCATTACCGCGAGCAGTTCCACAGCCTCCTTTTCGGCCTCCTTGCGACTGCGGCCGGCAATGAGCGCAGGCATCATCACATTCTCCAACGCCGTAAACTCGGGCAACAGCTGGTGAAACTGAAAAACAAAGCCTATATGCTTGTTGCGAAAAGTAGCAAGCTCACCCTCATTCATACGGGAAAGTTCCTTGCCGTTAAATTCTATGCTGCCCGAAGAGGGCTTGTCGAGAGTGCCTATCAACTGCAACAGGGTGGTTTTTCCCGCTCCACTCGGGCCAACAATGCTTATAACCTCGCCCTTGTCGATGTGCAGATTCACTCCGCGCAGCACCTGTAACTCTCCGAAATTCTTGGTTATATTCTTTATTTCTATCATAATTCCTTTATTACATATTCGGCAAGATAGCAACCAAAGGCAGCTGTAAAATAGCCCAGCGAGCCTATTATGGGCTTGCCTCCGCAAGGATTGGAGCGAATGGCAGCCGTGCGAGGCGGTTCGCAACTGTAAACTACCGGCAAGCGGTAACGGCCACGATAGTCGCGCAACAGGCGACGCAGATTCTTGGCCAGCGTGCAATGCTCGCTTTTCCATAAATCACCCTCTCTAATATCGGCAAGGTTCATTTTGGCTCCCGCACCCATACTCGACACAATCCTTATCCCCTGCTCCCAGCAATATTTTATGAGCGCGCCCTTCGATGGGAGAGTATCTATTGCGTCGACCACAAAGTCGACCGACGCATCGGCAAACAACTGAGGGATATTCTCCTCGCCGACAAACACCCTCTCCACCCGCAGTTGTACCCGCGGGTTAATCTCGCGCAGACGGGCAGCAACAACATCGCACTTTGGCAGCCCCACCGTGCTTGCAAGAGCCGGCATTTGGCGGTTAACATTGGTAACATCAACCTCATCGGCATCTATTATGGTGAACGAGCCAACGCCCGCACGGCACAGCATCTCCACCGCCCACGAACCTACTCCACCCAACCCCACAACCATAATATGTGCACAGGCAAGGCGTTGCTGTTTCTCGGCACCCAACAATAATTCTCCACGCTGTAACCAATTTTTCTCCATATAACAAACGGCGCAATTAACGAGCACGAAAATACAAAAATATAATTACAAAGAGTACAATTTGCCCGAAAAAGGGGGCAAACAGCGACAAAAATATCGCACAACTTACAAATAATGCATCTTTTTAGAAGAAAACAGGGGTGTATATTACACTTTTTGAAAATTATATTGCTATCTTTGCGCCTGCTAAAATTAGAAACTGATAAAAAAGCATACAAATATGAAAATTGCTATTGTAGGCGTAAGCGGAGCGGTGGGACAGGAGTTCCTGCGCGTTCTTGAAGAGAGGAATTTCCCGTTTGACGAATTGGTACTCTTCGGTTCGGCTCGCAGTGCGGGACAGGTATATAACTTTAAAGGGGTGGACTACACCGTCAAAGAACTTAAACACAACGATGATTTTAAGGGCGTTGACTATGCCTTTGTATCGGCCGGCGGCGGTGTTTCAAAAGAGTTTGCCGAGACAATCACCAAGCACGGCTGTGTGATGATTGACAATTCGAGCGCATTCCGTATGGACGAGGATGTACCCTTGGTTGTTCCCGAAGTAAACCCCGCCGATGCATACAACCGCCCCCGTGGCATTATCGCTAACCCCAACTGCACCACCATACAGATGGTTGTGGCATTGAAGGCAATAGAAAATCTCTCGCACATTAAGCGCGTGCACTCGTCTACCTATCAGGCAGCGAGCGGTGCCGGCGCAGCAGCAATGGCCGAGCTTTACGAGCAGTACCGCCAAGTGCTTGCAGGCGAGGAGCCCACAGTGGAGAAATTCGCCTATCAGCTGGCATTCAACGTAATTCCCCAAATTGATGTATTTACCGACAATGGTTACACAAAAGAGGAGATGAAAATGTACAACGAGACACGCAAAATTATGCACAGCGACATTCAGGTGAGTGCACAATGCGTGCGCGTACCCGCCCTGCGCTCTCACTCACAGACCTTGTGGATAGAGACCGAGGAGCCCCTCACCGTGGAGCAGGTGCAGAAGGCTGTTGCCGAGGGCGAAGGCCTTGTGCTTATGGATAATCCCGACAAGAAGGAGTACCCAATGCCTCTCTTCCTTGCCGGCAGCGACCCTGTATATGCAGGCCGCATACGCAAGGACCTCACCAACCCCAATGGTATTATTATGTGGATTGTGGGCGACCAGATTAAGAAAGGTGCTGCCCTAAATGCCGTGCAGATTGCCGAGTATCTTATAAAGAATCCTAAATAAGTACCAAAAGCCTCATAAATAAAATGAGGATGACTCAAAAGTCCCTTTTTAAGACATTACACCCTCGCTAGAATATACTCTGGCGAGGGTGTTTACTTTATATATATTACTTTTGGGTCAGCCCCATTTTATTTGCCAATTTTATACTATCTACTCCGCCGTGCGATACTTGCCCTCCTCCTCGTCGTCGAGCATACTCAAATAAGACTGGTAGCGCGAGGGTGCTATGCGCCCCTCTTCGAGCGCGGCAAGCACCGCGCAACCGGGCTCGTGCGTGTGGGTGCAGTTACCATATTTGCAATCTTTCGAAAGAGAGAAAAACTCCACAAAATAGTGGGCAATCTCCTCCTTCTCCATTGCGTATGAGCCGAAGCCTTTGACACCGGGGGTATCGACAATGTAGCTGCCGGGCATAAACTCGAACATTTCGGTGTATGTGGTAGTGTGCATTCCCGTGTCGTGAATTTTGGAAATTTCGCCCACTTTGGCCGCCAGCTGTGGAGCCACGGCATTCACAAGGCTCGATTTTCCCACGCCCGAATTGCCTGCAAGTAACGACACCTTGCCGCGCATTGTTTCGCGTAGGGTATCCACACCCTCTCCCCTTTCGGCACTTGTCACCAAACAGGTGTAACCTATGCTGCGGTAGAGGGCGCAAAGGTATTCGAGTTCTTCGACCTCGTCGGGAGTGTAGAGGTCGGCCTTATTAAAGAGAAGAACCACGGGCACCCGATAGGCTTCGGCCGAGGCAAGGAAGCGGTCGATGAATGTGGTGGAGGTTGCCGGATGGCTTATTGTTACGACAAGGAAGCAGAGGTCGAGGTTGGCGGCAAGAATGTGCGACTGCTTCGAGAGGTTCGAGGCCTTGCGCACTATATAGTTGCGGCGCTCCATAATCTCTACAATGTAGGCCGTGCCGTCGGGGCGAATGTCGAACTTTACATTATCGCCCACCGCCACAGGATTGGTGCTTTTTATCCCCTTTAAGCGGAAATTGCCCTTCACCCGACAGTCGACCGTTGCGCCATCGGCTGTGCGCACGGCATACACGCTACCCGAACTTTTAATTACAACACCCTGCACAGCAACAGATTATACGGTGAGAATTTCTTTTTCCTTTGCTGCAAAAATCTCCTCGGCCTTCTTTATATATTTGTCGTGGATTTTCTGCAATTTCTCTTCGCCGTCCTTTGCAACATCCTCGGGAGTGCCGTCTTTAACCGATTTTTTCATTGTATCGATGCCGTCGCGACGAGCGTTGCGGATACTTATCTTTGCTGTTTCAAGTTCGTGAGAGCACTGCTTCACAAGGTCTTTACGACGCTCACCGGTCAAGGGAGGAATGGCTATTATTATAACCTCGCCGTTGTTGGTAGGCATAATTCCCACGGGCGAATCGATGATTGCCTTCTCAATGGGGGCAATCATATTTTTGTCCCAAGGCTTAATGGCAATGGTGCGCAGGTCGGGGGTGGTGATGGTTGCCACGTTGTTAAGGGGCATTTCGGAACCATAGGAACTCACGCGCACACAGTCGAGAATGTGTACATTGGCCTTTCCTGCACGAATGTGCGAATACTCCTCTTCGAGGTGCATAATGGTCATCTCCATCATCTCCTCAATCTCACTCAAACAAGCTTTTACGTCCAACATAATTATATATTTTAATTATTAAATATTACTCTGCGAAAAGATTATGCACGAAGATACTATTATTTTGCGAGATTTTAATTATTTATGCGCCACATTTTATCGGCAGATGAAAAAAGTGGCTATTTTTGCATTGTCACATAATTAATATTCATTGTGAAAAAAGCGGCAAACAACTGCCTGTCGCAAATGTTTCTAATAATAAAAGGAGGTAATTATGGCAAGCAAGAGAAAAAGGCAGCATCATCTTATAAAGATTTTTGGCGGGAACCTGTGGCAGGCGCAGCTTGTACAAGGACTCTTGGAGGACAACAATATTGCGTGTGTGTTGCGCAACGAAACAATGTCGGCGGTAACATCGCCCTACGCAACATTGGGTGGCGAAGTGTGGGTACTTATTGATGAATGTGACAGGGACGATGCGTTAAGCATATTAAAGAAGGAGTGCGTATCGTCGGCACCATACAATTGAACAGAGCTATTACACAAAATAAAAAATGCTGCCTTTCGGGGCAGCATTTTTTATTTTCAAAGCTCTTTTGAGTTGCTTACGCTTTAATCTCCTTGATACGAGCCTTCTTACCTGTGAGGGCACGCAAGTAGTAAAGTTTCGCACGACGAACACGACCGAACTTGTTAACAGTAATACTGTCGATTGCGGGCGAGTTCAAAGGGAATATACGCTCAACGCCAACTGTACCCGACATTTTGCGTACAGTGAAACGCTTTTCTGCACCGTGACCGCAGATTTTGATAACAACACCGCGATACATCTGGATACGCTCTTTTGTTCCCTCAATGATTTTGTAAGCTACTGTGATTGTATCACCGGGGTGAAAGTTAAGCTCACGCTGTACATCAGTAGCAAATGCTTCTTTAGCAATTTTAATTAAATCCATTACTTTGAATTGTTTAAATTGTTCAATCATTCCAACGCAACATATCAAGTTACTCTTCCTTGACAGCGATTACGCCGAAAGCGACCGCAAAGATAACTCTTTTTCCCAATTCTGCCAAATTATCCTCTTTTTTTTCGCCACTCAATTGTTTTTTAGGAACGTATGAACTATTTTTGAATGCTAAAAATCCAACAATAAAATGAAACAGACGATAATCGCTTTATTGCTTGCAACAGCAGCGCTGCAAGGGTGCGGCAAGGCCGACAAGCATATTACAGCCATAGAGGGCGGTTGCATACAGGTGACAGCCATCGTCGGGAACGATGGCGCAAAGGAAGTGAGAGCCATACTCGACAAATACAGCGCAGCCATAGACTGCATAAAAGCACCGGTGATAGGCACAGCCGCCGTGGAACTTGCCGTGGAGCCCCCCGAAAGCCCGCTGATGAATTTTGCAGCCGACGCATTGCTGGCAACCGCACAGCAGTACAGCCACAAAAAAATAGATATTGCAATCACAAACAAGGGCGGCCTGCGCAACACCATTCAAAAGGGCGATATTACCTATGGCGATATTTACAGCGTATTCCCATTCGAAAATTGTCTCGCACTGCTCACCCTCACCGGCGAGCAACTTACAAAATTGTTCGGCGAAATAGCAAAGGTGGGCGGAGAGGCCATAAGCGGAGCAAGGCTCACAATAACCGCCGACGGCACACTCGTCGACGCAACCATCGGTGGCAAGAAAATAATCCCCTGCAAGGAGTATCTGATTGCAACCTCCGACTATCTTGCCCAAGGCAACGACAAACTCTACACATTGGGGCAAGGGAGCAACAAAATTGTAAGAAACGACATTACCATACGCGACCTTATGATACAACATATTGCCCAACTGCACAGCGAGGGCAAGGCCGTGAGCGCAACAACTGACGGACGCATAACCATTAAGTAACACCTCTCCAAGATGAAAAAGATACTTTTGCTCATTTTCGCCCTTGCAGCCATCGGCACGCAAGCACAGGAAAGACTCATAATTCTGCACACAAACGACACTCACAGCTGCATAGAGCCCGAAAAAAACGGCAACGCCGGCGTGCTCAACCGCGCACTGCTCATAGAGGAGATAAAAGACTCTGTGGGAGCCGACAATGTGCTGCTCTTCGACTGTGGCGACTTTTCGCAAGGCTCACTCTACTATAATACCTTCAAAGGAGATGTTGAGATTGAGCTTATGAACGCAATGGGCTACAATGCCGGTGCCATAGGCAACCACGAGTTTGATTTTGGGATAGAGAACCTCGCACGCATTGCAAAAAAGGCCGACTATCCTCTGCTCTGCTCCAACTACGACTTTACAGACACCCCCTGTGAGGGAGTTATAATCCCGACGACGACCATCGAGCGTTGCGGCATAAAAATAGGTATTTTCGCCCTCGCGCCCAACCCCGACGGGCTAATATCGAAGGATTGCTACCAGGGGGTTAAATATCTGCCGCCTGTGGAAACTGCCGACAAATATGCACAGATGTTGCGCGAGCAGGGCTGCAAGGTGGTAATATGCCTCTCGCACCTTGGCTATCGTATGCCCGACTGCGACTGCGACGACGAGAGGCTTGCAGCTGCAACAAGCGGCATCGACATTATATTGGGCGGACATTCACACACCCTGCTGAAAGAACCCGCAAAGCTCACGAACAGCAAGGGCGAGGAGGTTATTACACAGCAGATGAACAAAAACGGGCGATATTTAGGTTGCGTAACGCTGAACATTGAATAAAGCATAACAGATGTTAAAAAAAGAGAAGCAATGCGCTCTTTAATCGTGAATTCACTAATTTTGCAAAAACCAATAAAAAATATTATGAAAAAAATCTCAATCTTGACACTTGCCGCACTATCATTTGCCGCTTGCCAAAATAACAGTTACAAAATCGACGGTACCACCAACGACAGTATGGAGGGAGCAACAGCCTACCTCATAGACAACAACACCAACGAGGCTATCGACTCGTGCGTGGTTACAAACAAGGCATTTACATTTGCCGGCGAAATTCAAAAGCCGCTAATATGCCGCACACAGATAGGACGCCGCAGCAACATTGTGCTCACCGAGCCCGGCAGCGAGATTCTTGTAGACTTCACAGCTGCCGGCCCCAACCAAAAAGCTGTAACCGACAAGGGCGGTGCCAACGATGCGAAAAACGATTTTATGCAGGCATTGAGCGAATTTATGCTCGGCAAGCAGGAGGTTTACGAACAGATGATGAAAGAGGAGCAGCCCCAAGAGAAGATTATGGCATACAGCGCAGAAGCACAAAAGGAGATGAACGAAATGTACACAAAGTGCATCAGCGACAATAAAGACAATATTTTCGGAGCCTTTATGCTTGCCAATCTTGCACAGAATCTATACGGCGACATTGCCACTCTCGACTCGGCAATCTCCACCGTTAAATATGCCGCAGACATTAAGCAGTTGCAGGATGTACGCAAGTCGATGGGCTACAAAGAGGCTACAAAAGAGGGCAATCCCTTTATCGACTTTAAGGGCAAGAGCATCGACGGCAAAGAGGTTTCACTCTCCGACTATGCAGGCAAAGGCAAATATATACTCGTAGACTTCTGGGCAAGCTGGTGCGGCCCCTGCCGTGGCGAAATTCCCAACCTTATCGCCGTAAACAAAGAGTTTGGAGGCGAGGCCTTCGAGGTACTCGGAGTGAACGTATGGGACCAAGAGCAGAAGTTCCACGAATCAATAAAGAGCGAGGGAATAGATTACGCACAGATTTTTGTTCCATCGGATGTTAACGCCACCGAACTTTATGGCATACAGGGCATTCCGCAGATTATGCTCATAGGCCCCGACGGAACCATTATCAAGCGCAACCTCCGCGGCTCAGCCATAAAAGAGGCTGTAAAGAACGCATTGGGCAAATAACCCCCTCACACACATACATTAAGATAATAGGCGTGCCGCGGCACGCCTATTATCTTAATGTATTACAGCGAACAATCAATCCTTCTCGCCGAAGCAAAGGTCGCCCGCATCGCCAAGGCCCGGAACAATATAATAGTGGTTGTTAAGCACCGGATCTATGGTGGCACAATAGAGAATTGTGTCGGCAGGGAAATTCGCTTCAACAAAATCCACAGCCTCTCGGCTGGCAATAACCGCGGCAACGATAATCTTTGAGGGAGTGCCCTTTGTGAGGAGCGCACGATAGCACAGGTCGGTGCTGCAACCGGTTGCAAGCATTGTATCCACCAGCAGCACACACTTGCCATCGAGGCGGGGCGAAGCAAGATACTCCACCTTTACATCAAAGTGAGTATCGTCGGTATATTCACGATAGGCCGACACAAAGGCATTCTCGGCACTGTCGAAATAGTTGTGAAAGCCCGTGTGCAACGGCAGCCCCGCACGCAGAATGGTGGCAAGCACCACTTTGTCGGCCAGCACATTATGTACCGCCTCTCCAAGCTGTGTCCGTACACTCTTTGCCTCGTATGCAAGCTCCTTGCTTATCTCATAGGCCATAATTTCACCTATTCGCTCAATATTTCTGCGGAAGCGCATCTGGTCCTTCTGAATATCCTTGTCGCGTATTTCCGTCAAAAAACTATTTAAAACAGTATTCTGTTTCGAAAGGTCTACAATTTTCATATTTATATTTAGATTTTCGTATGCTTTTTTCAATTCCTCCGCGAATATAACCTTTTTTATTCAAAAAAAACAGCCTTGCCGGAGGTTACACATATTTATAATAAAAATCACACAAAAACAGCCAATAATTCCACACGAAACAAAATGTCAAAATTTAAAGCCTTTTACAAGACAAAAGAGGAGAAACGACACAAAAAAGCCCACGCAAAAAAGAACAAACAAGAAAAAATCCATAGCAAGATGACATTCTGAAAAGCGAAAAAACAGGCATCTTGGTACCTTTTTGCAGTAATTAAAGAAATTTTTATTTAATTGTTTTGAGAGTTTAAATAAAAGATATATCTTTGCATTAGGAGAACTTCGGCAAGTTTGAGCAAAAATGTTAAAAAAGCTCACAAACAGGCTGTTTTTCCGCAAAATAAAGAGATTATTAACAAACAACTTAATTTTTTAAAATTATGGCAACAATAGATCTTACCAAGTATGGTATTACCGGTGCTACCGAGATTATCTACAATCCCTCTTACGAGCAGCTTTTTGCCGAGGAGACAAAGCCCGGTCTTGAAGGTTTTGAAATTGGTCAAGAGACAGAGCTTGGCGCAGTAAATGTAATGACAGGTGTTTACACCGGCCGTTCTCCCAAGGACAAGTTCATCGTTAAGGATGCAACATCGGAGAACACCGTATGGTGGACATCGGAGGAGTACAAGAACGACAACAAGCCCGTTACAACAGAGGCTTGGAACGCACTCAAAGAGATTGCAACAAAAGAGCTCTCCAACAAAAGACTCTTCGTTGTTGACGCATTCTGCGGTGCTAACCCCACCACACGTCTTAAAGTACGTTTCATTATGGAGGTAGCTTGGCAGGCTCACTTCGTTACAAATATGTTCATCCGCCCCACAGCCGAGGAATTGGCAGCATTCGGCGAGCCCGACTTTATCGTTTACAACGCTTCAAAAGCAGCCGTTGAGAACTACAAAGAGCTCGGCTTGAACTCTGAAACAGCAGTTGTGTTCAACCTCACATCACGCGAGCAGATTATCCTCAACACTTGGTACGGTGGTGAGATGAAGAAGGGTATGTTCTCTATGATGAACTACTACCTCCCCTTGCAAGGCATCGCTTCAATGCACTGCTCGGCAAACACCAACGAGAAGGGCGAGACAGCTATCTTCTTTGGTCTTTCGGGTACAGGTAAGACTACCCTTTCTACCGACCCCAAACGTATGCTTATCGGTGACGACGAGCACGGCTGGGACGATGAGTCTGTATTCAACTTCGAGGGCGGTTGCTACGCAAAGGTTATCAACCTCGACAAAGAGAGCGAGCCCGATATTTTCAACGCCATCAAGCGCGACGCTTTGTTGGAGAATGTTACAGTTGACGCTAACGGCAAAATCAACTTCGCCGACAAGAGCGTGACAGAGAACACTCGTGTATCTTACCCCATCAACCACATCAACAACATCAAGCCCGGTTCAATGGCAGCTCCTGCCAAGAAGGTAATCTTCTTGTCGGCCGACGCATTCGGCGTATTGCCTCCCGTGTCTATCCTCTCACCCGAGCAGACACAGTACTACTTCCTCAGCGGTTTCACAGCGAAACTCGCAGGTACAGAGCGCGGTATCACAGAGCCCACTCCCACATTCTCGGCTTGCTTCGGTGCAGCGTTCCTCAGCTTGCACCCCACAAAGTATGGCGAGGAACTTGTTAAAAAGATGGAGAAGAACGGTGCAAAAGCATATTTGGTTAACACAGGTTGGAACGGTACAGGCAAGCGTATTTCTATCAAGGATACACGCGGTATCATCGACGCTATCCTCGATGGCTCAATCGATACAGCTCCCACAAAGACCATTCCTCACTTCGACTTTGTGGTTCCCACAGAACTTCCCGGTGTTGACCCCGCTATCCTCGATCCCCGCGACACATACGCAGATGCTGCACAGTGGGAAGAGAAAGCTATCGACTTGGCCGGTCGCTTCATAAAGAACTTCACCAAGTACACAGGCAACGATGCCGGCAAGGCACTTGTTGCAGCAGGTCCCAAACTCTAATTAAGAGCACACAGAACCTAACATACGACATAGGGTGGCCATCGTGCCGCCCTATGTTTTTTACACAAAAAATCGAACAAAGGACGGAAACTTTGAATTTACCAAATTTATTTACACCTTTGTATTGTTGCACAAAGTTGCAGGCACAAACAAAATAATTGCACTATGAAAGAACTCTCTAAAGACGACACAAGCATACTCAAAGGCCTATCGCTGCTTTTATTACTATTCCACCATCTGTTCTACGAGGCCAACGGCCTATACAATAGTATAACTATTGGCAACACCGACATAATATGTGAAGCGGGAAAGATTGGTAAAGTATGTGTTGCACTGTTTGTCTTTCTTTCGGGATACGGGCTGACGAGAAGTTGCAGGAACAAAGATATTTCTCCAATCGAATTCTACAAAAAACGCTTCGCAAAGTTATTCCCCACATTCTGGCTTATATGGCTCATATTTGTACCGATAGGCATCTTCTTCTTTGACAGGACATTGGAGAGCGTATACACGAACAACATCATCACCAAGTCCATCGCCGACTTTATGGGGCTGGCCTATGCATTTGAATTTTATGGCTACAATGCCACCTGGTGGTTTATGTCGTGCATAATAATGCTTTATCTGCTCTTTCCTTTTATATACAGGGCGAGAAACAACCATTATGCCACAGCTGCAATAATGGCAGTGGCCGTGGCAATAAGTTTCTTCGACATACACGGCATTTACCCCATAAGACACTATCTGATGACCTTTATTGCAGGAATGATATTTGCACAATACAATATACTGCAACGAATTTCCATAGAGAGAAGATGGGAAAAAGCAGTACTGATTGTCGCATTAATCGGGTGCCTTTACATAAGAAGCCGGCTTTTTCTATATGCAATGAACTTTGACACTATAATATGCATATTGATTATAGCTGTTTACGCCTGCTTCGGCATAAAGAACAAAAAGAGCAGAAAGGTTCTCGATTTTATCGGGCAACACAGTATGAATATCTTTCTCTTCCACACATTTATCTATCTATACTATTTTCAAGAGCCCCTTTACAGCCTTGGTAACCCGCTATTTATATTTACGGCCTTGCTTGCAAGCTCGCTGATTATTTCTGTTATCATAGAAAAGATAAAAATCCTGTGCCACATAAACAAATTTGAAGAGTTTTTAAGAGGATAGTAGATAATGAACGAAGATACCCGCAAATTCATACAGGAACACAGCAACGACGACACACGCACCCTCGCCCTGCAAACAGGGCGCTACCCCACCGTGGATATGCGCGAGGCTGTCACACAGATTGAGGGCCGGCAGACAGCAAGAACCAAGCTGCCCGAATGGGCCGAGAAAGAGGGTATCATCTATCCGCCCCGAATCTCTATGGAGCAGTGCTCCTCACAAGCAACTGCACTCTACAAAGCCTCTCTTGTGCAGGGAACCGCCATTGCCGACCTCACCGGAGGATTCGGAATAGATTGCAGCTACCTTGCCCGCAAGTTCAAAAAGGCCTTCTATATAGAGCATAACCCACTGCTGTGCGAAATTGCCCGCAACAACTTCTCCATAATGGAGCTGAAACAAATAGCGGTGTTAAACGGAGAGTGCGAAGAGTTGCTCGCCACCCTGCCACAGCTCGACTGGATTTTTATAGACCCTGCACGACGCAACGGCGACGGGCGCAAGGTCGTCGCACTTGCCGACTGCACACCCTCGGTAACCCTGCTTGAAGAACAACTGTTGCAGAAGAGCGACAGGGCTATGATAAAATGCTCCCCGATGCTCGATATTTCCGCAGCCCGCAACGAACTTAAACACATAAGCGAGATACACATTGTTGCCGCCAACAACGAGTGTAAGGAGCTGCTCTTCATCCTCTCGAAGAGCAACGGCAACAACATTGTCACCCACTGTATAAACATCACAGGGAACGGCAACGAAACATTCTCATTCACAGCCGAGGAGGAAGCAGCAGCAACCACCGGCTATGCCTGTGAACCCGGACAATACCTCTATGAGCCCAACGCCGCCATACAGAAAGCCGGTTGCCACCGTGCGCTCGCCACAGCCACAAACACAAAAAAACTGCACCCCAACAGCCAGCTATATACAGCCAACGACCTTATAGCCAACTTCCCCGGGCGCAAATTCAGAATAATAAAATCGTACGGCTTTGCAAAAAGCGATATTAAAGAGCTTACTGCGCTGAAAAAAGCCAATATAACCATACGCAACTTCCCCGACAGGGTGGAACAACTGCGTAAACGCCTTAAACTTGCCGACGGCGGTAACAACTACATCTTCGCCACCACCCTTGCCGACGAGCGTAAGGTGCTCATTCTATGCGAAAAGATATAAATCACTCGCCCTCGCCTTTGTACAATCGACGATCCTCCTCGAATGAAAATGTATGATTCTTCCTTTCATCGCGAATCAACAAAGCCGTATCAGGCCAATAAGGACGACCATCGTCGAGGACAAAGAGCATAACAGTGTCGTTGAGAAGTTCAAAAGAGACATCATTATATTTAAACTCGCTCCGGTCGATAAGATAGAAACTCGAATTATAGGAGTGTATCTTACTACGCACAATCTTTGTATCCTTTTTCTTTACACGAACTTCGGCTATATCATTATTATTAGAATCAAAATTTGAGCCATGTATTTTATTGCCAGATTCAAAAACGCCACAAATTGCAAAAAGCAAAGAGTCGTTACGCTCACCAACAAATATTGCAAACCATTGTTCGTCATTATCCTCCACCCAGCGCCAAGTACCTACAAAAGGCGACAGTTGCTCATCACCCTCCTTAATCACCTGTGAAAAGACAAAGGAGAGAGAGAACAGGAACAATACCGATGCAAAAAACACTTTTTTCATATTCATACTATTTTACTATTAAATCACTCAACCTCACCTTTGTACAAGAGAGGCTCCTCTTCGAGCGAAAATATGCGATTTTTCCTATTATCGCGAATCAACAGAGCCGTATCGGGCCAATAATAATAGCCATCATTGAGGATAAACAGCATAACAGTATCATTGAGGAGCTCAAAAGAAACATCATTATATTTACTCTTATCGGGAAAGAAAAAACTCGAATTATAGGAGTGTATCTTGCTACGCACAATTTTTGTATCTTTTTTCTTTACACGAACTTCGGCAATATCATTATTCTCTAAATCATAATTTGAAATCTGTATTTTATTACCACATTCAAAAACACCATAAATTGCAAAGAGCAAAGAGTCGTTACGCTCACCAACAAATATTGCAAACCATTGTTCGTCACTATCCTCCACCCAGCGCCAAGTACCGACAAAAGGCGACATCGGCTCATCGCCATCCTTAATCACCTGTGAAAAAGCAAAGGAGAGTGAGAACAGGAGTAACACCGATGCAAAAAACACTTTTTTCATATTCATACTATTTTACTAACAAGAATTCTTTAACGCCATTTGCAAAAGGAGAGCAAAAACTGTTGTCACTTTACTTCCCGAGCGAGCACTTTATCCTGCTTGCGCTGCTTTATAAGCGCGTAACCCTTTTTAAAAAAGTCGTTGTTGCGGTTATATATCTGAACAGCCTCACAGGTATCCCAAATGTCGCGAGCCACTAACCATTTAAGTTGGAAGGAAATTTCGACAAGGGATTTTTGAAACTCCTCATCACTTTCGACTTTCACACTGTCGCGCTCCCCTTGCCGACGCAACAGGGCCGCAAAAGCCGTATCTACCTTGAAATTTGCATCATAAGAGGCAAGCGTGGGGTACTTCTCTTTCAGCTCCGCACGATGCGCATCCACATAACGCAAGGCCGCCATAATAACGGAGCCTTTGCGCGAGAGGTCGCGGTGATATTTTGTGTAGCGCATAGTATCGAGAGGCACAAAATAGTCGGGCATAATTCCGCCACCGCCATACACTACACGCCCCAAACGCTTGGTGTAAGCTTTCAGCGAATCGGGGAAGTGTATGCTGTCGGCAGTTGTAAGCTCGCCGCTGTTGTAACGGGTCATAAGGTCGTCGTTGTAACTGATGGAGTCGCCGTATGGCTTTTGTATACTACGCCCGCTGGGGGTATAATAGCGCGATATTGTGAGGCGTATCATAGAATTGTCGACAAGCTGGAAGGGACGTTGCACAAGCCCTTTGCCGAAGGTACGACGGCCCACAATAACGCCTCTGTCCCAATCCTGCACCGCGCCGGCCAGAATCTCGGCAGCCGAGGCCGATGTTTCGTCAACAAGCACCACAAGATTACCTTTGCGGAAACAGCCGCCACCCTTTGCAACGTGCTCGTAACGAGGCGACACGCGCCCCTCGGTATATACTATGAGGTTACCCTCTTCGAGCAATTCATTGGCAATGTCTACTGCCGCCGACAGATAACCGCCGCCGTTCCCTTGCAGGTCGATCATAAGAGATTCAAGGCCGCAGGCCTTCAACGAATCCAAAGCCGATACAAACTCCTTGTGGGTGGTTGCGCCAAAGGAATTTATGCGTATGTAGCCCACGCTATTGTCGACCATATAGGCCGCATCGACGCTCTTTGTGGCTATTTTGCCGCGTACAAGATTGAAGGGCAACAAGCCCGACGCCCCCGCACGCTTCACCTGCAAGCGCACGTTTGTTCCTTCGCGGCCGCGCAGGCGCGACATAATGTCGCTACGCTCCATTTTTACACCGGCAATGGCAGTATCGTTAACCGTAACCACCCTGTCACCGGCCAAAATGCCGGCACGCTCCGATGGGCCGCCCACTGTGGTACGTATCACATAGAGCGTATCGTCGACAATATTAAACTGAATGCCAATGCCGCCGAAACTGCCCTGCATCTCCTCCAACAGGGCCTTTGTCTCCTTTGCATCAGTGTATGTAGAGTGCGGGTCGAGCTTTTTGAGCATCGCCTTTATACCCTCCTCCACAATTTTATCGTCGGCAACAGAGTCGACATAAAAACGCTCTATTATATTACCGGCCGACATTAGTTTAAAAAGAGATTTCGGCATTTGGGGAGCCTCCTGCGCCATTGTAAAGAGCGCGGTGAGCAGTATGGATAATAATATTGTTATTCTTTTCATAATTCAAGTGGGGGGAAATTAAGGCAAAAAGGGTGTTACATCCTTGCCGTATGCAGCAAGCTCGCGCACCACACTGCTGCTTATGGAGGAGTGCTCGGGTGCGCTGAACAGAATTACCGTTTCAATGCCGCCCACGCGCATATTAACATCGGCAAGCTCACGCTCATACTCAAAATCCTTCACACTGCGCACGCCACGCAACAGAGCCGTTGCGCCTATGCTGCGGGCATAATCCATTGTGAGTCCATCATATAACGCTACCTCCACTCGCGGCTCCGCAGCGTATGTTTTTTTTATGGCAGCAACGCGCTCTTCGGGAGCGAGCATACATTGTTTGCCCATATTGTTGCCCACGGCCACCACCACCTTGTCGAAGATGGCAAGGGCACGCTGCACCACCGAATGGTGCCCCAGCGTGTAGGGGTCGAATGTTCCTGCAAAGAGAGCTATCTTTTCCATATATTCCTATTCGTTGGTTTTATCCTCCTCTACCACGAGGTTGTCTATAATAAAATTCTGACGCTCCATAGTATTCTTGCCCATATAGTAGCATAGAAGTTCGTCCACCTTATCGTCCTTGTGCATAGAGACACGCTCCAAGCGCATATCCGGACCGATGAAGTTACGAAACTCATCGGGCGAAATTTCTCCAAGACCTTTGAATCGGGTAATTTCGGGATTGGGCGACAGCTTCTCAATGGCAGCAATGCGCTCCTCCTCGGAGTAGCAGTATATTGTTTCAAAATCACCCTTTGGAGCCGTGCCATCCTCGGAGGCCTTTTTGCTGCGTTTGCGTTTGTTGCGCACGCGGAAGAGCGGTGTTTGCAGAATATAAACGTGCCCCTTCTTTATAAGTTCGGGAAAGAATTGCAGGAAAAAAGTTATCATAAGCAGGCGTATGTGCATTCCGTCAACATCGGCATCTGTTGCCACAATAACCTTGTTGTATCGCAACCCTTCGAGCCCATCCTCAATATTAAGAGCCGCTTGCAGAAGATTAAACTCCTCATTCTGATAAACTACCGCACGGCTCAACCCGAAACAGTTGAGAGGCTTTCCACGCAGGCTGAAAACCGCCTGTGTGTTAGCGTCGCGACTCTTGGTGATGGAACCGCTCGCCGAGTCGCCCTCGGTGATGAATATGCAACTTTCATCCACACGATCGCCCTTGCTGTCGTTGTAGTGTATGCGGCAGTCGCGCAGCTTGCGGTTGTGTATATTTACCTTTTTGGCCTTCTCGCGCACCTGCTTCGTGAGGCCGGCAAGTTCTTTGCGCTCCTTCTCCGACGCCTGTATCTTCACAAGCATCACATCGCTTATGTCGGGATTTTTGTGCAGGAAGTTATCGAGCTCCTCCTTTATAAAGTCGCCTATAAACTTCTTTACACTCATACTGCCCTCCTGTGGAGCTATTGTGGTGGAGCCGAGGCGCACTTTTGTCTGGCTCTCGAACACCGGTTCCTGTATGTTAACCGCAATTGCGGCCACAATACCGTTGCGAATGTCGCAATACTCGAAATTCTTGGCCGAGAAAAAGTCGTGTATGGTAGATGCCACCATCTCCTTGAATGCACTCTGGTGCGTACCACCCTGCGAGGTGTGCTGTCCGTTCACAAAGGAATAATACTCCTCGCCATACTGTTGCGCGTGGGTGAAGGCAATCTCAATATCTGTGCCTTTAAGGTGTATTATAGGGTAGAGGCTCTCGGCCGTCATATTATCGGTGAGAAGGTCGGCAAGGCCGTTGCGCGACAATATGCGCTTGCCGTTGAACATTATGGCAAGGCCGGTATTCAGATAGGTGTAGTTGCGCAGCAACGTTTCTATAAACGCCGCGCGAAACTCATAGTTACGAAAGAGCTTTGTATCGGGCGTGAAGGCAATGTATGTACCATTTTCGTCGGCGGTTTTTGCAGTTTCGTCGCTCACCAGCACTCCCGCTTCGAATATGGCAGTGCGCACAATGCCGTCGCGATAGCTGCGAACCTCGAAACGGGTGCTCAGCGCATTAACAGCCTTCAAGCCCACGCCATTAAGGCCCACCGACTTTTTGAACGCCTTATCGTCGTACTTACCACCGGTGTTCAGCTTGCTCACAGCCTCAATCATCTTGCCCTGCGGAATACCGCGACCATAGTCGCGCACAGCAACCGAGCGATTATCCTCAATATCAATCTCTATGCGCTTGCCGGCACCCATCTTAAACTCGTCGATGCAGTTGTCCACAACCTCTTTAAGCAACACATAGATACCATCGTCACTTTGCGAGCCATCGCCCAACTTACCAATATACATACCCGGACGGGTGCGTATATGCTCCATGTCACTAAGGTGGCGAATATTATCTTCGGTATATGCTACCTGCTCCACAGGAGCATTGTCGTCAAAAATCAAATTATTATCTTCGTTCATAGGGTTGTTATAATGCTTTTTTATATGCACGACGGCGTTTGTGCTGTTCTTTTTCGAAGCTCTCCCATTGTGCCTGCACCTTGTTGTTTGTTTCAAGTTCGGGGTTAGTTTCAACATCCTCGAAGCCCATTGCAATGTAGCGGGGCATAAGGTCGTTGAAGAGCATTGCCATCACCCCCTTGCTCTGATACTCGGGCTTAATGGCCACCAACAGAAAATCGAGTCTTTTGGGGCGGGAGAAGAAGAGAGCCTTTGCCAGATGGAACCACCCGAAGGGGAACAAACGGCCCTTTGCCTTCTGCAACGCACGAGAGAGCGATGCAAGAGCAATTCCAAGCGCCACAAGATTGTCATTCTCATCTACTATGAGAGAGATTAAGCGCAGGTCTATCACAGGGAGATACTGCTTAATCAACTGCTCAATCTGTTTCTCGCTCAACGACGAAAATCCATACAACGGAGCGTAGCACTCATTCACAAGAGCAAAGAGAGCCTTGCCGTAGCGTTTGGCAAGCTCGCCACGCGATTTAAACTGCGCCACACGCAATTTATATTTACGAGCGATAATCGAGGAGAGACGGTCGGCCTTGTCCCAAGTTTTTTCGGGCACTTTTATGAGGAACTCCACCCAATCGACATCCTTTTCAAAGCCCAATCGCTCCATCTGTTGCGGATAATAGGGGTGGTTATATATTGTAGCCATAGTGCCCAAGCGGTCGAAGCCCTCAACGAGCATTCCCTCGCGGTCAAGGTCGGTAAAGCCCAGCGGGCCTTGCAATTCCGTCATTCCACGCTCGCGAGCCCACTGCTCCACTGTGGCAAAAAGAGCATCCACAACCTCGGCGTCGTCTATAAAATCGACCCAGCCGAAGCGTGCGGCTTTTGTGCCCCAACGCTCGTTGGCACGGTGGTTGATGATTGCAGCCACGCGCCCCACAATCTTCCCGTCGCGGAGGGCAAGGAAATAGTCGGCTTCGCAGAATTCAAACGCAGCGTTGCGGTCGCGACGCAGGGTGTTCATTGCATCTTCATACAGTTCGGGAACGGCATACGGGTTGTCCTTGTAAAGTTCGTAGTTGTAGCGTACAAACTTTTTAAGCTGCCCCATTGTTTCCACTTTTACAATTTCGACAGACATTTATACAATATTTCTATTTTAACGTGTAAATTTACTCCATTATTTGTAATTCTGCAAATTTCTACCCATTATCGTGCTCTTTTAACGGGTGTTAAAGGGCACTATGCCGTAGGGGCGCACCGGCGTGTGCGCCCAAAAAAGTGCAAAAGAAAAGACAATAGCCGATTAAAAGAATTGCCGACAACAACACCGAAAAACAAGGAGCAAATAACCGCCACAAAAAAGGGCCTGCCCTTGTAAAAAGAGCAGGCCCTGAAAGAAGTATCTAATTTACCTCTTATTTTCTAATAAAAACCTTCTTGCCATCGATAATGTAGATACCCGAAACAGCAATAGAGTTAATCTTGCGACCGGTGAGGTCATAAATAGCACCCTCGCCGAAGTTGTTGCCGGCAACACCCTCGATATTCTCAATACCGGTTGTACCGCCCCAGTCGAAGCCATAGAACTCAACAGTTTTGTTGGGTACTGAACTTGCAGGCAGGTATGCCTTGTTGGCGTTGTTAAGGAAAACACCACCATTCATTGCCGCCTTGTAAAGACCAACTTCACCATCAACCACTGAAAGAACATAAGCCTCCTCGGTAACATATTCGTTGGCAGCAGTACCTTTCAAATAGTTTGTACCGGCATATGCGGTTTTTTCGCCGTTAAACTCAAACAGATAATCGCCTTCGGTCGCCTCAACAATTGCAGCTGTTTCAGAAGGCAAAACATCTGTAGTAATCTCTTCTAACAGCACATAATTACCACTAAAAGAAGAAACTGTGTAACACATAACGCCGTCGGGAATTATCACATCACCTGCAAGGAACAAAGTTGCCCAGCCGGCAGAAGTTACGTTCAATGTAAATGTTTCGGATTTTTTATTATCCCAAGTAATCTCAACAGAAGTCAAATACATTGCACCGCTAGCCGAGCGCAAACCTATATACTTATAATCTCCTTCTATTACAAGTTCGGTAGATGTTCCACAAACAATTGTACCCAAAAGTTCTCCTTGATTATCATTTCCCGCAGTCGCATACAATTCATTGGGAGATGTATATGCATTGTTATTTCCGTATACTTGAAGTGTTCTTCCTTTAGACGTATTATCTTGCCATTCAACAACAACTTTCTTTGCTTTACCACCCGATGTTGTTGTCACAATACCCGAATTACTATTAGTGGAACGAATTTGTATTGCATCGTTGCCACCGGCAGACTGCCCTGCATAGACAGCGCTTGAAGTAGCCGTTTTTCCTGACCAAGAAACATATGTAGTTGAACCATTTCCAACACCCGTCAATTCGCGGTTAAGGACATCAACAGCAACACCTTCCTCAATCTTCGTATATATAGCCTCGGCTACTTTGCTATCGTTGCAACCATCCTTAACTGCAATTGCTTTTACAGTTGTTGTTTCGGTGATTGACAAAGGGCCCGAATAAACTTCACTTTCTCCGGTGGGGTCATTGCCGTCGAGTGTGTAGTGTATTGTTGCACCTTCTTCGGCAGTAATTTCAACAATGAGCGTTTCACCATCATTAAACTTCGTATCTTCGGGAGAGATTATAGGTTTTTCAAGGGTTACAGCATCGGATGTTGTGTAAGTAATAGTTATTGATTTAATGCGCAACTGCACATTAGTAGTAGTATTTGCATTTCTAAATTTAAACGTTTCTTTTGCAGAAATATTCGAAATTGTCATAGTTGTACCATCCCAAGTTCCTGAAACATCAGTACCGCCATCAACATTATATTTCACATTGGGAGTATAAGAAGCACTGCTTGCTGTTAATACAATAGAAGTTATTTCAATACTACCATCTGTTGTTAAAGTTGCAGAACCGCCATTACCAGAACTATGATAATAAAAACGAAGTTCTTTTGAACTTGTATTATAAGCTGGAACATTAGATGCAGTGCCTTTGTCTGTCGACATTTTTATCTTGCCATCGACATAGGAACCACTAGTAGAGGTTATTTCTTTACCACAAGACAACGTTACTGTCTCCTGGCCTGCAGCGAACACAGCCATCAGGCAACAAAAAATTGAAAGTAAAAATTTTTTCATAGTAATTTATTTAATTTAGTTAACATATTTCATAACAACAATATAGCTCGACAAAGCCTCAACCTTGTCGACTAAAAAAACGGTACAATTAAAAAACTGCACCAATAGCATTGTGCAAATGTAGTCTTTTTCAACACAATAGCAAAATATCGAGGGAATTTATTTTCAACCAACCTTTTTATAAACAATTATCAAAAGAATTATCGAACCAATCCTTGATTTTCTAACTCTTTTGCTACAAGCAAGAGCTCTTTATACCACTCCTCGCCGAAACGCTCGGTGAGAGGGCCTTTAAGAAACTCGTAGGCACGCACACCCTTGCGACGACCCTTCACGAAGGCTCCACGGCACACGTCCCATTTGTGAAGGTTCACCCCTATGAGGTCGCCCACCTTGCGCAGGCGCACAGGATAGAGGTAGCACGATACGGGCTTGCGCCACCCGATGCGCCCTTCGTTAAAAGCCTTCTCTATGAGGCAGATGCAGCCGCCATTCTCGTCGCGCGAGGCAAACACACAATCCTTGCCATTGACAATGGAGGTTACAAGGTCGCCGTCGCGGTCGGTGTACACCACGCCCTGTTCATCGACAATGGCGCGGGCCTCGGGCGACATTTCATCGACTATCACCTCCAACGCCTCTTCGAGTTTCTCAACCTCGTCTATAAGCACCGGCGCACCTGCGTCGCCCTCTATGCAACAAACTCCTTTGCATTGCGAATAGTTGCAGCAGAAATATTCTTGAAAAAGGTCGAAAGATACTATTGCATCACCTATCTGTACCATAATTTATGTGTTTATTTTTATCCTTAATTTCCTTTTTACTTTGCGATTAAACAATTCTCCCGCTTTTTTAAACTCTTCCACCGTGGGGCGGTCCCAAACTCTCCCTCTACAAGAGGGAGTACCCGAAGAGGGAGGAGAGAGTTCAAAGCATTCATAAAAAACTCCCTCCGCACTCATTCCATTCGCGCTCGTCCCTCTTTTGAAAGAGGGACAGCTGGATTCCAAAAACTCTCCCTCTGTTTATAGAGGGAGTACGGCTTTAGCCGGGAGGGAGTTGTAAATACATTTTTACAGTATCCAAAACTTCATCTATATTATTCCAAATATCTCTATTCTCAAACCTAATAACACGAATCCCTTTTGAATTCAAGAATTCAGTTCTGTTTAAATCATCGGCATCACCCTGCATTGTATAGTGGGAAGCACCATCAAGTTCTATGCATATCTTATATTTCGGACAATAAAAATCCAATATGTAATCCCCGACAGAAAATTGCCGCCTCCAACTAATCCCGTCCAACTTCCCGGCTTTAAGCTGTGACCATAATGTTGCTTCGGCCGGAGTAAGATTGCGACGCAGACCACGCCTTAAACCTTTAAGTTCTTTTCTATTAACCACTTTTTTAGTGTCTTCCATACTTTAAAAAGCAATCTCTTTCCACCAAACAAATGATTAAAATCACTCTCCCGTTTTTTAACTCCCTCCGCACTCATTCCATTCGCGCTCGTCCCTCTTTCAAAAGAGGGACAGCTGGATTCCAAAAACTCTCCCTCTGTTTATAGAGGGAGTACGGCTTTAGCCGGGAGGGAGTTTTAATCACTGCATATAAGGAAAATAACGGCCGCACGGAATACCCGTACAGCCGTTACATTTTATATACTTTTCTTAAATCAACGCCTCACCGGTCATATCAGCAGGAGCCTCCAATCCCATAATTTTGAGGATTGTGGGGGCAACGTCGGCCAAAATACCGTCTTTTATTGTTGCGTTCTCCTTGTTGGTCACATATACACAGGGAACGGGGTTAAGAGAGTGAGCGGTATTGGGCGAGCCGTCGGCGTTCACTGCATTGTCGGCGTTACCGTGGTCGGCAATGATTATTGACTCGTAGCCGTGAGCGCGGGCAGCCTCAATAACATCCTTCAAGCAGGCATCAACGGCAAGCACAGCCTTCTCTATTGCGCTGTAAACGCCTGTGTGGCCCACCATATCTCCGTTGGCAAAGTTAACAACGATAAAGTCGAACTTCTCGGAGTTAATTTCGGCCACCAATTTATCCTTAACCTCATAGGCACTCATTTCGGGTTGCAGGTCGTAGGTTGCAACTTTGGGAGAGGGAACGAGGATGCGCTCCTCGCCTTCGTAGGGTGCTTCGCGACCGCCGTTGAAGAAGAATGTTACGTGAGCATACTTCTCTGTCTCGGCAATGTGCAGCTGTTTCATTCCCTGCTTCGACACAAACTCGCCGAGTGTATTTTCGACATTCTCTTTGTCGAAAAGAATGTGAACGCCGGTGAATTTTGCATCGTAGGGAGTCATACAATAATATTGCAGGCCCGGAATTGTGTGCATTCCCTCGGCGGGCATATCCTCTTGTGTGAGAACCACGGTGAGCTCTTTGGCACGGTCGTTGCGGTAGTTGAAGAAGATTACTGCATCGCCGTCGGCTATGCGAGCGTCGAATGCGCTGTTGACGATGGGCTTGATAAATTCATCGGTAACACCCTCGGCATACGATTCTTCAACGGCTTTCACCATATCTGTGGCAGCCTTGCCCTCGCCGTTTACAATGAGGTCGTAGGCAATCTTCACACGCTCCCAACGCTTGTCGCGGTCCATTGCATAGTAGCGGCCGATGATGGTTGCAAGTTTGAGGTTCTTGGCTGTAAGGTCGGCAATGAAGCCTGCGCCGCTCTTGGGGTCTGTGTCGCGACCATCCATAAAGCAGTGAACATAGGCATTCTCCACGCCCTGCTCGGCAGCAAATTTATACATTGCCTCCAAATGCTCCAATGAACTGTGAACGCCACCATTGGAAGTGAGGCCCATAAAGTGGAGTTTTTTGCCATTCTTTTTTGCATACTCAACTGCCGACACAAGTTCGGGGTTCTGTGCAATGGAGCCGTCGGCTATTGCGCGGTTAATCTTCAACAGGTCCTGATAAACGACACGACCGCCACCGATATTAAGGTGACCAACCTCGCTGTTACCCATCTGCCCTGCGGGAAGGCCCACATTCTCGCCGCTTGCTTGAAGCTGCGAATTGGGATAAACAGATACTAAATGGTCCCAATAGGGAGTGGGAGTGTTGAAAATAACATCGCCTTTACCGTGGTTGCCGATGCCCCAACCGTCGAGAATTACCAATAATGCTTTGTTTGCCATAATATTCTTATTTTAAATTTAGTTCATACAAATTTGTGCAACCACCCTTTAAAAAGGCAAATTGCCGCAATCGTTTGCAAAAATACTACTTTTATTCCTTTTTTCGCCTATCACTCGGGATAAAAAAACAAAATCGCCCCGTAAAGGCTTACTATTTTGAGGATTTTCATGCATTTTATACATAAAAACATAAAATTATATATTAAAAAGCCGTATCTTCGCAATTGGAATAACAAACAGAGCAGAATGCAGCAACACCCTTTGGAAATTTTCGGTTATTGCCCGCGTTGCGGCAGCAACAGGTTCGGTGTCAACGATTTTAAGTCGAAGCGTTGCGACAGTTGTGGCTTTGTGCTCTATTTCAACGCCATTGCAGCAACCGTGGCCATAATCTCCAACGACAAAGGGGAGATTCTTGTGGCCCGCCGAGCAAAAGAGCCGGCAAAGGGCACTCTCGACCTTCCCGGAGGCTTCATCGACAGCTACGAAACTGCCGAGCAGGGGGTGGCACGCGAGGTAAAAGAGGAGACGGGGCTTGATGTGAGCAGTTGCAGCTATCTTTTTTCACTGCCCAACAAATATATCTACTCGGGATACGAGGAGCACACACTCGACCTCTTCTTTCTGTGCAGAACCGACGGATACGCAACAAAGGCTGCCGACGATGTTGAGGAGTTACAATGGAGGAGCCTCGACGAATTGAGGAGCGAGGAGTTTGGGCTTGCATCCATAAGGCGCGGCATTGAGCTTTTGACGACAGAATATAAACAGCTTTTCACAAAATGACTATGAAGAGAATTTTATCATTTTTATTACTGACAGCAACAGCCGGAATAATCTCGGCACAAACAATAACATCAATCGAGGACAACCGATGGCTGATGCAAGAGGGGCGCAGGCTCTACTCCGACGGAGAGTATGGCACCGCCCTTAACATTCTGAACAAGGTGGAGAGGCGCAACCTCACCGCAGCCGAAGAGCAGGAGTATAAGTTGCTCTTCGCCCGAGCCACATTCGGTGCCAACCATCTTGAAGGACGCGCCCTTTTGTTGCAATACCTTGCCGACTACCCCGAAACGAGCCGTCGCGATGTTATTGCCGCCCTCATTGCCGAGTCCTATTATTACAGCCACAATTTCGCACTTGCCGAGGAGTGGTTCGGGAAGAGCGACTTTGAGCGTTTGGAGCCGCAGGAACGCGAGTGTGCCGAGCTTTACCGCTCACTCACCCTGTCGGAGTGTGGCGAGGAGCAGAATGCGCGCACACACCTTGCCGAGCTTGCCGCCACAGGCAAGAAACACGCCGACGATGCACAGTTCCACCTTGCCGTGCTGCAATATCACGCCGACGAGCTTGAAGAGGCCTATAATGGATTCAAAAAAGTTGAATTTACCGATAAATTCTATCTTGAAACACCCTACTATCTTGCCGCAATATACATAAAGGAGGGCAAGTACGAGCAAGCGGCAAAGGTGGCCGAAGCATTTATTGCCGACCACGCGGAAAAGCCGCAAGGCATTGCAATGCAGCAGATTTTGGGTGCGGCACGCTTCGGGCAGGAGCGTTTCGACGAGGCTGTGGCACCCTTGGAAGAGTATATCACAAAAACATCGCCCGAGAAGCAACAGCGCATAGCCATATACCAGCTTGCCCTCTGTTACTTTGAAACAGGGGAGCCGGCAAAGGCCAAAGAACTGTTTGCCACCTGTGGCGAGGGCGACGATGCAATAGCACAGAATGCCTTGTTGCATTTGGGCATTATAAACCTTAACGAGGAGAACAAAGATGATGCACGCAACGCATTTGAGCAGGCGGCGAATATGACGCACGACAGCAAGGTGCGCGAGGAGGCACTCTACAACTACGCCCTCTGCCTGCACAGCACACGCAATTCTCCCACCGCCCCGAGTGTAAAACTGTTCGAGCGTTTCCTCAACGACTATCCCACCTCGCAACACAGCGACCAAGTGAACAATTATCTGGCCGAGGTTTATATAAATTCACAGAACTACAAAGAGGCATTATCATCCATCGAAAAAATAGCCAGCCCCTCCCCTGCAATTCTCGAAGCAAAGCAGAAAGTTCTTTATCGTTTGGGAGCGCAGGAGTACAATGCCGGCAATATGGACAAAGCCATCGGCTACTTCGACCAATCGATTGCGCTTGCGAAATATAACAAAAAGACATACAGCGATGCCCTCTATTGGCGCGCCGAGTCGTATTACAACAAAAACCTCTTCGCAAAAGCCGAGCAAGGCTACAAGAGTGTAATATCCCTTAACGACAAGAATGGCAACAAAGCCCTCTACGGCCTTGCCTACACATATTTCCAGCAAGGGAAATTCAACGAGGCAACAAACTCTTTCACACGCTTCGCACAGGTGGCCGCGAATGAAAAGGAGCAGCGTGCCGATGCTCTGAACCGCATTGCCGACTGCCACTTCTACAATCGCGACTACAAAAAAGCCGACGAATTCTATGCGAAAGCCGCTGCTGCCGATAATTCCAATGGCGATTATGCTCTCTATCGCAGTGCAATATCGCAAGGACTGAGAAAGGACTACAAGGGAAAGATTGCCACGCTGGAACAGCTCATCAAGGAGTATCCCGCAAGCAACTACACGATGGAGGGGTATTACGAGCTTGGGCGTGCCTACATTGAGACAGAGAACAGCGAAAAGGCAATCGAGGTTTTTGAAACGCTTGCCCGCCGTTACCCGCAGAGCGACCTTGCCCGCCGCGCCACAGCCGAAAAGGCACTTATCTACAACAGCAACGGCAACCACGCAAAAGCCATAGAGGCATACAAAAACATTATAACACTCTATCCGCAGAGCGAGGAGGCACAGATTGCAGCACAGGACCTCAAAAACCTCTATGTGGAACAGGGCGAGGTTGAGGAGTATGCAAAATTTGCTGCCGGTACCGATGGAGTGCAGGCCCTTGAACGCAGCGAAGCTGACACGCTCACATTCATTGCCGCCGAAAAGTTCTATGGCAGAAACGAACTTGAAACTGCAAAAATAAAATTTGCCGACTATCTGCAAAAGTTCCCGGAAGGAGATTTTACCATCGACAGCCACTACTATTTAGGACTTATAAACTACAATAGCGGCAACAAGGAGGAGGCATTGAAACATTTGGAGGAGGTAACAAAGTTCCCCGACAGCAAATACTGCGAGGAGGCAATGGCATACGCTTCGGATATTTACTTCGGCAACGACGAGTGGAACAAAGCTGCGGAGCTATACGACAAGATAATTGCCAAGAGCAACAATAAAGAGAGGGTGAATGCCTGCCGCATAAACCTGTTGCGTTGCGCACACAACACAGGCGACAGCAATCGCACAAAAGAGGTTGCCACCACCCTGCTGGCCAACGGCACCCTGCAACCCGAGCAGAAGAGCGAGACGGAATATTACCTTGCAAAAGCACAGCTTGCACTGCAAGAGAATGCCGCTGCCGAAAAAACATTGCGCAGCCTTGCCGACGACACACGCAACATCTATGGTGCCGAAGGTAAATATCTGCTTGCGAAGCAACTGTTCGAGAATAAGAAATACGACGAGTGCGAGAAGGTTATTTTCGACTACATTGAAACAAGCACCCCGCACACATATTGGCTGGCACGCAGTTTCATCCTTTTGGCCGACCTATACACCGCGCAAGAGCGCACTATGGAGGCCAAGCAATATCTTCTATCGTTGCAAAGTAATTACGATGGCAACGACGACATTGAAGAGATGATAACAGAAAGACTGAAAAAGATTGAGCAATAAAAAAAATATATGAAAAAGAGCATTCTATTTACAATTGCATTTATTACAGCCGGTGCGCTGTATGCACAGAAAGACTCGCTTAACGCAGTTATTCAGGTGGAGAACGACTACACTCCCGTTGTTACAAAAGCTGTAAAGAAGGGCTTTACACCCGACAACGAGGAGAACGACGGCAACACCCCACTGGAACTTGAATTTTCGCAGAAGGCAACACCCTTCAAGGGATTCACGGGAGAGAGAAAAATAGAGGAGCTGTTGCCCACACAAAATGGCAATTACCCCGGTTACGCACGCTTGGGTTACGGAACAGGCAACAATGTCGATGCAAAAGTATCGTACCAATATAATATCGGGGAGAGGGACAAGGTGAGTGCCGTTGCCTCGCTCGAAGGGTTCAACGGCGAGATTAACAGCCCCGAAGGAAAATGGGATTCACGTATGTACTCTTCATGGGCAGGCGTCGAATACTCTCACAAGTTCGATAAATTTATTTCAAAGAGTAATATAGAGGTAGGCAACAATGTATTCAACTACAACACCGCAATTCCCGGTGACAAGCAGAATGTGCAGAAGCTCCACATTGGAACAGGCATAGAGTCGACGGTTGCCGGCCCGCTTGCCTACGACCTTGGCATTCACTATTCGCGCAACCATTATAGGCATCTTCCATTCCTTTGGGACGAAACAAAGCAGAAGAGAGGACACTTTGGCGAAAATAATTTCGGGGCAGACGCCGCACTGAAATATGAGCTTACCGACAACTGCCTGCGCAACATCACCGCCGATGTTAACCTCGACTACTATTCATACTACAAGCATATTGGTTACAAGGGCTTTGCGGAACTGAACATAAGCCCGGCCGCAAACATAAAAGCCGGCGGGCTCGACATTCGCTTGGGAGCGCAACTTAATTTCCTCACAAAAGGCGGAGCATTCTTTGCCATTGCTCCGGATATAAGAATAGAGGGAGCGATAAACAAGAGCCTGTCATTATATGCAAGCGTAAAGGGTGGCCGCAAGGCAAGCACATTGGAGGTATTGGAGGCTTTGTCGCCCTATTGGGCAAGTGCCGAACAGTTGAAGCCCACATACACCCTGGCCGACGCTACCGCAGGAATACGTTTCTCGAAGAATGCTCTCTCGGTTAATGCATACATTGGAGCAGCCTACACAAAAGACGACCTTCTGCCCTACGCCAATATTTCGGAAGAACAAAAGGGCATAAGTTCCTACATTGCACAGGAAAATACCACTCACGCATACGCAGGGGCTCGCGTGGGATACGATTATAAAGGGTGGCTGAAAGGGGCTGTTTCGGCAAAATACAACTATTGGAAGTGCGACACACGCAGCTATTTGGGCACAAAGCCCGAATTTGAATTGGAGTTTAACGGCGAGGCCCGTGTGCTCGAAGATATTTATGTGAACCTTACATATAGCTTCGCCACATACGCCGATGATGCCCCCTCGCTCAACAAGAATGAGCTGAATTTGCGTGCAAGCTATAAATTTGCCGACCGATTCGGTGCTTTTGTCGAGGGCAACAATCTGCTCGACCGCAATTATGTGAAATATGCGGGTTATTACGAGCAGGGCATCAACCTTCTTATGGGATTGAGCGCATCGTTCTAAAAAGCATAAAAGAGAGAAACAAAGAGGGCGCACCGTGGTTAATGCCTCGTGCGCCCTCTTTGCCGTGCAAAAAATTACACCTATATAAAATAATATATTATTTTAAGGAGTGAACGGGGAATTCTGTTATTATTTTTTCACTTTTTTTGGTTCGTAAATACAGGAAACTTTAATACTTTTGCCGACAAATTTAAGAAACCGAAGCTGTATGCAGAAGAATTTAGTAATTGTTGAGTCGCCCGCAAAGGCAAAAACCATAGAGAAATATCTTGGAAAAGATTATAAGGTAATGTCGAGCTATGGGCACATTTGCGACCTGAAAAAGAAGGAGTTTAGCATAAACACCAGCACATTTGAGCCCGAATATGAAATTCCTGCCGAAAAGGCAAAGCTTGTGCAGTCGTTGAAGAGCGAAGCAAAGAAGGCCGACACTGTGTGGCTGGCTTCCGATGAAGACCGCGAGGGAGAGGCCATCAGCTGGCACCTGTATACAGAACTCGGGCTACAACCCGAAAAGACCAAGCGCATTGTATTCCACGAGATTACAAAAAACGCAATACTCAACGCAATTGAAAACCCGCGAGCAATAGACACCAACCTCGTATATGCGCAACAGGCACGCCGTGTACTCGACCGCATTGTGGGATTCAAGCTATCGCCCGTGCTGTGGCGCAAGGTTAAGCCTGCATTGTCGGCCGGCCGTGTACAGTCGGTTACCGTGCGCCTTGTGGTGGAGCGTGAGCGCGAGATTAACAATTTCACAAGCGAGCCCGCATTCCGCATCACCGCACAGTTTGAGCTTATTGGTGGCGAAGAGAAAAGGGTGCTTAATACAGAATTATCGAGAAGATTCAAGACAAAAGAGGAGGCCGAGGCTTTCCTCGAATCGTGCAAAGAGGCCTCTTTCGTCATTGACGAAATAAACACCAAGCCTCTGAAAAAGAGCCCCGCAGCACCATTTACCACATCTACCTTGCAACAGGAGGCTGCCCGCAAGCTGGGCTTCACCGTATCGCAGACAATGATGGTGGCACAAAGGCTTTATGAGAATGGACACATTACCTATATGCGTACCGACTC
Organism: Bacteroidaceae bacterium; assembly: GCA_045634365.1. Classification (GTDB taxonomy): domain Bacteria; phylum Bacteroidota; class Bacteroidia; order Bacteroidales; family Bacteroidaceae; genus HGM04593. The sequence continues at coordinate 20,805 of JAZRAC010000072.1, read as the reverse complement.
GGTAAACCTCTCGTCACTATGCATCGGTTCGTGCAAAAGTGTGATTACAGACACCTACGGAGCCGAGTACCTGAAAAGTCGCAACTATTCTACAAGCTCAAAAGGTGCACAAGAGGCCCACGAGGCTATACGCCCCACATATATGAGCAACACCACAATCGAGGGTACTATGCCCGAGAAACGATTGTACGAGCTTATATGGAAACGCACCATTGCATCGCAGATGGCCGACACTCTCGCCGAAAAAACCACGGTGGAGATTGCCATCGACGGGCACGAGGAGCGTTTCGTTGCAACGGGCGAGGTTACAGTGTTCGACGGATTCTTGCACGTTTATCGCGAGTCGACCGACGAAGAGAGTGGCAGCGACACGACAACAATACCTGCCGTACGCAAGGGCGAGCAGCTGAAAGCCGTGGAGATTGTGGCTACGGAGCGTTTCACACAGCATCCGCCACGATACACCGAGGCGAGCCTTGTGCACAAACTCGAAGAGCTGGGCATCGGCCGCCCGTCAACCTATGCGCCCACCATCAGCACCATACAGCAGCGTGGTTACGTGGAAAAGGGAAATAAAACCGGAACAAGCCGCAAATACACCATACTCACTTTGAAGAACAACAAGATTACCACAAAGGAGGGCAAAGAGAGTGTGGGAGCCGAAAAGGGCAAGCTGTTGCCCACCGATATTGGCATTGTGGTAAATGACTTCTTGCTCGACTTCTTCCCCGAGATTATGGATTATAACTTCACCGCAACCGTGGAGAAGGATTTTGACGAAATTGCCGACGGTAAAAAGCCGTGGGTGAACCTTATAAAAGAGTTCTACACAGATTTTGAGCCGCAGATTGAGAAGATTATACAAACGAAAAACGAGCACAAGGTGGGTGAACGTATTTTGGGTACCGACCCTGTGAGCGGCAAGCCCGTGTCGGTGAAAATCGGCCGTTTCGGGCCCATCGTGCAGATAGGCTCGGCAAGCGACGAGGAGAAGCCTCGCTTCGCGCAGATGAAGCCCGGGCAGACACTCGAAACAATTACTCTCGAAGAGGCTCTCGGGCTGTTCAGCCTGCCTCGCACACTCGGAGAGTTTGAGGGCGAGAGTGTAACAATCGGTGCCGGACGCTTCGGGCCTTATATAAAGTATGGCAGCGCCTATGTAACACTGCCAAAGACACACGACCCGCTCACTATTTCATTCGACGAGGCAACAGCACTCATCGAGGAAAAACGCAAGACCGAGGCTGAACGTGTAATAAAGACTTTCGACAGCGAGCCGAACTTACAGGTGCTTAACGGACGCTTCGGCCCCTACATTGCCTACGATGGCAGCAACTATAAACTGCCTAAGAATGTAACACCGGCCGAATTGTCGTTGGAGGAGTGCTTGGATATTGTCAAAAAACAACAGGAGGGTGGCAAAGCACCGGCAAAAGGCCGCCGCTACACAAAAAAGAGATAAGATGACACGCATATTGCTCACAGGATATATGGGGGCCGGAAAAACCACGCTGGGACGTGCATTGGCCGACAGATTGGGGCTCACCTTTATCGACCTTGACCAATACATCGAGCAGAGGTTCCGCAAAAGTATCTCACAGATATTTGCCGAAAAGGGCGAAGAGGGATTCCGCGAGATTGAACGCCGTATGCTGCACGAGGTTGCCGACTTTGAGGATGTTATAATTTCCACCGGCGGAGGTACACCCTGTTTCTTCGATAATATCGACTTTATGAACAGCAAGGGCACCACAGTCTATCTGCAAGTACCCGTGGAGAGGCTCTTCATACGCCTGAGCATTGCCCGCAAGCAACGCCCGCTCATCAAGGAGAAGAGCGACGAGGAGTTGCGCGCCTTCATCGCCGAGCAGCTTGCCAAGCGCGAGCCGCACTACGCCAAGGCTCAATACTCTTTCACGGCCGACAAACTCGAAGATAAAGAACAGATTAACGCATCGGTTGAGGCATTCTGCCAAACATTCAACCTTCCTTAAATAACTTTTAATAACCGTTTAATACCGCACGACAAATGAGAAGATGGCGCATTGAGGACTCGGAAGAGCTATACAACATAAAAGGTTGGGGAGCTTCGTATTTCAGTATCAATGAGGAGGGTAACGTTGCCGTAACCCCCAAGAAGGACGGCGTTCAAGTGGACTTGAAACAGTTAATGGACGAACTGCAACTGCGCGACGTAGCTGCACCTGTACTCATTCGTTTCCCCGACATACTCGACAACCGCATCGAGAAAATTGCAGGATGTTTCAAGAATGCATCGGCCGAATATCAATATAAGGGAAAGAATTTTATTGTCTACCCCATTAAAGTGAACCAGATGCGCCCCGTGGTCGAGGAGATTATGAGCCACGGAAAGAAGTATAACATCGGGCTCGAAGCGGGCTCAAAGCCGGAATTGCACGAGGTTATTGCAATGAACACCGACAGCGACTCGCTCATAATATGCAACGGATACAAAGACGACAGCTACATAGAAATGGCTCTGCTTGCACAGAAGATGGGCCGCAGTATATTCCTTGTGGCCGAAAAGCTCAATGAGCTTAAACGCATTGCCAAAATTGGAAAAAGATTGGGAGTGCGCCCCAATATAGGCATAAGAATTAAACTCGCCTCGGAGGGTAGCGGCAAATGGGAAGAGAGCGGTGGCGATGCAAGCAAATTCGGCCTTACATCGAGCGAGCTACTCGAAGCACTCGAAATTCTTGAAAAATATGACATTAAGGATTGCTTGCGACTGATACACTTCCACATTGGCAGCCAAGTAACCAAGATACGCCACATAAAGACTGCATTGCGCGAGGCTTCGCAGTTCTACGTGCAATTGTACAAGATGGGCTTCAAGGTGGAGTTCACCGATATTGGCGGAGGATTGGGAGTGGACTACGACGGCACACGCTCATCGAGCAGCGAGAGCAGTGTGAACTACTCTATTCAGGAGTATGTGAACGATGCTGTGTATGCAATGGTGGATGCTGCCGACAAGAACGGCATTCCCCACCCCAATATTATCACCGAGAGTGGACGCTCCGTATCGGCACACCACGCAGTGCTCATTATAGAGGTGCTCGAAACTGCCGCCCTGCCACAGATGGACGAGAATTGGGAGGTGGGCCCTGCCGACCACGACCTTGTGAAGGAACTCTACAAAATTTGGGACGACCTCGACCAACGCACTATGCTCGAAGCCTATCACGACGCACAGCAGATACGCGAGGAGGCATTGGAGCTTTTCAGCCACGGTATTGTGGACCTTAAAACCCGTGCACAGATTGAGAGTATGTTCTGGTCAGTGACACGCGAAATTCTCTCGATAGCAAAGACTATGAAGCACGTGCCCGAGGACTTCCGCAAGCTGCACAAATTGATTGCCGACAAATATTTCTGTAACTTCTCGCTCTTCCAGAGCCTTCCCGACACTTGGGCAATAGACCAGTTCTTCCCCATTATGCCCATTCACAGGCTCGATGAACGCCCCGACCGCACCTGCACCATACAGGATATGACCTGTGACAGCGACGGAAAGGTTACCGATTTTATACACTACAACGGCAAGGCAAACTCGCTGTGCGTACACAAAGTAAAGAGCAGCGAGCCCTACTACATCGGCGTGTTCCTCGTGGGTGCCTATCAGGAGATTTTGGGCGACCTTCACAACCTGTTCGGCGACACAAACGCCGTGCACATAAGCGTGGACAAGGATGGTTATAACATCGACAAGATTATAGATGGAGAGACCATTGCCGATGTTCTCGACTATGTGCAGTTCGACGCCAAACGCCTTGTGCGCACACTCGAAACTTGGGTGACAAAATCGGTGAAACAGGGACGAATTACGCTGGAAGAGGGCAAGGAGTTCCTGAATAACTACCGCTCGGGGCTCTACGGATACACCTATCTGGAACCTTAAAAAAGACAGAACAATGCAGAAAAAAAAGATTACCATTATAAAAGTGGGTGGCAAGATTGTGGAGGAGAAGGACTCCTTGGCCGCCCTTCTCGACCGCTTTGCGGCCATCGAAGGTGCCAAAGTACTCATACACGGCGGAGGCCGCTCGGCCACAAAGATTGCCGAGAGCCTTGGCATTGAGAGCCGTATGGTTAACGGCCGACGCATCACCGACGAGCCTATGCTGCAAGTGGTTACAATGGTATATGGCGGCCTTGTGAACAAAAATATTGTTGCAGGCTTGCAGGCACGTGGCGTAAATGCATTGGGCCTCACCGGTGCCGATGCCAACATAATAAGAGCACACAAACGCCCTGTGGGCGAGGTAGACTTTGGCTTTGTGGGAGATGTAGATTATGCCGATGGCAATATGCTGGGCAGGCTCATAGAGCAGGGGATTGTGCCCATTGTGGCTCCGCTCACTCACGATGGGAAGGGCAACCTGCTAAACACCAATGCCGACACTATGGCAGCCGAGACAGCCAAAGGGCTCGCCAAGCTCTACGATGTTACACTCACCTACTGCTTTGAATTCCCCGGCGTGATGCGCAACCCCGACGAGGCTGACAGCCTCATCCCCCGCATCGACAAAGAGAGCTACAAGCAGCTGCTGGCCGACGGCATTGTGAGCGGAGGTATGATTCCCAAAATAGACAACGCCTTCAACGCCATAGACAACGGCGTGTCGCAGGTTATTATCACAAAAGCCGATGCCATAGACGGCATAAGCGGCACACACATTGTAGAATAACGAATGGCAACAAAGAGCCGTTTCACACACCCCGAATACGGAGAAATTGTAATAAACCGCAACCCACGGGCGCGCCGCATAATTTTGCGTGCGCGCCCCGATGCTTTATATATAACCCTGCCGCCACGAGCCACCGAGAGGGAGCTTGCAAAGGCTCTCGATGAGTATGGGCCACGGCTGAAAGCGCAACAGCAACAGATTAAAGAACCGGCCGTCGACTGCAATTATCGCATCGATGCTCCGCTTTTTAAATTTAACATAGAGTACCACACACACGACAAGTTTGCCATTAAGCGCAAAGGGAAATGTTTCACCCTGCTCTGCCCCGAAGGGTGCAATTTCTCCGATGAAAAGGGGCAAAATTGGGTAAAAACCATTATTCTTAATGCTATGCGCGAGAGTGCAAAGAGGAGCCTCCCTGCACGTTTGCAGGAGCTTGCCGCCAAGCACAATATGCGTTACACGAGCGTGAGCCTGCGCAACAGCCACACTCGCTGGGGCAGTTGCAGCAGCCGTGGGGCAATAAGCCTCAACATACACCTTGTGCTACTCCCGTTGGAGCTTGTCGACTATGTGCTGCTGCACGAATTGTGCCACACTGTGGAGATGAACCACGGCGAGCGTTTCTGGACACTGCTCGACACTCTTGTAAAGGGAGATTCAAGAGCATTAAGAAAGGCTTTAAAGGGATATAAATGTTCATTTTGATATGCAAGGCCATTGACCGGTTCTGCATTTTACCACCCGAATAATGACATTGTGCGAGTAACGCTTCGCCCGATGTCATTTTTTTTTACATAAAATTCTATATTTTTGTCACAATTATTGCGAAAAGAGATACTTTTTGATATCTTCGCCACGGAGATTTTCCATAATAGACTTATAATAACCATTTAATACTATTTTATGAAAAGAAAATTACTTATGTTATTGGCCCTTATATGCGCCGTGTGCGTGTGGGCCGATGGTCCTTTCCGCAATCATCGTTACGATTCTTTCAAGGTGCTGGAACCGGCCGAGGGAAGCATCTTGTTCTTGGGTAACAGTATTACGGATATGCATTGCTGGCCCGAGGCCTTCAAGACCTCGGATGGTAATTATCTGCCCATTGTGAACCGTGGCGTTTCGGGCACATATTCTACCGAACAGAGTGATAATTTAGAGAGCTATCTGGCGAAAAAGCCTAAAAAGGTATTTATGATGATAGGTACAAACGACCTTGCTTCGAGCGGTGGATTGAATTTCACCGGCGAACAGATTTTGACCTATGTGAAGAGCATTGTAGAGCGCATTCATCAACGCTCGCCCGAAACAAAAATCTACCTTTACAGCATTCTCAACAACAATACATCGAACCGCCAGCAGGAGCGTTGGTTGCACACCAATGAGATTGTGAAGGCTTATGTGGACGATGCAAACGACGAGCGACTCACATACATCGACCTTTACGACAAGCTCACCGGCATTGCAAGCGGCGGAGTGTGGAGCTACGACTATCTGCACCTAACTGCGGCTGCCTATAAAGTGTGGTGCGAAACTATCTGCCAATATCTTCAAGAGGGAGAGAGTTACACCGTGAGCACCGTTTACCCCTCGAACACTGCGGAGGTACAAAATAACGGCGGCCTTGGCGGTGCCAACGGAATGCGTGCGACATATTTCAGTATGATGCCCATTGCTGCCGATGATATTCTTATTTTCGGCGATGAAATGGTGAAAAACGGCGAGTGGCAGGAGCTTCTGGGCAACCCCAATGTAAAGAACCGCGGAACCGCTTGGGGCTACGGTGGCGACATTGCAACAACATCGAAACTTGTCGATGCAACATACGCCTCAACGGGTGTGAGCAAGGTAGATGCAAAGGCTATCTTCCTATACACCGGCACTGCCGATGCCAACGGCACAACCGACATTGCAACAGTGAAGAACAATTACAAGGCGTTGGTCGACAAAATTGTGAAAAAATCGCCCACATCTGCAATCTATCTTATGGGACTATGCCCCACAAACAATGCCGACAACAACAGCAACCGTATTTCGGTTCTTAACGAGTATATGAAGAGCCTTGCCGGCGAAAATATAAAATATATCGACACATACACCCCGCTGCTCAACGGCACGGTGGCCAACACCACATATTTCTACCCAAGCAACTATTTGGGAGGCAAAGGATATATAAAAATTGCCGCGGCGATGAAGGCAGCCTTGGTGGCCGACTTTCCCACCCTCACCCTTAATGTGATAAGCTACGACGCGGCTGCAACGCGCCACGCCCAGGCGGGCCTGCGCAACCAGCTGTCACAAGCTGTTGCCAAAGGACTTATGGCGGAGATTGGCACAGAAGTGGGCCAATATGATGCTACCAAGATGGAGGCCTTCGACACAGAGGTTGCCACGGCTAACACTCTGCTCGCAAAGAGCGCAATTACCGAGAGCGAGGTACAAACTGTTGTTGCGGCAATAGATGCGGCCCTGTTGGCTGCACAGGCAATGCCAAAAGCAAGCACCGCCGAGGCTGAATATTGGTACCAGATAACATCGTTGCGCTCGGCCGACCGTTACATCACACCCGAGAGTGAGGGTGCAGCAGGCGTAACAGGCTCTCTCACCGAGAATCAGTATGCAAGTTCTATGTGGAAGTTTGTCGACCGTGGCAATGACACATTCGACATTGTGAACCGCGAGTATAACACCTATTTGAGCCCTGTGGCAAACTATAACACACAGATTTTCACCACTGCCACACGCCCGTCGAGTGGCTGGACAGTGAGCTACTCTAACACAATGGGATATTACATAATCTCGTCGGGCGAGGTGCAGCTGAACCAGACAGGCTCAGCCCAGAACTATGCTCTCTACAATTGGAGCGCAAGCAACAGCCTCGGCACCGACCGTAACGACCAAGGTTGCCAGCTGAAAATAACCGTTGCTCCCGAGCCCATCGAACGCCCTGTGAGCCAAAGCTCGCTTGAATACATCGTGGACAAGACCAACGGTAATCTCTATCGCGGAACATCGGCCAACCAAGCGTGGAACAGCGCGTGGAAGAGCAACGCTACCCCGCAGTTGCAATTCTCGTGCGGTGCAAACAATATGAATTGGCAGGGCAACAACATACAGATGATGACCGGAACCGCCGGCACATCCACCTACACGCTCACCCCGCCTGCGGGCTATGTGATTGAGGAGTACAGCTTCACATTTGCTAACAACGGGCACAGCACAGGGCTCGCACTCACAATGAGTAACGGCACTGCCTACACCACAAGCACCACTGCTAAGACTGTGAGCGCAACGAAACAGAAACTATACAGCGTGGCATTCACATTGGCGGGTGCCAATGGCAACGGAGTGGTTCTCACAAACTTCACCGTGAAAATTAAGGAGGATAAACAGGAGAAGCCGCAAGTGAGCACCGCCGACGAGCAATATTGGTACTACATTGCAAGCGCCGCCACAAATGCATACTGCAAGGATAAGGTTATCTACTACGACCGCGAGACAGAGCGTATGCGCTTTGCCGAAAAATCGTTCAGCGCCGACCGCATATGGAGCTTCTGGGAGCAGAATGGCAAGCTCGCCATAAAGAATTACAGGGGCGAGTACATTGGCACAGCAGGCCCCGGCACAGGAGGCAGCACTGCATTCGGTATTGCCGACGGTGCAAACTATATTTACACCATACAGGATGCTTACGGCTACTTTATAATAAAGGATACAGGCACAGAACTGCACGCACAGGAGTCGGGACAGGTGATTGTACGCTGGGGCTCGGCCGAGGGCAATGCCTCGTTGTGGAGATTCGACGAAGCGGATGTGAGCAACCCCGAGGCTTTGGTGGCAAACACCACTGTGGCACAGGGAAAAGTGAGCACCGGCATTGGCAACACCAATCAGCCCATCGTGCGCTCCACAATTCGCATAAGCGGCCTCACAGGCAGTTGCGATTTTCAGGGTGTAAAGGGACAATTCATCGGCAGCAACAGTGCAGATGTTACCAATGTAAAGGCCTACTTTGCTACAAACTCGCGTGAACTGTTCATCGACCCCGAAAACAAGATGAGCTGGCGCGAGCAGAATGGCATTCAGTATGGCGCAACAGTAAATCTCGCAAGCGACGGCACATTCACCATCACAGGCAGCAAGGTGCTTGAACCCGGCGACCACCATCTGTGGATTACATACGACATTGCCGACAAAGCAAAGGAGGGCAACACCGTGGATGCAGAGATTTTAAGCTACACTGTTGACGGGGAGACTATTGCCGAGGAGAATGGCAACCCCGCACACGCTGTTACAATATTCCTCTCCGAGGGTGCCGCACTTATGCCTATGGATAAAGGCTCGCTCTACTACCGCATCCCCTCAATTACCGTTACAAAGGACGGCAAACGCCTCGTGACACTCACCGACGACCGCAAGGCACACGGTGCCGACCTGCCATCGCACTGCTACCTTGTGGCACAATACTCCGAAGACTACGGAAAAACGTGGAGCAACCCCGTGACGGTCGCCGGAACAGCCGAAACAGGCGGTGATTACGGCCACGGCGATGCCTCTATCGTAACCAACCGCGACAATGGCGAGATTGTGGGCATTATGACCAGCGCCGGCACATACGGCCACGGCTTCTTCGCAGGAACAGCCGCAGAGCCTCCCCGCTGGAAGACAATCACCAGCCGCGACGGCGGACTCACTTGGGAAACTCCGGTGGACCACACCGACGACCTCTTCGGCGCAAACTGCTCGAACCCCAACACCAACACTTGGAAGAGTGGATTCTCGGGCTCGGGAGCAGCATTGCAGAAACGCGACGGAACACTCGTTTCGAGCTTTGTGAACCGCGAGGCCGACAACAGCCAGAATTTCTACTTCTTTATGAGTGACGACGGCGGAGAGAATTGGTACGTGAGCGGAACAAGCGGAACAAAGGGTGCCGATGAACCAAAGACACTCGAACGCAACAACGGCGACCTTGCCATAAGTGTTCGTGCCAGCGGATACAACTACTACAACTACACATCGGACAACGGAGCCACTTGGCACAACCCCTCACAGACACGCTTCACCACCGGCATCAGCGGAAATGCTTGCGACGGCGAGTATATGGTGTGGTGCTCCACATTGGAAGGCAACCCATGGAACATCGCATTCCAGACACTGCCCAACAGCAGCAGCCGACAGAATGTGAGCATTGCACTCTCCACCGACGAAGGAGCAACCTTCGGCACGCCAAAAACAATCTGCCCCAGAGGCTCGGCATACAGCGCAGCAGTTGTACTGCCCGACGGTACACTTGGTGTATATTACGAAGAGAATGGCGTGTTTGGCGGCTACACAATGCGCTTCGTACGCTTCTCGCTCGACTGGGCAAGCGACGGCACATACAAGTTCACCGAAGAATCGCCCTTCTACCCCATAAAATCCACCGTATCGACAGGAATTAAGGAGATAACATCAACCCCCGACAGCGAGGGCGACAACTTCTACTACGACCTACAAGGACGCCGTTTCACAACACCCGCCGCAACAGGCATATACATACACAAAGGCAAGAAGATTTTTATAAAGATGTAAACCCGAAAGGGAACCTCATAACAACGACAGCGGCCGGTACCGGCCGCTGTCGTTGTTTATATATGTCATAGTAATTACAAATGCAAGAGTGCTATTCCACGGCTGAAAGCTGCTCCTGGGAGAGCAGCCTGCGCTTGCGCTCGATGAGTTCCCCGTCGCGCTGCCCGCAATAACCGCCTATGGAGCCATCGGCCTCAACGACACGGTGACAGGGCACCAATGGAGCGAAAGGATTGCGCCTGAGCGCCTGCCCCACCGCCTGCGCACTGCGACAACCGATGCGCCTCGCAAGCTCGCCATAAGTAATGGTTTCGCCCGCCGGGATGTTCAACAGTTCAAGGTAGACACGCCGCTGAAAAGGGGTAATGGCGGTGGAGAGTTCCAATTGCTCACGTATATCCATAGCTCCGGGTAAAAACTGTAATTATGGGTACAAAAATAGTGCAAAAGAGCAAAAGGTGGAGCAAGCAACCACAATGTTTATTCACATTGCACGGTATTGTCGTAGGCGGGTGATGAAAATTGATTGCTATATTAAGCGAACAAAAAAGGTTACGTGGACAAAAAGACGACGCTAACAACCTGGAATAAGATGTTAGCGTTGCGTATTATACAATCAGCAATAATTGCTTATTTGGCTAATCCGCATCTTAACCTATCATAAAATATAAAAAAGTGCGGTTTTTGCATATTATATGATAGGTTGAGCACTTGCATGGTGACTTGCATAGTCACTTGCATGGTAGTATCATAAAATTAGCTTATACACATCTTATGCACTAACTTGTACACCCTTATATCAACTGGGTGCCGACTAGGTTCCGACTGGGTGCCAACTTAGTTCTATCTTAGTGCCTACTTGGTGCCATCATGGACACTATCATGAGCAGTTCATGAGCACTTATAGTATTATACACTCACAAAAAATCAAGTCAAATTAAGCTACGAGGGCTATTCTCTTTTGTATTCTACGCGGTTTGTTTCTGATATATACTCGTATTATTTTAATGGTTTTTATTAATTATATTGTCATCTTGAATATATGGGTACTTTGAGAAATCATAATACTTAGGTTCATTATCCACAATGTAACACATATCTCCATCATAGTTAGCACTACCGAACGCAGCTCTTGCTGTTAATTTAATATTTTCTATTCTGAAATCTTGAGAGGATATGGCCTCACATTTTTCGTAATTAAATATAGTAAGATTTACTCCTCCTGAATGAATAGAACTATTAAATCTAATGCCATCATATCCAAGGCTTTTTATATATTCGGCAATAACTTGAGTTGGAATATAGTCATCAGTGTTGTTTGTAGGTTTTGAAAAAGCCCCTTGTATCATTCCCATTACATGCATATCTACAGTGGTATCTTTGTCGTTGGATAAATCAAGATCTACAGCAATGTTAGCTACTTTTAAAAGTTCAGTTGTTTGTATTTTGGCAATATTCACATAGGCCCCACGACAAGCCCGGCCATCATCAGTTTGAGAGTATCCACCCTTTCTCGGATGGAAATGGTAGAACCGGGCGAATTATCAATATTTTATATCTTGTATTGCACGACTTACTTGATCTTCCTGTTTTGTATATGAGCCGTTATATCACACACAATAAGGGTACATATTATCGTTTATTGCAAGAAGTACGTGATAAAAACAATTGGGAAGAGTGGGTTATTTTTATGCTTAAAGGCATTGAAGAAACATCTCAAAATACAACTTGGTTGGTAGAGCAGATTAAAGCTATAATGATGCAATATAAACACCGCATTCGTGAAGAACTTCCTAAAATATATTCTCAGGATTTAATAAATAACTTATTTCGCCACCCATATACAAAAATAGAATTTGTGAAAAAGGAATTGAATATCAGTAAACCGACAGCAATTTCATATCTCAATCAATTATGTGAATGTCAAAATCCGTTTTTACAAAAGATACGAATAGGAAGGGATAATTATTATATAAATACTCAACTGTTTAATCTTTTGCAGAATGCATTCCAAGGCAGAAAGGAGTAAACAAATAAAGCAGAATCTTTTTACCGATTAGAATGAATTGGTAAAGAAAAAGGCATTTCTTTTACCGAAGAAGCAGAATCGGTAAAGAAAAGGAGATTTTTAAAATTATTCCAAGAGCCAGCAAAATGACCACTATAGATAAGCAAAATAAAGAAAAATTAGAAGATAAAATCACTAAGTTAGCCGAAACTTTGACGGATATTCAGGAGCGTGCTGTTATTGAATACACGCCATTGGTTAATGATATTTGCAATAGAAAAGCCACTAAAGATGAGGTAGACAATCTTCTAACTTGGATGTTTGATTTCGTGGGAAATGAGAAAATGCTTGTGCTTTTCAAGAAAGTATGCCGCACCTATCTATACACATACCCTGAAGTGGTGGGATTCTATATTATGGAGTACCGTAAAGAGTACGATAGAGAGAGCCTAAAGGGTACAAAATACGAATATCTTCTTGAGGAGGATAAAGAACTGTATGAAGATTTATAAGAGGAAATTATGATTGATATTCTGATTCAATGGGCAACTTTGCTAAGTCCAATAATTAGTGTGATTGCGATAATAGTTGCCTTGTGTATTGCACGCAGTTCATCAAAGGATGCACAAAAGCAAATTGATGCAATTCATAATCTGCTTGATGTTTTTATTGCTGCCAATAATCTTGACATTGTAGAGGCTCAACGAAAATACCAGAGCAAATTGACGGAACTAGATAAACGGATAAAGGATGCAAAGGAGGATTTAGAAACTGTGCATTATCCTTTTTTCGGCCGAGGTGCTCTCATTGATGATATTGAAGCAATAGAAGGGCAAATAAAAAGGAAGGAGTACTTGGATGCTCTATTGCACCAACGTAAAGAACTGGTGGTTAATCTCGCTTTGATTGACAATTATATTAAAAAGGCAACGAAATAATTTAAAAGGTATTTGTATGAGAAGTTTTAGTATAGAAGAACAGCGTGTTATTAATCGTATTGTAAATGACGCATCAAGGAGTCTTCAATATGTACTTATTAATGCTTATTATGATATTTTTTATAACAATAAGGTTGATTACAATGTTCAAGAACCTGGTCATTTGATATTTTATAGGGAAATTGATTCTGTGAATATTGATAATTTATTATCTGTTCAACAACAAATTATTATTCAATCTAGATTAATTCAGTATTTAGCAGATAATCGGCTTATATATTTAATTGAAAATAATAGTGTTAATGAATTGTCCAATGTGGCTGATTTCTCAAAAGAAAATCTTAACGCAGTAACAGTTCATATAGATAGTGTTACAGCAGAAATTATACAGGACTCACTTCGTCATTACATCATTGTAACGCAAGACCTTAAAAATCTAGTTGCTAATGGTTATATTTCAGACGAGGAACGCAGACATCAAGAACAAATTCAAAAGGCGGAACAAGCCAATAAAATTGCCATAAGATCCTATAGATTGGCTATGTGTGCGTTTTTGGCCGCTATTATTATACCTATAGCAACTGCGTTTTTTATCCCGTTTACCTTAGTAAAGTCTCAATATAATGGTATAATAACCAAAATAGAGACAAAACCAGTAACATTAATGTGCGATAGCTTGGCTACCACAGAGTCTATTGATAATATAAAAATTATCAATGATAGTATTGTTCATGATAGTATATCCATTCAACAACAATGAAAATACAAGATATAGTAACATTAGTAACGAACTCTATTTCCCCACAGTCTGGCAAGAAATACAGTTTGTATAGCTTACCTTCATTTGATAATAACCAAACAAGGGAAGAGCTTGATGGAAGTGAAATACAGAGTAATAAATATACTGTTCCTGATAAGTGTATATTGTTTAACAAACTCAATGTAAGGTTTAAACGCGTTTGGAGAATTGACAATATTGATGATAATAAAATATGCTCAACAGAGTTTTTGCCATTGGTAGTTGATGAGAACAAGGTTGATTATCAATACTGTTATTACCTCCTAATCTCAGACCAGATAACCAATTATCTTTGTGGTCAAAATGCTAATACTTCTGGAAGCCATAAGCGTATCGACCCTACAGATTTTCTAAATATTGAGCTGCCGACTCTTCCTGCTATGGAAGAGCAAAAACGCATTGGGCAGTTATTGTGTTCTCTTGATCAAAAGATAGCTCTTAATCGTGCGATAAATGATAATTTAGAGGTGATGGCAAAACAACTTTACGATTATTGGTTTGTGCAGTTTGACTTCCCAAATGAAGAAGGTAAACCTTACAAATCAAGTGGCGGTAAGATGGTCAGGAATGAGAAGTTGAAGCGTGAAATTCCCGGGGGTTGGAATGTAATGACTCTCATAGATTTTGCGGAGATAAAGAACGGAGCTACGCCTTCGACAGCAAACCCTTTGAATTATGGAGGGAATATAATCTGGATAACTCCAAAAGATCTATCCGATCAGCAATCTAAATTTGTATATCAAGGAGAGAGGAATATAAGTCAACTGGGATATGATTCTTGCAGTACAAATCTATTGCCAGCCAATTCTGTATTACTATCAAGTCGTGCTCCTATCGGACTTGTTTCGATAGCCATGACTGAATTGTGTACTAATCAGGGATTCAAAAGTCTTGTTCCGCATGACGCCAATAACTCTTTGTATTTGTACTACTACATCAAGCATCATATAAAGCAAATTGAACAACTTGGTACAGGAACAACATTTAAGGAGGTATCAAGAGAGGATTTATGAAATTCCCTATACTAATGCCTTGTAATGCATTGAGATACTTACAATGGGTTGAGAGAATGACACAAATCGCAGATGAACAGTTTATTCTTACAAAAGAGATAGCAAATCTCACTAAACAGCGAGACGATCTGTTGCCCTTATTGATGAACGGCCAGGTGTCGGTAAATTATCATTTATTGTTTTATTACAATATTTTAAAATGTTGAAAACTTTCTTCTCTTAAATATTGAAAATTCTTTACAAATACGTATTTTTGCATTATTCATTACCAAATATTTGGTAATGAACGAATTAATCAAATTTTATTTTATAATGGAAAAGTATTTAAATACATTGAACGAAGTGATTAAAACATCCATTAAAGAAACTTTTATGAACGTAGGAAATTTGGGGTCAGTTGTCATTACAGATAACAGCATTGGTAAAAGAATTGCCGATTGTGTATATGCTTCTAAACCAATTTTGGAAAATAAGAAAAACGTTCAACAACTGAAAAAAGAATCTGTACCACCAATTTCCATTCCAGTTACTTACTATTTGCTTATAAAAATAGGTAAAAAAGAACATATGGAGCGCCTTGTTAAGTACGGGGAAGTATATATGAATTCTACAAAATTTTTTCGCGATAATATTAACCCGGAAATTGGAGACGTGTATGAAGGCGCGCTCCATATTGAAAATGGCCGTGTTTCGGAATATCGTGATAACTTGAGTTCTGAAAAATTGTTTTGTATGTGGCATACTAATGATATCTTCCCTTTGCATGAAGGGATTATATACTCAGAATGTTATAACAATGCAACAGGTAAGGCGAAAATAAGTTTGGATTTTAGGAAATTAAGTGGTTTTACTCCCGGCGAAGAACCATATATGGTCGTAATAAAAAATCCTAAAGAATTTATAGCGCGATTTAAACAGGCATGCAAACGAGCAAAAGCTGAATATATCGATAGCAATTTCGTATTGTATTATGATGAATCCTCCGTTGGTTCTTCAAAGAGACTATCTCCATTCTTTAAAAGAGAAAAATATTCGAAACAACAAGAATTTAGGTTTTTGGTTAAGAAAGATACGGCAAGTCCTTTGATACTTAAATTGGGTGCCTTAGATGATATCGCGAGTATATATAATATAAATGAAATGCAATTGTCTATTGTTGGAGACTGTGCTTAACTCGTAAATTCAAACACGATTTTAGAAGATTGTCTATAAATTTATGAAGTGTTTTATGTATCCCCCAAGCCACAAACAGCAGTGGTCTTGGGGGATATATATAGTATAATAGCTTAAAAGATTGCTTGCCTATAAAGAATGGAAGGGCAATTGACCGGTTTGAAGTTTTAAAATAATTGTTGGACATATGTTGGACAAAAAGAGAAAAAGGAAAACGCTAACAACTTGATTTTTAAGTCATTAGCGTTTTGCAAGGTGGTGCCACCAGGAATCGAACCGGGGACACAAGGATTTTCAGTCCTTTGCTCTACCAACTGAGCTATGGCACCTTGCGTTTTGCGAGTGCAAATGTATGGCAATTATTTGATACTGCAAAATATTTAGGCAAAAAAGTGATGATTTTTTAAAAAATTCTCGTTTTTTGTAACAAATACCACAAATATCGCTTATCTTTGCAGTGCAATTCCCGCGAATGGGGTGCGCAAATGTGGGGATACGAAATGCGAAATTAGCTCAGTGGTAGAGCATTGGCTTCCCAAGCCGAGGGTCGTGGGTTCGAATCCCATATTTCGCTCTCATTTATTTTGGTGTACGGAATGTAGCGCAGTTGGTAGCGCACTACGTTCGGGACGTAGGGGTCGGGCGTTCGAGTCGCCTCATTCCGACACAAGGCGACAAACGAGCATTTTCGGTTGTCGCTTTTTCTTTTTCATTCTTGTAATTGCTTGAAAATAAGCGCACAATCTTGAATACTTCATTCTCATTTTCTGTTCGATAATTGCTAAATTAAATAAAAACAACGTAGTTGATTTTATACAATCGAAATTTTATTATTTTTGCCATATTAGTAATTTAAGATAGGTATTATGATTAACAACAAGCAATTAGGTCAAATTGGAGAGACTGCAGTAATGTTGGAACTCCAGAAAAGAGGATTTGATGTCATTAATATAAATATCTCCTACAGCAATTACCCCAAAGCTGATTTGATATGCATTAATGCAGAAAATGGGAAAAGCATAATGATTCAGGTAAAGACTGGCACAACAAATAATATTCTGACGGGGTTTGTTTCGGAGTTGGACGGCACGATTCCTTATATCAGGGAAAACATCATTGGACCATGGGTTTTTGTAAAAACAGACAAGGATGTTTCTAAGTTCGAATTTTATATTTTAACACGGGATGAAATTTTGGATTTAATAATATCAAGCAATAATTGGTATGTTTGTGGATGGAACAGAGAATTAAAAAGCAAACCAATTATTGGCGTTAATGTTTCATGGCTTGAAGGTGAAGGCGAAAAAGCCAGTGAACCTTTAGCAAAAAAGCAGCACGGGGAGTACAAGAATCCATTAAGAGAAACCTCGAAAAACAAATGGGATAAAATTGAGAACTTGTTGAGATAATGAATGGCGTTATAGTGGTAAGTTTATGTTGTTGTATTTCACAAAGTCCATAATGCGCTCAAAGTCCTCTATGAATTTGTTTGATATTTTATAAGAGAAGTCGACACTAGGAGGATGACTCAAAAGTAATATATACAAAGTAAACACCCTCGCCAGAGTATATTCTAGCGAGGGTGCGATGCCTTAATAAGGAGCTTTTGGGTCACCCTCTTTTTCTTTTTTGAATGGCCGTTGCTCTTGGCGTTAGCGTAAAGAGCCTTTTTGAGCCTATGGGCGATGAAGCAGTAGAGGGATTTATTAAGATAAGAGGTAAGATATATCAATTCAACAGTAGGAGTGAATTGGAAAACCTACTTAAATAGTTAATTAAATTGATAATTTATTTTATCAAAATTAGCAACTTTGCTAACAAATGCGAATAGTGTTATAAAATAGGCTCATAACACCTAAATACTCTACCAATGTGGAGATTTTGCAGAAATTATGACTTATTCATTTGGTATAAATCTAAAACATATTATATTTGCAGAAACATAACAAAAAAAACACTTGCCTATGAAGCATTGACAAATTAAAGACATATAGACAAAGAAGCGTTAGCTTTAATCTTGCTTATCGAAATTCGCCAAAATTTTAATTAAGTACCAAGAGTAAAAGTTAATGCTCACGTCATTCTATGGCGTGGGCTTTTACTCGTATATGGTACTAAGGTGTTTGGCGATACCTCGATAAGCGTAGACGAAGTTTTAGTCCACGTTTTCTTTTTCTGTCTATACTTTCGTAATCTTTGGACTATTATTTAATTAAAACCAAAACAAAAACTTATTCTTATGAAATCTATTAGTAAATTTTTAGCAATGCTTATGTTTGCAGTTTCTGCATTCGGCTTGACATCTTGCAGTGATGATGATGATAACGATAACAGCGGCGGGTACGCAGGTGGAGAATTCTTTGAAATAACCATTAATGGAAACACCATAACAACAGTTTTGGAATCAACCACAGTTTCAGGAAGTTCTCAATATTGTTTTATACAAAGTGGAGAAACTTATCCCGTAGATTTTATGCTCACATATTATTCAGATCTTGAGAAAGTGGCAACAGCCTCACCTGGCAACTACAGATTCTGTCCAGATGGAAATCCACAAAATTTTGACCTTGATATTAGTTATGAACTCAATGGCTCATATTTATTTGGCGAAAATGGCTCGCATATAGTAACTTCAATCAAACCATTTGGTGCAGAAGTTATTATTGAGGGCAATTTTAGTGGTACATTTGAAGGTAGTTTACCTTTCAATGGAAAATATAGAATTATATTGTATAGACTATAAAAAGATAATTTTATGAAAAAACTTTTTAATTTATTGCTAATCGCAACCGTTGGATTAGTAATTACAGCTTGTTCCTCTGATGATAGCGATGAATTGCAAGACTCCACATTCCTCTACTATTTTGCGTCGGACCCCAATAAAGTAAAAGTTACCTTTGTTTACACACTTGACACATCAAACAGCGGAACAATGTCACGCGCAATAACAAACGAAGATGTATTTAATGAGTTTTACGAAAAGATTAAAACAGGTGAACTTGTTGCTCCATCATATAGTCTTACTCTCACAGAAGTAAATACTGGTGTTGTATATACATTCAATGGTAATTGGAATAGTCACGACCTTATAACATTAAACACTGGAACTTACAGCGTCGTTGGAACATCAACAGCAGATGGAGCAAACATCCAGGACAAATGCTCTTTTACATTTGATGAGCAAATTGAAATAAGCGCAACAAGCAATGTAATAACCTTGCACGCGAACTATGATTGTTTCTTGTTAATATTCAACAATTCGCAGATTAGTTCATTGCAAAATTACAATGGTACAACCCTCTCTTCGTTTTTCAACTTTAATAACTACAAATATGCTTTTGTAAATGACAAGTTATACAACGATGCAGAAAAGAGCAAAGCTTACATTTTAGGTAAATACACAGTTAATGCTGAGTTTAAGATTTTTACAGGAAACTTAAACTTTGAGAAAGGCAAATATTATGTTTACAATAGCGTTTCAAACGGTTTTGATGTTCCGCCAATGGAGAATGGCTCGGTAACAAACAGAGAAATAGAGGGCTTCGGTCGTGTTGCTGATGCTGTTGATTTGGGATTGAGTGTTAAATGGGCAAGTTGGAATGTTGGTGCATCAAAAATTGCAGATTATGGTGGTCTTTATGGTGCAGGTGACCCCACAGGACTACTAACCTCAACATCATATTCTTCATATTACTACAAGTATGGAGATAATATTTGTGGAACAGAATATGATTTAGCCTCGGTTTTATGGCAAGAAGGTTGGAGATTGCCAACTATGACAGAATTGTACGAATTAAAGAACGATTGTACTTGGGAGCATTCTATTACGATTGATGGCGTGCTAGGAAGTATTGCAACAGGTCCTAATGGAAATTCTATATTTATTCCTTACTCAGGTAATCGACAGGGTACTACCATCTATAGTAGGAATAATCAGGCGAGCATTTGGAGTGGGAACGTCGGATGTAGTCTACATAATAATGGTTACAAGGACCTTGATTTAGGACCTGAAGGTGATTTCAGCGACGATGGTTGCTCTAATTGGATTGGTCAATCAATTAGACCTGTATGTGAATAATTCAAAATAATAAAATTATGGAATTTAGAGAAAAAATTGAGTCTATAATGGCAGATGCAAATCTTTCAGAAGATGAAAAGAATTTATTATTAGAAGTACTTATTCCCAAAGCACTGTCTTATAATGCATTAAATGCGATTGGTGATGAAAAAATCGTAGAAATTGTAAAAAAGATAAAAGCATCAGGACTTTATGATGATTTTTACGATTTATTAGAAAAAAAATCCCAATATGTTGATGACACGCCTATTGATATGATAAATAATGGTATCTCAAATTGTGGATAATTCCTATTTTATTTCATTATCAAATAAGAATATAGGATAATCAATTTTATAGTCAACAGAACCATTATCACGCAAAATTGTGAGTATCTTGCCCATTGCATTTTCGCCAATCAAGGTGTAATTGCATTGGGCAAGTATTGTTTGTTCACATATATCTACAACCTTTTCCATCGATTGTATTTGTGCTTTGAGTTTATCATCAAAAGACTTCTGTTTA
>JAZRAC010000071.1:0-8680 GCA_045634365.1 Bacteroidaceae bacterium | reverse complement strand
TTGCTCTCATCGTCTTTCGTGCCTTTCCCCTTTGTCCTGCTTTCTGCATACTTCAAGGCCACCGCAAACGCGGCTTTGGTGTCCTTTTGCGCTCCGATACTCTTGTTTTGCATACTCTTTTCGTACTCTTCAAACCACTTTTCCAAGAGCATTTCCCCGGCGTGTTCGGTATAATAGGCCTCACCCTTTTCAAGTTCTTTCAGTCGCTCCATTCTCACCTTTGCCGCCTCCAATATCTTTGCCTCATTATTCAACTTGTCAACATTGGATTTTTCGGGGACAAGAAACAAGTCAAGGCATTCGTAATAGCGTTTGCCGTTTTTGTAGATGTCAAGGTAGATTTGCCGCCGACCGTCCGACCGCTCCCAAACCCTCACGCCTTTCTGATTGGTTTTCGTGTAATTTCTCATTGCTTCTTGAATTTGAATTGTACCGCTGCAAAGATAACATTTTTTCGTTCGGGGTCACAATCGGGGTCACAAAAAAATGAAAAAAAACGAAAATAAAGGACAATGGAACGGAAATAGGAAACGGCTATCTATTTGAATATCAATATTATTAGCTATCCTTTTTTTATACTTCTTTTCCGTACGTAAAAAACTAAACTTTTGATAGGTGTTCGATTCACCTCAGGACTACTACTTTGAACCTCAACAAGTTACAAACCACCTCCGGGTCACAACACGGGGCGGGGTCACAATCGGGGTCACAATAAAGAAAAACCCGCCTGTTCTGACGGGTACAATTCAGCAATAAGATTTGGTGAAAATCTCGGCGGGTTTTCAGGTGCAAAGATAGTGTTTTTTCACTTCATATCCCTTATTCTTGAAAATGTTCCGTACTGTTGCCGATTCAGACGGTACAGATGCGAGGTCTTCAAAAATCTCGTCTTCGTAGGCATATATCTTACGCCCTATGTTGTACGTCCTTAACTCTCCACGTTTCACACTGGCCATCACAAATCCGACGCTGCATCCGATGAAATCTGCTATCCTCCTGTAACCATCGAGTCTCTTTTCTGTATCATAGGGTCGTGCAGGCCTCAAATCCTCCTTGCACTCCTCTCGTACCAACTTGAACGACACTTCAATTTTCGCTTCTCCGCTTTCTGCGAGTTCATGTAGGAACTCAGTTATTTTGTCTATATCCATACAATGTGCGATTCTGAATACATATTATAATAAGGGCAATTGGTTTGCTGGAATGTTTGATTTAACAATGTTGAGTGAGTTCTCGTCACTGATAGCCAGCGGCCATCAAGTCGAGCGTGAAGATGATTTCCTTTGACAGTGCATCCGTGGCTGATTGAAACTCACCTCTTGCCGTAAATTCGCCAATTGTATTGCAATCCTGATCGCATTTGTTCAAAAGGTCGCAAAAATCCTCTCTTACTTCACGTAGTCGCGTGTATAGGGATTCCAATTTCTCTTTCTTCTCCTTCAGTGAAAGGAGGCCGGGGGTTGTCGGTTGTTTTTCCATTGTTTTTATCGTTTGAATGACACGGCAAAAATACACTTTTCATCAACGCTCCGGCCAAAAAGTTATTAACAACTATTTGTATATCAAATAGTTACATTCATTTTTATGAATATAGATTCATTATAATGAATGTCGGATTGGCGTAAAGTGCCGTAGTTCCTGTGATTTGATTTCGGTTGCCGACAACATGAAAAAATGATTTCGGCATCATATTTCGCGCGCGTTTTTATATTGTCTCGGAAACCTCGGTTTTCGGTCTGTTGAAAACTCGGCAATGTACAACACCACCGACACCCTAACGGCATGAATTGCCGACCGTACCCACCTCAACGGCGGTACCCTCTTGATGATGTGCAGATGAGGTGCAGCACCCAGCGGACACGTAGAGCCTCCCAGCGTCCCCGATTTGCCCCGGTGTTGCCGATGGTGACACTCTTTTATATGGACTCCGAAAACTCCGGTTTTCAGCCTGATTTGCTCCCTTTTAGGGTGTCCGATTTGTCCAGTTTGTTCCCCTTTTAGGGTGTCAAATTTGTCAAGTCTTGCTATGGTATGTTATTGACCAATTGCAGCCTTGATGCTTTTTGCAGACAAAGAGAGAAAACGAAAAACCCCGCCTGAATGGACGAGAAACAGACGGGGTGCGCCCTTTGGGGATCGGGCGTGCAAAGATACACAAAATTTCAAACCTTGCGTTGCTGCAGCGTCTTCACATCATAATCCCGGTAGTTGGTCACTTGGTTCTTTAGGATGTCCAGACGTTGCAGAAAGTCAATGTCCCCGAACACGTTAGCGCGTATGCGGTATTGTGCCGAAATACAGTCTATGGTTGCGGTTCGCACCGCCATTCCTTCAATAGCCCATACTATCTCGGAGATTTTGACAAGGTCGTAATTGGTTTCCTTTTCCCAGTCCACGTTGATGAGGTTGCGGACTTCACCTTTGTTGATTTTTTCTGCAATATTCATCTTTTTATGTCTCTTATACAGTGTTAAATTTGTAAAATTTTTCGTTGTAATTTATTGGTTATAAATCTGTTGGAATATCGGTCAGCAATATAGTAAACTCGCTCGCTGATGTCTTAATCGGATTGATGGTTACGGAACTGTCACCAGCGGCAATGTAGCCCCGTATGGTTCTGTCTCCAATGTCAAGGACTATAACACCAAGTCTCGCGGTTTCTATCCGTTCGATCCAATCTTTACCCGCGATGGCGATAAATTCCGCTGTCATTGGGACAAAGCGGTGTTCTGTGCCGATGGTTATGTCTGTAGCCTCAATGATACTCCCTGCTGGGAAATGAAAGCCGTGGTGTTCTGTCGGAACAATGGTGCCGGGCGTTACGGGTGTCAGCTGCCATCCTGCAGGTGGTGTCCCGTCATACGAAACAAGGCTTTTGTTTAAGTTGCAAGTTAGTAATGTGATTCTTTGTCCGGCATCCATTGCAAAATAGCT
Source organism: Bacteroidaceae bacterium (assembly GCA_045634365.1). Classification (GTDB taxonomy): domain Bacteria; phylum Bacteroidota; class Bacteroidia; order Bacteroidales; family Bacteroidaceae; genus HGM04593. The sequence continues at coordinate 5,746 of JAZRAC010000071.1, read as the reverse complement.
GTTCAATTCCAATGAATGAGCCGTTATCATCCGTTTTGGCGTGTACTTTAAATTCCACTGGGTGTCGGGATAGTCAACGCCCGCGATGGCTTTGATATGGCGGTCAAGTGTATATAGATTGCCGGGAATAACCGTTGAGTTAGAAGTCGGGTTCGGTGGGTATGTTCCTGACAGTTCGCCGTGGATAAGGTAAATATCTGTCTCCTCGCGGTTCGTGTCGCCCCATTCCGGCCAATATTTGAACAGGAATGTTTCAACGGCTTTCGATGATGCGTTGTATGGTGATGTCAAGTCAAGTTCATTACCCTCTATCTCTGTGTTAGGTGTTTGCCAAACCTGTATGCAATTGTATTCGTTCACGCCATCGAAAATGTCGCTGTCGGTGTCGTAGCCAATACGGATTGACGAATACAACATATCACGGTTCACCGAACACTGTAGTTCGTTGAAGTGTTTAACACTTTTTATGACGGTGTTTTTCTCATAAAGTTCTGTGAAATGAGCCAAATAGACAGTGTAGGTGTTGCCGTTCCTGTTCACCCCTAACTGGTAGCCGTACACGGCGTATGCATATTTCAGAAACTCGGCCAAAGATGTAGTCAGTTTGCCGTGCAAATTAAACACCCTTGCTGGGTTCGGTTTGTTTCTCATACCCTCTCCAGCGGTCAACAAGTCGCCAGCGGCCACCGCCTCAAATGCTGTTGTATTTGTGGTTACATTGTATCGACCACCGCTTATGTTTTCAATCAAGGATTTGAACACCGTTGCAGCTGGTACGGCTGCGATGGTTACATCTTTGTTTAGTTGGAGTTTGTATGAAACATTCATTTCGTTTTTGCACACCTGTACATCAATGGTGCTGCCTTTTCCACTGAAGGCGTGGGTATTGTTGCCGACCTTTACTCCATGATCGAGACGAACAACAAGGAAAAAAAGCATTCCGTTTCCATAATGCAGGTCAATATCATCAAACTCAATACCATTATCACCGCTGCTGAAGTTCAAACTATACTTGCATTTTTGCACACCGTCTGATTTGTAAGTCTTTGCAGTTTCAGTGCAAGTGGCCAGCTGTCTATAAAACTGAACGCTGCCTGCTGTGTCGCCGATATTCCCGTCCGTAGCTGCTCGGATGTATGCATCACCGTTGAACAAATCGCGCCTTACTCCGTATAGTTCCAATGAATGACAACAGTTATAATCGTGATTGTTTGCCGCGTCCAGGTATGAGACAACACACGAAAGGCTGATATCAAATGTAAGCTGTAGTTTGTCAAGGTATCTTCTTTGACACGAAAAAAACGCGCTGCCTTTTTCAACCTTGCTTATATAGCTGCCAATGACTGAAACGGAACTGCCATGAATATAGGGCTGGAACCATTGCAGGTTCACGTCATTCAAAAAATAATCATTCATTTCGCTTTCCGTTCTCATTTCAAGGTGATGGAAAAAGTACAAACAGTCGTGAACTTGCTGATACACGCCCCTTTGATATTCAACTAATAGGTTTGCGCATTCAAGGCCGTTGATGTCACATTCTTCACCGAACGTTGCCCCGCTCAATTTCAAGTAGCTGTCAAAATTCACATCAAATGTTTCATCCCATTTATTCTCCAAAGCCTTGAAGAAACCGCCCTCGCTGGTTGGTGCCGTGAACTTCACACTATCCCATTCGGCTTGTGTGAGGTCTATATCTCCCTCATACACCAATATTGGTGTTGAACTAAGGTTCGCGGTGTTCACAACTCGGAGACGTAGCCGCCGGTTTGTGCCTCCTGTGAACAGTTTTGATTTCAGCCAGCGTGCATCCTCCTTTACGAATGTCCATTGTGACACGTAACCCTTAACAACATTGCTGATTCCTGTTTCACGTCCGTATGTCACCCCGTAAGCATCCCAGCCCTCCGGCTCGTGGAGACAGGTGTAATGTTCACCGCTTACGATGTCTGAAATTTGATACAAATAGTTGCTCATAATTTGATTCTTTAACAGTTAATAATGTAAATCAATGTTCTTTTCATACCGCTGTTCGGTATTCGATTTGGTAACAATATGTAACTTAAATAGATTGTAACTTAAATAGTATGTAACGGCGGTTTGTCATTCATCAATCCATCTTCACGCCTCGAAGATTATAACAGTTCCCATCCGGGCAACTATCTAAATCAAAGAATTGGGCGTGCGTGGTTTTGTAGTTCGCGCGTATGCGCGTTTTCTTTAATTGCCCTTGTTTAAAAGCTTTCTTTATGGTCATTTATTTACAAGTCATTATTTACAAGTCATTATTTACAAGCCTTTATTTAATATCCTTTGTTTAAGTTACATACATAATACAACACATAATACAATTCATCTACAACACATTATACGACACTCTTACACATACTTGTATCATACATTACACATTATCTTGTTTTCGTTGGGATTTCACCTTCTCCCGCGCCCTGCGTGTCATTTCCCGGATTTCATCAACCTTTGATCGGTCACTTTGAAATAGTAGTGCCAACTCTTCAAACGCTGCTCCCCTCAGCAACCCGCCGCCCTGCATAATCATAACCCCACGTTTGCCGGGCGCGGTATAGATGTGGATTGTGTCATACTTCAACATTACAGCTTCTTTCATTTTTTGTCCGTAGTAGTTGACCCCTCGTTTCGTGCGTACACCCACGCCCAATCTATCAAAGATTTCATTAAAGGCCAAATCCTTTGCGCTCGCATACCCAGCCATCCGTGCAAACATTAGTAGATAGTTTGTTTTAAACGTCTGCTTTTTCCCTCCAATTGAACGGATAGCGAAGTAACCCAACATAGCCCATTTTTGATTATGTGTTGTAGGTGGATTCATTTTTATTGATTCATACATTGTCGCTTTTATTGAAAATGTCGGCTGGCCTTTGTAGGATTGTTCGTACTTCTCTCTATCTGAAAGAAACTTATCTACATTATTCACCCATTCGGACGGTGACGAATAGAATACGGCCAACGAACATACCGGGATTTTGTTTATATATTGCTCTTTAGATTCAGTGGTGGTCGTTCCCGGGCTATCATCGCCCCATATTTCATCCTTACCGTTCATCTTCACCTCCTTTCACGACCTGCTCGATAAAGTCGGCGAAACAGCGCACAATGACGTAAAGCCCCCCGGCGGCCTCCACGGTGCGCTGATACTGCTTTTGCGCATCGCTCTGACGATCGCGACCTATCTTCACTTCCACGTAAACCGCTTTGCCGTCTTTGAGAATATGAATGTCGGCACTACCTTTGACCCCTGCTGTTGGTATGCGTTTGACGCTGCCTATAATACGGCGGTGGCCTAATATGTCCGTAACTTCACGGCGGTTGTCTATAACGCGCCCCTGCGTGTTGATTCGTTCTGCGTGCCAACCCATATACCTACAATAGGCAATGATAAGTTTCGTTAGCCCGTTGGCCGTCTTGTCGGTATAGACGTTTTTTGGCAAATACTTTGCTGGCATTGTGGTTTGGCTGCATCTGCGTTTCCATTCCTCCAACTCGAATTGTCTGATTGTCTCCGGCGCGGGGCTGGCTGCTCCTGTATTGCTTTGAATCGTACCCATAACGACCTCCTAATTTATAGGATTGTTCACACAGTAGGCGACCGCCTCCCGTTCCGATTCCGCCGCCGTTGGCACTCTGTGAGCGCACATCCAATTCACTACGTCCTCTTTGCGGAAAAAGGTCATTTTGCCGCCCGCGCTTTTGAAATGTGGGATTTTCCTTTCGTGAACCAGCTTGTAAACGTGGCTCTTGGTTAATCCACTGAACAGAACAAAGTCGTTCACGCTCATAATCTCTTTGCCGCTGGCTGCTACAAGGTTTTCAAGTCTTTCTAATCTTTCTTCAATTTTTGTCATTTTTTGAACAATTATAAGGTTACGGCCTCCCGGGGTGTGGTGGTACGGTCACGCCCTTTTGTGGCCGGATTGCAGCGGATAACGCCGTACTTCGTACCCTTGCAATTTCAAGCCGCAAGAAACAAAAAACTGAAAGAAAGGATTATAGACCTATTGACGGTCTATATGTACGTCTATATTATTTATTGTGCTTTGAATGGTTTTAGCTTCGTAATTGCTTGTTTTATAGTGTCATAACTCCGTGAACCCTTCGTGCCTTGTTTTTTGATACTGTCTGCTTTCACGGTGTGCTGGTTTCCGTTTCCATCTTCGACAACGAAACAGTTTGCCGTTACCGCCCATTTGTGTGAATGTTCGGTGCTGCTGTCATACATAAGCCTTATAAGGTCTTTCAATTCGCTTTGAGTTCCAAGCCATATCAAAGTATTGTGATTTGGCCCGGGGTTGCCTGTGTGGACGTATAGCCAATCATCGGTGACGTTGCGCTTGTCGGAAAAGAAACCGTTGCTTTTCAATTCCTCATACACAGCCCTCAAAGATTCTGTTTCATACTGTTGGTTAAAATGGGAGTTCGTGTCGGTGTTGCTCTGTCGTTGAGGTGCTGCCATCAATCGGAATGTGTCGTATAAATCCCGCGCCCTCGGTGTGGCTATTATACCGAACATTCCTAAATACTTGTTTATGGTACGTACTATTTCCCGCGCCTCGTTTACGCCTCCTATCTTATCCAAGTTCATATAGGCATTTTCCATATTTGACGTTAGGCTTTCACCAGCCGCGCCAAAATACTTGCTTATCAAATCTTTTCGCGCCTGCTGCCTAATTTGCCGGACTTGGAACATAGTTTGATATTTTTCGACTGTCGTATCTCTGACAACGCCCAGCCATTCGTTCAAATAGTACGGTCGTTTTTTGCTCTCTTCATACAACAATCTTTCTATTGCATAGTGATTCATTCCGCCCTCCTTTCCTCTTGGTGCGTGAAGTGACCTTTAACAAGGTTCACGGCCTCCTGCTTCTTTCTGTCAATGATTTCGGCGTATATCTGTGTCGTTTGGATATTGGCGTGGCCTAATAGCTTGCTGGTTGTGTAGATGTCCGCTCCAAGTGTCAGCATCATTGTTGCAAAGGTATGACGCGCCGTATGGAATGTGACGTGCTTTGATATCCCAGCCCGCCGCCGCCAAACTTCTATATCATCTTCAACGGAACTGACCGCTGGTAGGTTAAAAACCTTGTCGGCATCGGTGGCCGCGCCACGTTCCGGCAAATAGTGTAGAGCGTCCGGGGATAGTGTCAGATATATGCGCCGTCCTGTTTTCTGAATATCGATCGCGTTGTTTGAATCCCCATCGGTTTTGAGGCCTCCCCACGTCAGATTCCTAATATCTGACAACCTCAACCCGCAAAAGCAACTGAACAGAAACGCCCGTTTCACTTGTTCATTGCCACAATGACTATCTATTAACCTCTGTACTTCATCAATTTCAAGATATTCACGTTTGGCGTGTCTGTCTTTCGGTTTGTCCTCTCTCTCCAACCTGCTATATGGATTTTCGGAGACATAGCCTCGTTGATAGGCCTTTTTCATTGCGAAACCAAGATATTGAAAATATTGGGCTGTCGTGCTTTCTGATAGTGGCTGGCCGTTCTTTTTCCTGTAAGTGTTACGTAAGTAGTCAACGTAACCAAGAATGAAATTTTTGTCAACGTCTGCAAGTTTCGGTTTGCTCTCATCGTCTTTCGTGCCTTTCCCCTTTGTCCTGCTTTCTGCATACTTCAAGGCCACCGCAAACGCGGCTTTGGTGTCCTTTTGCGCTCCGATACTCTTGTTTTGCATACTCTTTTCGTACTCTTCAAACCACTTT
>JAZRAC010000070.1:0-8440 GCA_045634365.1 Bacteroidaceae bacterium | reverse complement strand
TCCGTTTGAGTCGGTGCCGAGGATGATTGAGATGAGGGCTGTTGCGTCGGCAACAAGAATCTCACCGTCACCGTCAATGTCGGCTGCGTCGGTTGCGGTTGTGGGATCGAGAATCATTGCGATCAACGCTGTTGCGTCGGCAATGTTCACTTCATAATCTTTATTTACATCACCTGGAATAGAAGAAATAATTACCATTGTACCATTTATCAATGTATATTCATAATTATTATCATAGCCGCCACTCAATACAATTTCATATGTTCCAGGCATTGTTTCATTGGTTACGTCGCAAGTTATTTGAGGCAATTCGTCAAGGTCAGCTTCGCTGTCACTGCCTGCAAAGCCATTGTATAAAACAGTAAACTCCGGAATTTCGTCTTGGTAATTTATACTCTTATTTTCGGCTGTAATAATCAGTTGTGCTTTTTCTACAACAAGTAATCCCTCTTTATATTCGAAATCATAATTAACAGCGTTTGCACCCTCTGCCGTTATATTATACTCTCCTGCATCACTCATTGTTTTGACTTTGGTAAATGCGACAGCCTTGCTTAAAAGTACTGTTTCATCTTCGTTATTCTTAAAACCGCTATATGTTACCCGCAATGTTGGGTTCTTCTCTCCATAGACTTTTGTCACATCGGAGGGTGTAACTGTAAGAAGAGCTTTTTTAATTGTCAATTTTGCATTCTTAATATCAAGGGTGTAATTCTTATCATTGATACTGTTTATTGTTATATCATATTTTCCCACACTGCTTGATTCCGTTGCTGAACATATTGCCACAGGCATTACATCCAAATCCTCTTTTGTTTCATCATTAACAAATCCTGAATATGTAATTTTAAAGTCCGGATTCTCCTCTCCGTATAGACGCTCAGCATCAGATACACTAGTCTTTAGTACAGCTTTGTTTATAACAACACTTATTTGTGTTTCCGCCTTTTCGTATTCGTCTGTGGCTTTTTGTAATGCAGTTATTGTAACATTGCCGGCGCCTCTTATGGTTGCAGTTGTTCCATTAATGGATAAAACCGAAACGTCAGATGATGCTAAAATTACTGGTTGATTATTATTCGTAGTAACATTTAATTCAAATGGTTCATCACCATATCTTTTCTCACCAACCGGCATTATTGAGATTGTTTGTCCGGCTTTGTTTACAACAAGCGTTCTTTCAACCGGCGTTGCTGTGTAATAGTTCTTATTTCCCGGACATGAAGCAGTTATTATACAGCTGCCTGCTCCAACAATTGTTAGGGTATTCCCTGATATTGTTGCTATACTTTCATCGGAACTCTCAAATATAATATTACTCGATGAATTTGTAGTAGCATTCAATTTTATTGGTGCATCTCCAAAAGTCATCACTTGCAATTCTTCAAAGGTAATTGTTTGCGCAATTTTCGACACTGTGAGTTTATGTGTTACCGGTGTTGCGGCATTATAATAATCATCGCCACTTTGAGTTGCTTTAATATTTGCACTACCTGCATTTTTTATACTCACAACATTCCCATTTATTGTAGCAACATCCTCATTGTCACTTGTGTAATTTATTGTAAGTCCTTTGTCTGTTGTTGCAGGTAGAACAAAATTCTCGTCACCATAATTCTTTGCAGGCAGTTCGTACCATTCAATTTTTTGGTCGGCTTTATTTACTATAAGAGTTCGTTCTATACTTTGGGCTGGTAAATAGTTCTTGTTACCATTTTGGGTTGCTTTTATCACGGTTACTCCCGGTTTGACAATAGTTATTATATTACCATTAACTGTTGCAACGTCGGTATTACTTGATGTATATTTTATCTCAAAGTTCTTGTTTGTAAATTGGTTAAGTTCTATTTGAGCATCACCGTACACAACATTACCGAATGCATTGAACGTAATTGTTTGGACTTGACGATTGATAGTGAGGGTACGCGATACCGGAGTAGCAGCATAATGGTGTTCATCGCCTTGTTGAGTCGCTATAATATCTGTTGTGCCGGCTCCTACAATTGTAACAGTATTTCCCTCTACTGTTGCAACATTAGTATTTGTGCTCTGATAACTTATTGTAAGTCCCTTATCTGTTGTTGCAGGCAACGTAAATGGAATGTCTTCAAATGTCTTATTTTGCAATTCATTAAAGACTATCGTTTGAGATACTTTCTTTACTGTTAATTTACGTGATACATATGCAGCCTCTAAATAATCATCATTTCCGGTTTGTGTCGCAATGATGTTTGTTTCACCTGGCTCTTTAATAGTCACAACATTGCCATCGATTGTTGCAACAGCAGTGTTTGTACTCTGATAGCTTATTGTCAATCCTTTGTCTGTTGTCGCAGGCAATGTAAAGGATGCATCACCAAATGTCTTTGCCTCAAATTCCGGTAATGTTATTATCTGTGGACATTTGTTCACTATCATTTTTGAAGATGTGGAATTAACACTGCTTACGGGGTTGCTCACCACACAATAGTAATCTCCGGCATCTTCCATTTTAATTACAGGGATTGAATATGTACTATTTGTAGCACCCTCTATTGCTACATTGTTGAGCATCCATTGATAAGTATATCCATCATCCTTTACATTCAATGCGAATGTAACACTTTCATCAACGGTTTTTGTTTCACTTGCAGGCGTTGTTGCAATAGTTTCGGGAACAGGGTCGTAATAATTTATGGTCAATATTTTGCTATATGTTCCATCTGTTTTCAACACACGATAGAGCACTTCGCCACGTTCGGGGTCTGTTTCTGTATAACAATACTCCTCGCATTCAATATTTGTCCAACTTGCTCCGCCGTCCCTACTATACTCCCAACGAGATATAACACCAGTTAAGTCAGGCATATATAATGTTACAGGCTGATGTGTGGAAGTAGGTGTATTGTATTCAATATAATTTGTAAAGCCATTCCAAGGCGTAGTAGACTTATATTGGGATACGGTACCGTATGGTATATATAAGTTCATAGCACTACTACCACTACTATAAAAGATATTTGCTATTGTTAAAGGTTGCGACGACAAAACATAAACATCTTTGATTGAATTGCAACCTTTGAACAATGCCGATATTTCACCTCCAATTGCATTACTTATTATTATTGTTTTTAGTCCCGTTTTATTGTAAAATGGAGAATAACCATATTTTGCCTCATTTTTGTACTTCAAATTACGCCCTAAATAAAGTTCTTCCAAAGGACAATCATCAAACAATCCTGTTCCTACACCGTAGGAGTCTGAACTACGATACCCTAATTCTAAAACAGTTGTTCCGTCCTTAATATATAGTTTTTTCAACAAAGAACAACCATAGAATGCCATATTACCTATACTTGTAACATTGCCACCTATTGCTACACTTGTGACATTAGAACAGCCTAAAAAAGCCCTCTCACCAATACTTGTTACATTGTTGGGTATTTCGAGGTTTGTTAAATTACGACAGCCTTCGAAGGCTAAATTGCTGATTTTTGTTACACTACTAGGAATTTCAATATCGGAGAGACTTGTACAATTATAGAACGTGCTATATTCTATTTCTTTTATTGATGTTGGCAGTGATACTTGTTTAAGAGCGGTGCAACCATAGAATGCACCATCTCTTATACTTGTGACACTGTTAGGGATTGTTACGCTTGTGAGGCTGGTACAATCATAGAATGCGGAACCTGCGATTTGAACTACGCTATATGTAGAACCATTGTAAGTTATACTTTCAGGAATTACGATATTTCCTGTATATTCATTAGAATATTCTTTGCCAGAATTACCACGGTATACAACCTTCACCGCAGTCTTTGTATAATCAGTAAATTCGTAATAAATGCCATCAACTTCAAAAGCCTTGACGGTAACAACGGTGGCACTTAATAAAAATAGTGTTACAAAGAATGTTTTTAATAAATTTGTTTTCATATATTAAAATTTATCTTCAAAATAATTGTCAAAAAGATTTAGACTTAAACAAAAGTCTTCCATAAATTTATATTTTAGTTCACTTTTGAAAGAGAGGCAATGTTCACCAAATTTTAGAAGGATATTCAACAGCTTTTACAAATAAATCCACAAATTCATTTAGGTCATTAGGAAAGTTCTGTTTAAATTCACATATGGCATCTTCAAATTCAAAATTTGAATCTTTATTACCATTAATTGACGTTATTTTCAACTTAAATGGTTTATAAAAGTTATCTCCTTTATAAATAATCATACTATCAAATAGTTGTTTATTACTATCAGTCCATTTTATAAGACAAACTTTAGAACATGGTTCTTTTGATAGATAATTCCATAAAATTACATTTGCTTCAATGTAGAACACAAAAACAAACTCTTGTAAATCTGGTGTAACCGGATTAAGCATTGACTCAGCAATTAGGTCATTTACTTTTTTCATCGATATAAAATTTTTCCTCCGCCACCGCAAGTCTCCGAACTATGGCAATTAATAAAGGGTATAAAAACAAGAAAGACGTGAGACTTGTCGCCTTACGTCCATGAAACAGAGGCATCGCCAAACGCCTATCCAGAATGAACTATGAAGAAACAATATTCCCACGCCGTGGAATATACACATAGCCTATGCGTGGAACACACATAAGCGGTATATACACAGAATGAGCATTGATTGTTTCGGTCCTCTGGAATATTTTGGCGAAATTTCTGTTTCGGACTTAAAACAAAATGCTTTCTTGCGTCAGTGGTTTTGTTTCCCCACTAACATTGGCAAAAATATACATTTTTTTTACAATCAATGCTCATTTCAAGGAATATTTTTTCTTGTTGTGGCTAAAATAGTCGGATATATTGTAGTGTACAATCTTATTCCATATTTAAAATGGTGCTTGTGTAATTTTGTACCAAACGCCCCTGTTCTTGGTACAATATGTGATGGTGCGGCTTTGCGGGTTAGAAACAATTTGCTATCTTCGCAATGTTAATGGCTGTAGATTATGAACGAGCGACAGGAGTTTTTGCAGGCACTTTTCAACGATAGGGTTTTTGCGGGAAGCGATAATAAATTGGCTCTTTTGCTTGGCTATGGCGAGAAGAGCCGCAGCACCATAAGCCGCATAAAGAGGGGTGAGAATGTAACGCCCGAGACTGTGTCGGCAATATGGGAAAAGCTGTGCGAGAAGTTTTCTATTAGCGACGAGGATATTGAACTTGCCGCAAAAAGCGTAATCTATGGGCACGACCTGTGGCGCGAATTAAAAGAGGCGCTTGGCACGGATAGCCATCCGGAGGCTTTTGTCTCTCTCCTCGCCGAGGATTATGCGGCCCTCTCTCCGCGGTTCGAAGAGGAACTCTCGGTGCATTTGAACGAGATACGCTTGCGGGCCCCGAACCTCTATTTTGGCATTCTCGCCTATGCTTATATACAATGTGTGGGCATCACTCCTTATACGGCGAGAGGGGTGAAACAGTTCCGTAAGCAATTGGGCGCCCTTAACGATATGCTTTTCTGTGCCTTTCCCACCAACAGGCGTGCGCGTCAGGCGGCCGAGAAGATTATTTCCTTCGACCTTGCCGCCGAAAATATCACACTGCATAAACTTCTTTGCAGCATACAGGCAATATTCGGGAATTATGCCAATGCGGAGTTTTTCGAAAATCATTTGCGCGAGACAGGGCATTTGTTCGATGTTGGCGACGACTCTTTCTGGTTCGCTCCCGGTTCCTCTTTCGGCAGCGACGGCGAGCTGTGGTATTGGAGCGTGGTGGAAACAAAATCGAAACTGCACGGCTCCTACATTGCAATGAGGCTGCGTGCCACCGCCGATGGCGATACGCTCGCATACGACCTTGCGGAGTGCTATAATATTATGTTTATGATAACTTGCGACGAGGATTGCTCGCAGATTGCACTGATATATGATATTCCCACGGGTAATATAGGTTATGCAGCCTATGATTATGATAGTGACACGAGGCGGTTGTCGCTCAGTTTCGACGAACCGTTTGTGAATAGTTTTAATCTGCCCTGCGAATTGAAGTGTGTGAATTATGAAAATCCGCAAGGGCCCGAGGAGCGGATGTGGAAAAAGATTGCGGAGAAACAGATTGCGCACCGATGCGGCGAACTGTTGATGAAGGCCGTAAATTCCTCGGTGGAGAGCGACCTTATCTATCTCACCGATTATGAGGTTACAAATGTAGCCATCGACCGCAAGAATATTACTGTAACGGTGGAGCACAATGGCAAGGAGACATCGCACACGCTCTCGCTTGCCGCCTATCCTTTCCTCGAAAAAATAACTCCCGCGAAATTTGCCTGCGTCGCCCGCTCAAAGAGCAAGAATTGCCTTTGTATCTCTTGGAACCTTATAGGGCAGTCAATCCCCCTCGACGAATTTACACGGCAAGGCCGGTAGCTGCATTGTTTGTAAATTCCCGTTTTTTGCACTAATTTCGCGAGCAAATAGACTGCTTTATGAAGATAGCCGACATTGAATTTGGAAAATACCCCGTGTTTCTTGCCCCTATGGAGGATGTTACCGACGCTGCTTTCCGCCTGCTGTGTAAGCGGTTCGGAGTGGATATGGTGTACACCGAATTTGTGTCGAGCGACGCTCTCATACGCGATGTTAACAGCACCGTGCGCAAACTCTCCGTTTACGAGGAGGAACGCCCTGTGGCCATACAGATTTATGGTAACGAGGTCGCTCCGATGGTGGAGGCTGCCTTGCGTGTGGAGCAGGCTCGCCCCGATATTCTGGATATAAATTTCGGCTGTCCGGTGAAAAAGGTGGCTCGCAAGGGCTGTGGCGCGGGAATGTTGCAGAATATTCCCAAATTGCTGGAAATTACCAAGGCGGTGGTGGATGCTGTGAAAATTCCCGTGACGGTAAAAACCCGCCTCGGCTGGGACGAGAATAGCAAATGCATTGTGGAGCTTGCCGAGCGTTTGCAGGATTGCGGTATTGCAGCCCTCACCGTTCACGGTCGCACCCGCGCCCAGATGTACACGGGTGAGGCCGATTGGTCGCTCATTGGCAAAATTAAGGAGAATCCCCGTATGCACATTCCCATAATAGGTAACGGCGATATAAAAACTCCCGAGCGTGCCCGCGAGTGCTTCTCCCGCTACGGTGTCGACGCAATAATGATAGGGCGTGCCAGCTTCGGGCAACCGTGGATATTCCGCGATGTGAAGCACTATCTTCTCAATGGAGAACCGGCCGTTCCATTCACTTTTGGCGAGTGTATGGATATTCTTCGCACGCAGGTGCGCGACAGTGTGGAGCGTTTGGGCGAGCGTCCCGGCATTTTGCACGTGCGCCGTCATCTTGCTGCAACGCCGCTTTTTAAGGGTTTGCCCGATTTTCGCCCCTTGCGCATAGCCCTTCTTCGTGCCGAAAAGGTCGATGAACTTATGGCTGTGATGGAGAATATAGAGAATGTTTATGGTGGGGAATAATCACTTACTCCACCTTCTTCAATAGAATGAATTTCCCCTCACTGTCAAACAATGATTTATCATCCTTGTATGCTTTGAATTTCGCATCGTGCGGGTAGACAGTGAGCATATCTCCCTCGTGCATAAAAACAACTCCTCCCGGGTGCTCTTCATAGGGGTAGGGGAACCAATCGGCGTAATACACAATATTGCCGTTGCGCATAAACATTATTTTGGTGTAATGGGTATTGAACCTCCAAGATGGAGATGTGTATACAAGTGAGTCCCACTCGAAAGGCATAACCTCGGCGAGGTCAATTATACACTCCCCGTTTTTGTCCTTGTTCCAGAAATATTCCCAACCAATGCGCCTGTCGAATTTGTTCTTCGAGGGCTTGTTTTCAATGTACCAGACGACAAATGTGATGATAGCAAATACCAACGCGATTGTGCATATCCCCCCAATGATGCCTGCTACCCAAAGTATAACTTTGAGTATCTTTTTGCCCATCTTTTTTATTTCATTGTACCCCATAATAATAAACTCCCTTTAATCTATAAAGATGGAGAATGTGCATTTTCTCACGCATTGTTTGTATAAATAATGTGAAAAGGGTTGTTTTTTTGTGAATGGTAGCAATAATTCTATGGCTCACCTGCAAACTCCGGGGGCCTTTATTTAACGAAATAACTTTCGCTCGGCATAATGCAAGTAAACTTACCTTCTGCACTCGCTTAATCGTTATTTTCGCTTTCAGCGACGAGTATATTGTGCTGTACACTGGCAATGGTAATTCTAAAAAAAAGAACCGGCACTGTGTGAGCGACAGTTGTTGTTAGCGGCAAATGAGGAAAAGAATGGGGATTTGTTTGAGCGGTGGAATGCGGCGTTGCTGCGTGTGTGAAGAGCGAGTTGCCCCATTCCCGAATTTACCGCGTAAAGACAACAACGGCGAGAATAAAGCGACTGAGTTATGTTGCAATAGCAACTCACGAGCAAAGCTTTATTCGAATCGTGAGGTCTGTGCCGGGCGTTTG
>JAZRAC010000069.1:0-51055 GCA_045634365.1 Bacteroidaceae bacterium | reverse complement strand
TATTCCCAAAAGTTCACACTATCAAGGCTGGTTTGCATTCTCTTTTTCAACACATTGTGGGCAAAGATGGATTCGAACCACCGAAGTCGAAAGACAGCAGATTTACAGTCTGCCCCATTTGGCCACTCTGGAATTTGCCCTTGTCACAATTTCAAGAAAACGCATTTGCGATATAATATCGCTACCGCTTCGCTTCGAGCCTCTTGTCGGATTCGAACCAACGACCCCGAGATTACAAATCACGTGCTCTGGCCAACTGAGCTAAAGAGGCGAACTGCACATTTGCAGCGCTGTTACCGTTGTAAAGCGAGTGCAAATGTACGAGTTTTTTTTTAATCACAAAACTTTTTCTGTGTTTTTTTCTTGTTTTACTTCATTTTTTCGCGTTTTTTCTCAATTTGCACCTTTAAAGCGTCGATTGCAACGAGAAGTGCATCCTCAAAAGTGTCGGATATTTTTGACGCGAACATATCTCCCGAGCCCGAAGAGAGACGCAAAGCAACCTCCTTGTTCAATGCTGTTTCGGGCTTGATAAGTTTCATTGTAACTTCGAGCGCTGTTGCCCCTTCGCAGAACTTTTCGATTTTGGCAACTTTCTTCTCTACAAATTCCAACAACTGTGTCGATGCATCAAAATGCACGGATTGAATTCTTGTCTCCATAAAAAATCCTCCTTATTTATTAGTTATTACCGGCTCTTGGATGAGCCTTATCATAAAAACGCTTTAATTCTTCGAAAGTGAGATGTGTGTAAATTTCGGTTGTCGACAGCCGTTTGTGCCCGAGCAACTCTTTCACCGCCAGCAGTTCTGCCTCGTTGTTCAACATTGCAGTAGCAAAGCTGTGGCGAAGAACATGAGGGCTTCTTTTCTCGACCGACGACACTTTTGAAAGATTTTTCTTCACCATTCTGTAAACCTGCGAATGGCTCACGCGCGCCCCTTTTGAGGTAACGAACAGCGCGCACTCCTGCGGCTGCGCCACTTTGGCCCGTTCACCTATATAAAATTCAAGCTCCCCCTTCAATTCCGAAGCAAAAGGCACGACGCGTTCTCTATTGCGCTTGCCGAGCACCTTTAAAGACATTGAATTTATATCAACATCGCACACATTCAGCCCCACTAATTCGGAAAGGCGGATACCCGTTTCATAGAAGCAAAGAATTATCGCCCTGTCGCGACAGGCGTCAAAGCCGGCACCGAAAGAGACCTCGTCGATAAGCTCGTTCATCTCCTCCTCTTTTATAAAGGCGGGCAGCACCCTGCGGGATTTTGGCCCGTGCACCGACAGTGCCGGATTAAGTTCCGCCACTTGCTCACGACGCAAATATGAATAAAAGGAGCGCAGAGCACTCAACTTGCGGCACACGGAGCTTGACGCGCAGCCACTCTCCATAAGAGAGGCAGCCCACAGACGAACAACATCAATATCGGCAGATAAAATGTCGGGAGCGTCGGCCAAGCTTTCAAGGAAGCACTCAAAAGCACGAAGGTCACCGGCATACGCTCTTAACGTATGCTGCGAGTATCTCTTTTCGCTTCTTAAATGCTCGATAAAGGATTCTATAAACATATTCGTTGCCGCAAGAATTATCTTACGGCAACGAATATATATCAGATTTGTTTAAAAAACAAGAAAAGGATGTTTTTTATTCTTCGTTAGCACGAAGTTTCTGAACGTAGATAGCGTGCTCCATCTTCAATCTTTTGATTACAGAAGGCTTGTCAAACTGCTGACGAGCGCGCAACTCTTTAACTACACCGGTTTTCTCGAATTTTCTTTTGAATTTTTTGAGAGCTCTTTCAATATTCTCGCCCTCTTTAACAGGTACTACAATCATTTCCTATTTATTTTTTAGTTTATATTATTATCCACTGAACAAAATGTGGCGCAAAAGTAGGCACAATTTCTTAATTGGCAAAACTTTTGCGCTAATTTTTGCATAAAAAAGAGGCAAAGAGCCATAAAGAGCCCTTTGCCTCGCTATTTTAGAGGGAATTAACCTTATTAAAGATTGGGATTAAGTGTACCCCACTCCTCTACCGCGGGAATAATTCCAAGAGCGATAATTTCGTCACGCATCTTACCCAAGTGCTCTACCGAAGATTGCAAAGCTGCCATTTCGTCGGCTGTACCTTGGGGAGTTACATAGTGAACACCATCGGCGTCGATTGTGGTAGGCATAGCCATCATCACATTCTTATAGCCAAGCTCCTCGCTGTTAACATAGCAACCTGCGGGAAGAGTGTAAGGCTCGCCACCCATAGCTGCCTCTATCATCTTGATAGCGCAGTAAGAGGGGCTCTGGAATGAGCTGCGACCGCGAAGTTTGATAATATTGGAACCACCCTGAACGGTGTTGTGCTTAATTTCGGCCCAACGTTCCTCGGAAAGTCCCATTTCGGCAAGGGGCTTACCGTCGATTTTAACCTGTGAAGCAAACACAGCCATCTGCTCGCCGTGGCCGCCATAGGTTTTTGCGCCTGTTACCTTATCCTGCTGAATACCGAATTCCTTGGCAAGGGCCTGCTGCAAGCGTGTAGAGTCGAGGGCAGCCAAAGAGGTCAACTGGTTGGGTTTCAAGCCCGAGTGGATGAGAGCGGTGAGAGCGGTAACATCGGCAGGGTTGAAGATTACCACCACGTGCTTAACATCGGGGCAATATTTCTTTATAAAATCGCCGAATTCCGCTGCAATCTGGCAGTTACCCTTCAACAAATCCTCGCGTGTCATACCCTCCTTACGGGGAGCACCACCCGAAGAAACAATATATTTAGCACCGGTAAAAGCCTCCTCGGGGTCGGTTGTCCAAGTGATGTTTGCACCGGGGAAGCCACATTGAGCCATTTCGTCGGCAACACCGTGTACACCGGGTTCAAAAATATCATACAAGCAGATGTTGGGAGTCAAGCCAAGCATCAAAGCACACTGCGCCATATTAGAGCCGATCATACCTCCGGCACCAACAATGGTCAATTTCTCATTAGTCAAATACTGCATAATCTTTAAATTTAAAGTGTATTATATTTATAATTTCCTTTCTAATTACTGCTTCTTTGCGAAGATAATAAAAAAATCGTGCAATCGGCTATTATTAACAATGTTTATTTAAAAAACAGATGAAAATTACAGACCAAGCACCTTAAATATCCTTGCCGAAGCACCGGCATTCTGCGACACATAAGTTCCGGCCGAAGCACCGGCACGCTCTATAAAAGCAGTATCCTTATCCATTGCCGAGATTTTCTCCTCAAATTCTTCTATTGATGATATTTCAATACCTCCACCGCAAGCCTTCAACTGCTGCGCCTCACGGAACTTATAGTTATTGGGGCCGAAGAAGACCGGAATACCATAAACCGCAGCTTCGAGTATATTGTGAATACCCACGCCAAAGCCACCGCCCACATAGGCTACCGTTCCGTAGCGATATATGGAGGAGAGCAGGCCGAAGCAGTCGATTATCAGACATTTTGCCGAGCGCACCTCCTCGATTGTCGCCTGTGTGTAACGCACACAAAGCCCGCGCACCTGATCCTCAATCTGCTTTATGCGCTCCTCATTAACCTCGTGCGAGGCTATTATGAGCTTCCAGCCGGGGGTGCGATTGAAATAAGGAATGTAGACAGCCTCATCGGGGCCCCACGAGCTGCCGGCTATAAATATTTTCTTTCCATCCTCCACGAAGGAGGCTACCAATGGCAACAGATGCGCCTGCTCGGCTATTTTTGTAACGCGGTCGAAACGAGTATCGCCCACCACCGTCACATCTGTAACAGAAATTGAGGCAAGCAGCTCTTTCGACTCTTCATTCTGCACAAACAGATGGGTGAAACAGTGCAATGCGTTGCGATAGAAGCCGCCCCACCAACGAAAAAAAGCCTGTTCCTTGCGGAAGATTGAAGAGACGCTGTATGTGGGTATTCCTCTCTTTTTCAGTGCAAAGAGGAAATTGAGCCAGAATTCATACTTGACAAAAAATGCCATTTCGGGCTTCACAATATTGAGGAAGCGACGCACATTCGACGGAGTATCGAATGGCAGATAGCACACTACGTCGGCCTGTTGGTAATTGCGAGCCGAGCGATAGCCCGATGGAGAGAAAAAGGTGAGCACCACACGATATTCAGGGTGAGTGGCACGGAATTTCTCTATCAAAGGACGGCCCTGCTCAAATTCTCCCAACGACGATGCGTGGAACCACACATATTTTTCCCCGTCCTTTACTCCCTTTTTGAGCGAAGAGAAAATTGCTTCGTGCCCTTCGAGCATCTGTTTCGCCTTTTTATGCCCAAAGAGTGCTGCCAATTTAATGGCAAACATATATAAATATATTCCTATTGTATACATCTTGTGCAATTTCTTAACCTAATACATCAATAGCCCTGCGCAAGCGCGACAAAGTCTCTTCCTTGCCTATCAGGCCCGAAATATCGAACATCTGCGGGCCTTTACCCTCGCCCACGAGTGCCAAACGAAAAGCGTTCATAATTTCGCCCATTCCGTAGCCCTTGCTCTCAATCCATTCGTGGACAGCCTTATCCTGATTTTCTATCGAAAAATCGTCCAGCCCCTCCAACAGAGTGGCAAGCTCGCCCATCTTCTGTGCCGAGTCGGCCTTCCAACGTTTTTTGGCTGTCTTTTCGTCATACTCTGTGGGAGCGATAAAGTAGAAACTGCAAGCGTCCCATAATTCGTGCACGAAATTCACACGACCCTTCATCAACGACACTATTTTTGTGAGCAGTTCCATATTGGCCTCAACTCCGTGCGATTGTACCACAGGAGTGAAGGCCGCTGCAACATCGGCATCGTCCTTTTGCAATATATATTCGTGGTTGAACCATATCATTTTCTTATAATCGAAGCGGGCACCTGCTTTGCTGCACTTTGCAAGGTCGAATTTCGCAATAAGGTCACTCATCGACATTATCTCAACATCGTCACCGGGATTCCAGCCGAGCAGTGCAAGGAAATTTATCACCGCCTCTGGCTCGTAGCCACTCTCGCGGAAGCCCGACGACACAGCACCACTCTTGGGGTCGTTCCATTCGAGGGGGAATACCGGAAAGCCCAAGCGGTCACCGTCGCGTTTGCTTAATTTTCCATTGCCTTCGGGCTTTAACAACAGCGACAGGTGGGCAAACTGTGGCATTGTATCTTCCCAGCCGAATGCGCGATAGAGCAATACGTGCAGGGGTGCCGAGGGCAACCACTCCTCGCCACGAATCACGTGGGAGATATTCATCAGATGGTCGTCTACGATATTTGCCAAATGGTAAGTGGGAAGCTCGTCGGCCGACTTATAGAGTACCTTATCGTCGAGTATAGAGGAGTCTATCGTAACAACACCGCGAATGAGGTCGTTCACAACCACCTTCTCGCCGGGCTCCACTTTGAAGCGGACAACATACTGATGGCCGCTTGCCACAAGAGCCTCAACCTCTTCGGCCGACAGGGCCAACGAGTTACGCATCGACATACGGGTGGATGCATCGTACTGGAAATTTTCAATCTCGGCACGCTTGGCATCAAGTTCCTCGGGAGTATCGAATGCCATATAGGCCTTGCCACTGTCGAGCAATATTTTTACATATTTCTTATATATCTCGCGACGCTCCGACTGACGATAGGGGCCGCAGTCGCCACCAAAGGAAACACCCTCGTCGAACTTTATGCCCAACCAACGGAACGATTCAAGGATATACTCCTCGGCTCCGGGAACGAAACGGTTGGAATCGGTATCCTCTATGCGGAAGATAAGGTCGCCACCATTCTGCTTGGCAAAAAGATAGTTATATAATGCTGTTCTCACACCGCCTATATGCAAAGGACCGGTGGGGCTGGGTGCGAAACGCACCCTCACTTTACGTTCACTCATATTCTTAACTATTACAGCATTACCGGCAACGTGCGGAGCCAAATGAAGCCTTCGCACAAATGCATAGTATTGCAAATTATTATTTCGCAAAATTACTACAAGTTACGTTTTCAACAAAATAAAATCCTCTCTTTTTAGGCACACCTGCTCCACAACACTGCGGGCAAAGGATTCAAGGCTTTAAAAGCAATACTTTAAACTTTGATATTTGTTATTTTTTCGTACATTTGCAATATACATAATTGAGAGTATTGACATAAAAGCATAGAAATATGAAGATACCAAGCAAACATTTCAAACTTATATTCCAAGCATCGATGGCTCTATTATGCATAGGGCTTGTAATCTATTTTATGCCTCGCAACAATGTGTTCAACTACAATTACAGCGAGGCTGCGCCTTGGAACTATGGGCAGATTATAGCACCGTTCAATTTCCCAATATACAAGAGTGATGCGCAACTGAAAAAAGAGAGGGACAGCATTGCCAGCCATTTTGAGTTGTACTTCTCGAAGGATAGTACCGTTGCCGTAAATTCCCTGCGTAAATTAAAAGCCCGTTTCTACAATAACGCAGGCGAGGAGGTTCCGCGGGAGGCCTACATAAAATATTACAACAAGCTCATAAAGTTATACAACAACGGAATTGTGTCGGCCAAAGACAAAGAGCGCATAAACAACAGCAATGCGCAGAATATAAATATAATAAGCAACCATATTGCCACCAACAGTAATAAGGCAAATGTACTCTCTGTGAGCGAGGCATATAAACAGCTGATTGCTTCGGACACATTCCCGCAGAATATAATCGGGGCCTATAAATTGGAAGAGGTAATAACTCCCAACATCATATACGACTCTGTAAAATCCACAAAGCTGCTCGAAGATGAGCTTAACAGATTGCCGATAAGCAATGGTATTGTACAGAATGGGCAGAAGATTGTGAGCCGTGGCGATATTGTGGATGCCACCACCTATCAGATTCTGAAATCCTATCAATTTGAAATGAACAAGCGGCAAGACAACAACTATAAAACTGCCACAATGCTACTCGGGCAAATGCTCTTTGTAGCAATAGCTTTTGCCATTCTGCTCTCCTATATATACATTTACGGCCACGACATAAAAAACAGCAATAACAAATTCATCCTTGTAATGCTGTCGGCCACAATTTTCCCCATAATTGTGGGACTTATGGTAGAGAGTCAATTCAGCAATGTGTTTATGCTGCCGTTTGCGCTTGTGCCTATGATGCTGTGCCTCTTCACAAACCCACGCACCGCACTCATAACCCACACGGTAGAGATTCTGCTATGCTCCATTATGCTGAATTCCCCCTACGAATTTGTGCTATTGCAGACATTGGCCGGCTACGCTGCCATTTTGAGCCTCAAAGAACTATCGTCACGCTCACAAATGTTCCGCAGTTCCTTCATAGTTCTGGGCACATACTGCGCCACATTCCTCTGCTACGAACTTATAGTGGAGAATGATATTACAAAAATGAATTTCATTATGTACATATACTTTGTGATAAGTGCATTATTGATGCTTTTCGCCTACCCTCTTATGTTCATAATAGAGAAACTGCTAGGCTTTGTATCGAACATCACACTCATTGAACTGTCGAACCTTAACAACCCCCTGTTGCAGAAGCTCTCACAAGAGGCACCCGGCACATTCCAACACTCTATGCAAGTTGGTAACCTTGCAGCCGAGGCTGCTCGCGTAGTTGGAGCCAACAGCCTCGAAGTTCGTACCGGAGCACTCTACCACGATATTGGCAAAAGCCTGAACCCAATATATTTCACCGAGAACCAGAGTGGTGGAATAAGCCCGCACAAGGAGTTGTCGCCACAAGAGAGTGCACAGGTGATAATAAAGCACGTAACCGACGGGCTCTCCATTGCCGGCCAGCACCATCTGCCACAAAAAATCAAGGAATTCATCGCCACACACCACGGATTGTCGAAAACCGGATATTTCTATATAACCTACAAGAACGAGCACCCCGACGAAATTATCGACGAGAGCCTCTTCACATACCCCGGTCCCAAGCCACACACCATTGAGCAAGGTATTCTTATGATGGCCGACTGTGTGGAAGCTGCTTCGCACAGCATAAAGGAGTACACGGCAAGCAACATCGAAAAAATGGTCGACAGCATAATAGACAGCAAGGTCAACGATGGTGAACTCAGCTTGTGCCCCCTCACGTTTCAAGATGTAAGCACCATTAAGGAGGTGTTCAAAAAGCGTCTGAAAGCCATCTATCACACACGCATAAGCTACCCCGAAGAGAAAAAAGCATAATAACGCAAACAGGCAGGAACTATGAAGGAGTTTGCAATATATCTGTGGAAAAACAGGCTGTTACCGCAAAAAAACTTAACAGATGCATCGGGTAATAATTTTGAGATTACCGCTGCGGGAAAAGAAGAAGCATTCGGCTCTTTTACCAACGCCAAGCTAAAAGCCAATGGCGAGGAGCGGTGTTGCAATGTAGAAATAGAAGAAGTTGCAGTTGCCGACGATAGAGCCAAAATAATCATTGCTGCAAAAAGCAACGGAGAGGGACTTTTGTTGCAACAGTCAATAGCCCTACCACAGAGCCTGCTCACAGAATACCACTCAATGCTCCACGGCGGATTCCGCCCACCCTGCGAATCTGTTGCAGCTAGGCAAAGCAACATAATTCTGCACGACTTTTTAACGCGCTTGCTGGTGGAGCGCATCGAGGAGAAGGCCGAGAGAATTGCAAAAATCAACGAGTCGTGCGACAAGCGTTGGGATTTTACCCTCTTTAAACTGCTTGCCCGCAGCTACGGATTCGGCATACAAGGGCGTGCATTCGAGGAGTGGGCAATGTTGCTTGACATACAGGCTCTTGGCAAGCACCGCAACAGCATAGAGCAAATAGAGGCTATAATGTTCGGGCAGGCAGGGCTTTTGGAAGAGGAGAGTATTCCCACATATTACAGAAGCGAAGCAACAGAGAGCGAATATTATCGCACACTTGTGCGTGAGTATAAATTCCTGAAAAGCAAGTTCAACCTTCAACAGATGAGCCACAGTGTGTGGGGGTATGGTAATTCGGCACCCCACATACGCATAGCGCGCCTCGCAATGCTCTTCCACAATGAGCGGTTCAGCATCACATCCATTGCCGACTGCAACACTCCGGAAGCATTGCGTAACACCCTTCAATCGCAGCCAAGCTCCTATTGGCAGCACCGCACACAATTCGGCAGTACCACCACAAGCGGCACAAGCGATTTAAGCGACAAGCAGCTCGACATACTCATTATAAACACCGTGGTACCAATACTCTACTCATACGGCAAACATCGCCACGACACCTCCCTCTGCAATAAAGCCGAGGACTTTCTCTACGAAATAGGGGCCGAGAACAATAGCATTGTGCGCCGATGGACACAGCAAGGAGTATGCATAAATTGTGCGGCCGATTCACAGGCAATTATACAACTGAACAACGCCTACTGCAAACAGAAACGTTGCGCGGAATGTCGTTGGGCACACTGCTATTTTAAAGAGAATATATCTGTTTAATAATATATACCTTATTATATATATACAAGAAGAGCCGCAAAATTGCGGCTCTTCTTGTATTATCAAAGAATCGGAATTCTATTATTTCTTACCCTTTGAGATTATGCCATAAGCAATGGGGGCTGCAACGAACAACGACGACAGGGTGCCAAATACAACACCGAGTATCATTGCAAACGAGAAGCTGCGAATGCTGTCACCACCAAGGATGAAGATTGCAAACAATACCACCAAAGTACTTACAGAGGTATTTATGGTACGGGCAAGTGTGGTGTTCAAAGAGCTATTGAACAAACTGAACTTGTCGCGTTTGGGGTAGATGTATGCAAACTCACGCACACGGTCGAAGATAACCACCTTATCGTTGATAGAGTAACCGATGGCTGTGAGGATTGCACCGATAAACACCTGATCGACCTCCAAAGAGATTGGCAACCAACCATAGCAGAGCGAGTAGCATCCGATAATGAGGAATACATCGCTTGCAAGAGCCACGATTGAACCAATGCTATATGCTACGTTGCGGAAGCGGATAAGGATATAGATAAATATCGCAATCAAGGCCAAAGCCACAGAAACAATAGCACCGTTCTTAATATCCTCGGCAATGCTGGGACCAACCTTCTGCGAGCTGATGATTGAACCGCCTGCACGATTGTCATAGTCGGTAAATGTTTCAAGCGAAAGACCTTCGCTCAACAATCCGGCCTCCATAAAGGCATCGTAGAGGAATTTCTCAATCTCGGCATCAACAGTTTCCGAAGCGTCGGCTATACGGTAGTTTGTGGTGATACGAATGGTCTTGCCATCGGTACCAAGAGCAATTGCCTGAACATTATCCTCGGTAATCTTCTCGCGCAACAAAGCTCTTACAGTCTCGGGCTCAACCTGCTGTTCAAACTGTACAACAAAGTTACGGCCACCGGTAAAGTCGATACTCTGGCTCAATCCGCGGAAGGCAAGCGAAGCTGTCATAGCCACAATTACTGCAACAAGAGCAATACCATAAGTCTTTGACGAACCGATAAAATTGTAGTTAGTATCGCGCATCAGCTTACTCGAATACTTTGTAACGAAAGTAAGATTCAACCACTTACCCTTGTTCATAAAGTGCTCGTAAACAACGCGGGTGAGGAACACTGCTGTAAAGAACGAGCAGAGAAGACCGATGATAAGTGTTGTGGCAAAACCACGGATGGGACCTGTTCCAAAGTAGAATAAGATTATACCTGTGATAATAGATGTGAAGTTCGAGTCGAAAATAGCCGAGAAAGCATTTTTATAACCATCGGCCAAGGCTGAACGTGTATTCTTTCCGGCACGCAACTCCTCTTTTGTACGCTCGTAAATGAGTACGTTGGCATCCACTGCCATACCCAATGTGAGCACAATACCGGCAATACCCGACATTGTGAGAGCAGCTTGGAACGATGCAAGAACGCCAAGAGTGAAAAAGAGGTTCATAAGCAATGCAGTGTTGGCAACCGCACCGGGGATCAGACCGTAGATGGCACACATATATACCATCAACAGGATGAACGCCACAATGAACGACATCATACCTTGGTTGATAGACTCCTGACCGAGTGAAGGACCAACAATATCCTCTTGTACTATACGCGCGGGCGCAGGCATTTTACCTGAACGCAACACATTGGCCAAGTCTTTTGTTGTTTCGATGGTGAAGTTACCGGTAATTTCGGAACGGCCGCCGGTAATTTCGTTGCTCACCATAGGTGCGCTGTATACATAACCATCGAGTACAATGGCAATAGCTTTGCCTACGCTCGCTTTTGTGAGCTGTGCCCAACGACGTGCGCCATCGGTGTTCATAGACATTGTTACACAGGGACGGCCATATTGGTCGAAAGAGTCGGAAGCATCTACAACCACGTCACCTTCGAGAGGGGCGCGACCATTGCGCTGAACGCACTTGATTGCATAAAGCTCATATATCTGGTTGGTTGTTTCGCGGTCGATAGCCTCAACACCCCAATAAAGACGAAGCTCGCGGGGCATTACGCTCTTGAATTCGGGCGATGCAATAATCTTATTGATGGCAGCTGTGTCGCTGTAATGAGCGTAACCAACCACGCTACCTGTTGCATTGCTCTGCACAGGCTGCAAACGAGAGAGCAAGGGGTGCTGTTTCTTCATTGCCTCAATATCGGCAGTGTTATCCTCGGCGACAACCTCCTCGGCAATGGCAGTTTCAACATCAACCTCGGTTGTTTCGGTTGCGGGAGCAGCCTCCTCGGCAGGAGCAGCTGTTGCCTCCTCTGTGGCAACTGTGGCAGCCAATTTTGCGTCCAACGCTGCAAAAGCGGGAACAATCTCCGAAGCGTTGTATGTATCCCAGAATTCAAGGTTGGCCGAGCCCTGCAACAATTTACGTACACGCTCGGGCTCTTTAACACCGGGGAGCTCAATCATTATACGGCCCATAGAACCCTCCAATGCCTGAATGTTAGGCTGTACCACGCCGAAGCGGTCGATACGTGTGCGCAACACATTGAAAGAGTTGTCTATCGCAGCCTGTACCTCGCTACGGATAACTTTGACAACCTCATCGTCTGTTGAACGGGTGTTGATTTTATCCTTCAACTGCTGTGTGGCAAAAATTGAGGCAAGAGAGCTCTCGGGAGCAAGTTTCTTGTACTCTTCCACAAAGAGGGTTATAAAATCGCCACCGGTAATCGAAGCAGCCTTTGCTGTCTCCACTGCCTGGTTGAAGAGGGGGTCACTCTTGTGGTCGGCAAGAGCCTTCACAATGTCGGGCACCGACACCTCCATAATAACATTCATTCCGCCTTTAAGGTCCAAGCCAAGGCCAATCTCCATTTCGCGACTCTGCTTCAAGGTGTATACACCAAGCCAAACTTTCTCGTTCAGCATAGAATCGAGGTAGTGCTGTTCACCCTTTGCATCCTCTTTCGCTTTACCCATATGGTAGCTTGTTACAAAAGAGAATGAAAGATAGAAAATGCACACCAATGTGAGCAGTAGCGCAAAAACTTTTACAAATCCTTTGTTCTGCATTTTGATTTAAATTTTATTTAAGATTTATTTGTCCGTGCTTTAAATGCGCGCAAATATAGCACTTTTTTCTTAATTATTTATATAATTGGCACAATTCTTTGCCACAAGAGGAGCTATTTGCATAAAAAAGCACCCGCGCCTAGTGTATAAAAGGGCGCGGATGCAGTGTTAAGTTAATATAAACATCAGGCTATGAACGAGAAGCATCGAAAAGGCGTTTCTTCTCCTCTTCGCTCAAAGATGAGTAGCCGCCGGACTTCACTTTTTCGAGAATGCGGTCAATCTCCTCCTCATTTTTCTTTTTGTTTGCATTGTATTCATAATCGGCCGCACGACCGCCTTTGTAGAAAGTGAATTTAGGCTTGTTTTTCTTGGGAGTGCGCTTGAAGAGTGTGGCAAAAAAATCGATTATTTTATTTATCCACAAAGTAATATCCCTTCCTTTGTTCAGCATAAACGCAAAGAGCCAACCGGCAAAAGCTCCGCCCAAATGGGCAAAATTCCCTCCGGCATTCTCCGAGGCCAACAGCAACAGCGACAGCACCACGGTGATTACCGCAACGGTCACAAGGCGCATAGAGCCCAAGAACATCACGTTAATAGTATAATTGGGCCGACGCACCGCCGAAGCTACAATAACAGCAAGCACCGAGGCCGAGGCTCCTATCAAATGGGCCTCCTCCACAATGTTGGAAAAGTAGGGGAACAGATTGAATGCAAGCACAAAAAAGAGCCCGCCCATAATGCCTCCGAGAATATAGACCCCCACAAAATGACGCACCGAGAAGAGCGTCAGGAATATGCGGCCAAAAGCATAGAGTGCCAGCATATTCAGCAAAATATGCATCAAACGCTCGTGCACAAACATATATGTGAGTACACTCCACGGCCGGCACAGCAACGACCACAAAGAGGCCGGAAGTTCCACCCACTGCACAATCTCGGCCACCGGCGAAGCGGCATTGAACAATGTGGAAAAAACCCCGATGAAAGCGACAATTATATATATTGCCACATTCGCATAAATATATTTGCCGACGATATTCTCGCGACAAAAAGCATTATAGATTTTCTTAAACATAAGGCCCTCCTATTTTTCCATTTTTGCGCCACAAAAGTATGAGCAGAAAGCCAAACAACATTCCACCCAAATGGGCAAAATGAGCAACATTGTCACTCGCATTATTGCTTATTCCCAACATCAATTCCAGCGCAATAAAAATCATCACAAAGAACTTTGCCTTTATGGGAAAGGGGATTGGGATTATAAACATACGCTCGTTGGGGAATATCATCGCAAACGCCAACAAAATTCCATAGGCCGCACCCGATGCTCCCACAGTCTGCCACAGATTAAGATACTCACTCATAGGAATCACCGCCACGCCCATATTCACATAGTCGTATTGCCCAAGATACAATTCGTAATATATATATTGCACAAGCTCCTGCACAAGAGCCGCACCCACTCCCGTCACAAAATAGAATATGAGGAAACGTTTGGAGCCCCACACTCTTTCGAGCACACAGCCAAACATATAAAGAGAGAACATATTTACGAACAAATGGGAGAACCCACCGTGCATAAACATATATGTTACAAGCTGATAGGGGTGAAAATCATCGGCAAGAAAAATATGCAGACCCAAATAGTCACTAAGCTTCACGCCATACTTTTCAGCAACGATTGTGGCAAGAAACATAAGCACATTTATTGCCAACAGATTTTTTACAACGGTTGTAATTCTATTCATTTTTATAACATCGGAAAAACTGCGCGAAGATAATACAAACAGGCGACAGAAGCAAACGGAGCGTGGAGATTGCACCCCTAAAATGCATCAAAATGCCACAGAGAGGCTGTCAGCAAGCAGTTTATTACTCTTTTTTAACATTGCATACAATAAAAAGAGAGCACAAACACACTTTTTGATATTACAAGCAAGAAAAAATCATATAAAATTAGTATCTTCGCGACAAATTAAAAAAACAGCCCCTTTGCTATGCAAAGGATTTTACAAAAAAGGACTAAAAAACAGATTATGAATATCGAGAGTATCTTAAACAACACCATTATCGCAACCATCAAGGAGCTATACGGCCAAGAGGTTGCAGCCGAGAAAATTCAGCTACAAAAAACACGCAAGGAGTTCGAAGGAGACTTTACACTTGTTGTCTTTCCCTTCCTGCAAATGTCGAAAAAACGCCCCGAAGAGACCGCACAGGAGATTGGCGAGAAAATCGCAGCCACACAGCCGCTTGTTTCGGGCTTCAACGTAATAAAAGGATTTCTCAATCTGAGTATCTCCACAAGCTATTGGATTGAACTTTTACAGAAAATCGACAGCGCCAAGGATTGGGGCTGTGTAAAAGCCGATGAAAAATCTCCGCTGGTAATGGTAGAGTATTCATCGCCCAACACCAATAAGCCCCTGCACTTAGGCCACATACGTAACAACCTTCTTGGATACGCCCTCTCCAACATTCTCGCGGCAAACGGCAACAATGTGGTAAAAACCAACATCGTGAACGACCGTGGCATACACATCTGTAAATCTATGCTCGCTTGGCAAAAGTGGGGAGAAGGCGAAACTCCCGCAAGCAGCGGCAAAAAGGGCGACCACCTTATCGGCGACTACTATGTGGCATTCGACAAGCACTACAAAGCCGAACTTAACGAGCTTATGGAAAAGGGAATGAGCAAAGAAGAGGCCGAAGCAGCCTCGCCCCTTATGGCCGAAGCACGTGAAATGCTTGTAAAATGGGAGGCCGGCGACAAGGAGGTGCGCCAACTTTGGAGCACGATGAACGGCTGGGTCTACGAGGGATTCGACGAGACATACAAGCGATTGGGCGTGGGCTTCGACAAGATTTATTATGAATCGGACACATATCTCGAAGGAAAAGAGACCGTGCTTAAAGGGCTCGAAAAGGGCATCTTCTATCGTCGCGACGATAATTCCGTGTGGGCCGACCTTACCGGTGACGGGCTCGACGAGAAACTACTCCTTCGCAGCGACGGCACGTCGGTGTATATGACACAGGACATTGGCACTGCCCAATTACGTTTCCGCGACTACCCCATCGACAAAATGGTGTATGTTGTTGGTAACGAACAGAATTACCACTTTCAGGTACTCTCGCTCCTCCTCGACAAGCTCGGCTTTTCTTGGGGAAAAGGGCTCGTACACTTCTCCTACGGAATGGTGGAACTGCCCGAGGGCAAGATGAAGAGCCGCGAAGGTACTGTGGTTGACGCCGATGACCTTATGGACGAAATGATAAAGACCGCTCGCGAAACATCGGAGGAGCTTGGTGGTAAATTAAGCGGAATGACAGCCGAGGAGGCCAATGAGACCTACCGCATAATAGGGCTCGGTGCCTTGAAATATTTTATGCTCAAAGTGGATGCACGCAAGAATATGCTCTTCAACCCCAAAGAGTCAATCGACTTTAACGGGAACACCGGCCCCTTCATCCAATATACATACGCCCGCACACGCTCCATCGAGCGCAAGGCCGCCGAGAGTGGAGCAAACATCGATTGCGTTGCAACACCCGCAACCATCAGCGAGAAGGAGTGCTCCATCATACGCTTGCTCAACGATTTTCCGGCAGTTGTGCGCCAAGCAGGCAGCGACTATTCTCCATCGGGCATAGCCAACTATGCCTATGAGCTTGCCAAGGAGTATAACCAATTCTACCACGATTTCAGCATTCTGCGCGAAGAGAATGAAGCTGTAAAAGCCTTCCGCATACTGCTGACACGCAACGTGGGCAAAGTGATTAAGACAGCGATGAACCTCCTCGGCATTGAGGTGCCCGAAAGAATGTAATGGCAAAAAAACGATACTATGTAGTGTGGAGCGGCGTCGAAACGGGTATTTTTAACTCGTGGAACGAATGTCAAGCGCAGATAAAAGGCGTGAAGCAGGCACTGTACAAGTCTTTCGACACGCTAGAAGAGGCCCAGCGTGCCTACAATTCGTCGCCCCGCATTTATATAGGAAAAAATACCGATAAAAAGAGGAAAAACAGCACCGGCGAACTACCCGCGTGCGTACACAGGAACGCACTTGCAGTGGACGCCGCTTGCAGTGGCAACCCCGGGCAGATGGAGTATCGCGGCGTCTACCTTGCAACAGGAGAGGAGGTTTTTCACTTCGGGCCCATATTCGGCACAAACAATATTGGTGAATTTCTTGCCATTGTACACGCGCTTGCGTTGCTCAAACAGAAACAGAGCAATATGCCCATTTACAGCGACAGCCGCAACGCCCTTTTATGGATTAAACAGTGCCGTTGCAAGACAAAATTGCCACAGACACCCGAGGCCGATGCTGTGTACCAATACATCGAGCGTGCCGAAAATTGGTTACGCGAAAACAGATACACAAACCCGCTTATAAAATGGGAGACAGAGGAGTGGGGAGAAATTCCCGCCGATTTTGGACGGAAATAGAGTAGAAAGCCAATAATAACTCATAGACGACAAAGAAAATGAAGGAAACAGCCATCGTACCATATATTATCCTGCTTGTGGCAATGTATGCTGCAAGTTTCATCGTATATCTCCTGTTCAACAAAGGGCTTGCACGCAACGCCAAAAGGTTGCAGGGGCGTCGCTATTTAATTGCCTCTATAATAGCAATCCTTCCGGTAGCCGTAGCACAAATACCGCTGTTTAGCGGTGCAGTACTGATAAATGCCGCAATAGCACTATTCTGCGGAACAGGCTACCCTGTAATTTTTCATTTAAGCAACAGAAAGCGTGCTCACGACTATGACAACCGCATAGACATAGTGTTTGGCATATATCTCTTCGGGTGGTTGACCGCAATGCAGATTGTGAGTGGTGCACTGCCCGGCATTGCAGCAACCATAGGCGGAGTTGTTACCGGCCTTGCTGCATTGGTTGCCGTTGCGCTTACCACCATACAATGGGTACACTATTTCATTTATGGCAGCAATTTCGATATAAACGGAATGCAAGCAACGCTCGACACCGACCGCAACGAGAGCATCGAGTTTATAAAATCGTTCCCTCTGCACATAACCATCGCCATTGCTCTTGCAATAATTGCATTGCCCATAATATGCATCGGTGCCCAGATTGCCGTAACAACCGATTATGGCACCGGAATTGCAGGAATTATTATTGCTGCTGCGTGGATTGTGGGGTTATGCGCATATATATGGATAGGGAAACGCAGCCTGCTGTGCCGCACCGGCTTTGTAGCACTCTATCTTGATATGAAAGAGTACAGCCAACGCACCCGTTTATATGTGGAAGAATTGGGCAATAGAATTAAAGGGCTGGAACTAAAATTGTCAAAGAGGCAGAATGAGAAGCCTCACACTTATATAATGATTATTGGCGAGTCGGCCTCTCGCGATTATATGAGTGTATATTACAATATGGAGTATGACTCCACTCCGTGGCTTAAAAAGTGTGACAAGGAGAATGGGAACGACATTATATTTACAAACGTATATTCCTGTCACCACCAGACGGTTCCCACTCTTGAACAGGTGCTTACCGAGCGTAATCAATACAACGGCAAGCAGTTCTACGAATCAATATCCATAATAGACATTGCGCGAAAGGCCGGATACACCACCCATTGGTACAGCAACCAAGGCTGCATAGGAGTTGCCGATACATCGGTAACATTGGTGGCAAACACCTGCGACACTGCTAAATGGACCAAGCAGGAGGTGAACAAACTGCAATACGACGGTTCACTATTGGAATTTCTCGACGAAGTGGACCCCGACAAGAATAATTTTGTTGTACTCCACCTTATGGGCAGCCACTTCAATTACATTAACCGTTACCCCAAAGAGCACACACAATGGGGAGAGCCCGGCGTGCAGGACAATATGCTGAACTATCTTAACTCGCTACACTACACCGACAGCCTGCTCAAAAAGGTTTATGAATATGGTTGTGAGAAACTGAATCTGCAAGCAATGCTCTATTTCAGCGACCACGCGGCTGTGCCCGACAAACGTCGTCCGCCTCACTTCAATGGATTTGATATGGTGCGCATCCCTATGAGCATACATTGCACCGACAGCTATATTGCCTGCCATAAAGAGCGATTCGAGGCTTTAAAAGCGCACAAAAATGCCTTTTTCACCAACGACCTTGTGTATGAGCTTGTTTGTGGAGTGCTTGATGTGGAGAGCAACCACTTCGACACTGCAAATTCGTTTGCACATAAAGAGTATAAGTACACAAGAGATATGCTCTACACTTGTGGCGGAGAATTCGCAATTATAAACGACAGTGCCGTAAAGGAGTAAGAGGCTGATTGAATTTCCAAAAAAACTCCCACTATTTTTCGGCAAGCAGTTTTTTGTAACAATCCATTGTCTGACGGGCAAAAATTTCGGGAGAGAATTTTGATGCCCACTCCACTCCTTGCTCAATCATCTGCTCACGCACAGCCGGAAGGAAACACTCCTTTATTGCATCGGCAATAGCCCGTACATCGTATGGAGCCACATACTTACTGCCGGGGCCACCGGCCTCTTCGAGACAGGAGCCTGTTGCTGCCACCACCGGCACGCGGGAGTTGAGAGCTTCGAGCAGAGGAATACCAAAGCCTTCGTATATAGACATATAGGCAAAAACATCGGCGCAGCGATAAATTATAGGCAGGTCGGCATAAGGCACGCCGTGCAGAAAATGGACCCTGCTCTGCAATCCTTCCTTTTGAATATACTCCTCCACCTGTTCGGTGTACTTTGTGCGACGGCCCACTGCAACCAGATGAATATCGTGGGGAAGAAGCGACAAAGCCTTAACAACGGAAAGGAGATTCTTGCGGCGCTCTATTGTGCCTACCGACACTATAAACTTTTCGGGCAAAGAGTACTTCTTGCGTATATTATCCTTCTCCTCCTCTGTCGCAGGGGTGGCAAAAAGCGCATCGCACCCTTGATATATTACCGTAATCTTTTCGGGAGCAATGCCATAATGCTTCACAATGTCGCGTTTGGTACATTCGCTCACGGCAATCACCATGTCGGCATTTATGCAAGCGCGACGGAATTTATAGTCGTATATTTTTCTGTCAATCAACGGGTAACATTCGGGGCATTTTAGGAAGATAAGATCGTGAATGGTAACAACGCTCTTCACCCCCGACGAGGAAGCACGGCCAATATTCAACGGAAGTTCATTGCTCAGCCCGTGATACACCTGCACGCCGTCGCGACAAATATCATAGGTAACACCCCACACGCGCCACAAGGAACGAAACTTTTTGTTCCACCACCCGACGGGAAGAACCTTCTTGACAGCCCCACCGGCAGCCGACAATATATTGCCGAACTTTTTATTATCCACATCCTTGGGAGTGTAGACAATATACTCCTCGGAGGGAAATTCGGTTGCAAGAGCCTCTATTGCGTAACGGCTGTAATTACCCAATCCTGTAAAATTCTGCGCAGCACGCTTTCCGTCGTAACCAATCTTCATACTTAAATGTTTCCTTTTTATAGGTTATACATCCGTACAAATATACAACTATTTATCTTCTTTTTTACAGAGGTATTTAAAATTATGCTTATTTTTACAGCAGCAAACAGTATAAAAACAAGAACAATGTCGACAATTATATTCCCTTCACCCATTTTCGGTCCCATTCAGAGCCGCAGATTAGGCGTATCGCTGGGTATTAACCTTCTGCCCGACGATGGTAAAATATGCACATTCGACTGTGTATACTGCGAGTGCGGGCTTAACGCCGAGCGTCGCAGCCACAAACAGTTGCCCACACGCGAAGAGGTTGCCCACAAACTCGAAGAGAAATTAAAAGAGATGCAGGCGACGGAGATTGTACCCGATGTTCTTACATTCGCAGGCAACGGCGAGCCCACAATACACCCCTTCTTCCCCGAAATTATCGCCGACACAATATCCCTGCGCAACCGCTACTGCCCGCAAGCAAAGGTGAGCGTATTGAGCAACGCCACGCTCATAACTCGCGAGAAGGTATTTGAGGCTCTAAAATCGGTGGATAATAATATACTGAAACTCGACACGGTAGACACAGAATACATAAAACTGACCGACCGCCCAAACGCCTCCTACGACCTTGCGGCCATAATAGAGAAAATGAAAGCCTTTGAAGGAAAAATTGTGATACAAACAATGTTTATGAAGGGGGAACTTAACGGGCGCACCATCGACAACACCACCGACCAATATGTAGAGCCGTGGATTAGAACCGTTAAAGAGATTGCACCGCGCGAATGTATGATTTACACGATAGACCGCGAAACTCCGTTCAAAGGATTGCAAAAAGCTACAAAAGAGGAACTCGACAGCATTGTGGAAAAGTTACGAAGCGAGGGTATTAAAGCCACAGCATCATACTGACCATCACTCCATAAAGTGCACAACACCGGCGTAGGAGAATGTGATAAATGCGTAGCGCACAAGCTTGCCAAGAGCCATTACAAGCACAACCTTCCACCAAGAAACACGCATAACACCAAGCATCACCAAGAGAGTCTCCCCAAGCACAGGAACAAATGAAATTAAGGCTGCCCAATAACCATACTTCTGAATAATTCTATCGGCACGCTGCATACGCCTCGGGGTTATCTTGAACCTTTTAAGCACCTTCTCCTTGTCGGCTATCATACCTGTGAGAAAACAGGTTACACCCCCAAGAGTATTACCAAATGCAGCCACCAAGGTAAGCAACACAGCATTAAGCCCTATGCTCAAAAAGAACACCAACAGAACCTCGCTTGTAATAGGCACAATAGAACCCGACAAGAAAGCGAGCATTCCCATTCCCAAGTAACCATACTCCGAAAAGAACTGAATCAACCATTCCATAGGCAAATAAATGCTATTGACAGCCAAGCTGCATTGAGTAATATAAAACAGATATTCGACAACCTTGTCACCTTCATCGCAAACAGATAGGACGACATTATTGCAACCCCGGGCATACGCCACACCAAAAATAACAAAAAGTTATGTGGAATTGCAAAAGAAAGCAACATTAAATATGCATTAAGCAGAATAATCAACAGGAAGCGACGGCGCAACAACGGCTTTGCAGGGTAGAACGACGATACATATACATACGTTGCCACCAACCACACAGCAACCTCTATCGCCAACCACACATAGAACGACAGCGCATACTCCCCCCCAACAAAAAAGGCTGTCTGTGCAAGAGAGGCTTTAAAAGGCAACAGCAACACTCCCGCCGATGGAAAAGCATAGACCGCTCCAAAAAGCAGCCAATATGGTGTAACCACCCCCCAAAAAGCAGCCAAAAAATTACGCCCCCTCGCAATCCTCGAAATAGACATATAAGCTATAAAGAGGGGCAACAGAAGGGCAAATTGCACAAACAACAGCGACGAAAAGGAGAGCAGGGCAAAGGCACCGAACAACGTACATTCCTGACCTTTGTCGGCAACACACTGAAAAAGCCTCATTAAAGAAAGCTGCAACAATAAGAGCGACAAAACCGTTGCGTAACAAGGCTGCACCACCATAAACACAGCAGATAGCCACAGGAAAAGAGCCGGCAACCACTGCGCCCTACGTTCCAGAATATAAAGGGAACCTAGCATAAATGCCACCGCGGCATACAAGAAAAGGGATAGCAGGCGTGAACCCCAATATCCCAATCCAAGCACATCGGGCAGAAGATTGTAATCACCCACCCCTAACAATGCACTCACCCCCCAAAGAAGAAGCGATACAAAGGCCATTCCTGCCGCAGGGTAACCCGTGGCAACGAAACGCCCTTGTAAAGAATTACTATAAGTCAAAACCTATATCTCCTCTGAAATATTTTTTATCGAACTTGACAGCCTCGGCCGCACGGAACGATTTTTCCAATGCCTCGGCACGGTTGTTGCCGTATGAGCAGGCTGCAAGCACACGCCCTCCGGCGGTGAGCACCTTGCCATCCTTTGCGGTTGTTCCTGCGTGGAACAATATACTGTCGGTAACACTCTCAAAGCCTGTCATTTCAAAGCCCTTTTCATAGGCCTCGGGGTAACCACCCGATACAAGCATCACACAAACAGCGGTTCTCTCGTCAAACTCCACGGTGGCACCGGCCAATGTTCCGGCTGCAACCTTCTCAAAAAGTTCCACAATATCGGTCTTTAAACGGAGCATCACCGATTCTGTTTCCGGATCGCCCATACGCACATTGTACTCAATAACCATAGGCTCGCCATCCACATTTATCAGCCCGAAGAATATGAAGCCCTTATAGAGCAGGCCGTCGCTCACCAGCCCCTCGACAGTGGGGCGTATAATTCTATCCTCCACCTTCTGCATCCACTCCTTTGTGGCAAACGGAACGGGAGATATTGAACCCATTCCTCCGGTGTTAAGGCCGGTGTTACCCTCGCCTATACGTTTGTAGTCTTTTGCCTCGGGGAGTATCACATAATCCTTACCATCGGTGAGTACAAAGACAGAACACTCGATTCCATCGAGGAATTCCTCTATAACCACCGTTGCCGATGAGGAACCGAACATTCCATCGAACATCTCATCGAGGCTGCTTTTTGCCTCCTCTATTGTGGGGAGAATGAGCACTCCTTTACCGGCGCACAATCCGTCGGCTTTCAGCACATAGGGGGCTTTCAGGCCTTCGAGGAATTTGTAGGCTTCGGCCTTTTCTGTTGCAGTGAATGCGCGATAGGCGGCTGTGGGAATTGCGTGGCGTTGCATAAAATCCTTGGCAAAGCTCTTGCTGCCTTCAAGCTCGGCAGCTGCGCGGGTGGGGCCTATCACTGCAATATGCTTTAATTTATCGTTATTTTGGAAATAGTCGTACACACCCTTTACCAATGGATCCTCGGGGCCCACTACCACCATATCCACACTATTTTCGAGCACAAAGGCGGCTATTGCTTCAAAATCGCAAACGCCTATATTGACATTCTCGCCAACTTGCGATGTTCCGGCATTTCCCGGGGCAATGAATAGTTTTTCGAGTTTAGGACTCTGGGCAATTTTCCAAGCTAATGCGTGTTCGCGTCCACCGCTACCTAAAAGCAGAATTCTCATAGTGTAATCTGTTTATATAATTGTTACTTTTCTCTTCTATTATCTCTACGACGGGGCGATGCTCCGCGAGCGGTGCTACCGTTGCTGCGCTTGTATCCGCCCTTCTCGCCTCCTTTGCGTGCGCCGTATGCGCCACGTTGCTCACGCTTCCCTTCATAGGATGAGGGGGCTGTGTCGCGCTCCTTTTTATCGCGGCTCTTTTTTATTTTCTGCGAAGTGCGTGTCTGGAAGTAGGACTCCAATTCTCTGCGACGACGCTTCGACTCATCACTTTCGAGCCCGGCAAATTCATCATTATTGCGCTCGGAACGAGGGGGGCGCACCTCGCCATCGAGCCCGGTGAGGCGCGATTTTCGTTTAAGCGGTGCAAAATCCTTTTTCAAGCTGTTACCCTCTTCGCGGAACCCTTTGAACTTACCCTGAAAGAGCTCGAATTTGCGAAACTCACAATCAAGATCACCATTATAAAGGGGTATTCTTGCCGAGGCTTTCAAGCCTATCTGGTCGAAACAATCGTAGTTGCTGCTTATCACCCACGCCTCGTTGCCTTGGAAGGCGTGTTTCATACGCGAACCGAGGTTCTTGTACACCTGCAATATATTCTCCGATATAAGACGCTCGCCGTAGGGAGGGTTCACAACCATTATCGCACGCTTCTCGGGTTGCTCAAAATCCTTTATATCGCGACAGGCAATCTCTATTATATCACCCATCATTGCCGATTTTACATTCTTGCGGGCACAAGCTACCATACGGCCGTCAACATCGTAGCCATATATCTTGTGAGCAAAGGGGCGCTCCATAGAGTCGTCCTCGTAGATTGAACGGAACAGCTCACTGTCGAAGTCTCTCCATTTTTCAAAGGCGTACCCCTTGCGATAAATACCGGGAGCAATGCCTCGTGCAATGAGAGCCGCCTCTATGGGCAAAGTACCGGAACCGCACATAGGGTCTATAAAGTCGCACTCGCCGTCCCAGCCTGTGAGCATAATCATTCCGGCTGCAAGAACCTCGTTTATGGGGGCGGCACCCGTCTCCACACGATAGCCGCGACGATGCAACGATTCGCCGGAACTGTCGAATGCAAGGGTACAATCCTCCTGGGCAATATGTATGTGGAATATAAGGTCGGGGTTATTCAAACGAACCGACGGACGACGACCGCTCTTTTCGTTGAAATAATCGGCAATTGCATCTTTTACACGATAGGCTACAAATTTTGAGTGGCGGAATACATCGCTATACACTACCGAATCGACCGAGAAGGTTGAATTTTCATCGAGATACTCACTCCAATCGACACTTTTTATAACATTGTATACCTCATCGGCATCCGACGCTTTAAAGTGAAGTATGGGTTTTAGAATGCGAACCGCTGTTCTCAAATGGAAATTGGCTTTGTACATAAGTGCCTTATCGCCTGTAAACGACACCATACGACGGCCAATCTGCACGTTATTCGCACCAAGGGCCACCAGTTCCTTTGCCAATATATCCTCCAATCCTTGGAAGGTCTTTGCTATCAATTCAAATTCCGCCATAATTTAAGTAAATGTTTTATAAAAACAAGAAATATGAAGAGGCGACAATGGAGCCCGCTCCACACTTCATCTGCAATCGCTTTGCAAATGCAAAGGAACAAAAAAAAGCAATGCAAAACAACCAAATAGTATTGATATTTGCGACAGAAAAGAGTACTTTTGTATATAATATACGAAATTGGAAATGACACGCATAAACAACAAAGGAAAAATTGCATACATATTGGCCGGAACGCTATTTGCCATAGTAACGCTTGCTCTGTTGGGCAACGCAAAAAGCGACAAATTCAATCTACCCTACTCGCAGATACCCTATTGCGTTGTGTCGCCGAAGCCTCCCACAGAAACACTCTTTGCCGGAGAGAAGATAGACCTCACACGGCAAGACCGTCGCGAGCGATTGGACCGCGAAATTCTTGCATTCACCTATTCACACATAAACACCCTGCTGCAAATTAAACGCGCCAACAGGCTCTTCCCCATCGTGGAGCCTATACTCAAAGAGTGTGGCGTGCCCGACGATTTTAAATATCTTATGATTATTGAGAGCAACGGCGATATTTATGCTCGTTCCACCGTGGGGGCTGCCGGCCTGTGGCAGTTTATGGAAAAGACGGCGCAACAGTATGGATTGGAAGTTAACAGCTATATAGATGAACGATACAACATTGAGAAGGCCACCCGTGCCGCGTGTGATTACCTTAAAGAGTCATACGAAATATATGGCGACTGGCTCACTGTTGCCGCCAGCTACAATGCCGGACGCAACAACATAAGCAAACGCATTGAGAAACAACAAGAGGGGAAGGCTATAAACCTTCAATTGGTACCCGAAACATCGCGCTACATATTCCGGCTGTTAGCGGCAAAGATAATTTTCGACGACCCTGTGGCCTACGGGTTCATTATACAAAACAGAGACCTGTACCCACCGCTGCCCATCGCAAAGAAAATTACCGTGAGCCGCCCTGTAAAAAGCTGGGCAGCTGTGGCGCAAAAGCACGGACTCACCTATCTGCAACTGCGCGAAGCAAACCCTTGGATAAGAGATCCCGAGCTACCGGCCGCGAAAAATGCAAAGAAATATACTGTGCTAATCCCCGATTCGGCAGGGCTGCATTATAACCCCGAAAAGACAAAGGCTCACAACAAAAAATGGGTTATTAAATAATGAAGATGACTAAAAAGTAATATATACAAAGTAAACACCCTCGCCAGAGTATATTCTAGCGAGGGTGTAATGTCTTAAAAAGGGACTTTTGGGCAGCCCCCACTCGTTTTTTACAGGAACTCTTCGCCAAGTTTCATACGCACATCGTTGAGGAATTTGCGTATATTATTTTCGCCACCTTTTTTACAGAGCATCAGCACATTGCCATTATCCACAACCAAGAGGTCTTCTACATCCTGCATAACCACAAGCTTGCCTTTGGGGACGGAAACAACATTATTATGGCTGTCGTATTTAAGAACGCGCGAATGCATTATCACATTACCTTCGGCATCCTGTGGAAGAGTGCCATACAAAGTGTCCCAGGTACCAATATCGGCCCAGCCGAATTCTCCCACAAGCAGACACACATTGTCGGCTCTCTCCATCACACTCATATCCATTGAGGCTGTGGGGAAGGAGGTATATATTTCGTAACCGCGCTTGCGACGCTCGGCACGCACGGGTATTTCGCGAAAGACCTTTTCAAGCTCACCCATCATATCCGGAAGATAGGTGGTCATTGTATCGATTATGGTATTTACGTTCCATATATAGATACCGGAGTTCCAATAAAACTCGCCACTCTCCATAAATATCTTGGCAAACTCATATTCGGGCTTTTCGGTGAAGGTGCGCACATTGTACATTCCATCAACACCGGCAACGGCAGTATCGGCCTGTATATAACCGTAGC
Organism: Bacteroidaceae bacterium; assembly: GCA_045634365.1. Classification (GTDB taxonomy): domain Bacteria; phylum Bacteroidota; class Bacteroidia; order Bacteroidales; family Bacteroidaceae; genus HGM04593. The sequence continues at coordinate 24,047 of JAZRAC010000069.1, read as the reverse complement.
GAGTTTCGGGCACGGTTGGTTTTATACCCACGGCAACCAACTTGTTGTTATTGGCAACAAAGTCGAGCCCGCGGCCCACCGTCTCCACAAATTTCTCTTCGTTAAGCACCAATTGGTCGGCCTGTGCAACCACTATATTGGCATTGGGGTTCAATTGACGAATGTGGCAGGCAACATAGGCTATACTGGGGGCTGTTCCACGAAACGCAGGCTCGTGAAGAATCTGGTCGATAGATAGTTCGGGTAACTGCTCGCGAACAAGAGAGGAGTAGTCTATGTGAGTGGATACAATTATATTTTCCTTGGGAACAACCCTACTATACCTGTCGTATGTTTGTTGCAACAGGGTGCGACCACACCCCAGCAGGTCGTGAAACTGCTTGGGGTTCCCCATTCGGCTCAACGGCCACAGGCGCGAACCTATGCCGCCGGCCATTATTACACAATATCGGTTGTTCATCGTGTGTGATATTTAGAATTCTGCGTTATTCGGGGTACGTGGGAAGGGGATTACATCGCGTATGTTCGACATTCCTGTAACGAAAAGCAACAGACGCTCGAAGCCCAATCCGAAGCCCGAGTGGGGGCAGGAACCGTAACGACGAGTGTCGAGGTACCACCACATATCCTTCATTGGAATATTCATCTCCTCGATGCGTGCGAGCAACTTGTCATAATCGGCCTCACGCTCCGAACCTCCGATTATTTCGCCAATTTTGGGGAAGAGTACGTCCATTGCACGCACGGTTTTTCCATCCTCATTCTGCTTCATATAGAAGGCCTTGATATCCTTGGGATAGTCGGTGAGGATTACCGGACGTTTAAAGTGTGTCTCAACCAAATAGCGCTCGTGCTCCGAGGCAAGGTCGGCACCCCAGAAGATGGGGAACTCAAACTTATGGCCACCGGCAACGGCTGCCTCCAAAATTTCAATACCTTTGGTGTAGCTCAAACGTACAAATTCGGTATTTACAATTGAACGCAGACGCTCGATAAGTTCCTTGTCGAACATATTGTTGAGGAAGGTAATATCCTCCATACAGTGGTCGAGTGCCCATTGCACGCAATATTTTATAAACTCCTCGGCAAGGTCCATATTGTCGAAAATGTCGTTGAAGGCAACCTCGGGCTCTATCATCCAGAATTCGGCAAGGTGACGAGGAGTGTTTGAATTCTCGGCACGGAAGGTGGGGCCGAAGGTGTATATTGAACCAAGGGCGGTTGCCGCGAGTTCTCCTTCGAGCTGCCCCGAAACGGTGAGGCTTGCCTGCTTGCCGAAGAAGTCACTATCGTACATTATGCTACCATTCTCGTCTTTCTTTAAGTCGTATAGGTTCATTGTGGTCACTTGGAACATTTGACCGGCACCCTCACAATCGGACGCTGTAATAAGCGGAGTGTGGAAGTAGTAGAATCCTTTGTCGTGGAAGAATTTATGTATAGCGTAGGCCATATTGTGGCGTATGCGGAACACTGCACCGAAGGTGTTTGTGCGGGGACGAAGATGGGCTACGGTGCGCATATACTCCATTGTCTGACCTTTTTTCTGCAAGGGGTATGTGCTGTCGCAAGCACCGAGCAACTCAATTTCGGATGCCTGTATCTCTACCGACTGACCACCGCCTATCGACTCTACGAGTGTTCCATTCACGCTGAGGCAGGCTCCGGTGGTAAATTGCTTCACAAGCTCCTCGTCGAATTTATCGGCATCTATTACCACCTGTACATTATTTATTGTGGAGCCGTCGTTCAGTGCCACAAAAGCCACCTGCTTGCTGTTACGGCGTGTGCGCACCCAGCCTTTTACATTTACGAGTGCACCGATATTCTTGCTTTTCAGCAAGTCTGATATTCTTGTTCGTTTAATTGTTTCCATTTTGTATTTATGTTTATCGCTTTTTATTCATAAGCACCCATACGGAGCATATTTACTTCCTTCTCGGTGAGGTAGCGCCAGTCGCCACGTTTAAGATTTTTCTTGGTGAGCCCGGCAAAGAGCACACGGTCGAGTTTCTGCACTTTGTAACCAAGATGCTCCATCATACGACGCACGATACGGTTCTTGCCCGAGTGTATTTCTATGCCTATCTGTGAACGGTCGGCGTCGTTAACGTATGTAACTTCGTCGGCATATACGTGACCATCTTCAAGCTCTATTCCATTTACCAAAAGGTCCATATCCGACATTGCGACATTCTTGTCACAGGTAACGTGATACACCTTTTTCTTCATAAATTTAGGGTGAGTGAGCTTCGATGCAAGGTCGCCGTCGTTGGTGAGCAGAAGCACGCCTGTGGTGTTTCTGTCGAGACGGCCCACGGGATATATTCTCTCCTTACCTATGCCACGCAGACAATCGAGCACTGTTTTACGCTCTTGCGGGTCGTCTACCGTGGTTACGCAGTCTTTGGGCTTGTTGAGCAGTACATACACCTTGCGCTCGGGGTTCACACGCTCGCTATTGAAGCGAACATCGTCGCCCGGGGTTATTTTGGTTCCGAGTTCTGTTACCACCACTCCATTGACGGTTATAAGACCTGCCTCAATATAGTTGTCGGCCTCGCGACGCGAGCATATTCCGGCGTTGGCAAGATATTTATTCAAGCGCACGGGGGCATTGGGGTCTATTGCCGCCTCTTTGTAGACTATGCGTTTTTTTGCACTGTATTTTGCATTGGGGTCGTAAGCCTTGCGTGTGCCACGGGCACCATAGGTGCCATTTGAAGCACTGCGGGGAGTGCCACTCTGCTGCGATGTTTGATAGCGGTTGCTGCTATAATTACCACGAATGGGAGTTTCGTTCCCAAATTCGCGACCACTCTTGTTGTGGGACTTGTAACGACCATAGTCGCCACCACCTTGCTCAAAATTTCCTCGACGCTCTGTGCGCGCAAACTGCGGGCGGCTTTCCGATTGGGCGTTGTAACGGGAACGGTTGTTCACTCTGTTCTCACTGTTGAAATTGGGATTAAAGGATTTTCTCTCCCTTTTGCCCCCTCGGAAGTTATTGTCCGAGCGTCTTTCTTTAAAATTATCCATTTATTACTGTTTTTACGAACCTCACGGTCCAATTTTATTTTTTATCGTCCTGTATACGAATGGGGGGTGATGCTGCGCAACTCCTCCTTCACACTATCGGCAACATCGAGTGTCTCGATGAACTGCAACAGCGTGTTGCGGTTTATGCCTTCGTTGGTGCGGGTGAGTGCCTTTAAGGCCTCGTAGGGGTTGGGGTATGCTTCGCGACGAAGGATTGTTTGTATTCCCTCGGCACACACGCTCCAACAATTATCAAGCTCATCATATATTGCCTTTTCGTTGAGCAAAAGCTTGCGCAGGCCCACCAAAGAGCTCTTGACGGCTATCATCATATGGCCCATAGGAACACCTACGTTGCGAAGTACGGTTGAGTCGGTGAGGTCGCGCTGCAAACGGGAAATTGGCAACTTCATCGACAGGTGGTCGAGTATGGCGTTTGCAATACCAAGATTACCCTCGCTATTCTCAAAGTCGATGGGGTTTACCTTGTGGGGCATTGCACTTGAACCAACCTCTCCTGCTTTAATCTTCTGCTTAAAGAACTCCATCGAGATATACTGCCAGAAGTCCTTGTCCATATCCATAATTATCACATTTATGCGACGCATAGCATCGAAGAGAGCGGCAAGATTGTCGTAATTGGAAATCTGTGTGGTATATTGCTCGCGTTGCAGGCCAAGCTGCTCGGCAACGAATTTATTGGCAAATGCTACCCAATCGATTGAGGGATAAGCTACACTGTGGGCATTGAAATTACCGGTTGCGCCACCGAACTTTGCCGATATTCTGCATTTTTTAAGTTCGGCAAGCTGTGTCTCCAAGCGGTAGACAAATACCATTATCTCCTTGCCCAAACGTGTGGGAGAGGCCGGCTGGCCGTGTGTGCGTGCAAGCATAGGAATATCTTTCCAAGCCTCGGCATACTCTTTAAGTTGGGCTATCAACTCCTCCACCGCAGGATAGTACACTTTTTCGAGCGCATCCTTTATGGAACAGGGAATCGATGTATTGTTTATATCCTGCGAGGTGAGGCCAAAGTGTACAAACTCCTTGTAAGCATCGAGCCCGCCTATTGCATCGAACTTCTCCTTTATAAAATACTCAACCGCTTTTACATCGTGGTTGGTAACCTTTTCAATCTCCTTTATACGGCACGCATCGGCTGTGGTGAACGCAGAATATATCTCACGCAGTTTGGGGAAGAGTGCAGCATTTACACCGGCCAATTGAGGAATGGGCAATTCGCACAATGCAATGTAATATTCAATCTCAACGAATACACGATATTTCATAAGTGCATACTCCGAGAAATACTCTGCAAGCGCATCGGTCTTGCCTCTGTAACGCCCGTCGATGGGCGATACTGCTGTTAAAATGTTCAATTCCATATTTGTGTAATAATTATTTCGCAAACACGCTCACACGCGCACGAGCAAACTGCACAACACGCGTATTATACATTTATTATTTTTACATTGCAAATGTAGCACTTTTTAAGCATAAACACCCACAGTTGCAATAAAGTTTATTAAAATTATTATTAAATAAATGGATACAATGTATTATAAACAAAAAAACCCACGCATCAATTGCGTAGGCAGCGACGTGGACGTTGACGGATTCGAACCGCCGACCCTCTGCTTGTAAGGCAGATGCTCTAAACCAGCTGAGCTAAACGTCCGATATTTTTCTTGTGGACGTTGACGGATTCGAACCGCCGACCCTCTGCTTGTAAGGCAGATGCTCTAAACCAGCTGAGCTAAACGTCCGATAAGTGCGCAATTCTTAATTGCGATGCAAAAGTAGGTCTTTTTTTTGTAGCCACCAAATATTTTGCACTCTTTTTACAATATATTTACAAAAAAATGGCAGCTATCAGCAATTGGTAATAACAAATTCGTCACACAAACCCGACAAAAACAGGACGCGACAAATTACAACAATAAAAAATGCGAGCAAAATTGCTCGCATTTTTTATTGTCAAATCCTATCTATTATTCACTGATAGTGATGATTGCACGACGGTTCAAGTTAGCAGGTTTCTCGGCTGCAACACCACCACCGGGAACAACTGTAATTTTATCTTGGGGAACACCCATTTCGATAAGTTTGTCAGCAACTGCCTGTGCACGAGACAAAGAGAGCTTTTCGTTGTATGTAGCAGAACCGGTAGCGCTGTCGGCATAACCTGTTACAACAAGCTTAGCACCGCTGTTCTTTGCAGCATCAGCAAATGATTGGAGGTTGATAATCTCCTTCTTGCTTGCAATCTTCGAAGAGTTGAATGAGAAGAATACAGACTGAGCAACAGAAGCGAGTTTCTTGCTTTCAGCAGCTTTCAATGCACTCTGAGCAGAAACAAGATTCTGCTTTGCAGCGGTGAGCTGGTTCTTCAAACCTGCAGCCTCAGCCTCTTTTGCCTGCAACTGTGTGTTAAGCTCGGCAAGAGCAGCTGCGTTTGTTGCTTTAACAGCTTCAACATCAACAGCCTTATCCCAATTGGTCTTGTTGAATTTGTATGTAATACCGGCAAGAGCAGTAAACACCATATCGTGACCGTTGCTACCAGCTTTACCGCTGAAACCATTGCGGAGGAATGTTGTACCAAGCTCCAAGTTGATTGCCCAGTTTTTGGCAATGCTGAATGTGTTCATAATACCGGCATTAACCGCGATTGAACCGGTCATATCCGAGAAAGAAGAAGAGCCATACTGTGTTCTTGCAGCATAACCACCACCCACATAAGGAATAAAGTTCCAGATACGCTCCTCGTTATAACCCCAAATGAGGTTGCTGATATTAAACATAGCATCGAAGTGGAAGTTCATAAACGCCTTCTTTGCAGCATCCTCGTAAGCCTTGATGCAAAGACCGTTGTAAGCTACTCTCCAACCAAAGCCGGGAGTGTGCCACTTACCAAAGTAAACCTGAACAGCGGGAGAAACGTGGTCCCAAGCTTTCTCGCCATTCATATAAACACCATTGTAGAGGTTTACACCACCGTTGATACCCAAGAACCAGTTGCTACCGAATGTGTTTGTAACAACACGGTCTTTCAAAGTAGGATCGTTAACAGTTTCCTGCGCAAAAGAAGAAACCATTGCAATACTAGCAATTGCTAGCGAAATCATAAACTTTTTCATACTTAAACTAATTAGATTCTATAAATATTGCTTTTACTTTTCTTTTCTATGTAGAACACTGGCAACAAGGATTTGTTTGCCACAAGGCTTAAAGCACGGCACAGCACCCCAATCACTCTATTTTACAAGTGCAAAATTATATAATTTTCGTGAACGATTATAAATATATTATATAAAAGAGCTTTTTGTTAACATATTTTAACGATTAAGCCATCCATTTTTTCCTTCTCACTGAAAATATTTTACAATTTCAGGGTCGCGCAACGTATAAATAACAGGCTGTCCATCGGGAGTGCGTTGCGGCATTGCGGTAGAAAAAAGAGCATCGACAATCATCTGCATTTCTTGGGGCGACAATACCTGCCCCATAATTACAGCCATCTGCTTGGCCACTGAAAGAGCTATCTTGTCGTACAATTTTTCTTTTATCATCGCAGCCTGTTCCACAACCGACCGTACAATTTCGATAAGGAAGGCTGCCGGATCGGGACCATCCAAGCCAGCGGGGACTGCATTTATGGCATAACTATTACCACCGAGAGAGGATATATCAAAGCCCAACGAAGAGAGTTCCTCCGATATACTTTCGAGTGCAATACTCTCGTTGAGCGACAGCTCGACACGCTCGGGGAACAACAACCCCTGTGAGTGGCCGCGCTTGCCATACAACTGCTCCTTATATTGCTCAAAAAGAACTCTTATATGTGCCCGGCGTTGATGAACGAGCATCAGTCCATCGCTGCCTGACACTAATATGTATTGCCCTTTATATTGAGCCAGCGGGACAAACTCTTCGGCAATAAAATCCTGCAATGGAGTAATGTCGGGCAAAGATGAGAGTTTTTCGTCATTGTGCACAACCTCGGAAACAATATTGCCTCCATCGGCTGTTCCATCCTCCTCGCCATATAATTTCTCCCACCAAGAATTATCGGTTTTACGATATTCGGGGGCATTCTTCTTGAACGGATTATACGAGGGGTCGTATGAAATTTGCGGAGCTGACGGGCTCGTGTGTTCATCGATGCCGAATTTTTCCATAACCGGAATTTCGGGAAAATCGTCGGAATTAAAGTCGAGAGCCGGAGCCACATTGAAACGGCCAAGCGATTCGCGCACCGCTGCCAATATTATTTTCCACAGATTCGACTCGTCCTCGAACTTTATTTCGGTTTTTGTGGGGTGAATATTTACATCTATACGCGAAGGCTCCACGTTCAAACAGAGGAAAAAGGGTATCTGCTCGCCCGTGGGAATAAGATTGGCGTAAGCCTCCTGCACGGCTTTTGCAAAATAGGCGTGACGCATATAACGCCCGTTTACAAAAAAGTACTGCAAGGCTCCTTTTTTGCGGGCACTCTCGGGAAAGCCGACAAAACCCTTCATTTTGAGCAGAGAGCTATCGACCGACACCTCCACCAATTGAGTGTTAATCTTTTTACCAAAGACATTTACTATTCTTTGACGGAAGGAGGAGGCCGGCAATTGCGACAGCTCTACTCCATTGTGGGACAAAGAGAACTCAACATCACTGTTAATGAGCGCAATTCTCTCATACTCTGTAACTATGTTATTAAGTTCCGTTTGTGTGGATTTTAAGAATTTACGGCGGGCAGGAATATTATAGAAGAGGTTTTTTACTTTAAAATTACTTCCCACCGGAGCTGCCACGGCCTCTTGCGATTCGAGCTTTGAGCCGGACATAAGTATTTGTGTGCCAAGCTCATCGTCGGCACGACGAGTAACAAGCTCCACCTGAGACACCGCTACGATGGAGGCAAGAGCTTCGCCACGGAAGCCCATTGTATTAAGAGCAAAAAGGTCTTCGGCTCGTTTTATTTTGGAAGTAGCGTGACGCTCGAATGCCAAGCGTGCATCGGTCTCCGACATTCCAACGCCATTGTCTATAACCTGAATGAGTGTGCGGCCGCCATCGCTCACCAGCACCTGCACCTTGGTTGCTCCGGCATCTATCGCATTCTCCACAAGCTCTTTAACCACCGAAGAGGGGCGTTGCACAACCTCTCCGGCAGCTATTTGATTGGCCACAGAGTCGGGTAATAAATGTATTATATCCTGCATTGTTTCTTTTTAGAAAGCCCAAGAGCCGGTTAACAGATAGTGTAGAATGAATATTGCTATAAGAAGTGCCGCCACAAGTGTGGGTGTTTTTAAGCGGGAGCCATTCTGCTTACGACGTTTCAGGTGCGTGCTTGCATCTTGAAAGGTTCCTTTTATGCGTTCCCTGTAACTTTGTTCCTCGGGGGGCAACATTCCAAGGTCGCGCTTGGCGTTGTTCACTATCTTGTCCAACTTCTCCTTACGCTCATCGATATATATATATTTATGCTCAAATTTCCTTGGAGCACCCATTTTAAAAAAGCCCATAATACCCCTCCTGACTCTTATTTGTTAAACTTATCGAGAGTGGGCAACGGAATATTCTCACGGTTAACCACTTTCAGCATCATCTCCTTCGCCTTGCCTCGCCAATTGAAAATATCCTCCTTGCTTGTGGGGCGCACATAGTCGAACCAAGCGAAATTATCGAGGTATTTTGTTCCGGCGGGAATCTTTTTCATTGGATAGAATACCCCTTTGGAGTTATTGGGAACAACTATTCGGTCCATTTCCCCATCCTTCATATATGCCGATATTCTGCCCGCAACGGTGGTGTTCATTCCCACAAGCGTGCCATCATCGTCCATCGGGAAATAGACTACATTGGCTCCGCCAATAACATACATACGGGAGAGCTTGCCGTTATTGAAGTAAAACTTCATTTCACGACCGTTTATCTGGTTGTAGTTGAGAGAATCCATCCTCTCGGCATACAGCGTTTGGTTTATTACGTGTACCCAATTGATGGAGGCACTATCCATATACATTTTTATCTCCTCGCCGAGCAGTTGAATACCCTCGTTCCAGAGAATAGGGTCTTTGTACATTGTCATACAGGAGTCGCGCGAGTCGAATACCAAGGAGTCGCAAATTGCCTGCATTGTCTTGCCATAGGCTCTTACCTTGTGACAGGCTCTTATCTGGCGATAGAGGGAGTCGGTTGCAATATTCTCACTCACCGCCCATATTGTGTCGGCGTGAAGGAACAGCGAATCCTTCTGCGAAAAATCGGTAACCACAGCCCTGTCGGTAACATAGGCCGAATCTACCGCATCGTTCATATAACAATAATCACCGGTGAGCATATTCTTATTCTCCGGGTCTATATAAACGATATTACCGAATATTTCGCTCACTCCGGCTGCAATATCATAAAAAACAGAATCGGCCGTTACGTTTTTTACTCCATTGTAGAGCACCGAGCGGTTGAGCAGCGTGGCATTGCGTGCCGCTGTATTATAGAGTCCTTTCTCGGAGTATATACGATTCTCGGAACCGTTATAAATATTTGTCGGACCAAGAATTGTTGCAATCTTTGTAACGGTATTATACTGCAAAGTATCCGACTCTAATGTAAATTGGGGATTTTGCAGATTTACGCTATTATTGAACACTGCCTCTTTTGTTCCCACACGATACTCTCCCCACTGTGATTCAAGAGTACTCTCGCCATCGAACAGCGCACCGCCGTTGAAATAATAGCCTTTATTCAGATTGCGGTCAAAATCGAGGCTGTCCGTTTCGAGCATCGTCTCCTTATCTATCAAACGAACATTGTTGCGCACACGCGCCAGGTTTGTATCGCCGTTAAAATCGAGATAATCGCCATAGAGAAAGAGAGTATCGCCTTGCTCCATTCTCACATTGCCAAACGCCTGCACGGTATTCTTTTTTGTAAAGAAATATGCGCTGTCGCAATACATATACATACTATCGCGACGGAAAGAGACATCACCCACAAGAATGAATGCATCGGGCACACGCTGCTTGTCGAACTTTGTGGAGTCGGCGTGAAGCATATACACATAGTCGCGTTTCTTTTCCTTTACGGTGTCGCCAATTTGCGACTCGCCGAGAGTAGCACAGGCATCAGAGGCCGCAAAAGAGGCAAGCAGTATGGATAATATAAGGAGTTTTATTCTCATTATTAAAAGCTACATTATTTTTGGTCTTCGTAGAACACCCAACCCGGATAGTTAAAGTCTTCTCTTTTTGCTTCGCCATTCAGTCGAACATAAATGCTCTTCTGTTTCTCACGAATCCACTCGTTGGTGCGCTCTTCACCCATCCGGTTGCGATACAATTCTTTTAGTATTTCATAATCGTCCTTCACATTGGCTTTGTGAGCATCGACCTTGGATTTTAATTTAATTATTGCACAAATGGTTTTGCCATTATCTAGCCTCATTGTAAAAGGCGACGATACTTCACCAACCTTCATTCCATCGACTACACGGGCTACATCAACCGGCAGGTCCTGTAACTGGAAACGCGATGCACCGCTCTCCTTGTTATACATTATTCCGTAGTTATTGTTCGTCTCCTTGTCGAAAGAACACAATACCACAGCCTCTTCGAAGGAGATTGAGTCGTTTCTTATCTCACGGGCAAGCGAATCGAGGTTAAGCATCATCTGTTTTATACTTTGCGGAGAGACGCTGGGCTTGCGCAGTATGTGACGCACATTCACGCGGTCGCCTCGCTTGTCGATGAGCTGTATTATATGAAAGCCATACTCTGTTTCTACTATTTTCGACACTTTCGATGGGTCGGTGAGATTGAAAGCCACCGTTGCAAATTCGGGAACAAACTGGCCACGACCACGAAAGCCAAGCTCACCGCCGCGACGGGCACTGCCCGGGTCCTCGGAATATAGAAGAGCGAGGGTAGAGAAACTTGTCTCGCCACTGTTAACACGCTCGGTGTAGTCGCGAAGCTCCTCTTTTATGCGGTCTATTTCTTCGAGCTCAACCGGCGGTTCTACCGTTATAATCTGAACCTCCACCTGTTCCTGAATAAAGGGTATACTATCCTGCGGCAACGACTCCACATAGCGACGCACAAGCGAAGGCGACACTTTAATATCACCGACAATTTTTTGGCGCATAAGCGACATCATACTGTAATTATACAGATTGTCGTAAAGCATTTCGCGTATTTTGCGTATGGGCATTTTCTGATACTCTTCGAGTTTCTCCTTGGAGCCGGCACGCTGTATATACTCTTCCAACTGCGCTTCCACTTGACGCATAAGTTGTGTTTCGCTCACCTCCACGCTATCAATGGCTGCCTGATGCAGAAACAGTTGTTGCACGGCAAGATCTTCACCCACAACACTGTAAGGGTCGCCATTAAATTTCTTATTTTGCAGATTCCAATATTTTATAGCCTCCTCAATTTCGGAGCGCAGAATGGATTTATCGCCAACTACCCACTCTACCCTGTCAATCACATTATCTTGGGCTTTAAGGGAGCAGAATGCAAGCAAGCAACAAAAAGATAATATATATTTTCTCATAAATCCGTTATTTTACGCGAAGCCTATCGGCCGACGCTTTTTCAATCATTGTAATACTCTATCGCACCACGTTTAAGTGCTTCGTTATATATATTCTGTTTATTCTTCTTAATAAAATCGGCTTTGAGGGTGTTTATCACTAATTCTCTAATCTCGCCCTCGACAAGTTCAATTGGCTTACAGGCCCCTTTATCTATAAAAGAGTCTACCGACAGAAAGTAGACATACTCTCTATCTTTAAACTCCAAATTCTTGTTACGCACGATTCGCTGTACAAGTTCATCGACAGAGAGGCCGCTGTTAGATGCTATCTGTGACAAGCGCACCCACGACTCATAGAATGGTTCATAAACGACATTATTTGTCAAACTATATTTATCGAGTTTTTCAAGGTCGTCAATATCGCGACTTTTGTACCACGAGCGCAATAAATTCATTTTTGGCGCATCAATGGGAACCTTCAAAAAAAGTCCTTTTATCACCGGTTCTTCGAGTTCGAACATTGCGATATTATTTTCGTAGAACTCCTTCACCGCGTCGGGCGATACGTTCTGTCGCAAATGCTGCTCCACAAGCCCCTCCTGATAAATGTTCAATATAAGGCTACGTTTGTAACTCTCTACCAAATCTTCAATTTCGGGGGTAACGGGAACATTGCGTCGTGCTACATTGTAGAAGAGTGCCTCCTTTATCCAACGGTTTATATAGATATTTACATATTCCGTGCTATCGCCACTTGGGGGATTGGCCAAGCAGAAGCGTTGCACATCCTCTTTGTACAAGAACTCCTTACCAACGCCCACCAAAGGGGTTTTCCCTTTGTGCAGAATCTCCTCTTTGCACGATGAGAGCGATGCAAAGAGGGGAAACAGAGCTATTATGAAAAGAGGTTTTATCAGATTCATTCTGCAAATTTAGTAAATAACTATTATCAGTCGTGATTATTAACTGTTTTTAGCACCTCTTCATATATTTCAACATCGTACTTGCGGCGCAGTTTCTTAATCCATTTTTGTTCTTTGTATTTATTATAATCGTCGGTAACGGCTGCTTTAACATCGGTATAAGAGACAGGCGCATCCACCAACAGACCTACAACATCGACAAAGGGGAGATTTTCGCGTTTCTCGCCACCATCGCCACTGCCAAAAACAAGTTTATCGACCCATTTATTATCGCCTCGGGCAAAGAGGCCCATCTCCATACGAAGAGTTTTTTTATCGTTACCGGCAAGTTCCTTTGTAACTATTGCACGATACTCCTCTTTGGGCTTACCGGCAAGAAGCATTTTTGCCGAATCGAGCAATTCTTGTGTTTTTGCATATATTACAGCACCACGGTAGCGAGGTTGGTCGAATTTATACTTTTTGCGGTTCTTCTTGAAATATTTGGCAAGTGCTTTGTTGGCGTCTGCATCGCTTTTCCACACTTCGCGATTGGATATTTCAAAGAAGAGCAACCCTTCGTAGTACTCACGCATAAGATTGCCGAATTCGGGGTACTTGCGTTCAAGAATACTATCCTCTTTGGCGAGTGCCTGCTCGGGGGTGAGGTTGCCTCCATAGGCTTTTGCAAGCTCGGTGCCCTTCTTCATACGAGCGGTTTTTCGAATATTCTGCTTTTCGAGCATATCCATAATGGATTTTTTGTAATACTCGAAACTGCCGAATGGGCGGGAGGATATTCTCTTCACTATATGATAGGCTGCCGGCGATTTAAAGGGTTCCGAATATTCCCCGTCGGCAAGAGCAAAGGCTGCGTTCTCAAACTCTTCGTATACCTGCTTGCGCAATATTTCGAATGGTCTAACATACATTGCGGGCATATTTATAAAGAGGGCAACCTCTTCGAATGTTTTACCGCTCTGTAACATTATATAGGCTGAATCGATTTTGGCTTTTGCTGCTGCAACCTCGGCAGGAGTTGCCTTCTGGGCAAGGGGTACGGCAAGCTGCATCACTTTTAAAAAGCCTTCTTTTCCAACCGCTGCCGAATCTTTGGAGTATATACGATAGGCTTCGAGCTCTATAAAATCCTTGTCGGTGAGATAATCCTCGGCAAGGGCGGCACGGTCTTTCTCATACTCCTTTCTGAAAGAGGATAGAGTGTCGAGTTTCTGCGCCTTGGCCTCGGCCACTTTGAGCTTGAAGTTTACAAACATAGGCAGATACTCTTCGAGGGAGTATTCTGCACTATCTTGTCCTGCTGTATTATTCTTGTTGAATGCATACTCAAACTCGGAACGAGTTACATTCTCTCCTGCAATTTTCATCAGCACAGGGTCACCCTCCTGTGCGACAAGAGGTGAGAGTGAGAGCAGCGAGGCAACAAACAAAAATATCTTATTTATTTTCATATTCTATTATTCGGGACGACTGTAATTGGGAGCCTCGCTTGTAATTGCCACATCGTGAGGATGACTTTCGAGCACTCCGGCATTTGTTATGCGAACAAATTTAGCATTGTGCAGTGTGGCAATATCGGGAGCGCCGCAATAACCCATTCCGCTACGCAAGCCACCGACAAGCTGGTATATTACCTCCTGCAATGTTCCTTTATAGGGAACACGGGCAGCAATACCCTCGGGCACGAGTTTCTTTTTGTCGGCAGTATCCGATTGGAAGTATCTATCTTTTGAACCACACTCCATAGCTTCGAGCGAGCCCATTCCGCGATAGGATTTAAACTTACGGCCATTGAAGATGATAGTGTTACCGGGAGACTCCTCGGTTCCCGCAACCAACGAACCTATCATTACACAGTAGCCACCCGCTGCAAGAGCCTTCACCACATCGCCCGAGTAACGCAAGCCTCCATCGGCAATCAAGGGAACGCCTGTACCTTCGAGCGCTTTTGCAACATCATACACAGCCGATAGCTGGGGAACGCCCACGCCGGCAACCACACGTGTGGTGCAGATGGAACCGGGGCCAATACCCACTTTAACCGCATCGGCACCTGCATCGACAAGCATCTTTGCAGCCTCGCCTGTTGCCACATTACCCACTACAATATCTATTTGAGGATACGCAGCCTTTGCCTCTTTGAGTTTGTTGATAACACCGGCCGAGTGACCGTGAGCAGTATCTATTACAATCGCATCCACTCCTGCGTCTACAAGTGCCTTTATACGGTCCATCGCATCCACCGTAACGCCTACACCGGCAGCCACACGCAGACGACCTTTTGCATCCTTGCAGGCCATAGGCTTATCCTTGGCCTTTGTAATATCCTTATAGGTGATAAGACCTATCAAGCGACCATCATTGTCCACCACAGGGAGCTTCTCAATCTTATTCTCGCGCAAAATCTTTGCTGCCGACTCCATATCTGTCTTCTGGTGGGTTACCACAAGATTTTCGCTTGTCATAACCTCGCTCACGGGACGATTCATATTAGTCTCGAAACGAAGGTCGCGATTGGTAACAATACCTACCAATTTTTTATTCTCGTCTACCACGGGAATACCGCCAATATGATATTCGGCCATAAGGTCGAGAGCATCTTTCACCGTTGCGGCCACTTTTATGGTAACAGGGTCGTAAATCATACCATTCTCGGCACGTTTCACAATAGCAACCTGATGCGCCTGCTCGGCAATTGACATATTCTTATGAATTACACCAATACCACCCTCACGAGCTATGGCAATAGCCATTTTTGCCTCGGTTACAGTGTCCATCGCTGCTGTAACGAAGGGAATGTTCAGATCTATGTTGCGCGAAAATTTGGTCTTCATACTAACCTCTTTGGGCAACACTTCGGAGTAGGCAGGAATGAGCAACACATCGTCGTAAGTGAGGCCATCCATCGCAATTTTGTCTTTTATAAAATCGTTCATATATCTATATTATTTTTATTTCTATCAATTTCCCATTTCGGAGATAAATTTCACACGTACCAAGCGAATCTCCTCTTCGCTATACTCACCGCCAAGAACATCGAGCGCCGCATTTATACTATCAGTGTCGGAACTCTTGAAATAATCGTAAATCTCCTGCACATTCTCCTCGTCCATAATCTCTTCGAGGAAATAATCTATATTTAGCTTTGTTCCGGAATAAACGATAGATTCCACTTCGTCGAGAAGCTCCTCGAACTCCACTCCGCGGCTTATGGCTAGGTCGTCGAGTGCCACCTTGCGGTCTATGGCGCTGATAACGCTAACTTTCAATTTCGACTTATTGGCAACTGTGCGCACACGGAAATCCTCGGGACGGTCAATCTCATTCTCTTCGCAGTGACGTTTAATCAATGCGCAGAATTCCTCGCCATAGCGTTTGGCTTTTCCCTCGCCCACGCCGGGGATATTTTTAAGTTCGTCGAAGGTTATTGGGTAGGTTGTTGCCATTGCCTCTAACGATGGGTCTTGGAATATCACATAAGGGGGTAATTCCAATTGCTTCGAGAGTTTCTTACGCAGATTTTTGAGCATAGCATAAAGTTCGGGGTCTACTGCAAATGTACTTCCCGACTGAACAATAGCTTCTGTTTCGGTAAAATCCCTATCCTCGACAATCTTGAAGGACTTTGGTTTTTCCAAGAATGCACGACCCTCTTTGGTTACCTTCAAAAGGCCATAATTCTCAACATCCTTATCAAGATAGCCGGCTATGAGTGCCTGACGTATAACCGCATTCCAACGTTTGGGCTCTTCATCTACTCCGCAACCGAAACATTCAAGTTCATCGTGCATATGCGACTGAATCTCGGCAGTCTCTTTGCCCATAAGGATATCTATAATATACTCTACCTTAAAATTCTCTTTAACAGCCAATACTGTTTCAATAACAGCTTCGAGCAGTTCTTTGGCCTCAACCTGTTTTTTAGGTGTCAGGCAGTTATCACAATTTCCACAATTTTCCACTTCAAAATTTTCACCAAAATAATGTAACAACAATTTTCTACGACAAACCGAAGACTCGGCATAAGCTGTTGTTTCATACAACAGTTGACGACCTATATACTGTTCGGCAAGGGGCTTTCCTTCGAGGAATTTTTCTAGTTTCTGCAAGTCCTTGCTATTGTAGTAGGCTACACACTTACCCTCGCCACCATCGCGACCGGCTCGTCCCGTCTCTTGATAGTAGCCTTCGAGGCTCTTGGGAATGTCATAGTGTATAACGTAGCGCACATCCGGTTTATCTATTCCCATTCCGAATGCGATTGTAGCAACTATCACATCTATTTTCTCCATTATAAACTCGTCCTGTGTCTGCGACCTCATTGCCGAGTCCATTCCTGCGTGATAGGCTTTTGCCGGAATTTCGTTGGCTTGCAGCACTTCGGCAAGTTCCTCTACTTTTTTACGACTTAAACAATATATAATACCCGATTTACCCGGATTCGATTTTATAAATTTTATAATGTCCTTATCTACATTCTTTGTCTTTGGTTTTACCTCATAATATAGATTGGGACGGTTAAACGAAGATTTAAAATCGGGAGCATCCTGTATACCCAGATTTTTCTTAATATCGTCGAGTACCTTTGTGGTAGCTGTCGCCGTGAGGGCGATAATAGGCGCTTTGCCAATCTCGTTGATTATCGGGCGTATGCGACGATATTCGGGACGAAAATCGTGCCCCCACTCCGAAATACAATGTGCCTCGTCTATTGCATAGAACGATATTTTTATGCTTTTTAGAAACTCCACATTATCCTCCTTTGTGAGAGATTCGGGAGCGACATATAGCAATTTGGTCTTGCCCGACAGCACATCGGCCTTAACCTCCTCTATCGCCTGCTTGGTGAGCGAGGAGTTCAAAAAGTGGGCAACGCCATCCTCTTCGTGAAAATTACGGATGGCATCGACCTGATTCTTCATCAAGGCAATGAGCGGAGATATTACTATTGCCGTACCGTTCATTATGAGCGACGGCAATTGATAGCATAGAGATTTACCACCACCGGTAGGCATCAGGACAAAGGCATCATTCCCATCAAGGAGATTTTTGATGACCGCTTCCTGATCCCCCTTAAATGTATCAAAACCAAAATTCTCTTTAAGAATTTCTGTTAAATTGTACTTCTTTGCCATTTTACAATATGCCTATTTGCAAACAAAGTTATAAATATCTCTATAAAACCCGCAAATTTTTCGCGATATATTTTCGGAAATATAAAAAAATATTTTTGCAAATGGTTGTTTGTTCAAAAAACACCCCCTCGGGGTTTATTTTTAATATCCGAGGGGGTGTTTGCTTCGCTATTGTCATAGTATTATGCCATCATTGTCATTGCACCGCTTTTAACGATTCTCTCTTGGGCATATTCTTTTGTAATATTGCAGATTTTTTCGTCGCTCGAAGGTATTTCGAACATTTTTTCCTGCATTATGGTTTCTACAATTGAACGCAGGCCACGTGCGCCGAGTTTATACTCTATTGCCATATCCACAATATAGTCGAGCACTTCGTCGTCGAAGAGAAGCTTAACGCCATCCATCTCCATGAGACGCACATACTGCTTTATTATAGAGTTCTTTGGTTCTGTGAGTATATTGCGAAGCGTTGCACGATCGAGCGGACGCAGAGAGGTGAGAATGGGCAGACGACCCACAATTTCGGGAATCAGGCCGAAGGAGCGCAAATCCTGTGGAGTCACATACTGCATCATATCTCCTTTATCTATTTTAAAGCTGTTCTGCACCGAATTATAACCAACTACGTGGGTATTCAGACGCTGGGCTATTTTCTTCTCTATTCCATCGAAAGCTCCGCCACAGATGAACAATATGTGCTTGGTATTCACTGCTATCATCTTCTGGTCGGGATGTTTGCGACCGCCCTGTGGGGGCACATTTACCACCGAACCTTCGAGCAGTTTCAGCAGGCCCTGCTGTACACCCTCTCCGCTTACGTCGCGGGTAATAGAGGGGTTGTCGCTTTTGCGAGCAATCTTGTCAATTTCATCAATAAAGACAATTCCTCGCTCGGCCTCTTCCACTTTGTAATCGGCTACCTGCAACAAACGGGTAAGAATACTCTCAATATCCTCACCCACATAGCCTGCCTCGGTAAGTACTGTTGCATCGACAATTGTGAAGGGGACTTTCAAAAGGCGTGCGATGGTACGCGCTAAAAGGGTTTTTCCCGTTCCGGTGCTACCAACCATCACTATATTGCTTTTCTCAATCTCAACATCGTTATTGTCGCGTTGCATAAGACGCTTATAATGGTTGTATACTGAAACGGCAAGCGCACGCTTCGCATCGTCCTGTCCAATAACATATTCATCGAGAAAGGCTTTTATATCTTTGGGCTTGGGCAGTTCCTTCATATTAAACTCGCTTTTGGCAAGCAAGTGCTCCTCGCGCAAAATATTATGCGCCTGCTCGACGCAATAGTCACAGATGTAGGCATCTACACCTGTCATCAGCAGCCCTACTTCCTTTTCGGATCTACCGCAGAAACTACAACGTTTTTTCCCCTTTTCTGCCATAATTATTTCTTACGCGAGAGTACATTGTCAATCATTCCGTAGGCTTTTGCCTCCTCGGCAGTCATCCAATAGTCGCGGTCGCTGTCGGCCCACACTTTATCGAAGGGTTGATGGCTGTGATCGGCTATTATCGTATATAGCTCATTTTTAAGTTTCTGAATCTCGCGGGCGGTAATCTCAATATCGCTCGCCTGACCCTGCACGCCACCAAGAGGCTGATGTATCATCACACGGCTGTGGGTGAGAGCCGAGCGTTTACCCTCGGCACCCGCCACGAGCAGCACAGCAGCCATACTCGCCGCCATTCCTGTACAGATGGTTGCAACGTCGCTGCCTATGAACTGCATTGTGTCGTATATGCCCAATCCTGCATAAACAGAACCGCCTGGCGAGTTTATGTAGATTGAAATATCCTTGCCACTATCAACCGAATCGAGATACAGCAACTGTGCTTGAAGGGTGTTGGCTGTATAATCGTCAATTTGTGTACCGAGGAAGATGATTCTATCCATCATCAAACGAGAAAAGACATCCATTTGAGTAACATTCAACTGGCGCTCCTCCAAGATGTACGGATTAAGGTATTGCGATTGAAATTTCATCACATCGTCGAGCACCATACTATTCATTCCAAGGTGCTTCGTCGCATACTTTCTAAAATCATCCTTCATAACAATCTGCTTTTAAGAATTATCCTTTTATTATTTATCGCTTTCGGCAAGTTTTTTGTTGAAGTCCTCAACAGAAATTTCCTCTTCGCTGAGAGCTACAACACCCTTGATTGCCTCGATAAGTTTAATATCTACTGCACGGTTGATGAGTGCCTCGCGTGTCTTCTCCTGTTTGAGCATACCTGTTGCGTAATTTTCGAGCAAGTCCTCGGGAACGTTGGCCATTCCATACTGTGCAAACTGGTCGCGTGTGGCTGCCTTTGCAACGGCAAGAACATCGTTGTCGTCGATTTTAATCTCGAACTTCTTTGCAAGCTGCTCTTTTGTAAGGTGCCAAGAGAGTTCTGTAAGGCTCTTCTGGAAATCCTCCTCGCTGATACTCTCGGCACCCTCGGCCTTGTTCATATCCATTATGCGACGCAAGAGAGCCTCGGGGAACTCCATCTTGCCAATGCGCTCGGCAAGATAAGCACGAACATCGAGCAACAATTTATAATCACTGTCGATTGCGAAACGCTCGGCAAACTGCTCGGCGATTTTAGCACGGAACTCCTCTTCGCTCTTCACAGTATCCTTGCCGAATGCAGCGTCGAATACATTTTGGTTCAGTTCGCTTGCGACGAAGCGTGTAATCTCGGAAATTGTGAAGGTAAAATCACCTGCGTGTGCGGCAACCTCGCCCTTCTCTATTTTGAGAAGCGACGCAAGCTCTGCCTCGCTACCATCGAATGCGGTTGTGGGGTTGAATGTGATAACATCGCCAACCTTTGCACCGGCAAAGAGAGCCTTCTGCTCGTCGTTCTTCATATAAGCAGGCATCATCACTGCATCCTTCACGCTGATACCCTCCTCGGCAGTCTCTACGAGCGAGCCTTTCAACATATCTTTGTCTTCGTAGCTCTCAACCTGTTTGTACTCACCGCAACGCTGTGCATAGGCCTGTACCTGCGAATCTATCATTTCGGCAGTGGGCTGTATCTTGTAATAGGGCAATTTATCCTCTTTGCTCAATGTTGCATCGAATTTGGGAGCGAGGGCAATTTCAAACTCAAAGGTAAAATCTTTGTCATTCACCATATCCATACCCGCCTGCTGCTCCTCGCTGGGAAGAGGCTCGCCAAGCATATCTATTTTATTCTCTTTGATGTACTCGAAAATCTTTGTCTGCAACAACTTGTTAATCTCCTCGGCCTTAACGGCTGTACCATACTGTTTCTTAACAAGTCCCATAGGCACCATTCCGGGGCGGAAGCCGGGGATATTGGCCTTCTGACGGATGTTTTTCAACTGTTTCTCAACCAAGGCTGAATAATCGGCCTCTTGAATTTTCACAGACAACAATGCGCTTGTAGCGTCTGAATTTTTAAATGTAAATTCCATATATTTAATTTTAAATAATATACTAAACCCAAATTAGGCTTGCAAAATTACAACTTATTGGGGAGATTATCAAAAAAAAATCCCCTTTTGAGCAGTTTGGAGGCAAAAAAGGGTTGCAAAACCACTTTGCAATCACGAATTTAAGGTTATAATACGAAACAGAGGTTGCAAAATTACCATTTTGCAACCTCGTATATTGTGTTAAACAGAATCAGTCTATTTGAAATTCTCGCTTGCGCAACACAAAATCGCGACCGAGATATTTTTCGCGCACCACCGGATTTTCGGCAAGAACCTCGGGGGTTCCCTCAAAGAGTATTCTTCCCTCGAAGAGCAGATAGGCACGGTCGGTAATGCTCAAAGTTTCCTGCACATTGTGGTCGGTGATGAGAATACCTATGTTCTTATCCTTTAACTTCCACACAATATACTGAATATCCTCTACCGCAATAGGGTCGACGCCGGCAAAAGGCTCGTCGAGCATAATGAATTTAGGGTCGATGGCCAAGCAACGGGCAATTTCGGTGCGGCGACGCTCGCCACCCGAAAGACGGTCGCCGAGGTTCTTGCGCACCTTTTGCAGACGGAACTCCTCGATAAGACTTTCGAGTTTCTCTTTCTGATACTCTTTGGGCTTGTTTGTAAGTTCGAGCACCGATGCAATATTATCCTCCACCGTCATTTTGCGAAACACACTTGCCTCTTGCGCAAGATAACCAACGCCGAAACGAGCTCTCTTGTACACAGGAAAATCGGTTATTTCTGTATTATCGAGGAATATTTTGCCATCGTTGGGCACCACAAGGCCTGTGGTCATATAGAAGGAGGTTGTTTTTCCCGCTCCGTTAGGGCCGAGCAATCCCACAATCTCTCCCTGTTTAACATCGAAAGAGACATTGTTTACAACCGTACGCTTGCCGTAACGCTTGACAAGGTTTTCGGTGCGCAACACCATACGCTCGGAAGTAGCGCCATTTTCATTCTCTGCAAATGCAACCATCGTTTCAAATAATTTGGATTATGCGTAGCGAAGATAATGCAAATTTAGTTTTTGCCCAAAACTTTAACTGTTTTATGCATTAAACTATGTTTAAAATGAAGCAAAGAAGCACAAAAACTGATAATATTGACTCTATTAAATAATAAAATAGTATCTTCGCAAAATGAATATGCCCCCTTTTAAGAGAATATGTTTTTTGTAAAATCCATAGAGACTTTCGGCAGCTATCTTATGCTTATGCGCAGGGTGTTTGCACGCCCCGAGCGTTGGGGGGTGTTTCTGCGACAAACTATGCGCGAGATTTTCCAGTTGGGAGTAGACTCTATTCCCATAGTGCTCATAATCTCCTTTTTCATCGGAGCGGTTATATGCATACAGATGAAACTGAACATCGAGAATGCGTGGATGCCCAATTTCGTTGCGGGATACGCCACTCGCGAGATTCTGCTTCTGGAATTTTCATCGAGTATGATGTGCCTTATTCTGTCGGGCAAGGTGGGCTCCAATATAACTTCGGAGATTGGAGCTATGCGAGTAACACAGCAGATTGATGCACTGGAAATTATGGGAGTCAATTCGGCAAACTTCCTAATACTCCCCAAAATTTCGGCCCTAATCTCAATGATACCCATCCTTGTGATATTCAGCATCTGTTCGGGCATTGCAGGAGCATACGCCATAGGGTTCTTCACCGGCATAATGACTGCCGACGACCTCACCTGCGGATTGCAGTATGAATTCCAGCAATGGTACATCTGGTGCAGCATTATAAAGGCTATATTCTTCGCCTACATAATAACCTCGGTAGCATCGTTCTACGGCTACACGGTGGAGGGAGGCTCCATAGAGGTGGGCAAGGCAAGTACCGATTCCGTCGTCAGTTGCAGCGTGCTCATTCTATTTGCCGATATTGTATTAACCCAACTGCTTATGCAATGATAGAGATTAAGAACATACATAAACAGTTTGGCAACCAAATGGTGCTCGACAATATAAACGCCATCTTCGACAATGGGAAGGCCAATCTTATCATTGGACTTAGCGGTGCCGGAAAGACTGTGCTCCTCAAATGCATCGTAGGCCTGCTGGAACCCGACAGCGGACAAGTGCTATACGACAAACGCAACATACTCACCTTTAACAAGAGAGAGAAACAGATGCTGCGTCGGGAAATGGGAATGTTGTTTCAGAATGCCGCCCTGTTCGACTCTATGAGCGTGCTCGAAAATGTAATGTTCCCCCTTGATATGTTCTCGGATAAAACATACAACGAGCGACTCAAACGAGCCCGTTTCTGCTTGGAGCGTGTAAATCTGCTCGATGCGCAGGATAAAAGCCCCGAAGAACTATCGGGAGGTATGCAGAAACGAGCAGCCATTGCCCGTGCCATTGCCTTGGAACCTCGCTACCTCTTCTGCGATGAGCCAAATTCTGGCCTAGACCCAAAGACCTCGCTCATAATAGATGAGCTCATACACAGCATAACCGGCGAGTACGATATAACGACTATCGTAAATACTCACGATATGAATTCGGTGATGAACATAGGCGACCACATAATATTCCTTGCCGATGGTAAAATATCGTGGGAGGGCAACAAGGACGAAATTCTGCAAACAAAGAACAAACAGCTCAACGATTTTCTCTTTTCGAGCGAAATTCTGCGCAGGGTGGCGGGGGAAAAATAAAGAATCAACTTTTGCAGGTGAGCCCAACTTTTGCAGGTGAGCCAGCCGAGCCCGTAACTAAAAGTAGCAGATACACACAAAAAAAAGAGAACCTCAATTGCTTGAAGTTCTCTTAAAAAAAGCGGCGATGACCTACTCTCCCACAAAGCACCAAAGGGGCTTCGTTAATGCGAGCAGCAATCAGTCGCGAGGAGCACAGGCAAAGCTTGTGCCTCGCGGGGTGCGAACAGCGAGCATTACAAGGAGAGGAGGGCAAGCCCCTGA
>JAZRAC010000068.1:0-20710 GCA_045634365.1 Bacteroidaceae bacterium | reverse complement strand
TGGTGGAGGTTGGGGCGACAAAACCAAGGAGATGTATTTCTCAATCAGCGACCTCATTGACAGCGTAACCGAGAAAGGCAAACTATCCTTTGAGGATCTCGGCAAAGCGGCCGAGAGTGCATGGGCTGTGGCCGGCTCGGCATTGCAGATTTATAGCAACTATGCCCAGGCAGAGGCTGATTTAGAGGTTACCAGGATTGAGAAGAAATATGACCAGCAGATTAAGGCGGCCGGGAAGAATGACAAGAAGGTTAAGCAGCTGGAAGAACAGCGAGATAGAGAGATTGCGAAGGCAAAGAGAAAGGCCAACAAAAAGGCTATGACTATTGAGATTGCAGGCGCTCTTGCCCAAACAGCAGTGGCTGCCATCAATGCTTATGCCTCGGCATCGAAGGAGCATTGGCTGTTGGGCCCTGTGGCAGCAGCTATGGCCTTGGGTGCCGGTATGAAGCAAATTGCCACAATAAGGGAGCAGCATCAAGTGCAGGAGGCCGGATATTATTACGGAGGTTTTACAAGGAAGAGCTTAAATAACCACGAGGTCGTGGGTGTTGTCCACGCAAATGAGTTTGTTGCAAACGCTTCGGCCACTGCCAACCCTGCCCTCGCGCCGTTCTTCTCCCTGCTCGATTATGCGCAACGTAATAATACGATAGGCAGCCTGACACAGGAAGACGTATCTCACGCACTGGGAACGGGGGCCATCGTGCAGGCGACAAAGACGACTGCGCAGGAAAGCAGACAGAACAGCGGGGAACTGCTGGCCGTCGCAGGCAGTTTAACCGGCAACAATGAGGTTATCAAGCGTTTGAATGAGAAGCTCGACGAAGGCATTGATGCCTTTGTAATTCTCGACGGCGAGCGTGGCTTTGAGCAGAAATATTCACAGTATTTAAAAATGAAAAACAACTCTGAAAGATGATACAGATACTTCTTGGTGGCAAAGAGGTCATACCTCAAAGCAACACCTCTATAAAGCTTATTCTTGAAAATCCATTTTTCACAAAGGCCGGTTCTTCTACATTAAGCATAGTTCTACCTATGCACATAGAGCAGAATATAAAGGTTCTGGGGCATATAAATAGGCTTGATTATAAACACAAGGCTATAACTTTGCCGGCGAGTATAAAAGTGGGGAACAAGACTCTCATCACGGGCGAGGCTGTTATTATTGAGGTTACAGAAGAATATGTCAAAGTACAGATATTAGGCGGTACCTCACTAATGAATTTCTACAACAAAATGGAAGAGATATTCATTGATGAGCTTGACCTTGGAAAATGGGGAATGGCATATAATGATATTACACAAACAGCAAAGACTGCGTATTCTTTATTTTATAAGACTATTTGGATAGCATATCTAACCGATGTCACAATGCTTGGGCACGAGGAGGCAATACGCAGAATGATTGAAAAACTTTTTGGAAAAAACAACGAATGGGTTGCGTTTCCTATATACAATGAAACATCGGGTGTAATGTGTAACGATTGGATTGTGAAACAGCTAGTAGATTCTTCCAATAATAATATTTTTTATTTGGGACCGATGGATAATATTTTTTATTTTGATGAGATAAATAATATGATATTTGTTTCACCCAATGGGTATCCCCAAGTACGTTTTGCCGTTCAACCATATTTACTACCGATGATAGAGAGGGTATTTAAGTCTTTGGGCTACACCTGCGACCTTTCCTACCTTTCAAAAAACGAACTATTTTCTAAAATATTCATAGCGTGTGCCAATGAGAAAGCTGAACGCAATAAGGCTCTCCCGCATTGGACCGTAAAGGATTTCATTACTCAACTTGAATATTTTTTTGGAGTAGTTTTCGATGTTGATGAGGATAAAAAGCATATCAATATTATGCGTAGAATAGACTATATAAATCGCGATTTAGTTGATATAAACAAAATTCTGGAAGAGTTCAGTATTTCAAATGATGATAGTAAAAGCATTTTATCAACATCAAATGTCGGCTATGAGGAGGTAGACCCATTTACTAGGTTAGAACCTTGGATACTCGAAAATGCAAAATACAAACATTACGCGACATACGATGATTTTCTTAAAGATGAATCATCATATTATGATGGTGCCTACACAGATGCATACTATAATGCTTACAAAGGTTATATAATTGTAATTGATGATACGGAAGAGATGTTTGTATATAGAAAAAGAATAGAAGCACTAGATTTTACTAGCGGAATGACGAATGTTAATTTCTTTCGTGATAGAATTATTAAGGAGAGTAATAGCGATCTTGATATAGAACTTAAAATAGTTCCTGTTAAACTAAAACATGAGTATGAATTACTTGTTTATAACTCAAGTGGCATTCAAAACCTCGAAACTATCCTGCAGAGGTGTAAGGGTAAAAAATACTATATGAGCACACTTGACTACTCTGTCAGAAGATGGAATGAAGCAATAGATACAGGAGAAGAAAATATTATTGAATGTGTTGAAGATGCAATAACAGGTAGCGAAGATGATGGGATAGAAAGCGGAAAAGACATATTGCCTGTTGCAATTAATTGCAGTGCTTATAGCGAACATCTTTTATTGGATAAATCGATAGTAAGATATCCTAAACCTATTGTCTATTCTCTTGGTAATCATAAAGATTATAATGGCAATAATATTCAATCATACGGACTAAATCTTTGCGAAGGTTCCCCAGCCTACTCTCTGGCGACAGAAGTTTTCGCAGCAGAACCAGTTGTGAACACAGATAATAAATATTGTATCAAGTTTATAACGAAAGAAATACTTAATCCAAGATACAAGTACCTCATAAGAAATCAAGTCTATTTATGCGAAAAACTAGAATATCAAATAAATAGCACAGGGGTTGAAAAACTTGTTACCGGCTATTTCTATCGATTAGAGGAATAGGCAAGGCTTTTTTAATCACGTTCAAAGGGTGCTAATAACGGCACCCTTTTATTTTTGCTTCTCCCGCGAGAAAAAAACACCTTAATTTATATTTCTACAATTTCTACAACTTCTACAATGTTTATAATAAGGGAATTAAATAGTGTATATAATAACTACAATGGTTTTACAATTTTCTACAAAACAAGATGGAATAAGCACTTTTCAACTTTTAATATCTGTGTAGTGAAATTTGTAGAAAAGTCAAGATTTTGTAATTTGCTTATATTCAAATAGTTGGATTAGAATAGAAAATGTAGTAGATGTAGAAACGTATACATATATGCCCTATTCTGCAATATATTACTGATTTTAAAAGAAAATCTTTAATATTTTACTACTTTTGCCAAAAACTTATACCTATGAGCCTGTTTGTTATATATTTAGACTTAAAGCCTTATCTTAAAGAGTGGCTTATCCATTCCTTGGGTTCCCCGGTGAGGTTTCCCGACCACTCCAATGAAAATGCCGTTATTCGCACTTTCTTGCAGAAACGCCCGGACAACGAAGCTGTGGAAACTAATAACAACATAGATAAAACAGCAATATATATTCCGGACTCAAAAGCAAAACCAGTTGAGTATTATAATCACTTGTCTGAATGTGGCAAGAAAGCTGTTATCGAATCGATTGAGGATTTATTTCGACAAAATCTTTGGAGTGAGCTCGCGACATTAACCCTTGCAAGCAATGGAAAGGGTGTAAATACCCATATAGCAGCATGGTGTGAGATGCACGGCATCTCTCTCGACCATGTAGAAACAGTGAGGCAGAAATATTTTCGCATTCGCAAGGCTTATACTGAAAAAGGAATAGATTTACGAAATTATTTAAGAAAAAAATAGGGACAAAGAGGCCACTTTTTCGGTTTTATAAATTGATAAACACCATTAACAACCATTAACACTTATGGAACGTTTTTTACATATCAAGAAAATTGAATACACAGAAGCTCGTTATCTTGCCGATCTTGTTGTTGTTAAAAACACCGGAGTACTCCTCCAAAAATGGAGAAACTTTCAAACGCTGCCAACCATAGATTTTTCTTCTCTTACGTCGGAAACAAAAATCGTTGATAGGGAAACTATTTTCACGTTAAAGTTGTCGGCCGAGCTTCCTACAAACTTTTCAGTAGCAGGGCGTCGCCTATGTTACCGCCTAACAACTATCAGTGGCGGGCAGTTCTTAATGGGTACTAACGACAAACCTTATGTTATAACAACTGTCGAGGATCACTACCCTGCTAATATTACAAAGAAATCTATAACAAAATTGAGTGCCGAATACTCAAATATATTCGGTTTACTGGCTATTTTGGATTGATACTCCTCTATTTATAGTCTTTTTATACTTTTTTGACTGATAGTTTATTTGCGGTAAATATATTGCAAATGGACTATCATCTTTATTTAAACACTACCATCGGTTGTTGGAACTCTTCAAAAATTGCTGTTCGAGAAGTTCTCGCGCGTTACGCCGGCACACCTGTCAATGTGCTTATCTCCTCTCCCGGAGGATTTCTCGACGACGGGCTCGACATTATGCAACAGTTCCGCGACCACGGCGATGTAACTGCATACATCTCCGGTTTTACAGCATCAGCTGCAACTGTGGCAGCTATGGGTGCAAAGAAAATCGTAATGGGGAAATATTCTTTTTTCCTCGTTCACAAGTGCTCTAATTTCATCGATGCTTGGGGCAGTTATAATGCCGACCAGATTCAGAAGCTCATTGATGACCTCACTGCCAACAAGAAAGAGAACGACAAAATTGATGTTGTTCTCGCCCAACTGTATGCTGATCGATGCGGCAAACCTATCTCCGAAATTCTTAATGTCCTTAAAGAGGGCAAGTGGCTCAATGCCACAGAGGCTTTGGAACTTGGTCTTATCGACGAGATTTCCGACGATGACAAAAAACAAAACCTTTCTCCTGCCGACAAATACCGCTTTATCAATATGGAACTACCAGTTGAGGGTCTTTCGTTTGAAGAGGAAACTCCTTCGTGGTTTTCTCGCTTCCTCGCTAGTTTTAATAGCAAAAAGAAAGCAGAACCCTCTGGTACCACAGAAGAAGTAGAGCAGCTTGACAAACAAAATGACAATGGCGATAAATCTAAAAATAAAAATCAAATGAAAAAGAAATTCGATTCTATTGGAAAAGTTCTGGAAAAAGAATTTTCCACGGCCGATGATGGCACAGTTGCTATCACCGGCGATGAGATGCAGAAGGTTGAGGACCATATATCCTCGCTCGAAAGCTCCATCACAGAGAAGGATAATACTATCGCCGACCGCGATAAAAGTATTGCCGAACTGAAAACGCAGGTTGAGAACCTTAAAAAGGGCCCCGGCGCTGAGGATACCGAGATTGTCGATAACGACATAGATAACGTACTTGCTACTTCTTCTAGGAGCAAGGAGATGTATAACAAAGTAGAAGACCTTATTTAATATGGGAACTATATCAAGCACTGTAAAAATAACACCTGCTGAACTTGCTGCATCAGCGGCAAAGTATCGCCCCGACCTCCTGATGATGCCTGTTCACTCAATGAGTGACACTTTGGCACACATGACCACTCGTTATGGTATACGTTATTCCGAAACTGTCGGTCAGCTCGATGGTGATATGGAAATGGGGCCTTATTCTGAAACTCGCGTAGACAAGGGCGATGTAAACATCGTCGGTCGTACTCTCCGCACTTATCTTGGCTCAGTCGTTAAAGACTTCTCTCCCAATTCTATCGTTGGTTCAATCTATGACTCCGCAATCACCAAAGGCGAGGCTCTTACAAAAACAGAGATAACCAAGCGTGTTTGTTCTTACCTTGCGGCCAAGATCGGTGACCATCTGAACGATGCTATTTGGAATGCTGTTCGTAAAGATGATGGTACAAGATCGGTAGACTTGTTCGATGGATTCGACACTATTGCGACAAAGGAGATTAACGACGGTAATATCTCTGTCGCTAAAAAGAACCTCTATGAGTTCGATGCAAAAATTGACTCAACCAATGCTGTTGATTCACTTAAATCATTTTGTCGCGCCGGTGTTGCAAAATTGCGTAAACATAAGAAATTGAAACTCTATTGTTCACAGGATATTTACGATGCCTATGTAGACGACTATCAGGCTACTGTCGGCGCAATTGTCTACAACAAAGGCTTCGAGAAATTGCACGTTGAAGGTTTCCCCAACGTAGAATTTGTTGTCCTTGCGAACAAAACCGATTCTCCTTATATCCAGCTATCTCCTGCAAGCAATATGCTTGTCGGTTTCAATCAGCGTGGCGAAGAGGAGCATATCGCAATTGAGAAATACAAGCCTTTCATTGTGACATTCGAGGCTACAATGTTTATGGGTTGTCAATACGAAACAATCTCGCCCGAGAGACTGCTAGTTGGTAAGTTGTTCACTGAATAAAAAAGGAGGTAGTTATGTCAAATAAATGTTCTGCACCTAACTTGTATGATTCACTACGCTTTTGTGATGGTACCACGGTTATGCCGGGTGTCCGTCGCAAAGCCTACTTTGTTTCAAAAGCCAGCATTGTGTCGTTCCCTACTTTGCCGGAGTTGGACAAAGAGGGAGTTACCATGGAGGAACTTCCTGTACTTGACGGAAATTTTGTGCTTGCCGCAGATGTAAGGTTCAAAGTTATCGACCTTGACGACACAGCATCGAATGTTTCTTCGGATTCGCAGGGAGAGTATCCCTGTAAGTCGTTTTTGAATAAAGCAACTTTCAAGCACCCCGGAAAAGCCGAGGAAGCAACGGGTTTCTGCCGTTTGGCTAATGGTTCGGACCTTATCTACATATACCAAGAGCGCGATGGAAAATTCCGCGTGCTGGGTAATGAGATGTTCCGCACGAATACCAAACCGGCACAAGAATCCGGCGCAAAGGAAACCGATGCTTCGGGTACCACACTAAATATTGAGGTTTCGGATAAATGTCCCGCGCCATTCTACGTTGGAATAATTCCGACTGATGAGGGTGATATCGATGCCTCGACCGGCCAGTTCGTCGTAGACGACGGTGAATAACATACTGCTTTTGTCTGTACGGAGGTCGGCAGTTTGCTTAAAAGGCTGCTGCCGACTTTAAAATTTTAATTATATGGACCATAAATTGACTGAAAAAATTAGAGAATGGCTCGAAACCCCGGTTGCCGAGCGTAAGATTGAAGAAGGTGCTATGATGCTTTTGCAGTTGAGCCGTAACCGCATCTTGCACCAGAATATTATCCGTCGGGGAGCAAAGATGATGCCGAAACTCGAATATGAGCTCCGAAAACATCTGCGCATACGTGATGACGGAAAAACTTTGCACGAGGTTGTTGTTATGGAAAAGCAGATCGTGCCTGCTATTAAGCAGCTGCTTGACAAATCTGCTGCGGAACACGCCGGCAAACGTGCCGACCACGACGAATTACCAGAAGATATCCAAAAACTTTGGGATGGCAATTTTGAGCGTTATACTAAAATTAAGGCCCTTTTTGAGGAACTCAAAGCGATGGAGAAGATGCAGCCTTGCGACCGCTATGAGAAACTAAAACTGCTCGACGAGGCAGAGAAAAGTTATCGTGAGGCTCTTGCTGCTTACGATGGCTATGTAAAAGGTGAACCTCTACCGGCAAATGAAGTTATATCTGTTGCCAAAGAGGAGCAGCCCATCGATGGCGCGGAATTAGCAAAGCAGATAGGCAATGCTCGCAAATTTATCTCGCTCAACAAAGGCAAGATGCAACAGCTTATCGATAAGGGTGAGGAAGGTAAGGCTGCCAGCATTCGTGCTAAAATTTTTGAGCGTGTTCAGTTCTTACAGCAAGCCGGCGCGCCCATCAGCGACGACACGCTTGCCGAATTATCGGAACTTGGCATAAACCTTTGACTTTATGGCTTTCAAGTTGGAACAGTTTGAAGATAGGCCTGTGCAGGCTTATTTCTCAAACTCTGTCCAGCTGGCCGATGTGATTGCCTCTATCTTGGAACACATCGGAGCTTCGGAGATTGTTATCTCAACCTTCTCCACCTCCGAAGAGTTCCTGCGCCGTATCTGGCGATTACGTAGAGAGGGCTTAATCACATCGGCTTCTCTTTTTTGCGACCTTAAAGCGGCAAGGAAAACTGTTCATCTATATAAGTTCATCACTTCTATATTTGAGTCTGTTCACCTTGCAGAAAATCACTCTAAGGTCGTTTTACTCGGTAATAACCGCTACAAAGTGGCAGTTGTAACCTCGCAGAACCAGACACGTGGGAATCGCTTTGAGTGTGGAATTATATCATCTTCGCCGGAACTCTATAACCAGCTTGCACAGGGCTTTGCCGAAATGCAAGATAAATCTTTACCTATCAATGAACTACTCTGATGAATTTATACATAATGTCCGGGAACTTGCCGAGGCATTAACCCCTGTGAGCGATATAGCAGCTCTGCTCGATGTCGATGAGAGTGTATTGCGCGATGAACTCGGCAACAAACTCTCACCGGTACGCAAGGCGTATGACAAAGGCAAAGCGACTACCGCGTTGGCTCTTCGCAAGCAAGAACTGGAACTTGCAAAGGTCGGTTCTCCGCTCGCGGTGCAACTATCTGCTACTTATATTAAAGATATGACAATAGACGAATAATATGCCGCTACCTGCAATAATAGATACCGCTCGTGAGAACCTTTTTGCCGACGCCCGAGATATGCAGCGGGCAGGGGTACCACTCGCCACGCAAGAGCATATTTTTCGTTTGCGCGACCTATACAACTTTTGGTTACAACACCCTCGCATCAAAGACAAGGAAATCATACTCAAACTCCAACAAGATTATAAACTCGGAAAAAGTCAGGCTTATACAGACTTATCTATATTGAAATTGCTCCTTGGGGAATTTCAGAAGACTTCAAAGGATTATCATCGCTATCGTTTCATCGAAATGATTAACGAGGCCTATGAGGTGGCCCGCGTAAATAAAGATGCAAAGGCTATGACAGCTGCGGCTGATAAATACGGCAAATACACTCACCTCGATAAGGAAGATGAGCAGACATTCGACTATGATAAAATCGTTGTGCAGGCGTTTATCCCGACTGATGATCCTTCCGTGGCAGGGTTCAAGCCAATTCCCAATCTCCGCAAGGTGATTGAGAAAAAAATCGCCGAGTATAACAAAGAGTGCGAGTATATAGAGTACATAGAATTGGAGCAAGAGGATTATAATCCTGATAAAATATTTAAGATAAATGGCACAGAAAATATACCTTAACGACATACAACAGGAGATAATGTATATTGGAGCGAAAGACTCTATACTCGTAGGTGGTCGTGCCATTGGCAAGGGGGCAATACAAGCGCAATGGAATTTAAGGAATATGCAACGTATGCCCGGTTCTATTAGTGGCATAATCTCTCCTAATGCCAAACGCGCGCTTACAAACACGCTGCCATCGATGCTGGTTCATTGGGAGAAATGGGGGTTCAAACGTGATATTCATTGGTGCATTGGCCACCGCCCGCCTAAAAAATGGGGGTGGCCTGAACCTATATTCAAGCCGGAGAACTATGAAAATGTGCTATCGTTCTATAACGGTTCTATCGGTTTCATCATCTCCCAAGACAGGCAAGGAACATCAAACTCTCATAGTTTCGATGCTTTAACTATTGATGAAGCGAAGTTTGTAGATTACGAACAACTGAAAGATGAAACATTCCCGGCTAATCGTGGTAACAGGCAGTACTTCGGACATCGCAGTTATCATCACGGTATGCTGATTACCAGCGATATGCCCTTGACAAAGAAGGGTTCGTGGTTCCTCGATTATGAAAAGAAATGCGATGCCGAAACAATTGAACTTATCAAAGGCATCGTGTATGAGATATGGAAGGTTAAGGAACGTGTTAAGAAAATGCAAGCTGATGGCAAGCCTGTCCCGGAATACACCAAAGGTTATCTCACTCAACTTAACCGCGACCTCTGTAAACTACGTTCTGTCGCTGTATACTATCGTGAAGCTCCTACATTGTACAACCTCGCAGTACTCGGCGATGCGTTTATCTCCCAACTGAAGCGCGACCTGCCACCACTGACATTTCAAACATCTGTTATGTGCAAACGTGTGGGGATATCACGCGATGGTTTCTACAACTCACTCACTGAACGTAATTACTACTCGGCCACTAATTTTGGCTATCTAGACAGTTTGGAATATCAATTCGATAAAATAAAGGAGCCATCGTCGCTGATGGACGCAGATGTATCATCTATGCACCCTATATGCATTGCTTTTGATTTTAACGCTAATATCAATTGGCTAGTTGCCGGGCAGGTTGTCGATGGCAGAAACCTGCGCGTAATAAAATCATTATTTGTTAAGTACGAGCGCAAGCTAGTGGAACTTGTGGGCGACTTCTGCAAATATTACCGCAACCATAGGCGAAAGGAGGTTATCTTTTATTATGACAGCACGGCTCTCGGCAGTAACTACGCCGTAAATGACGAAGATTTCCGCTGGGTTATCATTGAGGCGTTTCGCACACAAGGCTGGGAGGTGCACGATGTCTATATTGGTAAGCCTATGCATCATATGGAAAAGCAGCTGATTATAAATCGTATGCTGGTAGGTAAAGCTAATCGACATATTCATATAAATCGCGAGAACAATGAAGACCTGATTATCTCAATTCAAACGGCTGGCGTTTACAATGGAGGCAAGGATAAGCGCGGGGAGAAACTTGCCGAAACCGAAGAAGATAAATTGGAAAGCCGCACAGATGGAAGTGATGCTTTTGATACTTTGGCAATTGGTTGCGAGAGGTTCCCGCAACTGGTTGTGGATATCGGTAATGTTGGTTTTTCTTACGGAGGGTAATTAAGGTAATCGTATTTTATTGGTGGTGTGGCGATTGGTAATCGTCGCACCGTTTTTTTGTGCACGCATTCGCGCTTACCGCCAATGTTATGTGGCATATTCCGCAAAAATCCGATGTGGTAATCGTCGAGGGTGGCGCAGGGCGCTGGGGGGTGACCTTACGGATAACCGCAAAAATTGCGGTGTCGGGGGCTCGCAACTACCTCATTATCAAGATAGTTGCTCGCAGAGGAGCGAAAAAAATCCGAATTTCCCGAATTTTCACCGTTTTTTTGATAGGTAATTCTTTCTTTTTCAACCGCCTATGTATAGTGACGGGCGGCAAAATTCCGTTCATTTTTGACACTTTTCTTTCAGATGTGAAATATTAACCGAATTTCGTGGTTTGGTACCCGGATTGTATTTCTCTCCGTCTTTACATTACCATTTAAGACCGAATACTACACGGGTGTTCTTGTTTTATAGCGATAGCTGCGCTATCTATTTTTGCTCTTTTTCTCCCACTTCGCCTTTGATTTAATCCTTTGTATAGCGACACTTCTGCGTTTCCCTTTTTCCGCTGCAAAGGTACTTTCGCCATCTCGCTAATCAAGGTCGGGCCGATGGTTTCTCAACAAATCTCCACACCTCATTTTCTCTCAGGTAGTATTTCTTTATAAAACCTTGCACCACTGCACTGGCGGACACTTTTAGGCAGCCACAAAAGGCGAAACATACGTGTCGGCGATATACGACGGAAAAATTAAAAAAAAGCTCAGTGTGAGGAGCAAAAAAGTTAAAAGGCTCACACCGTTCTGGCTTCAACCGCCAGATAAATTACTGCAAAGCAACACAACAACACTAAACAGACAAGAGCAATGAAAAAGGGTTATAAGACATTCACAAAGGAGCAGGGTTTTAAGGTTATCAACCAACTATTTAAGGGTGCGAAGATTACAAAGGTGTTTAATAGCATTTATGAGTTGAGCATCATTTTTACCACCGCAGAGGGCGAAGAACTTGAATTATACACAAGCGGAGATAACTTTTTCCAGACCAAGGGCAACGAGTATGTTATTTGCTAATGATTTTCAAGAGTGGAAACTATATGTAAAACAATTTAGAAAAGTGATTAAAGAAATGGAAGAGAGTAAAAAAGAACGCGCATTAAAGCGTAGGCAGGATTTAAGCGCATTATCGCGCGACCTTAAAGCAGTGGCAGAAATGGAAGGTATAGAGGAGAATGTAAATAGTTTACTGTTGAATTTTTACCGACAACAGTACTCAACAACCGACTTGCGCACTTTTGAGGAGTGGAAGAAAGCAGGTTACATAGTGAAGAAAGGGCAAACCTCTTTTATGATATGGGCCACACCAAAGGCAACAAAGGCAGAGCGTGAGCGGGTTGCCGAAGCAAAAGGAGAACACGCAACAGAACGAGAGGACTATTTCCCGGTGTGCCACCTTTTCGATATAACACAAGTGCATACAATAACAAAATAAGCGGACACCGCGCGACAGGTGTATATTATTAACTCCCTAAAATTTACAAAACTATGGAGACAACAAAAAAGAATGTAGAGAATGTAGAAAGTGTAAACGCTGTAAAGAACTCAAAAACCGAGGAAAAGAAGGTACTTGTGGTGCAAGTTCCACCCACCGACAAGGCTGAAAAGAAACCCAAAGCAGAGAAAAGCGATGCAGTGAAAAAGGCCGAGGAACTGCAAAAGGAGATGGAACGCAAGCAAAAGGAACTTGCCGAGTTCTTGAAGGTGTTGGAGCAGAAAAAAGACCTATCGGCAAAACGCACAACATTCCTTAATACATTGGAGCAAATCGATACAGCCGAAGATGTGCTGAAAGAAGATAACACTTTCGAGGTTTCGAGTTACCGCCTTATCTTCGCGTTGGGCGCATCGAGTTACAACAACAACGAGATTTTCAAAATCTCAAATCGTGAACTCTTGCTGAACTTTGTGGATTTTATCCGCGAGAAAATAAACAAGAAGATTGCAGAGATTGAGGCAGAACTGATAAAATAAGCAGAATTGAAAGGGAGCAGCCACCGAGGTTGCTCCCCTTTTTGGGCTTTTGCGCGTTTACAAAAAAAATCGCGCCGCCTTAAAGGCGGCAATTGGTGGTATAACTACCAAAAAGCCCCTGCACGGCTCAGTGCAGGGGCGGGTGTAATCAAAAACACTATCAAGCGTGGACAGTGTGCGAGCCTATTATTTGTGCTATATCTGTCAAAGCTCTGTTAAGAGTGTCTAGTTCCTCGTTGTTGAATGTTGCTTTTTTACCATTTACTGTGCAACCATTGATACGTTGAGATAACCAAGCCTGTGTTTTGCCAAAATATTTTTTTGCGATGTACGAGAGATTTACAATCTTTAATACCTCGCCCATTTGCAAACGGATTGTTTCATTATACAAATATTCAACTTCATCTTCTGTTTCCAATAAATGATGTTCCACGAATGCTTCCAGTTCTGCACGCTCGGCATCTGTGGTTATAGATGCTTTAATCTTCTCTATACGTTCCAAGTTCTCAGGAGTTAAGCCCTCTTTCATTAAAGGCTCTAATTCTTGTAATTGCTTGCGTAGTTCCATAATATTTATTTTTTGTGCCCCCTTTCGGGGGCTTGTTTACTTATTTTTCTAATTCTCTCAAAAGTTTGTCAATTTCGTTTATTCTATCGAGTAATTTATCTATTTGTCTATCAAACTTTATCACTCCTAAACTCCTTAACACTTCTAATTTTGCTTTTGCTTCCATTCTTTTATGAAGCAATTGTTGTTTTAACTCTTTTTTGTCCATTATGTTTTGTGTTTTTGATTACAATGCAAATATAATAATGATTTCATTATTATACAAGCAAATCAATAAAAAATATTCTCTTTTTTAGAAAATTTCTCGAAGTTTTCTCTATCTTTGCACCGTCTAAATTTTTCAACTGCGGTACAGATGCCGCCGACTTATGTTCGGCAATTTTTGTACCCATACATAAACTATTGTGTTATACAACATAGTATAGCCGTGCCGTGTCGGGAAGTGGAAACACCCCCGGAGTTTTGCAGTTGAGACTTAGACAACACGTAGCACGGCTTTTATTGTCTTAAATTCAACTGTTATGGAAAAAGAAAATTATTTGAAAAAGATTGCCGAGCTGCGCAACGATGCACTCCCCGAGGAAGAGGCCTTGCTCGACTACTTGGAGCAGTACCGCCCAATGGAGAACTACGACGGCGTTGCCGACCGCTCTTCGTCGGGTATCAAGGACGACCTCATTGATATTGTAGATATCCCTGTGAATACCATTGCCCGGTATATGAAGGAACTTGGCTACAAGGTGGTGATGTGGCACGGATACGCCTTTTGGAATATGCGTTGCGCCATATATGATAATGACAAAGAGGAAATTGATTGAATGGTTGCCCTCGGTACTTTTGGTATCGAGGGCTTTTGCTTGTCTTTTTATGTGCCTTGCCATTTATCTACTTTTGGAGCAAAAGAAGAACAAATGGCTATCGAGCATAATATCACACACTCATATATGTTTACCTCGGAATTCGAGGATATTGTCATTACCGGTACTTCATCGGTTTCTTTCTCTATTATATACAACGAAGAAACTATATTTACATCGTCGTTCATCGCTGATGGCAGTGGTGTTGTGCGTATTTTTGATATCTCCTCTTTGCTCTCCACATATATCTCGGACGTTTATGCCGATTTTACATTCCGTATAAACGGCGAAGATACCGCTGTAAGAGTGTTTTATTCAAATGCACCCGTGGCCGAAGGTGCGCGTCTGTTCCTTCCCTCCTTCTTTCTTTCTTCTGCAATGCACAAAAAGAGAACTGCGCTCAATCGCCACGAGGTGCTTTCTTTCTATGCCTTTGATGCGTGTGAGGTTTATGTTGAGGCGTGTTATTACGGCACAGGGCTTGTTACTAAACAGTATCCTCTTATCGCAGCTGCTGAACTTGTATTGAACGATGTTACCTCTGTTGATGCATCGCCTATGCAGTTCGTCGATTACTCGCTGGGCGACCTTGTTTGTTATACGGTTGTCGCCGGGCGTCGGCGTTTCACCTTTGAGATTGGCGAGGGAATGCCCTCGGCCGAGCCGGCTATCATTTTCCGCAATAATTTCAACGTGTGGGAAACTATCTATCTTGTCGGTACCCGCGAAAGTACTCCCGAAATAAAACGCTCCCTCGCTTATATCAATGGGAAGTATTCTCTTTATCACATCGACGAGCAGCACCTCTTTAAGGCAAAGACGGGTATTCTGCTCGGTGGTATGCTTGCCATCGCCGGGGACCTTGCACGTTCAAGAAACGTATTCTTGCTTAACTCTCGCGGCGAGGCTACCGATGAGATTGTTATTTCAGATGCTGACCTGAAACACACGAATGATGATAATGCTCTGCCGAGCTTCATTTTTACATATCGCAGGAAGCGCAGGTGTTCTGCGATGGTCGATGTTGTGCGCCCGCCAAAACTATTTGATACGACCTTTGATAAAACTTTTGATTGATGGACAGGACTATATACTACAAAGATGCTTTCGCTTTTCTCGAAACTCGTACACCGGTTAATCTTCGCCTGTGGAAGTTATCTACCGGCGATATCCTTTCATATAAGGGTGTTGTGTGTATCTCTGCTCATCGACGCGGTGGTACACACAAAGTCCGTTTCGCAAATGGACAGATACGGGAGTTCCGGGATATTACTCTTTTTGAAATTAACGGTAAAACTATATACAGATGATTAATGATATTGCAACTTCTTCGGTGCACGAGATATCTAATAATGTTCTATGCAGCATAGAAACTGTGAGCGACTCGTCGGCGGTATTTGATGAGGATTTCTTTGGAGATGCTATTCCCATCGTGGGGACACCGTATCAGTATATTCCTTTTGGACCTGACGACCAGATGCCGTACAATATGATAAAGCATATTGGCAAAGATGAAATTCTTGCACAAAATCAATATTTCAATATTCTCACTTGCTATGGCAGCGGATTGAAATATATTGATTATAAAACCGAGAAACCGTCGCGTGAGCCCGAAATCAAGGCGTTCTATAATCGGAATTTTCTGCCGGCTTTTTGGTTGGAGCAGATTACTGATTTTAAGTATTTCTTCTATTCGGTAGCTGTTATTATTCTTTCGCGTGATGCATCAAAGATTGTGCAGCTTCGTCATAAAGAGGCTTGCCACTGCCGTTTTGAGAAAGCTGATGCCAATGGAAAGATAAACCATATCTTTTATGGTGATTTTCGTGATAAAGCACCAAACAAAGAGCATATTGAGGTAATTCCGCTTTTGGACTTCATAAATCCATTGGGTGACCTTTTGGCTCGTTTGGGGAAGGAACCGGGGAAAGATGGCTCGTGCCGTGAAAGAACGAAAGAGCGTAAATTCGCCATTGTTACGCGCTTTCCGACTCCGGGCTTGCAGTATTACCCCGTTCCTTATTACACCTCCCTATTCCGCGGATATTGGTACGATATTAAGCAACTCATTGGGGTTGGGAAAAAGGCCAAATTGCGAAACTCGGCATCGGTAAAATATCTTGTTGAGGTACACAAGGATTACTGGCATAACCTTTGTGTTAATGAAGGTATCACGGACCCAAAAGAGAGGGCTGAACGCATAAAAAAGGAGAAGAAGGACATTATAAACTTTGTTTCCGGCATTGAGAACTCCGGCAAAGTTTGGATTTCCGGGTACTACATCAATCCCGATGGCAAAGAGGTGTCGATGGTTAAGGTACAGCTCATCGATAAGGGAAAAGAAGGTGGAGATTGGGCTGATGACATTAATGAATCGGCCAATATGCTCTGCTACGCGACAAATATTCACCCAAACCTCGTGGGCGCGACGCCGGGTAAATCACAAAGTAATAACTCCGGAAGTGATAAGCGAGAACTCTTTACGCTAAAACAATCGTTGGAGGTCGCACCGCACGACCTTTTATGTAATGTTCATAATGTGGTCATTGAGTATAACGGCTGGGGCGACAAGGTGTACCCCGATGTTCCTCTCATTATGCTTACTACTCTTGATAAGAAAAACGATGCGAAAAAGGTATCAATAAAAAGTAACACTGAAACTGAGCCTAACGATGAATAAAATTGAGATTACAAAGGAGATTTTCGAGAAACATTGCTACTCTGCGACATTTTGTAATAACAACGTGTTTGAGGCTGTCGAACCACGCATAGCACTTGTGCAAGATGAATTGTTCCGGTTCCTTGCCCTTGATGTGGTGGAAAACCCGACACCAAGCGAAATTACGCTTATTACCGGTGTTATCTGCGTGAAAGCGTATGCTGATAGTATTCCACATCTTGACCTCATTTTGACAGATAGCGGTTTCGGTATTGTTTCTACCGAAAACATTGCTCCGGCGAGCAAGGAACGCGTGGAACGATTATCTAAAAATCTGCTTGATGTGTACGACGATGCTATTGATGCACTTATCGGCCTGCTGCGCTCTCATTCGGAGTGGCACGATACGGATGTTGCCAAAGAGCTTTTCAGTACCTTCTTCTGGTCGGGAGAATATTACCGTCGCTTTGCGTTCCCGGGTATATATCGCCGAGATTGTACCAAATATCAGCCATTGGTGAGCATTGCAGAGGCGAGATTACGCAGTGTTGTCGGTGA
Source organism: Bacteroidaceae bacterium (assembly GCA_045634365.1). Lineage (GTDB taxonomy): Bacteria > Bacteroidota > Bacteroidia > Bacteroidales > Bacteroidaceae > HGM04593. The sequence goes on along the minus strand of JAZRAC010000068.1, from coordinate 3,237 downwards.
TGAACTTATCGATGAACTTTTGACCGGCATTCGTCACAATGAAATCTCTTCACTGCAAACACAGATAATATCTATCATTCATAGCATTATCTCGGCCGAAATAACCAGCACAAACACTGCCGATATTCAGCGATTGATACAAACAATGTTGAGGTTCCTCGACACGCATATTGTGTCGTTCCCCACATATAAAGACTCCTCTGCTTATGCTGCACGAAAAGGAGAGAAATTCGAGAATAAAAAAAATAATACCGCATATTTCTGGGGATAATGAAAAAGAAAAATAAACATACTGTGCTTGTAGAGGGGAACACACTTAATTTCAAGTTCCCTAAACGCTGGGCAGACCTCACGCAGAAACAATTAAAGGCTGTTTTTATTTTCTTGTCGGTATATAAAGACAACCCTTATGTGGCGTTGTTGCGCGTTACTCTCTATTTCGCAAATATGGTGATTGTTAAAGCAGATAACGGGCACGCTCGATGCCGCATTGTCAGCGATAATGGTATTATAGACTGTACGTTATCTGCGGAGGATATTACAGCACTTACAGAAGCGTTGTCGTGGATAAGACTACCGGGTGCGGTTCCCGTTCTCCTTGACGAGGTTGGTAAAGGTGCCGCCATCGATAAGTTATTAAGAGGTATCCCTTTTTCCGCTTATATTCAACTCGACAATCTATTTCAAGGGTATCTTATGAGCCACAATACTGATGCGGTTGCATCTATGGCCGACATAATCTATCCTGATAGGAAACGAGTACAGTTGAAGGGATTTGAAGTGTATGCCATTACATTATGGTACACTCAACTTAAAGAGATGTTTGTTGCAGAATTCCCGAATTTCTTTCGGCGTACCGGCAATCTTACTTCCCAGTCGGTGCTCAATGCTATGAACGCTCAAATACGCGCTCTAACCGGTGGCGATGTTACCAAGGAACAGGATGTACTGGCCATTGATACTTGGCGAGCTCTTACGGAGCTTGACGCAAAGGCGCAAGAGGCCGAAGAATTTAAGAAATCAATAAAAAATAATGGGTAAGGTATTTTTTGATGCTTGTAATTATTTCGAGCGCTTATGTTTGGAGAATAAACTTGCCGTGGCGGAGGAATTTCACTTTGTCACTTGTCCCGGCATTGAGAACCTTGAAGGTGTAATAAACGATATGCGCAAGGTAGCTAACTTCTTTGTTTTCGACGACACCACCGAGGGGCAGAACATCCGTGGCAACGGTGGCGGTTATTATCGTAAAAGAATATTCACCGTTTCTCTTTTGCGCAGATATCGTATAAATGATATGGACGATAGAGAAAAGCAATTATCTGTTTGCCGCGAGCTTTATAAGCAGATTGTCGCCCGGCTTATTAAAGATAAGCGGGAGTGTAAAGACCTTGTTTTTTTGAACACAGGGAGTATCTTTTATCGTGAATATAATAAATATATGTTTAGCGGTTGCACAGGCCTTTGTTTTATGATTGAATGTTCAGAGCCTGAAAACCTATGTTACAATGCTGATGAATGGCTGATGAAATAAAAGACCAAAAGGAGTATGTCAAGGCGTGGACTGATATGATGATTGATATTTGGCAAGAGAAAATTGCCAAGCATAATATCATTCGCAGTGGTGCGCTAATGAGCAGTTTTTCAAGTACCCCTACTGCCGATAGCACTCTTATTAAATGGGCCTCATACGGTATTTATCAGGCCTTCGGTACAGGCCTAGGATACACACGCGGTAATGGTGGCGACTTGCTTTTCCTCGACCCGGATTATCGCCACCAACATAGGCTCGATAAACCGCGAAAGGTCGGCGATGCATGGGGCGGCCACATGACCAGTGGTAAACCTCGCAAACGTCGCAACTGGTATTCACATAAATTATATACTTCGATTGAGGTGTTCAAACGAGCAATGGCAGATATTTATGCTCACGATGTCATGAACACGATTATTGAAGAACTTAAATAGGGGTATTGTCTTTTTACACCCCGCTATTATGGTATAAATTCGAGTGTTATTAAAATTTAAACTATATGAGCAAATTCAATGACTTATTACCATTAGCAGCGCAAGTGAGGGACGCTACCGAAGAGGGCGAGAATACAGGCAAACGAGTTGGAGAACTTTTTGTAGATATTATTCAGGAAATAGAATCCTATGTAACCGACAATGACGAAGACAAGCGGGACACGAAGAATGAATTAATTAAACGTATCCAAGGCAGAAGCGAGAGCAGCGATGCGTTAAGAGATTCGTTTAAGTTCTTGGGTGAGTTTGACGACCCGAATGATGCAGATTTCTTGGCGGCTCTTGATGGCTTGCATTCTGTTAATAAAGAAGATGGCTACGATGGTGTTTGGAGAGTTACTGTTGCCGGCAAGCCGAGCGTGTTATATAACTTTGCAATGAACTATCCGCAGGATAAATGGTTGCAGGGCTTAATCACTGTATACTCGCCACATACTAACCCGGCTTATACATTTACTATAAACAACAGGGTTAACTTCCTGTGCCGTACTCTTGAAAACGGTGTATGGAGCAAGTGGAGAAGTATTACGCAGGACAATGCAGATGCAATACTCGCGGAGAAAAACCGTGCCACAGAAGCGGAAACGGAACTCCTTGCGCGAGTGCAAGGAACAAGCGAGAGTAGCAACCCACGAACAGACCCGTTTAAATATCTCGGTAGTTTTAGTGGAATCAACGGTGACGACCTAAAAGCCGCGTTAGATGCGTTGCATACAACTAAAGCAAGCGATAATATAGAAGGCTTATATCGTGCTACATTAACTTACGCAGTATTAGAGATACAATGTATTGCTATGCACTATGTCACAGACAGGTGGATGCAGATATTAAAATCTCCTTATAGATGGGTTAAAAGCACCGGTAAGTTTGATATTTTAACAGAACCACGCTATAGAATACTATATCGTATATTTGAGAACCCCAACGGCGAAAGCAGCACGGAAAACAACGTGTGGAGTGATTGGCACGATGTTGAACAAGACTTGGAAGATGCAACAAAGGCAAACTCTACTGCAATAGCCAACGAAATTACCCGTGCGAAAGCGGAGGAAACCGCTATAAGAGCATTGGTTAGTGACCTTATTGGGGAAAGTCCCGAAACGCTTGATTCTATCCACGAGATAGCTGCGTGGATATTGAATGACACAAGCGGTGCTGCGGCGATGGCGAAGCAGGTTAGCGAAAACAAGGAGGCAATCAATACAGAAA
>JAZRAC010000067.1:0-82333 GCA_045634365.1 Bacteroidaceae bacterium | reverse complement strand
TAGCTGGCTACCCAACCAAGCTCGGGAACATCGGCCGAGAAGCCGGCCGATACATAGACTTTATCACCGTCAACCTGTATATTGGTGGGGGTTACATAAACATAGCCGGGTTCGGGGAAGTACATAAAGCTGTTCATTATTATATCGCTAACGACGGGGGCGATGGTCTTTACAGTCTCGAACTTACCGTCGGTGCTGATTTTGGCTACGAATCCGTGGTACTCGCTGTCGCTGCCTTCGAGGGTGGTCTCCTCGCCATCGGTACCGGTGCAGATAACGGCATCCATATAGTGGCCGGCGGCGTAGAGGGTGCCATCAACATCGGCGGTGAGGGCATAAATCTCGGCGGCACCGAAGATGGTTGCGGCCCACTGCTCATCGCCTTTACTGTTGTACTTAACGATGGCCGATGAGGTGAGGCCCTCGGGGTCGGATACTTCGCTGCTACCGAAGCTGAACGCTTTGTTGTAGGTGCTCGATACATACACCGAACCGTCGGCAGCAACGGTGGTGGTTGCACCTTTGAATTCCTGAGAATCCGACACAGGCTCAAACGAAGTAGCCCAAGTTTGGTCGAATCCTTCCTGTGCATACGCAGCCATTGTAACCACGCAAGCAACTAAAATTAGTAAAACTTTCTTCATAATTTTTTATTAAAGGTTAATATATAAAAATTGTATTTGCTTTTTAGGAACTTCCTTAACAGTTGCTTATTTTTCCCATATTTCAATCTCCGGATTAGCCTCAACGGCAGCGGTGGGGAAACGCATTGTATATTTCTCGGGGGTTAATGTATATATTTCGGGCTCTTTACCCTCGTTATTTTCGAACTTACCATTCATATTATAGTCATAGGAGTGCGAAAGTTCGGGTTGCGTGGTGCGGCGCAGGTCGTACCAACGATGCCCTTCAAATGCAAGTTCACGGGCTCTTTCGTCGAGTATTTCCTTAATGAGCTGCTCATTATCCATTGCGTCTATGAGTTTCATTGTTGTATTGTAACCGCTTGCATCGAGACGTTTCTCCATAAGAGGCAGAAGATAGTTCACCGCTTCTTCTGTTTCGCCCAAGCGTGCCGAGGCCTCGGCTGCTGTAAGATACATCTCCGATGTGCGGAAGCTGCTCACACAATCTTCTACTCCGCCTTTCAGCAGTGAGTATGTTGTGGTTGTTACACGCTTAAAGAATTTTTTAATGCGATAATCTCCCTTGCGATACATATTTATAAAATCGCGCGAAGGCATATTTATCACAGTATACATATTGCTGCTGAAACGCTCCAAAGAGAGTATGCTCTCGACCGATTTATAGCTATTGGGCAAAAGGCTCTCGTTCGATGCAAGATTTTCAATCTCGTTACGAACTTCGAGCACTGCTTTTGCAGCGTCGAGCGACTTTTGCCAATCACCCATATATAGATAGGTGCGTGCGCGAAGGGCCTGTGCCGATATTTTATTGAAGCGGTAGTTTTTCCCCTCTTCCCATTTTTCGACATTGAGATGCCTTTCGGCCTCGTCAAGGTCGCTCAACACCTGACGATAAATATCCTCGACGCTACTGCTACGAGGAATGGCATTTACATCGGCAACCAGCAGCATAGGCACGCCACGTGTGGCCGCAGGGTTACAATGCGTATAAGGCTCGGCATAGAGGTTTACAAGAAGAAAATGAGAGTAGGCACGCATCATATATGCCTCGCCCACCAACTGATTTATCTCCTCTTCGGTTGCTTCGCTTATCTCGTAGCGGTGTTCAATTATGTAGTTTGCAATGTAGATTGGATGATAATATTCGCGCCACGAAAAGTAGCTTGTGGTGAGAGAGAGGTTCTCTTTCCACAGCCAAAGGTCGAGGTAAGCATCCTTGTCGGCATCTTTTGAGTTCTTTACATCCATATTAAGCTCATCGGTGAGCAAGGTTGTCATATATCTGTCTTTCGCAAACTTGTTATACTCATAGGTGAGGAGTGCACGATATTCATCGCCTGTTTGTGCAATTACTTTTCCCGTGGGGGTAATGTCGAGAAAATCATCGCACGCTGTAAGGGCAAGTATTGCAAAGGTGGCAAAAAGGAGTGTTTTTATTTTCATTCTGTATTATTCTTTAATTAGGTTACATTTGTCAGAAGGTAACATTCAGACCGAAGATATAACTCTTCGGGATAGGCTGTGCATAGGGATTGCCCATCGTTTCCGGATCGAGATAGTTCTCGTAATCGCTTGAAATAACAAGCAGGTTACGCCCCTCGAAAGAGAGTGATGCCGCTGTTATGCCCAGCGGAGCAAGTAACTTCTTGGGGATGCGGTATCCGAGACGTACGCTTTGCAGACGGCAATAATTCTGCTTTTTTACCCAAATATCAAGCATACTGTATGTGTTATACTCCTCATAGTGTGTGTATTCATCGCTACGTCCTTCCTTGTTTGTCATAAGAGCCGGTAACGAGGAATCGGAATTAACAGCTGTCCATCGGTTAAGAATGTCTTTATTGGTGTTAAGACCACGGTCGTAATATACCGGTGAATACGAAGGTTGCACACGCACTTTCATTCCGAGATTGAAGACAAAATTCAGGTTCAGTTGCCAATTACCCCATTCAAAGGTATTTATGAAACCTCCCGAACATTTGGGTTCCGATGTTCCCATATAGGTATAGAGATTGCGCTGCTCCTCGGCCGAAAGAGTACTTGCGCCGAAACGGTTAAGCTTAAAAAACTCTTTTGCTGTGAGAAGGCTGCCATCCTTGCCTACAAAGAGTGGAAAACCATCTTTGTCGAGTCCCGCTGTCTTATAGGCAAAAATTGCACCTATGGGATAACCTTCACGCGAGGGGGATGTAGAATTCTCGGCCACACTCTCATTGAGAATCTTATTGGTATTGAATCCCAAATTCAACATCGTTGTCCACTTGAAGTTTCCGGTCTTTATATTTGTGGTGCTCACCGCAAATTCCCAGCCCTTGTTCTCCATCGATGCCCAATTTATTGTAGTGCTTGAAAAGCCTGTTTCCAAGGGGAGTTGACGCGAACTGATGAGGTCGGTACCGCGACGGTAATAGTAATCGACATTTACACGCAGACGACTGCGGAAAAATTCCATATTCAGCCCCGCATTCACATTCTTTGTTTTTTCCCATTTGAGATTGGGGTTAGGAGCTGTTTCGGCTGCAATTACATCCTCGATATTACCGGGGAGCACCGATACTTTATCGAATTTTCCGATGAGATAAGGCGAGGTATTTTTGTCGATGTTACCCTGCAAACCATACGATGCGCGCAATGAGAGTTCGTCGATCCAATCGATTTTTTGCAAGAAAGCCTCTTCTTTTGCACGCCACATTGTGCTCACCGAGTATAGGGGCAAATAACGGTACTTCTTGGCTACACCAAAGACATCGCTTCCGTCGAAACGCACACTCGCACCCAGTGTGTAGCGATAGAAGTAAGTGTAAGAACCTGTGGCGAACCACGAGGCATAGGCATTCTCGGTCTGTATTTCTTGATAAAGAGGGTAACTCTCTGCAATGCTCTGCGAGGGGAAAATCACCGGTTGTGTGGTGAGTGTGCGACTGTCGTATCCGTAGACAGTGGATGTGGTAGCACCCGTCTCGGTATGACGAATTTCGGTACCTCCCATCAATTCAAGGTCGTGCACATTAAAGATGCGTCTGTTCCATTCGAGCATAGCCTTCAAGGTCCACTGGTCGGTGTGCGACTCTGTGACTTTATTCATTCCTCCATCGGGGAAAATCGATTTTCGCTCGCCATCAACAATAAATGTCCCATACTCCTTTATTTTGCGCATTGCATAGCTGTCGTGCCCTGCATAGCGTGTGAGGGTATAGTTGTCGTGCTGCAAGCCAAATTGCGTTGTCAGTTTAAGATGAGCGGTTATATCGAACCGTGCACCGAAGAGTGCCATAATCGAGCGGTCGGTGCGTTCTTTCGATGTATTGGCACGCTCCTCGAAAATATTAAAATCGGGCACTTCGCTCTCGCGTCCCTGCACATTCTTGTCGTATATGTAATTACCCTTTGAGTCAAAAGGCACGAAATAGGGATTGGCCATTCGGGAATAATAAACAGGATTGGTAAAGCCGGCTGCATCGGTCATATAGCTCTCCTGTGTACGTTGATTGGCAAATATAGATGCATCGACGGTGAGATAGCGGTTTATCTTAAAGTCGCTTTTCAGCGTTATATTATAGCGCTCGTTCTCTACGCCTTTAACATTGCCCTGTTCGTTATAAAAACCAGCCGAGGCATAGTAGTGTGCCCTGTCGGAACCACCGCTCACACTCAAATTGTACTCTTGGTTGAATACATCGCGGAAAAGAATATCGTTCCAGTCTGTGTTTATGCTACGCAAACTGTTGATGCGTTGTTGCGCTTCGGGAGAAAGAGCAGCCCAACCGCCGGCCTTATAGGTATCCATTTCCCCAAGCTCATTAAGAATATCGGCCACGCCTCCCTTATTCTGACGATAGGTGTAATCGCTGTTGAGCAGATCAAGTTCAAGATTTACTTTTTCGTCGGAGTTGAGCAGATTCAAGCGGTCTATGTCCATCGTCGGGCTGTAAGTGAGCTTGCTCGAAACATTTACAATCGGACGCCCCTCTTTACCTTTTTTTGTTGTAATAACGATTACTCCATTTGCGGCACGCGCACCATATATTGCCGTGGCGGCAGCATCTTTCAGCACGGTGATATTCTCAATATCCGAGGGGTTAATGCCTGCAATGCTGGTCTGATAAATCTCGTCAATATCGTTGAGATTCTCTATTGCGGGAATCTCGTTGCCCTCCATAGGAATTCCGTCGAGCACCCACAGAGGCTCTTGCACGCCGTTTATCGAGGCTGTTCCTCGTATGCGGATTTTTACCGGTGCGCCGGGCGCGCCACTCGACGCTACCGATGAAAGACCGGCTACCTGTCCGGCCAAAGCCTGGTCGATGTTCTTGACGGCACCCACCGTTTCATCGGATATTTTAACCGTTGTAACGGCTGCGGTGAGTTTACGGCGATCAATCTGCTGATAACCAGTTACCACAAACTCTTCGAGGTTCTGATTTATGGGGCGCAATGTAATTGTATAATTACTGACGCCCGATTCAAGAGAAACTTTTTTAGTTTCATAGCCCATAGAACTAACCGTCAGTACTTTAACATCGGACGACAATGACAAAAGGAATTTACCATCTCCGTCGGTAACGGTACCTTTTGTTTCCTTGCCATCCTTTATGGTAACCATTGCACCGACAAGGGGTTCGTTCTTATACATCTCATCCCTTACAATACCGGTGACTGTGCGCATCTGTGCAAAGGTTGCAATTACGCACATTGTCATAAGCGATAGTATGCCTATTCTTTTCATCTATATTATAAATTCTTTCCGTTAATTATTTCTGTAATCCAAGAGCAGTCTGTATGCGCAGAATTACATCGTCATAGTGCATTTGTGTACTCAAATCACCGCTTGTTCTGCGATTTTTCATCAAGCGCATAATGCGTATGAGCTCACTGCGTTTCACGCTCAAAGCGTCGCTGGTGCGGGTAATTTGTGTCATAGTCATATCTACGATACGCGGTGCACTGCTGCTCACTCCATTATCATCGGCAAGGCTCTTGTTTATCTTTACACCCTCCTTCTCGGCGGCAGCGGTGATGAGTGCATCGACAAAGCTCTTTTGCAGGCTGCGCTCCATCACATTTAGTTTCTGCCCTGCGATAGTCTTGCGGAAGATTGACTTGTGGAGCATATCAAGCATATCCACAGCCGAGAAGGCTTTATCACCGTTCATCCACTCATTCTGATACATTCTTACAATGCGCTCGTTGGCAAGCAAATCCCACAGAATATAGTTTTGCTGGTTTTTGAGCAGCATTGCAGGCTCCTGTTCCGTGGTACCTAACGGAGTCTTGCGCAGCGGGAATATCTGTGTAGAGAAGGGGGAACCGAATAGCCACTCAGGGAAGCACAACACTTCGTCGAGGAGGAATTGTACAGCCTCGCGCTGACGTTCTTTATCAACAAATGTATAGGCTCTCTTTTCGGGGTTGTCGAGCCACTCAATGGTAGGGCGATCCATATAAATACCGCCTATATTTGCCATTACGTGATAGTGGTAGAGATTCCATTGATAAATGATGGCAGCGTAGAGATTTGCTGCTTCATCGTAATTCTGCCCGGACTTGTTGTTGCGTGTCCATTCAACTATATTGGGCATAATGCGTTTGAGATTTTCAATACCCAAGCGTGCCGACTTTACCGGATCGTCGCCTAAATCCTCGCTCAATGCTCTGGGGTCGATAGCCGAGCGTTGGGGCTGTGCCTCGCTGTAACGATACTCAATGCCTTTGTGCTTTGCTATAAATTCCGACAACACCTTCTCCTCGTCGGTTCCGGCGGGATACCAGCGATAGCCCCACTCTATTGCCATAAAATCATAAGGTCCTATATTGGGGGAGATCACTTTCACACCGTCACCCGGCTGTGCCACATAGTTAAAACGTGCATAATCCATAATACTTGCCGATGTTCCACCCATACGCGAGGTAAAAGAGGCTGAACGCAAAGAGTCGGTGGGATAAGCTGCCGAAGCCATCATATTATGGCGTAATCCCAAAGAGTGACCCACCTCGTGACAAGCAACGAAACGTACAGCATCACCTATAAGTTCAATAGGCAATTCAAGAGAGCGGGCACGAGGGTCCACTGCGCCGGTCTGCACTATAATCCATTCGCTGATGAGCGACTGCACATTGTGCCACCATATAATATCGGCCTCCAAAATCTCACCTGTGCGAGGGTCGATGGTCGAGGGGCCCATTGCATTTGCTTTCTCCGATGCTGCGTATGTCAATACAGAGTAGTGAATATCGTCGCCATCAACATCGAGTGTGTCGTGAGGGATTATTGCCTGTACGGCATTCTTAAAGCCGGCCTTCTCGAAGGCGCGGTTCCAATCTAATATACCTTCAACAATATAGGGGCGCAAATGTTCGGGCACAGCCTCTCCAATATAGAATTTAATGGGCTTCACAGGCTCTGTCAGCTCACCACGCATATATGCAGCAGTGTCGCTTGGTTCTAAACGCCAACGTGTGATGTAGCGAGTATGCTCCACCTTCTGCTGCCGGTCGTTAAAGATTGTTGCGGGAGTAGAAAAATATCCCACACGCCAATCTTCGCGACGACGCGCCATAGGCTCATCGGGCAACAAGCATATTGCTGTGCTCACAACAACGGTAACATTAACCTTCGATAAACCCTCGCGCACTGTTGTGGTAAGTTCCGAGAGTGCAACTACGCTGCGCTCGTATGCCTTTACACTTAAAATACGTGAGAGGTCTTTCACCGGCGATGTTCCAATATTTATATCGTTGAACACATCGTTGAACACATTATTCTTGCCATTGAAAAAGTCGCTTACTTTGAATATCACCGAACTTGAATCGGGAGCGACGCATTCTACTTTAAGCGAAGCTATTATAGGGTCGATGTAATTGTCGGCCACAGAACGCGCCAAGCGAGATCCTTCGGGAGCTTCGGGCGTAAGACGTTGTTGATGAATTTTTACAGTGTTACTCTTTTTATCCCATTCGAAACGCACTACCTGATTGGCATAATTTATACCTTTGTTTGCGCTCGATTCATTCAGTTCTATGGGTACCTGCTGTAATTTGTTCGACACAAGAAATTGCTTGCCCAACAGGCGTGTGGGCAGTTCAAGAAGCACAGTATCCTTTTTGTGTATCACGTTCATCACCCCCGACATAACAAGTGAGTCGCGCCCTGTCATTATCTTGTAAGGCGAAGAGGATACAGAAGGTTCAACCGTGGATTTTTTCTTAAAAAAAAGAAAACCTTTTTTCGACTTTTTATCGTCACTCTTCGTTGTTGCAGCATCGTCGGCCGAGGCATTATTCACACCCACAAAAGAGAGTGCTGCAACCAGAATCATAGTAAAGATTTTTAAATTCATAAAAGTGTATAATCTAAAATACCTTATTAAATAAAAAATAGGCTGCAAAGTTAATATAAAAAAATCAATATTTGCATAAATTTATTATAAATAAACAAGGCCTGTTGCGATTATATACCTTATATGAATATTCACTTTTTCCTTTTAGGATTAGCGGGGAACCACCCCTTCTCCACCCTTTTACGCTGGGCAAAAACCTCACCTATGCTCCAAAAAGAGGAGAAGGCTACCACTCCCAGCAAGATTGACATTATGAGATTATCCACAAAAAGCGAGGCGACAAGGGTTACAATACCCATAATAAGGAAAAGCCACCAACTTTTTACGCCTATATAATATTCGGCTTTTATGACAAGGGGGTGAAAAAGCCCTATCACCAAGAAGGTTGCAATGCCTATGAGCACACCCGAAAAATTTAGTTCCATATTACTTTATCTTTGAAGTATTTAGCACTGCAAAGATAAGAGCAAGAAGAGAAGAAGGCAAAAAACATTCCCGTTATTATACAAAATTGTACCGCACACTATGTTTTTTTTCGCAAGAATAATCTATTTTTGTATGTTACTAATCGCAAAGAGAGAGAGATTATGAAGAATTTTCTGCCGGCAATAATAATTGCATCGTTTTTAGCCCTATCGACAGGAGTAAATGCACAAACAAGCACATACGTTCCCACGCCCGAGAATCTGAAAGCCCGACAGGAGTTTGCCGACAGTAAACTGGGCATCTTCATCCATTGGGGTATTTATAGTATGTTTTCCCAAGGGGAGTGGTATATGCAGAATGCAAAGATAGACAAGGATGAGTATGCAAAGGTTGCCGACGCATTCTACCCCCACCGCTTCGACGCAAAGGCGTGGGTGGCGGCAATTAAAGATGCAGGAGCAAAATATATCTGTTTCACGAGCCGTCACCACGATAGTTTCTCAATGTGGGACACTGCCGAGAGCGATTATAACATTGTGGATGCAACCCCATTCGGGCGCGATGTAATTAAGGAACTTGCCGACGAGTGCCACAAACAGGGAGTGAAACTGCATCTTTATTATTCGCACCTCGATTGGAAGCGCGACGAGTATCCCGTGGGGCGCACCGGCCGGTTAATCATCGGGCGCGACACAGCAAAGACCGACTGGCCGGCCTACTATGGCTTTATGAACCGCCAGCTGACAGAACTGCTCACCAATTACGGAGAGATTGGTGCCATCTGGTTCGACGGTTGGTGGGACCACGAGAAAGACAGCATTCCATTCGATTGGCAATTGGAGGAACAATATGCGCTCATTCATAAATTGCAGCCGCAGTGCCTTGTGGGCAACAATCACCACCAAAAACCTTTTGCGGGCGAGGATATTCAGATATTCGAGCGCGACCTTCCAGGCGAAAATAAAGCCGGCCTCTCAGGACAGGAAGTGGGCCGCTTGCCACTCGAAACTTGCCAGACAATGAACGGAATGTGGGGCTACAAATTGGTAGATCAGGATTATAAAAGCACCGACACTCTGATACAATATCTTGTGAGCACAGCCGGCAAAGGGGCCAATCTGCTGCTCAACGTAGGGCCGCAGCCCAACGGAGAGATACCCGCCGTGGCCCTGCAAAGGCTGAAAGAGATTGGAGAGTGGACGAAAAAGTATGGCGAGAGCATCTATGGAACCACAGCGGGCGATATTCCGGCACAGCCGTGGGGAGTTACCACTCGCAAGGGCAACCGTCTGTTCATACATATTTTCAACCTCGAAGGCAATGAGCTTGAACTCCCGCTCACCTGCAAAGTGAAAAAAGCATTCACATTGGCCGACAAGCAGCCTGTTAAGTTCAAAAAGACAAAGAACGGCATTAAACTACTGTTCGAGAGTACCCCCACAGGCGTAGATTATATTGTGGAACTTACTACAAAATAATACAGGATGGCAATACTCGAAATTTGCGCAGGGAGCATCGACAGTGTTATTGCTGCACAACGCGGCGGTGCAACAAGAGTGGAACTATGTTCGGCACTCGAAATTGGCGGCACTACCCCCTCGGCAGGGATTATAGCCGAGGCCCGCAAAATAGAAGGAATTACCCTGAATGTGCTCATACGCCCGAGAGGAGGCGATTTTCTATACAACACCCACGAGGCAGAATGTATGATTGAGGATATACGCATCTGCAAAGCCATTGGTGCCGACGGGGTGGTTATTGGAGCACTGACGGCAGACGGCAATATAGACACTGCACTATGCCACTGCCTGATAACCGCCGCCGAGGGAATGAGTATAACCTTCCACAGGGCATTCGACGTATGCAAAGAGCCACAGAGAGCATTGGAGGATATTATCGCACTCGGCTGCAACCGTATACTAACTTCGGGGCAGGCCCCCACCGCCGCCGAGGGAACAGAATTACTGAAAGAGCTTATTACACAGGCCGACGAGCGTATAATAATAATGCCCGGCTGTGGCGTAAACAGCAATAATGCCGCAAAAATAATAGAAGCCACGGGAGCTGCCGAAATACACGCATCGGCACGCAAGAAAGCAGATAGCAGAATGCTCTTCCGCCACAAGGGGGTGAGTATGGGCAGCAGCACCTACGACGAATACTCACACAATGAAACTTGCGAGGAGGAAGTGAGAAAAATTGTGACAGGCATAAGCTGTTTATAACTACTCCGACAGCATTTTCACTACCTTTACCAGCCGTTCACCGAGCCCTATCGAATAGCCTTGCGACAGATAGACCACGCGGTTAAATGTATCGGCAACGAGTATTACAGGGGCATTGGGGCGCACAAGTTTCATATTGGAAACAATTTCTTCGTATATTTTATCGTTAACATCGGTACCCCACACAATGGTCGATGGCAGTGCAGGAAAATCATTTACAAAGCGTGCCGCATCGTCGCTGTTGCGGAAGAGAAGCACAATCTTCTGCCCCCACTCCTCAAATTCATTTTTGTAGGGTGCAAGGTCGCGCAAAAAGTGGTTCACAGGCTCACTGCCGGGTGCCACAATCGCTATTATATAATAGCCGCGCCCTGTTGCCGAGAGCAACGAGCGTTGCCGCGCCTCCTCAATGTCGTAAAAAATATTCTCGCTGTTAAAATTGCCTATCACCTGTAACTCCTCGGCACTCTCACGCTGCACATATTGCAAGAGACGGCTGTCGCCCTCGCCCACCGAAAAGAAGGAGAGGTTGGCAAGCACGCTGCCATCGGCCATACGGGTTCCCGTCACCAACAGATAGTCGCCAACATCGAGCGGAGTGCCACGGCGCAACAAAGATTGCCAAGTATCGTTCTCGGCGTAATTCTGCAACTGCAAGCGGCCATCGACAATCTTCGATAGTGTAAAATGGGAGTAATATCGGGGATTATCTATATAGGTCGTGGGGGTGAAGAGTGCCTTCAACAGCCCTTTGGGAGTCATAGTATCATCGGCAGTATCGAATACAACATCCACCCACTCGCCGGTACCGCCATAATATTGTGTTTTTCCGGTAACGGCGTCTATACGTGCCGGAATACCCATACTGCGTGCTCCCGACACAAAGAATATGTTGCGAGAATGTGAATCGCACAAACGCATTTCCCATACGCCTCGTGGCGACATACAGAGAGAGAGAGGGTTCCACGCCTCGTTCAGCATAATATTCTTGCGGCACCACTCCACCCACCGCTGTGGTTCCTTGGCAAAAAGCACCATTTCATCGGGAGAAAAGCAGGTTGCAAAGAAGCCTTTATAGGGGGTGAGTTTCTCGTTGGCAACGCGCGGATTCAGCAGATAATTATTATAAATATATTCTTCTGTATCCACCAAAGGAGTATTTGTCAAATGGTCGCGCAGAACTTCTATATTCGCATCGCGCAAATCCTTGTCGGCAACGGCAGTGAGCAGGGCTAATGCACGTTCCTGTTCACCCTCTTCGAGCCCCACAAGGAATTGAGCAATAGCAACATAGTTTCCTCGCGATTTTTTAAACAAGGGAACGACTACATTCTCGTCTGCTCCGGCCATACGAGCAACGGTTGCCGCGCGCTCGTCACTGATGAACGTGCCCACATAGGCATTGCGGATGGAATCCTCCACGGCAAGGCGGCGGGCATTAACGGCAGCCTCATCGGGAGTAACCACAGGGGCTGTATTTCGTTCACGCGGCGGGATAATATCGAGCGAAAAGCCGGCGGTGTAACCACTGCTTTTATCCAATTTCACAATGATTGTATCGCTACTGCCGGCCGTGCAGGGAGCAAAGCCAAACTTGCCATTTTTGGCAGCCCACACAAGCAGAGAACCTTTGCCGGTGGAGAGCGTTGCATAACCATCGGCGTTGCTCATTATGGTTGCAGCGGTAAAAAATTCGGCATAATTGTATATTTTATACTCCACGGCGGCAGAAACGGGGTTGTCTTGCTCGTCGACCACTCTCACGGTTACGGGAGCAGTGGGAGCGTAATTTGCCGTTACGTTAATTTCTGTGTAACAAGGAGTGCGCCCAACAACCTCCTCTGGGCCATCGTAGCTGCCGAATGCCTTTGTGTGCATAAGCATTCCGCGTGAAGCGGGAGCGTTGAACCAAGCAAGGTCGAGGTGCGGTTCGGGCTCGCAGGCTCCAAGAAAATGCCACTTGCCATCCACCCAAGCTTCCACCCAAGCGTGATTATCGTCGGTGTGAGCCCAACGGGGAGTATATACCTGACGCGCCGGTATTCCCACTGCACGCAAAGCCGCAACGGTGAAGGTCGACTCCTCGCCACAGCGTCCATAGGCTGTACGCACGGTAGCCAACGGGGAGCTTGTGCGTATGTCGCTTGGGGTGTATGTAACCTTTTCGTGGCACCAATGGTTCACTTCGAGCACTGCGTCGCGCATCGAGAGGCTGCACACACGCTCTTTCAATTCATTAAAGAAGACCACCCTGCTGCTATCCATATCTTCGTTATTCACCCTCACGGGCAATACAAAATGGAGAAATTCCCGAATGGGTACACTCTTGCCCCACGGCATTGTGGCACGGGCGCGCAACGCACAATCCACATTTTGCAAATAAAACTCGGGAGTATAATCGGCAACATCGGGCAACGGCATATAGGCATACAGAAATTGCATCGCCT
This sequence comes from Bacteroidaceae bacterium, assembly GCA_045634365.1. Taxonomy (GTDB): domain Bacteria; phylum Bacteroidota; class Bacteroidia; order Bacteroidales; family Bacteroidaceae; genus HGM04593. The sequence goes on along the minus strand of JAZRAC010000067.1, from coordinate 69,251 downwards.
GCAAACGCTCACCATCCAGATTATTCACAAATGAGGCAAGTGGAACAACGCCCTCCATTGCACTGCAACGTTCCCGAAAATCGGCTGCAATTTTGCTGTTTCCATCGAGATTTTCCACATTTTTCGAACAGGAGGCAAAGAGCATAAATGCTGATAAAAATATAAAAAAACAGGCAGTTCTCATTCTATCTTGGGGTTTACGATTAACAAATTTGAGGCTTCTGCAAAAATAAGAGTTTTTTGGAAATTTCATCAAACAAACATAAAATCTTGCGTAAAAGTAAGAAAAACATCCTCGTTCTTTGCTATTTTTCTCGTCGCGCGCGCATTTTTAATATATATTTTATACATTTGCGAAATATTTTCAACCAACGGAACAAACGTGATAAGGATTATTACAACAAGAGAATTGGTGCTGTGGCTTTGGAAAAGCTCGAAAGGGGCACGCGGGCAGGCGGTTTTTAACACAATCATCGGGCTTGCCGATGTTGCCTGCCAACTGCTATGGGTGATGGCCTGCAAAAGAGCCATCGACATTGCCACAGGCGAGCAAGAGGGCTCGCTCATCCTTGCAAGCGCCATCATAGGCCTGCTGATGCTTGCCGAAATTGGTTCACGTGCGGTGAGCCGTTGGATACACGCGGTGATAGGCATTGAGGTGCGCAACAAAATGAGGCTGAAAATATTTGCCCGCCTGCTGCGTGGCGAGTGGCTGCATTTGCAGAAACGGCACACGGGCGACCTTATTAACCGCCTCGAAGGTGATGTAAACAGCATCACCACACTGATAACCGAAACAATACCCGCCACAATAGTTGTGGGCGTTCAGCTTATAGCATCGTTTGCGATACTCTTTACAATGAGCCCCATATTGGCTTTTTCGGTTCTTGTGGCACTGCCCGTGGCAATGGGAGCCAGCCGTTTCTACATAAAGAGAATGCGCAAGCTCAACCGCGAGGTGCGCGACAGCGACAGCCGCATACAATCGGTGCTGCAAGAGAGCCTGCAACATAAGGCACTTATAAAAACCCTCGAAAAGAACAGCACAACCGAGGAGAAACTCACTGCTCTGCAAGAACAGTTGAAAGGACAGGTGCGCAACCGCACAAAATTCTCATTGGGGGCTTACAGCCTCACGCAATTGGGCTTTGCAACGGGATATTTGGTGGCATTCACTTGGGGAGTTTACGGGCTTGCCGAGGGAACGGTAACATTCGGAACCCTCTCGGCCTATTTGCAACTTGTGGGGCTCATTCAACGCCCAACAATGGATTTAAGCCGCTTTATTCCGAGCATAGTATCATCGTTCACCGCCGCCGAAAGGCTTTGCGAGCTTGAAGAGATACCCGAGGAGCAACAGGGCGAGAGTAAAATGCTGGCAGGCACGGCAGGAGTAAAATTGAGCAGAGTTTGTTTTAAATATGGCAGCGAGGAGAGCCACATATTCGACAAATTCAATTACGATTTTCCCCCTAACAGCTGCACAGCCATAGTGGGAGAGACCGGAGCCGGAAAAACCACGCTCATACGACTGCTCGTCGCGCTTATCGCGCCACAAAAAGGGTGCATAGAGTTATACAACGGGGAAGAGAGGCAGCAATCCTCGCCCCTCACCCGTTGCAATTTCGTATATATTCCACAGGGCAACAGCCTTGTGAGCGGCACCATAAGAGAAAACCTGCTTATGGGCAACCCCGACGCAACCGAGGAGATGATGCAACAGGCACTGCACATTGCCTGTGCCGACTATGTAAACGACCTTCCGCAAGGCATCGACACGGAATTATCGGAGCAGGGTGGCGGATTGAGCGAGGGACAGGCACAGCGCATAGCCGTTGCACGCTCGATATTGCGCCCGGGAAGCATACTCATATTCGACGAGGCAACATCGGCACTCGACGAGACAACCGAAATTGAGATGCTGCAACGCCTCACAGGCAGCCACACAGGAAAGACACTTATATTCGTCACCCATCGTCCCGCGGTAATAAAATATTGCGACAGGGTGCTCACAATAGGTTCCGCGCCCGATAATGGTTAAAAAAACAGGGAGACACAATAACCGAGAGAAAAACACGTTTACTTTTAGTAAAAGATAAAAAAGCTATGATTGAATATTTGAAAGGGGAAATTGCCGAACTTACACCCGCAACAGCAATAATAGAGTGCGGCGGAGTGGGCTACGAAACAAGCATCACCCTAAACACATACAGCGCCCTGCAAGGCAAAAAAGAGACAAAGCTATATATCCACGAAACTATACGCGAGGATGCGCATCTGCTGTTCGGGTTCAGCAACAAGCAGGAGCGTGAACTATTCCTGTTGCTGATATCCGTTTCGGGAATAGGCGGCAACACCGCACGCACCATTCTCTCGGCATTCACCATAGCCGAACTATGCGAAGCTATTGCCACCGGCAACGAGCGAGCCATAAAAAGCGTAAAGGGCATAGGGCTTAAAACCGCACAGCGCCTCATTGTGGACCTTAAAGACAAAATATCGTCCATAGGCGTTGCTTGCACCGGCGGAGCACAAACAGCCGTAGTAATCGACAACGATATTGTAGACGGAGCCGTGTCGGCACTTGTGATGCTCGGATTCCCCGGTTCGGCAGCATCGAAAGTGGTGCAGAACCTTGCAAAGGCCAACCCCTCGGCCACAATAGAGCAAATTATAAAATTGGCACTCAAAGAACTATAAAGAAAGCCGCCAAGAATGATAAAACACGCGATACTACTGTTCATTATACTCTGCACAGCCTTCGAGCCGATGGTTGCACAGAGTGGCGACACACGTTCATCGCGCAAAAGCAGCAAGGCACAAAGCAAGGCGGCAAAAGACACCATAAAGCCCATCTACCCAATCTCACAGATTATTCCGCAAAATCTCGAAGAGACAAAAAAGCACCCGATGGACTTGCGCACCCCCGCAAACATAAAAACCGACACAATATTCAACGAAAAGGATGGTACATACTCCATAGCCACACGCTTGGGCAAGGGAAAATTGCTCACCACCCCCATACTGCTGAACCGCGACGAATACAGCAAATGGCTCGCAAGCCAATCGATGCAGAACTATTACAGGGAAAAGATAGACAAGGAGTGGGCCGAAGCAAAGGGCAAGAGCAAGTTCGACTTTACGGATATGCACTTCGACCTTGGCCCTGCCGAAAAGATATTCGGCCCGGGAGGAATAAGGATTAAGACACAGGGTAACGCCGAAATTAAAATGGGATTCTCGATGCAGGAGATTGACAATCCCTCACTCACCGAGCGCAACCGCAAGACCAACAGCTTCGATTTTGACGAGAAGATAAACCTGAATGTAAGAGGCTCGGTTGGCGACAAGATGAATATGGACTTCAACTACAACACCGAGGCCACATTCAGCTACGACGCAAAGAAAATAAATCTTAAATACGAAGGAAAAGAGGACGAGGTAATAAAACTGTTGGAGGCCGGTAACGTAACCTTCCCCACAAATTCAAGCCTTATAAAGGGAGCAACCTCACTGTTCGGTATTAGAGCAGATATGCAGTTTGGCAAGCTGTTCCTGCAAACGGTAGTGTCGCAAAAAACGTCGAACAGCACCGTCGTAAGCTCGAAAGGCGGCACACAGCTCAACACATTCGAAATTGAGATTACCGACTACGACGAGAACCGACACTTCTTCCTCGCCCACTACTTCCGCGACAATTACGACCGCTCAATGTCGCAACTCCCCTCCATTCTATCGGGAGTGACCATCAACCGCATAGAGGTGTGGGTAACCAACAAAAGCGGTTCCTACACCAACCCCCGCAACCTTGTAGCCTTCTCCGACCTTGCCGAGCGCGACCACATAGGCAACCCCAATTGGACAGGAACAGGAGCCACTCCCCTGCCCGAGAATAATGCCAACAGCCTTTACAGCGAGCTCAACACCACCTACGCAAGCATCCGCGACATTGACCAAGTGAACATCATTCTCAACGGGAACAACAATATCTACGGTGGAAAAGACTACGAAAAGTTATCCAATGCCCGATTGCTCTCATCGTCGGAATATACGCTCAACAAGAATCTTGGATTTATTTCACTTAAAACCGCACTGCGTGCCGATGAAGTACTCGCCGTAGCCTATGAGTTTACCTACGCAGGGCAAAGCTATCAGGTTGGTGAATTTTCGACCGATGTACAGGAGTCGAAAAGCACCCTCTTTGTAAAGCTCTTGAAGCCCAATTCCGGCTCACCCGACAACAATTGTTGGGACCTTATGATGAAGAACGTCTACTCCCTCGGCGCACGCGGAGTGAAAAGCAGTGATTTTAAATTGGATGTCTACTATGCAAGCGACAGCCTTGGTACAAACATCACATATTTGCCCGAAGCGAGCCTCAAAAGCAGCACCCTGTTACAGTTGATGAACCTCGACCGCTTGGACAGCAACAACAGCAAGGCCAATCCCAACGGAATATTCGACTACATTGAGGGATACACCATCAGTTCCTCCACAGGACAGATTTTCTTCCCATCGGTGGAACCCTTCGGCAACTATTTGAAGAGCAAAATAAACAACGACATAATCGCCGAGAAATATATATTCCAAGAGCTGTACGACTCTACAAAGACCGTGGCGAAGCAGATTGCCGAGAAGGACAAATTCTACATTATGGGAGAGTACACAGGCTCTTCGGCCAACGTAATACACACAGGAGCCACAAATATTCCACGCGGCTCGGTGGTGGTAACCGCCGGTGGAGTTACGCTCACCGAGAATTCCGACTATCAGGTGGATTACGCTTCGGGTACCGTAACTATTCTGAACCAGAATATCATTGACGCAGGAACCAACGTGCAGGTGTCGCTCGAAAGTAACACCCTCTTCAATATGCAACGAAAAACGGTGCTCGGCTTAAATTGGAAATACGAATTCTCCAAAGACTTTAACTTTGGCGGTACCTTTATGTCGCTCACCGAAAAACCTCTGACCACAAAGGTGGATATGGGCTCCGAACCGCTCAACAACAAACTTTGGGGCTTTAACCTATCGTGGAAGAAAGAGAGCCAATGGCTTACCAATCTGATAGACCGCTTGCCACTCATCAGTTGCACAGCTCCGTCGAGCATAAACTTCACCGCCGAATTTGCCAAACTCGATGCAGGCACCTCCGACGAAGTACAGAGTGGTGCATCGTACATAGACGATTTTGAGAATACCGAAAATGGCATTGACATTAAACAGCCGACAGCTTGGATACTGTCGTCACTGCCGGCGAGTATGCCTTACAGCGAGCTTACTAACAACGTACTCACAGGATACGACCGTGCATTGATTAGCTGGTACACCATAGACCCGCTCTTCACACGCCACGGCTCTTCGCTCACCCCCGCACACATAAAGAGTGATGTTAACCAGCTGTCGAACCACTATGTACGCGATGTTTATGAGCGTGAACTTTACCCCAACAAAGAATCGACCTACGGAGAAAGTTCCATACTCTCGCTCTTCAACGTAACATACTACCCCAACGAGAGAGGCCCCTACAACCTCGATCCGGACCTCGACTATGATGGCAAGCTGAGTAACCCCGAGAAACGCTGGGGAGGTATTATGCGTCACCTCACTTCGAGCGACTTTGAGAGTGCGAACATCCAATATATTGAATTTTGGATGCTCGACCCCTTCATTTACGACGAAACGAGCAACGGAGGCGACCTCTACTTTAACCTCGGCGAAGTTTCGGAGGATGTATTGAAGGACGGCAAGAAATTCTTTGAGAATGGATTGCCGGCCAATGGCAACAACTACACATACGAGGAGACTGTATGGGGGCGCGTACCCACCATAAACAGCCTTGTATATGCTTTTGACAACAACAACGACAGTCGCACGCAGCAGGATGTGGGCCTCAACGGATTGAGCAGTTTTGAAGAGATTGCCCACCCCACCTATCAGAACTACCTGAATGCCATTCAAGGAAGAGTGCGCAAGGAGGTTTACGACAGCATTGCAGCCGACCCTGCCGGTGACAAATATCACTATTTCCGCGGTTCCGACTACGATGCTGCGCAGAAGAGCATTATCGAGCGATACAAATATTTCAACAACACCGAGGGTAACTCACCCGCCACGGCAGGAGAGACTTACAGCAGCGCGGCAAAAAACACTCCGGATATTGAAGATACCAATCAGGACTTCACGATGGACGAATATGAGAACTTCTATCAATATCACATTTCGTTGCGCCCCGAGGATATGCAGGTGGGCAAGAATTATATCACCGACAAACGGGCTGTAATGTCGAGCCTGCGCAATGGAGCCATCGAAACTGTCAATTGGTACAAGTTCCGTATCCCTGTGGAGGATTACGAAAAACGCTTCGGAAACATACGCGACTTTACATCCATACGCTTTATACGTATGTATATGACCTCGTTCAGCAAGCCCATCACCTTGCGCTTCGCAACAATGGAGCTTATACGCGGCGATTGGCGCCCCTATCTGCAACCTATTGCTTCGAAAAACAATACATCGCCCACAATTTCGGGCGACTTTACAATGTCGGCAGTAAATATAGAGGAGCACGGCGACAGAAAGCCTGTGAACTATGTGTTACCGCCCGGAATCAGCCGTGTAATAGACCCCAGCCAGCCACAGTTGCGTCAGGATAATGAGCAGGCCTTGTCGTTGCAGGTAAATAACCTCGGCAGCAAGGAGTCGCGTGCCGTCTACAAGAAGGGTAATCTCGATATACGACAATATGAGCGCATACAACTATATGTGCACGCCGAAGCACCTGAGAACGACTTAACCAATTTGGAGCACAATGAAATGTCGGTGTTCATACGCTTGGGTTCCGACTACAAGAGCAACTACTACGAGTATGAGGTACCCTTGCAGATAACCCCGCCCGGAACCTATGATATATACTCCGGAGCATCGGCAAGTAGCGTATGGCCCGAGTCGAACATCATTGATATTCCCCTCACAAAACTCACAAGCGTAAAAGTGAACCGCAACACACTGCGCAACAACGCCACAAGCGGAATAACAAACACCACCATATATAGCGAATATGACAACAGCAACCCGAAGAACAGAATAAGCGTTGTTGGCAACCCCACGCTGGGCGAGGTAAAAGTGATGATGATTGGTGTGCGCAACAACACTGCAAGCGCAAAATCGGCAATCGTGTGGGTTAACGAAATGCGTCTGCTCGGCTTTAACAACAAGAGCGGATGGGCGGCACAAGGAAACTTGAATGTGAAGCTATCCGACCTTGGCTCCTTGTCGGCACAAGGACGCATTGAGACTGCCGGATTCGGAGGATTGGAGGAAAAACTCGCATCGCGCCGCACCGACGACTATTACCGCTACACAGTAACGGGTACATTCGACCTTGGTCGTTTCCTCCCCAAGGCTGTTAAGCTATCTGTGCCCACATATTACTCGTTCACCGAAGAGGTAACATCGCCCCTTTACAGCCCATTCGACACAGACCTACTGCTCGACGATGTATTAGATTCATACACCGGCACACTGCGCGATTCAATTAAGCATATATCCGAAACTCGCTCACGAATAAGGAATTTCAGCATAAGCAATGCGAAACTTAACATTGCAAGCACAACCCCAATGCCCTACGACCCGGCAAACTTCACATTCAGTTTCTCCTATTCAAAGACCGAGAATAGCGGAATTACCATCGATTGGGAGGACAAACTCAACTGGAAGGCATCGATAGCCTACAATTACAGCAACCCGCTGAAAACAATAAAACCATTTGAGAAGATAAAGAGTAAATCAAAATGGTTAAAGATTTTCAAGGAGTGGGGCTTCAATCCTATGCCACAAAGCATTTCGGCAAACACCGACCTTGTGCGCAGTTACCACGAATTGCAGCGTCGCGACCTTAACTCCGTGTCGGGGAACAACGAAATACCCCTCACATTCTCGCAACAGTTCAGTTGGAACCGCAGTATGAATATAAAATGGGACCCCACGACAAACCTTCGTGCCAACCTCAGCACCGGAACAAATGCCGAGATTACAGAACCCTTCCTGCCGGTAAACAAAGACCGCTTCCCCAACGAATATGCCATCTGGAAGGACTCTGTAAAGCGCAGCATAAAGGACTTTGGGCGCCCGCTCACCTACCAGCAGAGTTTCTCGGCGTCATATAATCTGCCACTGAACAAGATACCTATATTCGAGTGGATGAATGCCGACGCAAACTACACAGCATCATACAATTGGGCACGAGGGAACAACTACAATGGCGAAAATCTTGGAAACAATATATCGAACAAGCGCAACGTAACCATAAAAGGTAACTTCAATATGGAGAAGTTGTATAATCTTATTCCGTACCTCGAAGAGACCAACAAACGTTTCGCATCGAGCAAGAAGAAGAGCCGCAACACCGACAAGACAAAGACCAAGAAGGCGAAAGCCAAAAAGGTGAAGCCCTTTACAAAGGAGGTTACGCTGAACATTGACAGCACCACAACCCTTGCGCATAATTTAAAGAGCAAGAAGCTCGAAATAAATGCACGCACAAAGGGCGGGCAAAAATATAAGCTCAAATATAAGGTTATAGATGAAAATAAGATACTCATAAAGAACCGCGACAGCATTCCTGTGAAGATAACCATCGTTCCCAAAATAAAAGAGGAGGGAGAGAGAAGCACCTTTGCAAAGGCAATGCAATACCCCACTCGTGCACTTATGATGCTGCGTAGCGTGTCGATTAACTATACTAACGCCTACGCAATGAACCTCCCGGGCTTTATGCCCGAGGCGGGTGATATTTTCGGACAGAACCGTAACAACGGTTATCTGGCTCCGGGACTCGATTTTGCATTCGGCCTCACAAGCGACAGCTATCTGCAAAAGGCACAGCAAAGAAACTGGCTGTTGAAGAACGAGGATGTATCGGCACAGGCTACCACCACCTCGGGCGAGGATTTACAGGTGAGAGCTACTCTCGAACCGTTCAAGGACCTGAAAATAGACCTGAACGCAAGCTGGACACGCAACAAGAGCCGAACCATACAATTTATGTTCGAAGGAATGCCTTACAGCGAATCGGGCGGTTTTTCAATGACCACAATCTCGATAGGCAGCTCTTTCGACATTGGAAAGGCCGGCAACAATTATCAGTCGGGCACTTACGACCAATTTATCGAGAATATAGAGACTATACGCCAGCGTGTGGAGAGCCGATACGCCGGTAGCGTATATCCCGCATCGAGCACTCTTGCCGGACAGCCCTACAATCCCGAAAATGGAGCCGTGAACCGCTACTCGGCCGATGTTCTTATTCCTGCATTTTTAAGTGCATACACAGGGGGTGATGCCACAAGCCGCTCGCTCGACCTCTTCCCCAACTTTATGCGTATGCTGCCCAACTGGAAGATAAGATATTCGGGGCTCTCGAACCTCTCGTTCCTCAAAGAGTACTTCAAGAGCGTGAATATAGAGCACGGCTACAAGAGCGTATATGCAGTGGGTTCTTACAGCACCTTCTCTACATATATGGAGTATACCAACGGAATAGGATTCGTAAACAATTCTGCCACCAATATGCCTGTTCCAAGCAGCCGATACGATATTAGTTCCGTCTCCATAAATGAATCCTTCTCGCCGCTCATAGGTATTGATGTTACAACAAACGGCAACCTCACAATTGGTGCAAAATTCATAAAATCGCGTGTGCTTAATTTAAGCCTCACTGCCATTCAACTTGTGGAGACACACACCGAGGAGATTGCCTTCAACGTTGGTTACAAGATTGTGAACTTCAAACTGCTGAACAAATGGCTGGGCAACAGCGGGAAGAAGGCAAAGAAGAAAAAAGGCAAGGATGGCGAGAGCAAGAGCATTGGCAGCGATATTAACCTGCGTGCCGACTTCTCGTTCAAGAACAACAGTTCTTTGTGCCGCAGCATAGATTTAGGCACCACACAGGCGACAAGCGGAAATAAGTCGTTCAACTACTCGTTCACTGCCGATTATGCTTACAGCAAGAACCTCACATTCAGTCTCTACTTCGACAGGCAGAGAACCGTTCCGTTAATTTCGTCGAGTTCATACCCCACTACCACCACCGATTTTGGATTGAGTATGCGCTTCTCGTTGAACAAATAACAAATGGCGATGACCCAAAAGTAAAATAGGTCACCGCCATCTATTTTTAAGTTGTTAATTATTTTGCTTGTAAAGTATCGGCCGAAAAGCGTTCACGGGTTTTCTTCACAAAAGTTATGTGTCGTGAGGCCTCGGCCGCCATTTTGCGGAATTCGTCGATGGATTTAAGTATTTTAGATAATTCGGCAACGGAGGCAATGGCCTTGGCATCCTCGGCACGCAGGGTATATTTGCTGCTTCCCTCCTTGCCTGTAAGTTCCACCGTAACAGGCTTTGTCGCCACAGATATAAAATCTATTATGCCTCCATCCTCTCCATATATAAAGTCGAGGCGTTCATTATTTACTCCCAAATTACGGAAATTGTGCGAGGAGAAAGCTTTGTCGCACACTGCATAGCTGTCGCCCGACGACACTTTAACGGCAGTGTGGGCGATTTTCTTTCCGCGGTACAGCGATGTTAAATAGAGTGTTCCGCTCTCTGTCGCGCGCGCGCGCAGGTACGAATTAAATACATTTACTCTATTGGCTTGTGAGGAAGATATATAGGAGCCCTCATCCTGATAGCGACTGTTCTTCTCAAACTCGAAAGAGGGCAACAAACTATCGCGTTGCGCCGAGAGCGAAGCAATCATTTCATTGCAATAATCGAGTGTGCGCTGTTGCTCGGCAAGCTCAACATCGCGCATCAGTTCCAACGCTCCGCGGCGAGCCTCAAAAGCCTTTGGATAGGAGTTTCTTATACTGTCTATCAACAATTTTGCATTCTGGTACTCACCTGCCGAAAAGGCGGCTGTGGCCTCTTGCAACAGACGGCCGGCCTTGCTGTCGACCGACTCTCCGCACGATGTTGCAAGCAACAATGCTGCTGCGGCCGAAAATAGGTATCTCTTTTTCATAATCTTCACTTTTTATGGTGGCGAAGATAACCACTTTTCTCAAAAAATACAAACAGCAACCAATGCTGAATAATCCACAAACTGCCCTATTTACTATTTTTATACCTCTCAATTTTATAAATACGGCAAAAATAGGTATCTTCGCGCAACATAAATTCATATATATATATTATGTACAAGCCCACCAAAGAAGAACTTTGCAAAATAATAGATACGCCCATATTCCGTAAAATATCGGAAACTGCCGACGAACTTGGAATGGAGTGTTATGTGGTTGGAGGATATGTGCGCGATATTTTTCTCGAAAGGCCATCGACCGACATTGATGTGGTGGTGGTGGGCAAAGGCATAGAGATGGCGCGTGCCTTCGGCAAAAAGCTGGGGAAGGGTGCGTATGTTGCTGTTTATGCAAATTTCGGTACGGCGCAGGTGAAGTACAAGGGGCACGAGATTGAGTTTGTGGGTGCCCGCCGCGAGTCGTACAGCCACGATTCGCGCAACCCTATTGTGGAGGATGGCACGCTGGAAGATGACCAGAATCGTCGCGACTTTACCATTAACGCAATGGCTATATGCCTCAACGGCAAACGCTTCGGCGAACTTGTCGACCCTTTCGACGGGATACTCGACCTTGAAGACCGCATAATACGCACCCCGTTGGAGCCGGGAATAACATTCAGCGACGATCCCCTGCGTATGATGCGATGCATACGTTTCGCCACACAGCTAAATTTTTACATAGAGGACGAGACTTTTGAAGCATTGTGCGAGAATAGGGAGCGCATAAAAATAATCTCACGCGAAAGGATAAACGAGGAGTTGAACAAGATACTCCTCTCGCCCATTCCCTCGAAAGGCTTTATAGAGCTCGACCGTTGCGGCCTTCTGGAACTTATCTTCCCACAGCTTGCAGCGATGCAGGGGGTGGAAACAAGAAACGGCTACGGCCACAAGGAGATGTTCTACCACACGTTGGAGGTGCTCGACAATGTTGCCAAGAAGAGCGACAATCTGTGGCTGCGTTGGGCGGCGCTGTTGCACGATATTGGCAAGCCAAAGACCAAGCGTTGGGACCCTGTGCTCAAATGGACCTTCCACAATCACAATTTTGTGGGGGAGAAGATGACGGCACACATATTCAGGGAGTTTAAAATGCCGCAGAATGAGAAGATGCGCTACGTTGCCAAGCTCGTGGGGTTGCATATGCGCCCGATAGCCATTGCCGACGATATTGTAACCGACTCGGCCGTGCGTCGTCTGCTCTTCGACGCGGGCAACGACATTGACGACCTTATGCTACTGTGCGAGGCTGATATTACATCAAAGAACGAGCAACGCAAGAAACAGTTTCTCAACAACTTCCGCATAGTGCGCCAGAAGCTCAAAGATATTGAAGAGAAGGACCGCATACGCAATTTCCAGCCTCCGGTGGATGGTGGCGAGATTATGAGAATGTTCGCCCTGCCACCTTGCGACAAAGTGGGGCAATTGAAAAGCCTTGTAAAGGATGCCATACTCGATGGAATTATACCTAACGAGTATGAGGCTGCACGCAACCTTCTCTTACAGGAAGCAGCAAAGATGGGGCTCACCCCGCAAGAATAATCCGCAGCAATGTAACATTGCAAGCAGTTTGCAAGAAATTTGCACTACATTCGCACAATAAAAAAATCGCAAATGAAGAAGATACTAATTGCAATTCTGGCAACAGCCTCTATGATGGCTGCCGCACAGGAAATTACATACGGACAATATATGGAGCGAGTGCTCGCCGACAATATTGCACTCACGGCTCAACAGCTCAATATAGATATTGCCGCTGCCAATGTAAAAGCCTCAAAAACACACAGCGACCCCACACTTGCCGTAACATACAGCAGCAACGAAAATTGGGACAAGAAACTCGGATGGGCCATAGATGGAGAATTGAGTCGCAGTTTCACATTCGGAGTGCGCAGTGGCAGAATAGCTGTTGCCCGCGAGCAGCAGAAAGAGACGGCAGCCCTCTTGGAGGAGTATATGCGCAACTTTCGCGCCGACGCCACGATAGCCTATCTGGAACATCTCAAAGCAATAGCACAGCTGCAAATTGAGAGCAACAACGAGAAAAACCTCGCCGGCGTTGCCGGCAACGACAGCCTGCGATACATAAAAGGAGATATTGCAAAAGCAGATTGGCTCGACAGCCGAATGGCAGCCGGCCTTGCACACAACAACCGCCTCGCCGCCGAAGCAGCAGTAAAAAAGACAGCCATAAAGCTCGGCTATTATATGGGCAACCTTAACGGTGCCGAAGATATAAGAGGAGCGGGCACGCTCGAAACAGAAGAGCCCATCTACCCTGTCGACACATATATGGAACGAGCCACCGCCAATCGTGCCGACCTTCAAGCAGCCCTCTGCCGAGTGGATATTGCCGAGGCCTCGCGCAAATTCAATGCTGCACAGCGTCGAACAGATATTGACATAACCGTTGGAGCCACATACAACCGCGGAGCCCGCATCGAGGAGCCATTCGACCCCTCATTCACCACTGTAAAGGCCGGCATTGCCATTCCCCTTAAATTCTCGAACCTTAACAGTGGCACCCGCACAGCCGACCGCCTCATAGTGCAACAGGCCAAGCAAGAGGCCGAGAATGCAACCCTCATAGTGCAAAGTGAGGTTAAACAGGCCTACAACGACTACCTATACGCCATAATGCAGACACAGACTTTCACCCGCCGGATGGTAGACGAAATGTCCCAAATAGTGGCAAGCAAGAGAAAAGCATACGAACTTGGCGAGATTTCCTTCCTCGACTATATATCCATAGAGCGCCGACAAAATGAAATGGCCGGCAGCTATATTGAGTCGCTCTTCAACAAGGCTGTCAGCTGGGTGGAACTGCAAAGAGCTACCGGATGCGGCATTGAATTCTCTACGCAGCCCATAAACGAATAGTTGCAATAATAACAAAAAACGGCTGTAAAAAGGCATTTTGATAATCACACATTTGACGATTGCGAATAAATTTCCTATCTTCGCGCAGTCAAACGAGTAGAATAGTGTTGCCCTTGTAGTTCAATGGATAGAACGAAGGTTTCCTAAACCTTAAATTTGGGTTCGATTCCCAACGGGGGTACTTGTCTGCACAAGAACATAGGGATTCAATAATCACATACAATCTATAATGAAAAGGAAGAATATTGCCATCCTGTCGAAAGACGGAGTGAGCTATCTGTTACCATTCATTCTAATAACATCGTGTTTCGCCCTTTGGGGCTTTGCCAACGACATTACCCACCCGATGGTAAAGGCTTTTTCAAAGATATTCAGAATGAATGTAACCGAGGGCACTTTGGTGCAGGTGGCATTCTATGCGGGTTATTTTGTAATGGCACTGCCCGCCGCTATTTTCATAAGAAAATTCTCCTACAAGGCCGGAATACTGCTGGGCCTCGCCCTCTATGCAGTGGGAGCATTGCTCTTTTTCCCCGCAAAAATGAGCGGAGCCTACTTTCCCTTCCTTATGGCCTATTTTATACTCACCTGCGGATTGTCGTTCCTCGAAACAAGCGCCAACCCCTATATTCTGTCGATGGGAAGCGAGGAGACAGCCACGCAACGTTTAAACCTTGCACAGGCTTTCAACCCCATAGGCTCGCTTATGGGAATGTACGTTGCAATGAATTTTATTCAGGCGAAGCTCAACCCGTTGAGCACAAGTGAACGTGCACTGCTGGGCGATGCGGAATTTGAGGCAATGAAAGAGGCCGACCTTAACATTCTCACTGCCCCCTATCTTGCAATAGGCATAATAATTGCCATAATATTCCTGCTCATCTTCTTCACCAAGATGCCTAAAAACGGTGACAAGGATACAAGCATCAATCTTGGCACCACCCTGAAAAGATTGGTGAAGATAAGCAACTACCGCGAGGGAGTTATTGCGCAATTCTTTTATGTGGGAGCGCAGACTATGTGCTGGACCTTTATCATACAATATGGCACACACATTTTTATGCTCGAAGGAATGGAGGAGAGAACTGCCGAAATTCTCTCGCAGAAGTTCAACATTGCAGCAATGGTAATATTCTGTTGCAGTCGCTTCATCTGCACCTTCCTGTTGCGTTTCATAAAGCCGGGGTTGTTGCTCACCATTCTTGCAATAGGCGGTTGTATATTTACCACAGGAGTAATTCTGTTTGAAAATGTTTACGGGCTCTACTGCCTTGTTGCAATTTCGGCCTGTATGTCGCTTATGTTCCCCACAATATACGGAATTGCGCTGCGCGGCCTTGGCGAGGATGCTAAATTCGGCGCAGCAGGGCTCATTATGGCCATTCTCGGCGGTTCGGTACTGCCCCCCTTACAGGCAGCGTTGATAGATATGGGCACAATTGCCGGAATGCCGGCAACGCATCTGTCGTTTACCCTTCCACTCATTTGTTTCATTGTAATTACCATCTATGGTTACAGAACAAACGTAAGATTCAAGCATTGTGCCTGATTACAAAGGCTATTAGCATATTATCAAAGGCTGCCCCTCACAGGCGGCCTTTGATAATATTATACATTCTTAACACCAATTAAAGACAAATTGTAGTATCTTCGCCGTGGAAATAATTACAGAGCTATGAGATTTATTGCAATAATAGTGCTGATGGCAATGGTGCAGACACTCTTTGCACAGGATTATACCGAGCTTGTGGAGAGCGGTAAAAAAGAGCTTGAAGAGGGGCAATATGCCAAGGCTGCCGAGTACTTTCAGCGTGCTACCAATGCAGCAGAGAGCAAGAGCGAGAAAATTTACACCCTCACCAATCTGGGGTATGCGCAACGTATGAGCGGCAAAAAAGAGAGTGCCGCCGAGAGCTATGCAAAGGCATTGGCAATGGACACTGCATCAATATCGCTTCTCACGCAACGAGGCAACATCCTGCTGGAACTCGACAGCGCAAAAGAGGCCATTGCCTGCTACGACAAAATTCTGGAACGACAGCCCGACAACAGAGATATTCTCCGTTTCAGAGCCGGAGCACACACTGCGGCAGGAAATTACAAAGAGGGGAAACAGGATTTTATCAGGCTTATTTCCACCGACAATAACGACAAGGGCGCACGGCTGGGGCTTGCGCTGCTCTACGAAAAGGATGGCAACATAAACGATGCGCTTATGATGCTCGAAACTCTCATAGAAGAGAACCCCGAATGTCCCGAATATTACATTGCACGCAGCAATATAGAGCGCACACAAAAACAGCCCGAACTTGCGTTACAGGATGTGAGAAAGGCTCTTAAACTCGATGGACAGAATGCTAACTATCACATTCTGTGTGCCGAACTTTTGCAGGAATTGGGGCACGACGATGCAGCCTTGCGCCATCGTCGCAAGGCTGTGAAACTTATGAGCACTCCCCAACAAATGCCTCGGTAGCACCCTTTTCGGCCTTTAAAATACCCCTTTCGCTGATTTTTCTGCAATAATCGCACATTTCTTCACGCAAATGTGTTTATTTTCCCCTTAAATTCCCTATCTTTGCGATAAATCGCGAAAATAGATTGCACTCGCTGTATAAAATAATCAAGTAAACTTGTTATTTCCTGCTCGTTTCTGCGTATCTTTGAGGTAAACTCAAACATAGACTGCACTCGCTGTGAAAAAGAGAGAAAATTATGACTGCAAAAACTACAAAGCCCTATAACATTAAGGAGAGAACCGAAAAGAATGCTCCCTACCGCAGCCTCATACGCGCAGAGCTTGCCGATGAACTATACGACAAAATTCTGCGCATAATAGTAATTGAGAAAAGATACCGCGAAAAGGACTTTTCGGCAAAGGCTCTTGCCAATGAGCTAAACACAAACACGCGCTATCTGTCGGCTGTTATAAATTCAAGGTTCAAGACCAATTTTTCGAGCCTTGTAAACGAGTATCGCATAAAGGAGGCACTCTACTGTATGACCGACAAACGATACTCCAATATGACAATTGAGGAGATAGGACTTGCCGTGGGGTTTGCCAACAGACAATCGTTCTACGCTTCGTTCTATCGCATAATGGGTGAAACACCAAACAGTTACAGGAAACGGAATTTCACAACAAAGTAACAGCGAATGGAAGAACATTTACACGAAACAACAAAGAGAATAAAACAGAGCCTCAGGCTGTCGATGAACGGTATAGTATCGATGCACCAACGCCGGCAGGGGCTCGACTATAAGATAAATTTCGGAGTCGAAGTTCCCCGCTTAAAATCCATTGCACAAGAATACAGCCAAAGTAAGGAGCTTGCAACCGCATTGTGGCAAGAAAATATAAGAGAGTGTAAATTGCTGGCAATATTTCTTATGCCACAGGAGCACTACTGCGAGATTGCCGAAAAATGGATAGCCGAGACTCCCTTCACCGAAATTGCCGACCACCTTGCAATGACCATCCTGTGCAAGCTGCCCACAGCCGCAAGCGATGCCCTGCGATGGATAGAGCCGAGCGAGGGGCTCACACAATATTGCGGATACCTCACCCTCACTCACCTCATAAGAAAAGGGGCACAATTCACCCCTGCCGAGGAGGAGAAATTCTACAAACAAATATCCACACTCTTCACAGGCGACACAAACAGCCCGCTCACACGCACCGCATTCACAGCACTCTGCCGTTACATAGATGCCGACGAGAGCCGCGCCCGCTCCATCCGCTCCATTGCCGGGGAGGGCAGCAAACTCTCGGCAATGATAGCCGATTACACTGCCCGCTGACACAGCACACGCCGTTACAACATATTTTCGCATAAAAAAAGAGAATATAACGGCGTATATTGTAAAAAAAAAGGTAACTTTGTATGCAATATCCTAAAAAGAATGAATAACACCGGCGAGGATACAATAATGCAGATATTAACCGACTATTTGAAGGTTAACAAAATGCGTTGTACCCCCGAGCGTTACGCAATCTTGAAGGCCATTTACTCCATAAACGGCAGTTTCGATATTGAGACACTGCTCACGTATATGGAAAAGAACGAAAAGTTCAGAGTGAGCCGTGCAACCATATACAACACGATTGCGTTACTAATTAACGCCAATCTTGTTACCCACCACCAGTTCGGGCAGGAGTCGAAATACGAAAAATGTTTCAACAGCGGCAAGGGGCATCTTGTGTGCACCAATTGCCATAAAGTGGTGGAAATTAACGACCTTGATTTAACAGAAAAACTAACCGCGAATATAAAAAAATTTCATTTAACACATTACTCTTTATACATCTACGGGCTATGCAACAAATGCCATCAGGCAGTAAAGCGACGCAGAGCGAGGGTAAAAAAAAGTTAGAACAATGAAGCAGAATATTGATGTACTATTAGGATTACAATGGGGCGACGAAGGCAAAGGTAAAATTGTAGACGTGCTTACCCCAAAATACGATGTAGTAGCCCGTTTCCAAGGCGGCCCCAACGCCGGACACACATTGGAGTTCAACGGCAAGAAATTTGTATTGCGCTCAATACCCTCGGGAATATTCCAAGGCGGGCAGACTAATATAATAGGCAATGGAGTGGTGCTCGACCCTGCACTCTTCAAAGGAGAGGCCGAGGACCTTGTCAAGGCCGGATACGACCTCACAAAGAACCTCTTTATTTCGAAGAAGGCTCATCTTATTCTCCCCACCCACCGCATTCTCGACGCTGCCTACGAGGCTGCAAAAGGCGATGCAAAAGTGGGTACCACAGGAAAAGGCATCGGCCCCACATACACCGACAAGATAAGCCGTAACGGATTGCGTGTGGGCGATATTCTCGAAAATTTCGAAGCAAAATATGCTGCGGCAAAGGCACGCCACGAGGAGATACTCAAAAATATGAATTACAGCTACGACATTGCCGAAATGGAGATAAAGTGGCTCGAAGGCATAGAGTATCTTAAAAAATTCCGCCTCATCGACAGTGAGCAGATGATAAACGACCTTATGAACGAGGGTAAGAGTGTGCTTGGCGAGGGTGCACAAGGAAGTATGCTCGATATTGACTTTGGCAGCTACCCCTTTGTAACATCGTCCAACACCGTGTGCGCCGGTGCCTGCACAGGCCTCGGCATTGCGCCCCGCAGAATAGGCAATGTTTATGGAATTACCAAGGCCTACTGCACACGCGTGGGAGCAGGCCCCTTCCCCACCGAACTTTTCGACGAAACAGGCAAGGAGATGCGCGACCGCGGCCACGAATATGGTGCCGTTACAGGCCGTGAACGTCGTTGCGGTTGGATAGACCTTGTAGCCCTTAAATACACAATTATGGTGAACGGCGTAACCCATCTGATACTTATGAAGAGCGACGTGCTCGACACATTCCCCACCATAAAGGCCTGTATCGCCTACAAGAAAAACGGCGAGACACTCACCCACCTGCCCTACGACATTGAGGGCGTGGAGCCTGTGTACACCGAGCTTAAAGGCTGGATGACCGACCTTACACAGCTGAAAAGCGAAGAGGAATTGCCACAAGCATTCAAGGATTATATAAAATTCCTCGAAGATGAATTAGGCGTTCCCGTGAAGTATCTCTCTATCGGCCCCGACAGAGACCAGACAATTGAACGTTCAATTTAACTTATTTGTCATTTCGACGACCGATAGGAAGGAGAAATCTATTTTATATTTTTGAGATTCCTCGTCGCTACGCTCTGTCGGAATGACATTGCTACACAAAACAACTGATATATTAGACAAATATGAATATACTATCATTTATAACCGCCTATGCGACACAGACAGTGGGATACGACTACACCTATCTGTTCCTGTTCATCGGCATTGCAATAGTGAGCTACATTGTGCAGGCCAACCTGAAAAGCAAGTTCGAGAAATTCTCGAAAATGCCCATAGGGATGACCGGTCGCGAGGTTGCCGAGAGAATGTTGCGCGACAATGGCATTTACGATGTTACCGTGACAAGTACCCCCGGAATGCTCACCGACCACTACAACCCCACAAACAAGACCGTTAATTTGAGTAGCGGAGTATATAACTCGGCAAGCATTGCGGCAGCGGCAGTTGCGGCACACGAGTGTGGGCACGCCTTGCAGCACGCACACGCATACGCCCCCCTCACAATACGCAGCAAGCTGGTGCCTGTGGTGCAATTCTCGTCAAGTATAATGTCGTGGATACTTCTCATCGGAATACTCACCGTGCAGACTTTCCCCGGAATTCTGCTTGCCGGCATTGTGCTCTTTGCAATGACCACCATATTCAGTTTCGTAACACTGCCCGTGGAAATTGACGCCAGCCGTCGCGCCCTCACTTGGTTGTCGGCCGCCGGAATAACCAACGCAAGCAACCACAAATATGCCACAAGCGCACTGCGCTCGGCGGCATACACATACGTGGTAGCGGCCCTCTCGTCGCTTGCCACACTACTCTATTATGTAATGATTTATCTTAACCGACGCGACTAATGGCAGCAAAACCATCAATACCCAAAGGAACACGCGACTTTTCGCCCACAGAAATGGCGAAGAGAAACTACATATTCGACACTATACGCAAGGCTTTTCACATTTTCGGATTCAAGCAGATTGAAACGCCGGCAATGGAGAATTTGAGCACGCTTATGGGAAAATATGGCGACGAGGGCGACAAACTCCTCTTCAAGATACAGAACTCGGGCGACTATTTCAGCAATCTCACCGACGAGGAGTTGCTCAGCCGCAACGCTGCCAAATTAGCATCGAAATTCTGCGAGAAGGGGTTGCGATACGACCTTACCGTGCCCTTCGCACGCTACGTGGTGATGCACCGCGACGAGCTTGTGTTCCCCTTCAAGCGCTACCAGATACAGCCCGTGTGGCGTGCCGACCGCCCGCAAAAAGGGCGCTACCGCGAATTCTATCAGTGCGACGCAGACATAATCGGCAACAATTCGCTCATTAACGAGGTTGAGCTCATACAGCTCATCGATTATGTATTCAGCAAACTGAATATACGTGTAGCCATAAAGCTGAACAACAGAAAAATTCTCGCCGGCATTGCCGAGGTTATCGGTGAGCCCGAAAAGATTGTCGACATTACCGTTGCCATCGACAAGATTGACAAGATAGGGCTCGACGGTGTTATTGCCGAGCTAAAAGAGAAAGGCATCGGCGACGGCTCCATAGAGAAACTATTGCCCATTCTGCAAGCGCAGGGCGGCAACGAGGAGAAGTTGCAGATTATCGCCGACACTCTGCGCGGCAACGCCACAGGCGAAAAAGGCGTGGAGGAGACAAACTTCATACTCAACACCATAAAGGGGTTGAAAATCAACAGCGCACTCGACCTTGACCTTACCCTCGCACGCGGCCTCAACTACTATACGGGAGCCATCTTGGAAGTGAAGGCACTCGATGTTACAATAGGCAGTATCACCGGCGGCGGCCGTTACGACAACCTCACCGGAGTATTCGGGCTCGACGGCGTGTCGGGCGTGGGAATCTCCTTTGGCGCCGATCGCATATACGATGTAATGAACCAACTGTCGCTCTACCCCAACGAAGCAATAAACAATACACAGATAATGTTCGTGAACTTCGGAGAGAGAGAGGCCATTCACTCGCTTGGCATCATCGGCGAATTGCGTGCCTGCGGAATTTCGGCAGAATTGTTCCCCAGCAGCGACAAGATGAAAAAGCAGATGGGATATGCCAACAACCACGCAATCCCCTACGTTGCCATCATTGGCGAGCAGGAGATTGCCGACGGCACCATCGCCGTTAAAAATATGACCACCGGCGAGCAGAAGCAGATGACCACCGACGAACTTAAAAGCCTGTTGGCGTAGACAACAGCAAGAAAATAACCTACCGAGCGGGGCAGCCAAACAAAGCTGTCCCGCTATTTTTGTTGCGGAAGAAGAAACAAAGAAAAGCTGAGGATACTGTTTTGCCGATGTTTCCTTTTTGGGCAGACACATCGGTCTGCCCCTACGTTGCGGGTCTCTGTTGCTTGTAGGGGCGCACCGGCGTGTGCGCCCGTTGTTACAGGTACTTTTTACTTCTTGCTATGCAGCACCCCTTGATTGCCGTCGACCTTCCACATTCCGTCGATAAAGAGCAGATGCACTGTCATTGTGGCAATGCCGTTAAGAGGCGTTTCCCCCTGTAACTCCACGTAAGCCTCGTCGCCATAGATTTTTGTATCGATGGCACTATAATCGGCCTTGTAACCCTCGGTGCGCTCCCAATACTCATCGGAGCGGAGTGCCATATCCAGATACTCGCAAAAAACCTCATAGTCCACAGGGTTGGGAAAATGCAGATGCTTTTTAACGTATGTAGCATCGCCAGAGGTTATTGCATTATAGAGCTTTACCGCAACCTCGTCGGGGGGAGCGATTGCAGGTTTGTTGCAAGCAACGGAGAGGAGTGCGGCAAGGAGTGCCACAAACATATATACGATTTTTTTCATAGTTTCTTAATTTAGACACGCGAAAATAGCAATAAATTCCCAAACAGCAGGGGAGATACTGCATTTATTTATCGAGCAGAAGAGATATATTCACACAGGCGGGGAGAGTGCCCGAGCCTGTGAGACGGCGCACCATACAACAAGGCTCGCCCTTTCCCTGCACAAAAGCACGCATAGTATCGACGGCAAAGTGCCCGCAGAGCGATTGTATCATAAAATCCTTCGCCACGAGCGACGCCGAATAACATTCAAGCAGCAAAGGCCCATCGCCATCCATTGCCACAAAAGCGAGAGAGACGATGCGCTCACTGTCGTAAACGGCAAACACCCCACCACCCTGTGAGCGGCAATTAAAAAAGTTCATTGCAAGCGAGGCTGCCGAGTGAACCACCGAGGGTGCGTTACTGCGCTGTTGCTCAATGCAAAAATCTGCCAGACGGGGAGAAAAAGCAGCCTCCTCGAAGCGAAAGGCCCCACTCCCGCCGTGCGGCTGTGACAAATACTCAACCGCCCTTGAAGAGCAGACAGAATATCCCAACCGCGAGTAATAATTGCGTAACGTTCCCGACGCAGGAAGAAGGTAAAGATATTCCACTCCACGGCTGCGCAAAAGCCCCTCCACACGCTCCACAAGCAGTTGCATATAACCCCTGCCGCGACAATCGGCTGCAGTGGCAACAGCATAAATATAGGCAGCAGAGTGCTCACTGCCAGCTATACACAGCGTAGATGGCAAAGCGTAGAGTACCGATACTACCCTGCCGCCAAGCGAGAGAGTGTGGGCACAATCGTCACAGGGAAAGTGAGCAAAAAAGGCATCGACAAACTCGCGGCTGTCGCCAAAAGCCTCCTGCCACAGTTCACACAATTGTTCCTTCACCGCCGACGGGCGCAAAATATCGAAACGCGGTTGTTGCATAAGAATGCTATTTAAATTCCTTCTGAAAATAATCAATCGTTACGCGAAGATACACTTAACAATAAGAAGTTTTTTAAATTTCTTATAAAAAATATATCAAAGCCAAATAAAAAAACAATCCTCAAACAATCGCGAAATAAATTTTAAACAACTTCTAAATTTATAAATAAATTTCAGCCACATATTTTGTTAAACGCAGTAAAATAGCGTAACTTTGCGGTTGAATATGGCATTTTTACACAATGCCGCCATTTGTTGCCTCACCGGTTGCCGTCAGCAACACCCAACAGCCGCACGACCTTGCCTCTGTCGCAACACTATATGCCTGCGAGATAACATTCCACAGACAACATTTTTAGAAATTAGTGAAACTATAATAAATTTACAACAATGGATGTTATAAAAAATCTACTCGACCGCGCTCGCAACAACAAACAGCGCATCGTACTCCCCGAAGGCACAGAGGAGCGCACATTGAAGGCTGCCGACAAAGCTATTGCCGACGGCATTGCCGAAATTATCCTCATTGGCAACAAAGAGGAAATACTCTCACTCGCCTCTAAATTCGGGCTCACAAACATTGAGAAGGCAACAATAATCGACCCTGCCAACAACCCCGACGCCGAGAAGTATGCAACCCTCCTCTACGAATTGCGCAAGGCAAAAGGAATGACAATGGAGGATGCACAGAAACTCGTATGCAACCCCTTGTATCTTGGCTGCCTGATAATAAAGAACGGCGACGCAGACGGGCAGGTTGCCGGTGCACAGAACACCACAGGCAACGTATTGCGCCCCGCATTGCAGATTATAAAGACCTCCCCCGGAATAAGCTGTGTATCGGGTGCGATGATGATGATTACAAATGCGAAAGAGTATGGCGAGGATGGTGTTCTCTTCGTGGGCGACGTAGCCGTTACCCCCACCCCCGACGCCAACCAATTGTCGCAAATAGCAGTGTGCACCGCACAAACAGCAAAAGCAATCGCAGGCTTCGAGGAGCCCCGCGTTGCAATGCTCAGCTTCTCGACCAAAGGCTCGGCCAAGCACGAAATGGTTGACAAAGTGGTTGAGGCCACAAGACTCGCACACGAACTTGCTCCCGAACTCTCTATCGACGGAGAATTGCAGGCCGACGCAGCCCTCGTGCCATTTGTGGGACAGAGCAAGGCTCCTGGCTCAACCGTTGCAGGAAAAGCCAACGTACTCATCTTCCCCGACCTTGGCGCAGGAAACATCGGTTACAAACTTGTACAGCGTCTGGGCGGTGCCGAAGCTATCGGCCCCGTGCTTCAAGGTATTGCACGCCCTGTGAACGACCTCTCACGCGGTTGCTCCATCGAGGATGTTTATATGATGATTGCCATTACAGCCAACCAAGCTATTGCTGCTAAAAACTAAACAGAGATACACACTATGAAAATACTTGTATTGAACTGCGGAAGTTCATCTATCAAATACCAATTGTTTGATATTGAGACAAAAGAGGTACTCGCAAAAGGCGGTATTGAGAAAATAGGCCTCGAAGGCTCGTTCATTAAATTCACATTGCCCAACGGCGAGAAAGAGACTATTTTCGCGGCAATCCCCGAGCACACAACCGGCGTGCGCCTCATCATCGACCTATTGACAAGCGACAAATACGGCGTTGTAAAATCAATCGAGGATATCGACGCAGTGGGCCACCGTATGGTACACGGTGGCGAGAAGTTCAGCGCATCGACACTGCTCACCCCCGAGGTTCTCGAAACATTCGAGGCTTGCAACGACCTTGCCCCCCTGCACAACCCCGCCAACCTCAAAGGCGTTAACGCCGTTAAGGAGGTTGCCCCCGAAATTCCACAGGTGGGAGTATTCGACACAGCGTTCCACCAGACAATGCCCGACTATGCTTATATGTACGCCATCCCCTATGAGTTGTACGAGAAGTATGGCATACGCCGCTACGGATTCCACGGAACATCGCACCGTTATATCACCAAGCGTGCATTAGAGATGCTTGGTATTCCCGCCGAGGGCAGCAAGATAATCACCTGCCACATTGGCAACGGCGGTTCTTGCGCTGCTGTAAAGGACGGCAAGAGCATCGACACATCTATGGGACTCACCCCCCTCGCCGGCCTTATGATGGGCACACGCAGCGGTGACATCGACCCGGGTGCAATCCCCTTTATTATGGACAAGATGGGATTGGACACTCACGGCCTCTCCGACCTTTTGAACAAAAAATCGGGAATGGCAGGAGTATCGGGCGTGTCGAGTGATATGCGCGAAGTAAAGGCCGAGGCCGATGCAGGCAACAAACGCGCCATACTCGCTAACACAATGTACTTCTACCGCATTAAGAAATACATTGGTGAATATGCTGCTGCAATGGGCGGAGTAGATGTTATTATCTTCGCCGGCGGTGTTGGTGAAAATCAGGCAGATTGTCGCGAGGCTGTGCTTGAAGGCCTTGAATTTATGGGTGTGAAGCTCGACAAGGAGAAGAACGCCGTAACCCGTGGCGAAGAGGCTGTGCTCTCAACTCCCGATTCAAAAGTGAAAGTGTTGCTCATTCCCACCGACGAGGAGTTGATGATTGCAAGCGATACATACGAAATTGTAAAGGGTATGAAATAATCACGCTCGATACAGATAAATATTGCAGGGTACCCGTTCATTTGAACGGGTACCCTGTTTTTATGGGTAAATAATTTTATCTGCACAAATTGGTAATTTAACGACCTTGTTTGTACATTTGTATTATACTTTTGTCGAAGAAGCAATATGAAACGACTATTTTTCACCACGCTACTACTAATAACCTTGTCAACAAACGCTACTGCACAATATTTCCCTGTTGACACTGCAAGGCTGAACAAAGATACAGAATTTTGCAACAACTTCCACGAAGAAATGGAAATTTCCCGCACAGTATTCCAATACTTCTACGACGGGATAAACTACCCGGCCTTGTTCCCGCATAAAAAGGAACAATATGAAAGAAAATACAACAGGGAGTATATTTACAATTTTGACGATTATAAAAATTAGCGGGAAGCAAAGAGAACCATAGAGCAAGGGGGCGACTTTCTCAGTCGCCCCCTTGCTCTATATGGCTTATATCATTGACTCACCCTCTATATAGTGTTTACGCATAATATCCTTGCCGTCGTACACCACATAGGCAAAATTTGAAATCCAGTCGCCCAAAAAGATGCAACGGGAGGCCTCGCCCAACGGAAAATCCTCGTCGACATGCCTGTGACCGAAGATGAAACAATCGACCGAGGGATGCTTCTTCAAATACTCCGTGGCAAACTGCACGCAGAATTCATTTTCGGCACCAAGGAAGGGAGTATCGCCCTTCACCTTGTGTTTAATCATACTGTGGCGCGCCCAGCTGTTGCCCATCCACAGGCTCCAACGGGGGTGCAGCATCGAGAAGCATCGGCGCAGGAACTTGCTGTGGAATATTTTGCGCAGCAACAAATAGATCTTGTCTTTTGAGAATTCATCACCGTGAGCAAGGAAAAACTCCTTGCCATTCAGTTCCACAAGGCAGGGCTCACGGTGCAGAATAATGCCACACTCTTTTTCAAAATAGTCGAGGCACCATTGGTCGTGATTGCCGGTAAAGAAGTGTACCTCCACTCCCTTGTCGGTAAGTTCCGACACTTTGCCAAGGAAGCGGGTGAAGCCCTTTGGCACGCAGTATTTATGTTCGTACCAAAAATCGAACATATCACCGAGCATATACACGGCCGCTGCATCGTTCTTAATTTTGTCGAGAAACGATACGAGCCTTCTCTCGTGGGTGCGGCTGTGCTCTATTGCCCAAGAGCCAAGATGAGCATCGGAGAGGAAATATATCTTTTTCATAGGGAAGCGGGTGGGTTACATTCTACAATAGACCAAGTTCCAGCTTGGCCTCCTCGGTCATAAGGTCTTGCGACCATTCGGGCTCAAAGACCAACTGAATATTCACCGCACCAATCCCCTCTATCGACTCTACCTTCTGACGTGTATCTTCGAGCATAAAATCGGCTGCGGGGCAGTTGGGGGCTGTGAGTGTCATATCTATATCCACGGAGTTATCCTCCTTAACCTCGATGCGGTATATGAGCCCAAGGTCGTATATGTTGACGGGAATTTCGGGGTCGTACACCGTCTTTATCATTTCCACTATTTTCTCTTCAAGAACTATTTTTTCCATACACACAACTAATTAAAGACGCGATTCGTCGCAATAACTGAAATATGCTCCGTCGGTAAATATAATATGGTCGAGGAAGCGGATGTTCATAATTTTGCAGGCTGCTGCTATGCTCACCGTAACATTATCATCGTCGCGGCTGGGGCGGGTATTGCCCGATGGGTGGTTGTGACAAAGGGCTACTGCCGTTGCGCGTTTCATAAGAGCCTCGCGCAACACCACACGCACATCCACGGTGGATGCGGTGAGCCCGCCACTGCTTATTTTAACGTGGTCTATCACCTTATTCATATTGTTGAGCAACAATATATAGCTCTCTTCGACGGAGAGGTCGCACATATAAGGGTAGAAATATTCATATATGTCCGACGAGGATTTTATACGCTTCTGCTCACTGCGGTCGTCGTCGCGACGACGTTTCCACAATTCACAGGCAGCCACAATGGTAATTGCTTTTGCCGGCCCTATCCCCTTAAACTCGCAAAGGTCGTCTACCGACAGCTTCGCAAGCTCGGCTATGCTGTCGCCACAAGAGGCAAGAACCTTTTTCATAAGTTCCACGGCCGACTCCTCGGCATTTCCCGAACCTATGAGTATTGCCAGCAGTTCCGACTTACTCAATGCCGCAACGCCGTTTTTCAGCACCTTCTCGCGCGGACGCTCATCCTCGGGCCACTCCTTAATGCTTTGCCTTATCTTCTGTTCCATAATCACCCGCGGTTCATAAGATTTATCAATGTGCGTTTAGTTTCAAGAGGCTGTTTGAGCACCATCTTCAACCAAAAGGCTTTCAGGAAGCCTGTGCCATAGCCTGTTATCTGCACTGCGGCAGCCGCCACCGAGAGGGCTGCCACCCGTGGGCTCAGTTTCTTGGCAAGGGCGTCGCAGAATATGAGCAGCGCATAGAGCAACGGCAGCAGCAACAGCCACGGGCAGAAGAGCGATGCGACAAGCAGTAATACTCCGGCAATGAGCATAAGCGCGGGAAGGGTGTGCACAAGTTTCATTGAGCCCGGGTGAAGAATTTGCAGCCAAATGCGTGCCTGCCCGAAGTTATTTACCTGTTTGAAGAAACGGCCAAAGTCTATGCGGCGTTTATGGTAGACAAACGCTTCGCGTATGAGACGAATATCGAACCCTGCCTTGCGTATGCGAAGGCTTAAATCAATATCCTCACCAAGCATATCATTGAAGCCCCCCACCGTTTCGTAAACCCTGCGGGAGATGCCCATATTAAAAGTACGGGGACAGAATTTCTCCATTACCACCTTACCGCCGCGTATGCCACCCGTAGTCCAAAAGGAGGTCATCGAGTGGCTCACCGCCTTCTGCATATCCGAAAAGGAGTCGTTGGCTGCATCGGGGCCGCCGAAGCAGTCGCAGGGCGCAGCAGCCATTGCGGCCTCCAACCTCTCGAAATAAAATGGCGGGAGTATAACATCGGAGTCGAAGAAGAGCATATAATCGCCCGTGGCACGCGCAAGGCCATAGTTACGTGCCTCGCAACGCCCCTCATTCTCCTTATAGTGGTAGTGAATGGTAAAAAAAGAACGATAGCGACCAATCAAATGGTCGCATCGTTCTTTTGAGCCATCCTCTATAATCACCAACTCAAAAGGCTTTACCGTTTGAGCCGACAGGCTTTCAAGAAGTTTATCAATCTCATCGGGCCTGTTGTAAACCGGAACAATTATAGAGTATAACAAATCTTTTAATTTATAAGCCGTTTAATGAATTAAGCCTTCACGCGGCCCTGATAAGAACCATCGCGAGTATCAATTTCCACAAGCTCACCCTCGTTGATGAACAAAGGAACGCGTACCTCGGCACCTGTCTCCAAAGTAGCGGGCTTTGTGGTGTTGGTAGCAGTGTCGCCTTTAAGACCGGGTTCTGTGTATGTAACTGCAAGAACCACCTTCACGGGCATTTCGGCAAAAAGGATTGTATCGGTAGAAGCATCGGTTACAACATCGAGGTTCATACCCTCCTTCATATATGCAACGCCGTTAATCTGGTCGGCAGCGATGGGCACTTGCTCGTATGTTTCGTTGTTCATAAAGATGTAGTCGCTACCCTCTTGATAGAGATACTGGAACTGACGACGCTCCACGCGAACATCCTCCAACTTCTCACCGATGTTGAAACGACGCTCCAACACATAACCGTCTACAACATCTTTGAGCTTTGTACGCATAAAGGTGTTGCCCTTACCGGGTTTTACGTGAAGAAAGTCGATGCAAAAATACAACTTGCCGTCCATACGGATGGCTGTACCGATTTTAATGTCTTGTGCATTAATCATAATTCTATTCTATTTTTTGTTAGTATTGTCTGTATAAATTCGGCGCGAAGATAGTAAAAATCGGGCAATTATCCAATTATTTTAGACTAATAGGTTGTAACTTATATTTTGTAAAAATAATTTATGTTAAAATAGGCCTAATTTTTAAAAACTTTTGCCGGCAATATATTATATTTGTAAGAAGTTGATTTTTAAAGAAACAAATTACAAAATAAAAAAATGAACAAAAAAATTAAATGGGGATTGATTGCCGTGCTTGCAATAGCATTGGGCATTTTCGGATTTTACAGGCTTACCCCGCACGAGAACGATGAATTAACCGCAGCCGACACACAACCAAAGCAGAAGGCTCGCAACACATTGAGTGTTAACGCAAAGATTGTAAAGCCGCACACACTCACCGACGAAATACAGGTGTCGGGCAAATTGGTACCCAACGACGAAGTGGAGTTATCATTCGAGACATCGGGAAAAATAACCGATATTTACTTCACCGAGGGCAGTTTCGTAAAAAAAGGAGAGCTTCTGGCCAAGGTTAACGACAGCCATTTGCAGGCACAGTTGCAGAGGCTTGAATCGCAACTGCCACTTGCCGAGGACCGCGTCTATCGCCAGAATGCCCTGTTGCAACGCGACGCGGTGAGCAAGGAGGCATACGAGCAGGTGAAGACCGAGCTTGCCACGCTCAATGCCGACATTGACAAAGTTAAGGCCGAAATAAAAATGACCGAGCTACGTGCCCCTTTCGATGGGACAATAGGCCTGCGCCAAGTGAGCGTGGGAGCCTACGCATCGCCCAGCACCATTATAGCAAGACTCACAAACCTCACACCCATCAAGATAGAATTTTCGGTACCCGAGAAGAATGCAAACGACATTAAAAAGGGAACAAGACTCGAATTTAAGGTGGACGGAAAGTTGCACCCATACGAAGCACAGGTTTACGCAACCGAATCGAGCCTCGACGCAACCACCCACACATTGAGCGTGCGTGCCATCTACCCCAACGAGAGTGGTGAGTTGAAAGCCGGACGATACGCCGACATTCGACTGAAAAACAAAGAGATTGAGAATGCAATTGCCATTCCCTCGGAGGCCATAGTGCCGGAAATGGGCATTAACAAGGTATTTGTCTACCGCAACGGAAAAGCCGAGCCGGTGAGCGTCACAATAGGCATACGTACCGACGCCGAGATACAAATTCTCGACGGCCTGCAAGCAGGCGACACAATTCTTACATCTGGCACCTTGCAGTTGCGCAAGGGCTCGCCCGTGAAGATAGCCGCCATCGATTAACCCCCAAAAAGAGTACCCAAAATGAATATTTCGGAATTAAGTATACGCCGGCCGGTGCTGGCTACGGTACTTACCATTATTATATTGCTGTTCGGCCTCATCGGATACAATACCTTGGGAGTGCGCGAATACCCCTCGGTGGACAACCCCATAATCTCGGTTACTTGCAGTTACGCAGGTGCCAACGCCGATGTTATTGAGAACCAGATAACCGAACCGTTGGAACAGAATATTAACGGAATCCCGGGCATACGCTCCCTGTCGAGCGTGAGCCAGCAGGGACAGTGCCGTATAACCGTGGAGTTTGAATTATCGGTGGACCTTGAAACGGCGGCCAACGACGTGCGCGACAAAGTGTCGCGTGCCCAACGCTATCTGCCACGCGACTGCGACCCACCCACCGTGTCGAAGGCCGACGCCGACGCAATGCCCATACTTATGGTGGCAATACAGAGCGAAAATCGCTCGTTGCTGGAATTGAGCGAAATTGCCGACCTCACCGTGAAGGAGCAACTGCAAACTATTGCCAATGTGAGCAGCGTGGGAATTTGGGGCGAGAAGCGCTACTCTATGCGCATCTGGCTCGACCCTGTAAAAATGGCAGCCTACGGCATTACCCCCATAGATGTAAAGAATGCAATAACCAGCGAGAATGTGGAACTGCCATCGGGAAGCATAGAGGGCAACACCGTGGAGCTTACCCTGCGCACAATGGGACAGATGCATACTGCCAAGGAGTTCAACAATGTGATACTCAAAGAGATTAACGGCAATGTGGTGCGCGTGAGCGACATTGGATACGCCGAACTTGGCCCTGCCGACATTAAGAGCTATATGAAGATGAACGGCGTTCCTATGGTGGGAGTGGCGGTAATTCCGCAGCCGGGTGCCAACCACATTGAGATTGCCGATGCTGTGTACGAGAGAATGCGCACAATGGAGAAAGACCTTCCCGAGGATGTAAAATACTCATACGGATTCGACAACACCAAGTTCATACGCGCCTCGATAAACGAAGTTAAGCAGACGGTGTACGAGGCATTCATCCTTGTGATTATAATAATCTTCCTCTTCCTGCGCGATTGGCGCGTTACACTCATCCCCTGCATTGTGATACCCGTGTCGCTCATCGGAGCATTCTTTGTGATGTATGTGGCGGGATTCTCAATAAACGTGCTCACAATGCTTGCTGTGGTTCTGTCGGTGGGCCTTGTGGTTGACGATGCTATTGTTATGACGGAGAATATCTACATTCGCATAGAGCAGGGAATGAGGCCGTTCCGTGCCGGAATAGAGGGTTCAAAGGAGATTTTCTTTGCCGTAATTTCTACCACTGTGACGCTTGTGGCTGTATTCCTCCCTATTGTATTTATGGAGGGCACCAGTGGCCGTCTGTTCCGTGAATTCAGCTTCGTGGTTGCCGGCTCGGTGATAATATCGTCGTTTGCCGCACTCACGTTCACCCCTATGCTCGCCACAAAAATTCTGAAAAGGCGCAAGGAGCAGAATAAATTTTATCGTAAGACCGAGCCATTCTTCACAGGAATGAACAACCTTTACGAAAGGTCGCTCGACTGGTTCTTGCGCCACCGTGTGTGGGCCATATTCATCACCATAGTCACATTTGTGCTCATCGCCATTCTTTGGAACAACATCCCCGCAGAAATGGCACCGCTGGAAGACCGCTCGCAGATAACCATAAACACCCGAGGCGCCGAGGGAGCGAGCTACGAGTTTATGCGCGACTACACCGAGGATATTAACCAGCTTGTGGACTCCATTGTACCCGATGCTGAATCGGTGACGGCGCGTGTGTCGAGCGGTAGCGGAAATATCAGAATCACACTGAAAGATTTAAGCGAGCGCGACTACTCGCAGATGGATGTGGCAGCAAAACTATCACAGGCAGTGAAGGAAAAGACCAAGGCAAGAGCCTTCGTGCAACAGCAGTCGTCATTCGGCGGGCGACGAGGCAGTATGCCCGTGCAGTATGTGTTACAGGCTGTGAGCATAGAGAAACTGCAAGAGGTTCTCCCCGAATTTTTGAGCCGTGTACACGACAACCCCACCTTTCAAATGGCCGACGTCGACCTTAAATTCAGCAGCCCCGAAGTGCGCGTGAACATCAACCGCGACAAGGCGGGAACGCTTGGAGCAAGCGTGCGCGATGTTGCCGAGACGCTGCAATATGGATTGAGCGGACAGCGTATGGGATACTTCTATATGAACGGCAAACAGTATGAGATTATCGGGCAGATTAACCGCCAGCAGCGTAACACTCCATCGAACATAAAATCGCTCTATATTCGCAGCGACAAGGGCGAAATGATACAATTCGACAATCTTGTGGAGTTTGTGGAGTCGGTGGCACCGCCCAAGCTCTACCACTACAACCGCTTTATTTCGGCTACAATTTCGGCCGGTCTTGCCGACGGAAAGACCATCGGGGAGGGGCTAGACGAAATGGACAAGATTGCCGAGGAATTGCTCGACGAGTCGTTCCGCACGGCACTTGCGGGCGACTCAAAGGAGTATCGCGAGAGCTCTTCGAGCCTGCTTTTTGCATTCATCCTCGCGTTGGTGCTCATCTATCTTATTCTTGCCGCACAATTCGAGAGCTTCAAAGACCCGTTTGTCATTATGCTCACCGTGCCTCTTGCCATTGCCGGTGCACTCATATTTATGGCTGTAACAGGAATTACGATGAATATATTTAGCCAGATTGGTATTATTATGCTCATTGGCCTTGTTGCCAAAAATGGTATTCTCATTGTGGAGTTTGCCAACCAGAAGAAGGAGAGTGGCGAGGATAAGATGACCGCCATACGCAGTGCCTCGTTGCAACGTCTGCGCCCCATTCTTATGACAAGCGTTTCCACAATGCTCGGCCTGCTTCCTCTTGCATTTGCAAGCGGCGAGGGTGCCAACCAACGCATCGCAATGGGAACTGCAGTTATTGGAGGTATGCTTGTGTCCACTATACTCACAATGTACATTGTTCCGGCAATATATAGTTATATTTCAACCGAAAGAGATAATAAAGAAGAAGATTTATGAAATATATAGCAACAATTATATGTATCTGCGCAACAGCATTCACACAGATGCAGGCGCAAACTATTTCGCTGAAAGAGTGCTTGGAAAAAGGGCTCGAAAATAACTACTCGTTGCGCATTGTAAAGGGCGAGGAGCAGATTGCTCGCAATAATGCCACGCTTGCCAATGCCGGTTATCTGCCGACGATTGATTTTGGCGGCGGATACGACCTGTCGAACAACAGCAGCAGTTCCAAGGTACAGGGCAGCAGCCAGACTGTCAAGCAACGTAATATTCTCGACCAGAATATCAGGGCGGGAATAGACCTCAACTGGACCATTTTCGACGGGTTCAAAGTGAGCACCACATATAAGCAGTTGAAGGAGTTGGAACGTATGGGCGAAACAAACACCCGCATCGCCATAGAGGATTTTATTGCCACGCTCACAGCCGAGTATTACAACTTCATACAGCAGCGCATACGCCTCAAAAATTTCCTTTACGCAGTAAGATTGTCGAAAGAACGTTTGCGCATTGTGGAGGAGCGTTACCACATTGGTAACTTCTCGCGCCTCGACTATCAACAGGCAAAAGTGGACTTTAACGCCGACAGTGCGCAATATCTGCGACAGCAGGAGGCTGTGATAAACTCACGCATCGCACTTAACGAACTTATGGCCATAGAGCAGGTGTACAGCCCCTTGCTGACAAGCGACACTGCCATAAACGTAAACGCAATGCTCGATTTTGTGGAATTATGGAACGGCACGCTCGAAAATAACTCCGAACTGCTGAAAGCCGAACAGGCCGGCACGCTCGCTAAGCTCGACTACAAAAAGGTACTCGCACGCAACTACCCCTATCTTAAACTAAACGCGGGCTACGATTATGGGTACAGCAAATACGACCAGAATACATATAACCACCGCAACAGCTGGGGCTTTAACGGCGGCCTCTCGGTGGGATTTAATCTGTGGGACGGCAACCGCCGACGCGAAAAACGCAATGCAAAAATAGAGATACAGAATATGCAACTGCAACGCGAGCAGTTGGAGCTTGCCTTGAAAGCCGACCTTGGCAGCCTGTGGCAGGCCTATCGCAATAATTTGGAGTTGCTGAACCTTGAAAAGCAGAATCTTATCACCGCCCGCGACAACCACGACATTGCCAAGGAACGTTATATGCTTGGCGACCTTTCGGGCTTTGAAATGCGCGAGGCACAGAAGAGCCTTCTCGACGCCGAAGAGCGATTGCTCACCGCACAATACAACACCAAAATATGCGAAATATCACTCTTGCAGATTAGCGGCAACATTTCGCGTTACCTCGAATAGCAGTCCAGTGCTACGAGCACAAATATTGCATATATATACTACTTTGTGTATAAATTACCAAAAGAATGCATCTATATGCAATATTTTTGTATTTAAGAGTAAAGTTATTGCTAAAATATTTCCTCGTTTGACAAATGTTTACGAACTTTGCAGTTACAAATTTTAAAAACCAAAAATCCATAATAAATGGCAGAAAATAAGAATATACAAAAACTGGACCGCGTGATAGTACGTTTCTCCGGAGATTCGGGCGACGGAATGCAGTTGGCCGGTAATATTTTTTCAACAATATCGGCTACGGTAGGTAACGACATTTGTACCTTTCCCGATTATCCCGCCGACATTCGCGCCCCGCAAGGTGTACTCACCGGAGTTTCGGGCTTTCAGGTGCACGTCGGCGCCGACAAGGTATTAACCCCCGGCGACAAATGCGACATATTGGTTGCAATGAACCCCGCCGCGCTAAAAACACAGCATAAATATTGCAAGCCCACAGGCGCAATAATCATAGATACCGACTCGTTTACCGAGAAGGACCTTCAAAAAGCGGAATTCAAGACCGACGACCCTATAAAAGAGCTTGGGATTACCTGCGAGGTTGTGCCCTGCCCCATCACATCTATGTGTCAGGAGACGCTGAAAGATAGCGGGCTCGACAACAAGAGCATCGTGCGTTGCAAGAATATGCTCGCATTGGGCCTTGTATGCTGGCTCTTCGACCGCGACCTCTCTATTGCCGAGAATATGTTGCGCACCAAATTTGCCAAAAAGCCTGAAATTGCCGAGGCCAACATAAAAGCCTTGCACGCAGGATACAATATGGGACACAACACCCACGCATCAATTTCGCACACATACAGCATAGAGAGTGAGAGCAAGGGTGAGAAAGAGAAGGGCAAATATATGGACATCAACGGCAACAAAGCTACTGCATACGGTCTTATGGCAGCAGCCGAGATGGCCAAAATGAACCTTTTTCTCGGTTCCTACCCTATAACCCCCGCGACCGACATTCTGCACGAACTTGCGAAGCACAAGTCGCTCGGCGTTGTTACAATGCAGGCCGAAGATGAAATTGCCGGTTGTGCATCGGCAGTGGGTGCAGCATACGCAGGAGCACTTGCCTGCACAAGCACCAGCGGCCCCGGAGTATGCTTGAAGAGCGAGGCAATAAACCTTGCTGTCATAACCGAGCTTCCCCTTGTAATTATAAATGTACAGCGTGGCGGCCCCTCTACCGGCCTTCCCACAAAATCGGAGCAGACCGACCTTCTGCAAGCTCTTTACGGGCGCAACGGCGAGAGCCCTATCCCCGTGATTGCAGCAAGCTCGCCCACCGATTGCTTCGACGCAGCATACAGTGCCTGTAAAATAGCCGTTGAGCATATGACACCCGTCATTCTGCTCACCGACGCATTCATCGCCAATGGCTCGGCAGCGTGGAAGCTCCCCAATATAGCAGAATACCCCGCGATTGTGCCTCCCTACGTTACTCCCGAAATGAAGGAGGGGTGGACACCCTACAAGCGTAACCCCGAGAATGATGTTCGCTATTGGGCCGTTCCCGGCACCGAGGGCTTTATGCACCGCATCGGAGGATTGGAAAAGAGCGCGGCAACAGGAGCAATCTCCAACGACCCCGACAACCACCACAATATGGTTGAGAAACGTGCCGAAAAGGTTGCAAAGATAGCCAACTACATTCCCGCACTGCAAGTGGAGGGCGACGAGAATGCCGACCTGCTCATCGTGGGCTTCGGTGGCACATACGGTCACCTGTGCGAGGCGATGCAGGCTATGAACAAAGCCGGCAAAAAAACAGCACTCGCCCACTTCAACTACATAAATCCCCTCCCTGCCAACACCGCCGAGGTACTGCGCAAGTACAAAAAAATTGTAGTTGCCGAGCAGAATATGGGACAATTTGCATCGTACCTGCGCACAAAAGTCGAGGGTATAAAGCTGCATCAGTATAACGAAGTAAAGGGCCAACCGTTTGCCATTGCAACATTGGTTGAGGCATTTACTAAAATAATGGAGGAATAACAATGAGCGAATACACAGCACAAGACTATAAGTTCGGGCAGCCCCGTTGGTGCCCCGGTTGCGGCGACCACTCATTCTTGGGAGCTTTGCACAAAGCTATGAGCGAGATTGGTGTTGCGCCCCACAATATTGCAGTAATTTCGGGCATCGGATGCTCGTCGCGTCTGCCCTACTATATGAATACATACGGATTCCACACTATACACGGGCGTGCAGCAGCCATAGCCACAGGCGCAAAGGTTGCCAACCCCAACCTTACAGTGTGGCAAATCTCGGGCGACGGCGACGGCCTTGCCATCGGTGGTAACCACTTTATTCACGCCGTGCGTCGTAACATCGACCTTAATATGATTCTGCTCAACAACCGTATATACGGCCTTACAAAGGGACAGTACTCGCCAACTTCGGCAAGAGGCTTTGTGAGCAAGTCCTCGCCCTACGGCACGGTGGAAGACCCCTTCCGCCCCGCAGAGCTATGCTTCGGCGCACGCGGACAGTTCTTTGCACGTTGCGTGGCAACAGATATGCAGCCCACCGTTGCCTGCCTGAAAGCTGCTGCGCAGCATAAGGGTGCATCGGTTGTGGAGGTGTTGCAGAATTGTATAATCTTCAACAATGGCACTCACGACAGCATATACACAAAGGAGGGCCGCGCAAAGAACGCCATATATTTGGAGCACGGCAAGCCTATGATTTTCGGAGAGAACCGCGAATATGGCCTTATGCAGGAAGGATTCGGACTTAAAGTGGTGAAAATTGGCGAGAATGGAATTACCGAAAATGACATTCTTGTTCACGATGCTCACTGCAAGGACACCACCCTGCACTTGAAGCTCGCCCTTATGGAGGGCCCCGATTTTCCCATTGCTCTCGGTATTATACGCGATGTTGAGGCTCCCACTTACAACGATGCGGTACACGCACAAGTGGAGGAGGTTAAGACACAGAAAAAGTATCACACCTTCACCGAATTATTGGAGACAAACGACACTTGGGAGATAAAGTAAAGAAGAATTTACCGACTATATAAAAACCAATCGGCAGAAACGAAATTGTTTCTGCCGATTGGTTTTTTATCATCTACACTCCCCACAAGGGAATGTAGATTGTAAGAGTGATTATCGTTTCAGGAACTTGTGCACACGCACCTTGCCTTCGCACTCAATAACAGCAATGTATGAACCTGTGGGGCAATCGGCAAGCGAAACAACAGCACCGCCCGAGCATACAGCCTTACCAACGGCAACACCACCCATATTAAGCACGGTTACCTTGGCACCATCGGCAATATTAGCGAGTGTAAGGCTCGACGAAGCAGCATCGTAGCCGACAATGCAAGCATCAACGCCAATCTCTTCAATACCTGTTTCAAGGCCGTTCACAGTGCTCACACGCAGTGTATGGCTGTATGTTGAGCCACTGGGGCAGTGATACATACTCTCGGTACCCGGACCGCAACTGCCGTTACCCAATCCACGCTGCATATAATCGAAGGTTGCATAAACAACATCGTCCTTGACAAGGTCCCACGGGTGAAGAACCGGAACAAGATATTGCTTCTGATTGTAGTGCGACAGCGAGAATGAAACCTCACCCTCGGTCTCTATCTTTATACTGTTATTATTTTCGGGATTCACGAGGTTGAGTTCACGCAACGCCATACGGTTACCCATAGACTGCGGGTGGGGATACATTTCGAACATATCGTCGATGGTGGTTGTGTAACGACCAAGGAAAGAACCACGCTGACGGTCGATATAATTCTCCCACGGTCCCTTTGCATAGTAAGTCACATTCTCGTAACCGGCAGGGAAGATTACATCCAATCCTATACGGCGCAAAGAGGTTGCAGGAGTATAGTCGACCTTCATATCCACTACTCCGCTTGCGTATATTGTATAGGTTATCTTGTAGGGGCACTTATCGTGCGATGCATCTACCACAACCACGCAACTGTTGTTGTCGGCAGCCATTGTGGCTGTAACGGTAGCAGAATTTATGTAAGTTGTTGTATCGCCGAATTTATGCTCGCCATAGGGGCTCTCATTCTCAATCCAACGAATATTGCTGTAAACAGGATTATTTCCACCATCGGCAAGCACCTGAACATCGTTGGCTACCCACTCGGTTACAAAGCCATCGGCATCTACCGCGAAACGGATATTATTGTTAGCCACTGTGTAACCGCCATCGGCAGTGAGGGTAAGTTCATCATCCTCCTCTGTTGCGACAAGCACAGCAAGGGATGCACGCTCCTGAACAACAAACTGCTCGGCAGCCACGGCGTAACCACTCTCGCACCAAGGCTCAGCATCTTTTTTCACAAGTTCCACATTAAGCAGATACTCCGATGCGGGCTCATAGGCCGAGGGTAAAGAGAGTTGCATTGCAGCAACCTCACCCGGAGCAGTCAAAGGCATTGCCTGAACATCGCTTGCCACCACCTTACCATCGCACAACAACGAGTAGCGCAAAGAGAATGCATTGAGATTGGTAAAGTTATACTTATTCTTCACGGTGAGGGTTGCAGTGGATGCATCGAATGTGAATGCAGCATACTGATAGACCTTCTTAACCTCGGTGAGCTTTGCACTCCAAGCACGGTCGGCAGTAACAAGGCCGTTGTTCAAGAAGTTACCCTGATGAGGGCCGGGAAAGTCGTAACCCGACATATATTTTGGGAAGCCGTTAACGGTAAGTTCGCCACTCTTTATTGCCTGCGGGTCGTAAATAGATTGGTCCACCCAATCCCAGATGCAACCGCCAATACCATATTTGCTGCTCTCCATAATATCCCAATACTCCTGCAAGTTACCAACTCCGTTACCCATTGCGTGAGCATACTCACACATAAAGAAGGGCTCGCCGCCTATGCTGTTATTGGCATTTGTACGCACATAGGCAAGGTTGGGGTACATTTTTGAGTGCATATCTGTATTAGCGGCAGAATTATCGGCCGAGTAACCCTCATAGTGGATGGGGCGAGAGTCGAGAAGGCGTGTAGACGCGTATGTGGAGTTGAAGTTAACACCCACGCCCGACTCGTTGGCCAACGACCAGAAGAGTACCGAGGGGTGGTTGCGGTCGCGGTAGACCATACGCACGGTGCGGTCGACATATTGCGCGCGCCAAGTGGGGTCGTTAGATATACTGTTTTTCTTGTGGTCGTCCCAACTTTTGTGGCACTCAATGTCGGCCTCATCCATACAGTAAAGACCATAATAGTCGAACATTGCATACATCTTTGCCTGACGAGGATAGTGACTTGTGCGCACAATATTCATATTGCTCTGCTTCATCATCACAACATCTTTAAGCATCGTCTCAACATCTATCGTGCGACCGGTGAGAGGGTGTGTATCCTGTGTATTTGCACCCTTGAAGAATACTCTCTCGCCGTTCACAAGCACAACGCCGTTGTTTATCTCAACCTCGCGGAAGCCAAATTTTGTAGAGAATACCATCTCTTCGGCACCTGTTGCACCCTTTTGCGCAATAACCACTGTGTAGAGATTGGGCGTTTCGGCTGTCCAAGGGAGCAACGCTGTGAGATTGTCGAAGGTTATTGCAGAGGTTGCCGATGTTACTCCTGCGGCAAGCTCAAACTCGGCAATGCCGGTTGCAACAATCTCGTCCGAGGGAGAGAGCAACTGCACTTCCACTCTCTTTTCGGCTGCTACTCCGCCGCGATTATCAATCTCGACAGCCACACTCATTGTGCCGCTTGTGTAGTCGTCGCCAAGCTCAGCGGTTATATAGTGGTCGCGCACGAAAGTCTTTGGCGTTGCATACATATAAACATCGCGATGCAATCCGCTCATATGGAACATATCCTGCCCTTCGAGATACGAAGCGTCGCTCCAACGAAGCACCTGCACGCTCACATTATTCTCGCCCGCGCGCACATAGGAACTTATCTCAAATTCGTGGTCGTTGTTACCGCCCTGTGTGTAACCAACATATTGGCCGTTTACCCACACATAGGCTGCGCTGTAAAGACCGTCGAAGTGCAGAAAGACATTCTTGCCGTCCCATCCTGCGGGAAGCGTAAATGTGCGACGATAAGAACCAACAGGGTTGCTGCCAACGCCATTCACCTTATTTACTATATAGGGAGGATTATTGAGGAAGGGATATTCAACATTCACATAGAGGGGAAGGTCGTAACCCTTCATCTCCCAACAAGATGGAACATCTATATTGTCCCATGCGGAAACATCGGCCTCGTTGCCCCAAAAATCGCTCTCGCCGGGACGCGCCGAGGGGTCGCTCACGAAATTAAATTTCCACACTCCGTTAAGGCTCAAATAATCGGCATTCGCGGGAGTGAGCCACGGGGTATTATAGAATGCATCACTCTTCATAAGTGCGGCAGAAGTATAGGGGATAAATGTTGCGTGAGCAGCCTCTTTGTTCTCCTCGAAGAATTCTTGATTCTCCCAATCGTTGCCAAGCGAACTTTCCAACATTGCTATTACAAACTTAGTACCGGAGTCGGTTGCAACAGTAGTAGTGGCAAAAGCA
The DNA here is from genome assembly GCA_045634365.1 of Bacteroidaceae bacterium. Classification (GTDB taxonomy): domain Bacteria; phylum Bacteroidota; class Bacteroidia; order Bacteroidales; family Bacteroidaceae; genus HGM04593. Next base: position 27,139 of record JAZRAC010000067.1, on the reverse strand, counting down.
TCGTCGGCAATTGATTGCAGATAATATTTCGTACCATCTTTAAGAGCATACAAACGATAGACACCCTGCTCACCCTCAACCTCTTCGAAATAGATATTCTGGTTGGCGTTACTGCTATTGGTCGTGTAGAGCAAAGGGATACAAGCACCGGAGAGGCCCATATCCAGCGAAATTCCATAAGCTGCGGAAGTGAGAATAAAGGCTTTATTGCCTTTGGTTATTTTCCAACATTGCCCTTTATCTACTATGTAGTCTTTTGAATAGAGATAACTATCGAGAGTGCTGTGAGCAGCCGCGCTCAACACCTGCCCTGTATCGACGCTCTTTACCACGAAACTCTTATTGGCAATAGGAAAGTCTGCCGCAAGTTTCTCGCCGGTTGCCACAAAGCGGAAGTGAGTATCGGCAGCGGAGGCACTGCTTGTAACAGCAGGAGCACCCAATGCATCGACAGCAAGGCACTCGGCGGTGTTGCTTGCATTCAACAGCACATAAATATCGGGCTCTACCTGCGAGAGACGGAACACCTGATTCACATTATAAGGCTCAACGTTCCACTGAACAGGGTAACCAACACCGGGTGCCATATCCACAGCCTTCTTTGCCGTGGGATTAACAAAAATATATTCATCCTTTATTCCCGTGGGGAAGAGTGCCCACTCCTGCCCTGCGCTGCTCTCGTCGGCTGTGGCATATATGATTCTTGCATCATTATCGACATTATCGCCGTTGGAGATATATTTTCCTGTGGCAATATGCTCTATGCGGTAAATATCGTACTGCGGAGCCGCAACCTTGCTCACTTCGGGCTCGGGAAGCGGAGCAACATATTTCTTAACGATTTTAAGCGTGTAGCTATCGGAGTGGCTTATCGCCTGCTCGACAAGCTTGTTACCATCGGAAACAATGAATTTAACGCCGTTCTTTATTGCCGACTGTGTCCAACGCAGCGAGTAGAGCCCATCTTGAACGGTGATAAGATAGGTGTTCCAATCGCTATAATATTGATTGGTACCGAATACTCCATATTCGTTTATGTAACGACCGTCGGCGTTGCTGGTTATTTTGTAGTTCTGCTTTCCGTTTGCATCGGGGAAGATGAGCCACTCCTGTGCAATGCCGGGCGTTGCCACAGCTTGGAATGTGGGCTGCCCACCCGAACCGGAGATATTGCCGTTGGTCAGGTATTTATCGCCATCGAGAATGTAATATACTCCTTCGGCGTCTATCTTCTCGAAGCTATCCTCGCCGCTTATGGGTACAATGTCGAATATAAAGTTCGATGGAACATACTCGCTCGAAGAGCTCTTCTCCACACGCGAGCCGTTTGAGGTCCAGAATTTGTCGCCTGCACTGCCACCATTCTGCACTGCATACTTGCCGTTGGCCAAGCGCAAAATCTCGTAAGTGTGCCAAGCGGGGTCGTAGGGGTTGGTCGATTCGCTCACGGTGAAGACTCCATTCTCGTTGAGGTAGCGGTTATCTTCGAGATTTATTATCTTGTAGCGGCCGGTCGACGGGTCGATAGATATTTTCCACTCTTGTTTCTGCGGACGAACATCGTCTTTTGCAGCAAGGAATTGCGGTACACTGCTTGCAGTATTGGGAGTGCTGTTGGTGAGATATTTGCCATTATACATTATATAATAGGTACCATTCTCTATCACCTGTGCGGGGAATACATCGGTGCGATAGTCGTTTTTCTCCTTATATTCTGCAACAAGCTCGCCCAATGTGTTCTTTATAAAGGGCTCCACGTGAACGGTTGCAACCACGGGTGTTGCGAGCTTTATTGTCCCCTCAAAGTCGCGCGAGCGCAAGGCTGCTTGCAGTTCGTCGTACTCCTTGTAGCGCAGATAGCTGTTTATGAAGCTGTCGGGATTTTCGCACAAAAGAGCATTCTGCATCTCCACAAGTGAACGACCTTTAAGGCCTGTATATTTCATACACTGCAACCAGGGGGTAATTTCAGCTATGAGTGCGGGTGCCTCGCTGCTTGCAAGAAGATTGTCGGACGAAGAGACAAACTTCTCGAACTGCTCGCCCACGGCCGCATAGGCAGCAGCCTTGTCGCCCACCTGCATTTTTGCATCGTAGAGGCTCTTGGCGGTAACAAATTCGGGCGACTCATTGGTGCGTCGCAGCCCGTGTACGGTAACGCCAAGGTCTACATTATTCTCGCAGAAGAAACGAAAATCGGCAGTATTCTCGGGCATAAGATACTCGATGGCATTCTCCCAAGAGGCATCGGCATCGTAGGCGGGCATATTCCAGCAATAATCACCTATGCTGAAAAGTGAGAGTTTCGAGGCCTCGGCATACTCCATAGGGTTGGATGTGAAGCCCGACAGCATATTGGCAATGTTAAGGTCGTTGCCGTATGTGGGGCCCATAAGCAGATGGTTAATGCAGTAGTCGTTTACAGGATAGTTGAGCCAGATGAATGCCTTGCGGCTTATCTGTGTGTTTATCCACTGCATATCTCCCTTGTTAATCATATCTACCACCGAGTTTCCTGTCCACATTATGCGCACTTCGGGGTACATTGTGGTACCGAGGGTTGCGAGGTAGTCGCCGCTGCTCCATCCTCTGTTGTATTGTGTGGGACAGAGGATAAGGGGATTAACATCGTCGTAGGCCTTGGCAAGTTCGTCGGTAATGTAGTTCAGAAGCTGGGCCTGCTTGTCGCCGCGTGTGCCCTCGCCGCCCCAAACATCGTCGAAGAAGACTGCAAAGGTGCGTACACCAAGGTCGTACATAGACTTTAACTTATTCACTACGTTCACACTGTCGGCCTTGTTCCATTGGATATTCTCGCCCGGGTGAATGGCCCACACAAAATCGACCTTATTGGCCTTGGCGGCACTCACATAGGAGCGTATCTTTTCAGCTTGGTCGGCGGGATAATTCTCTCGCCACTGACCGCGATGATAAACATCGTCTTTGGGGCCGTAGATGTAGATATTCATCTTTTGGCGGCCGAACATTTCGAAGAGGCTCATACGGTCGGCCTCGCTGTAAGGGTTACCATAGTATCCCTCGACAAGGCCACGATAGGGGATGCTGGGATAGTCGGTAACAGTAACAGCCATCACATTGGGCTGCGTTGCTATCTGAATAAAAGATTGCACTCCGTAGAAGGTTCCGGCACCGTCGTTACCGGCAATAATCACCTTATCGCTGCTCACCGACAGATAGTAACCTTCGGTCTCTTCGGGGATAAGGGATTCGTATGCAGCAACGGCAGCATCGCCACGCTCGCCTATAATCACGGGCAGCAGGCCACCCGTTGAAAAATGCTCCTTAAAAAGAGTAACAGCATCGGCGTCGGCATCAGCTTCACCGGTAATTACAAAAGAGGTGCCTGCCGAGAAGGCTGTTTCGCCACTCCAAGAAATTTCCTGCGGCACAGGTGATATTTCCACAGTTTGCGAGTGGAGAGGATGCGCTACAAGAGAGAGCACCAACAAGGTTGCAAAACAACAGATTTTCTTTAATGTTTTCATATTTTTACTTTTTGGTTTTTGCCTTAATCCAAAGAGCGCAGAAGCGCATTCTTTCATTCTGCGAATATAGGGAAAATAGGGGAGTAAATAAATATTTCATACATTTTTTTACAAAAAACAGACCTTTTTCTTCGCCGTTACTTGCAAAAAACGTACATTTGCAAATGTTGGAATTTCAAAAAATTACTATAATTCAAAATTATGAAAAAGAGTCTACTATTTTTGCTATGTGCCATTGCCGGCCTTTCGACAGCCTTTGCACAAGGCTTCCCAACAGTGAGCACCGATGATGTTACCAAATGGTATCTTATCCAATTTATGAATGGTGGCAACGCAATCACCGCCGAGAATGTGAATGCCGACATTACCACCGCAGCTGCAACAGGCAGCGATGCGCAATTATGGAAAATCACAGGCGATGCCTCGCAGGGTTACACCTTCACCAACAAAAAGGGGTATGTGCTCTATGTAAATTCAGCGGCAAAAGACCAGATGGTACGCGCCGCAGCAAGCGCAACCGGTGCCTATAAATTCAAGATAAACAGCACCACCAACGGCAGTTACAGCGGCGGCTACGAAATTCAGCCTGCGACAAACACCGCTGTCTCTATGAACCTGTGGGGAGGCCCCAACGAAAATCGCGGAGTGGGATTGTGGGACAGTAGCGACCAGAATAACCCCGTGACATTTGTCGATGCAAGCAGTTACGAGTCGCTTGGCAAAATATCAATAATTCCGCAGCCTTCGGAACTTACTATCACAAAAGAGGGAAGCTTCTCTTTCAACAGCCTGAACGCCATTGCCTGCACAGGAGAGGAGATAAAATCGCACGCCGAGGAGTTTGCCGCGCAGTTGAAAAAAGCGGCGGGTATCACTCTGCAAGTGAAAGAGGCCGGTGCAACAGCCGCCGAGGGGGAAATTTGGTTCGGCACCGACGCTACCCTACCCGCCGAGGGCTACACACTTAAAGTAAACGACAATAACATCGAGATTAAAGCCTCGGCCTTTGCCGGTTGGTTCTACGGATTGCAGACACTTAAACAGATGCTCCCCCGCGAGTTTTTTGCCGCAGAATCACAAAGTGACGTCGAGTGGGCAGTACCCTATCTTGAAATAAACGACGAGCCGCTTTTGGGGCACCGCGGATATATGCTCGACATTGCCCGCCACTTCTTTAACAAAGAGGAGGTTATGAAGGTTCTCGACATTCTTGCATTCTACAAGATGAATCGCTTTCACTGGCACCTCACCGACGACCAAGGTTGGCGCGTGGAAATTCCCGAATACCCCAAACTCACCGAAGTGGGCTCTATTCGCTCAAAATCGTTCAGCAACGCAAGCGACGGACAAAACTTCTACGACGATACTGAATATGGACGCGGAATGTGGTACACACAGGATGAATTGCGCGAGGTTGTTGCATACGCAAAGGCACGCAACATCGAAATTATCCCCGAAATAGACCTCCCCGGCCATATGGTTGCAGCCGTTACAGCATACCCCGAATTCAGTTGCGACTCCACAAAGAAGTACGAAGTGCGCGTTGATGGCGGTATTTCACATGATGTGCTCAACGTTGGCGACGACCGCGTGATTGAATTCCTCAAATGCATCCTCGACAATATTGCCAACATTTTCCCTTACGAATATATCCACATTGGTGGCGACGAGTGCCCCACCCAACAATGGAGCACCAACGAGCAGTGCCTCGCACGTGTGCAGGAGCTTGGGCTCGACGGAGTGCACCAACTGCAATCGTGGTTGGTGGAGGAACTTGGTATCCACCTTAAAAACAAACACGGAAAAGATATTATAGTTTGGGACGAACTGCTTGCCAACTGGAACGACAACAACCAAACAAAGCCTGTGATAATGGCGTGGAACGGTATTGGTTACAGCGGACAGGCCGCCAACAGAGGTATGAAGTCTATCATTGTTCCTTACAGCCATTTGTATCTCGACTTTATGCAGAGCAACGAGAGCAATCGCTTTGTAGACGAACTATACAACGGCGGTTGGGGAATAAATACAGTGGAAGAGATTTACGGCCTTAATCCATTGAGCAGTTTATCGGGCAAAGAGGAGTACGCACTTGGCGTACAGGGCAATATGTGGACAGAGACCACAAACGACATTGACGAGGTTGAGTATCAGTTGCTCCCCCGCCTTCTTGCCCTCTCCGAAATTGGCTGGTTGCCCACAGCAAAGAAAAACTGGGTATCGTTCTACAAACGTTTGCAAAGCCACGACGAGATTTTTGAGCTGCTCGACTACCAATATGCAAAGCACTACATCGAGCCCACCGAATATACCGAGGCAGAAAGTACCATAATGGAAGCAGAGAGCATATTGGAGAACAGTATACGCGACGGAGCAGGCTACCCCGCAGCAGAACTGTTCGATGCACTCAAAAATGCATACGGCAACTGCAACGGCGAAGATGTAACCGCTCTCGCAACAGCCATCGAAAATTACAAAGCAGCCCCCATTGTTCAACCACAAGAGGGGAAATATTACCAGATAGTATCGGCCTCGACACAATATCAGCGTCAATATGCAGGCTCCACAATGTATCAGAATGGTGATGGGGTGCGCTTCCACTATACTCCGCAGACAGAGCCCGAGGAGTTGTGGCAATTTACCGCAGCCACCGATGGCGGTTACATAATAACCAACGTTTATAGTGGCGAGCAGCTCACTATGGGCAATTATAATACCGCCATAAAGATGAGCACAGCCGGCAGCGCCGTTAGAGTAGACAAGGCAACCATTGCCACACAGAACTTTACATACATCCCCGGAGTTGTAGTAATTTCGGCTGTCGACGGCTACAATGCCGCAGTGACAGGCAGCGTGAAGCGTTTAAGCGCCGAAGTTTCGGGCGATGTATATGCCAAGGACAACGCAGCACTCTGCTACAACGGTACGTGGAAACTTATTGAAGTGAGCGACTTTACGACACAATTGCAGGGATTGGTCGACAAGAGCGAGATTATCATCCTCACAGCAAAGCCCGGCGAGGCCAACCAGCCCACAGAGGAGGCTCTCGACTATTTACAGGAGAGCATTATCACTCCTGCGAAACAGACACTCGCAGCCGGTGCCGTGAGCGAGGAGCAATACAACGCATACGTTGCCCTCTACCACCAATTCCAGATGATGGAGAAGACCGGCTTTGTACAAACATTGAGCGAGGGACACTACTACTATCTGCGCAACGTGTGGTTCGGTAAATATGCAGGATACAACAGCACCAACAATACAATCTCGCCACAAGATAAGAGCAACAGCGACAATATGCTGTGGAGTATAATCAAAAGACCCAACGGCAAGGTATATATATACAATAAGGCAACAGGCACCGCCGCCTACCCCGTTTCGTACAATGGCGAGCAGGCTATAAAACTCGGAGAGGAGTATGCTTGGACACTCGAAGAGCGCACCCTCGACGGGCAGACAGGTGTATGTATCATCGACGAAGGTGGCAACAACAGTTGGTACACCAACCCCGCAGCTTGGAATTTTGTTCTTATGAAGAATTTTTGGGGCGCCTGCACTTGGGAGTTCGAGAAGAGCAATGTAGAGGTAAGCACATCCATCATTGAAATTGAGAGCGATGCAAAAAGCGAGAATGCTATCTACGACCTGCGCGGCAACAAGCTATCAAAAATTGTAGTTCCCGGCATTTATATTATAAATGGCGAAAAGGTTTTTGTGAAGTAAATTCTCGAAAATAGTTTCAATAACAAATTGCTTGCAATAGAAAATTCTATTGCAAGCAATTTGTTATTTATCAAAACTTCACCTCTGCACATTGGCCGTTTTTTATTTACATAAACAAAAAGTACAAAAAAATGCCTCCCCGAAAATTCGGAGAGGCATTCAACCTTTTAAGGCGTAGATTATCTACGCAAGCCAAGCTTGGCAACGATTGCACGGTAGCGGTTGATGTCACGATCCTTCAAATAGTTAAGGAGCGCACGACGCTTACCTACCAACATTGTCAAGGCTCTTTGTGTACTATAATCTTTACGGTTAGCCTTGAGGTGCTCCGTCAAATGGGCAATACGGTATGAGAACAATGCTATCTGGCTCTCTGCTGAACCGGTATCAGTGTTAGACGTTCCGTATGTACCAAAGATTTCTTGCTTTTTAGCTGCATCCAAATACATAGATTTCAGTTTTAAAAAATGATTAAAAAATTTATTTAGCGGGTGCAAAGATACGGCTATTTTTTGGATTGACAACACTTTTGCACATAAAAATTGCAAGTGCCAATCATTATCGCTCTTTTATTCGTTTTTTACGCCATTTTGCAGTACCTTTGTTATCTTATAACGAAAATGGGCTGCACTCGCTGAAAAATTTTTATTATTTTGCTCGTTTGCAGCACCTTTACCTTATAACAAACGAGGGTATTTATTTTATTTAAGAACCAAACAATCAATATACAGGATGCAGAAAATTCGCAACATCGCCATCATTGCTCACGTGGACCACGGCAAGACCACACTTGTAGACAAAATGATGCTTGCAGGCAACCTGCTGAAAGAGCAGGACAACGATAACCTCACACTCGACAACAACGACTTAGAGAGAGAGAGAGGAATTACCATTTTGTCGAAAAACGTATCGATACAATATAAAGGCACGAAAATAAACATAATCGACACCCCGGGGCACAGCGACTTTGGTGGCGAGGTTGAGCGTGTGCTTAATATGGCAGATGGTTGCATACTGCTGGTAGATGCTTTTGAGGGCCCTATGCCCCAAACACGTTTCGTGCTTCAAAAAGCATTGCAGATTGGATTAAAGCCTATTGTGGTTGTCAACAAGGTGGACAAGCCCAACTGCCGCCCCGACGAGGTTCACGAAATGGTGTTCGACCTTATGTTCTCACTCGACGCAACAGAGGAGCAACTCGATTTTCCTGTAATCTTCGGTTCGGCAAAAAATAATTGGATGAGCACCGATTGGCGCAAGCAGACAGACGACCTCACTCCCCTGCTCGACGCAATCTTGGAGCATATTCCCGCCCCCGAACATTTGGAGGGTACTCCGCAGATGCTGATAACCTCGCTCGACTATTCACCCTACACGGGCCGCATAGCCATAGGGCGCGTTCACCGCGGAACACTCACCGAGGGCAGCAACATCACCCTTGTGAACCGCAACGGCGAACAGAGCAAAATGAAGATTAAGGAACTGCACACATTCGAGGGGCTCGGGCGCAAAAAAACCGACGCTGTAAGTTCGGGTGATATTTGCGCAATTGTGGGGCTCGACAAATTTGAGATTGGCGACACTGTGTGCGATTTTGAAAATCCCGAGGCCCTTCCCCCTATCGCCATCGACGAGCCCACAATGAGCATGCTCTTCACTATAAACGACTCTCCCTTCTTTGGGAAAGAGGGTAAATTCGTAACATCGCGCCACATTCAGGAGCGCTTGGAGAAGGAGCTCGACAAGAACCTTGCCCTGCGTGTAAAGAAAGACCCCGAGGAGGATGCTTGGACGGTATTCGGCCGAGGCGTGTTGCACTTGTCGGTACTCATCGAGACAATGCGTCGCGAGGGATACGAATTACAGGTGGGGCAGCCACAGGTTATATATAAGGAGATTGACGGCGTGCGTTGCGAGCCTATCGAGGAGCTTACCATAAACGTGCCCACCGACTATTCGAGCAAGATGATTGATATGATTACACGCCGCAAAGGAGAAATGCTATCGATGGAGGCGCAGGGCGAGCGTGTAAACATAGAGTTCAACGTGCCCTCGCGCGGCATCATAGGCTTGCGCACGAATGTGCTCACCGCATCAGCAGGAGAAGCGATAATGGCTCACCGCTTCAAAGAGTATCAACCCTACAAGGGAGATATTGAGCGCCGCACAAACGGCTCTATGGTAGCTATGGAGGGTGGCACTGCCTTTGCTTACGCCATCGACAAATTGCAGGACCGCGGTCGCTTCTTCATAAGCCCGCAGGAGGAGGTTTACGCCGGACAGGTGGTGGGCGAGCATATTCACGAGAACGACCTTGTGATAAATGTCACAAAGAGCAAGAAACTTACCAATATGCGCGCAAGCGGCTCCGACGACAAGGCGCGCATTGTTCCACCCATAATATTCTCACTCGAAGAGGCGCTGGAATATATAAAGGAGGATGAATACCTCGAAGTTACCCCAAAATCTATGCGTATGCGCAAAATTATCCTCGACGAGATTGAGCGCAAACGTGCCAACAAGCAATAAGCAACAGAAAAAAATGAAAAAAGCACTCCTCTTTATACTCCCGCTCTTGCTTGCAACAGCCTGCAAGGAGGCTCCGCAATATACCATAAACGGCAATTGCGGAGGCAGTAACGACACATTGTACCTATTCGGGCTCGACAAGAAGCACGACAAGATTGTCAAACTCGTGTGCGACGAAGAGGGTAATTTCTCCCATTCGATAGAGACTGCCGAAAATCTCTCGCTGATGCTTGCCCTGCCCAACGGGGAGCTTATTCCCCTATACGCCGAGCCAAACGTAACAGCCGAGTTTGTTGCCAACGAGAAAAAAGGCGGATGGATGGTAAAAGGCGGCAAGGAACAGGCACTCTACGACAGCATCGCAAACATATTAAGAGGCCTCGACAGCAATTCGGAGCGAGTGGTACACATCGACAACTTTATAAAGGAGCACCCTTTCAGCCAAACAAACGTTGAAATTATACGCCGCTTTATGGTGGAAGTTCCCAACCCCAACAACAACTTTATAAAGAAGCGTATAAACAGTTTGGGCGGCACATTGCAGGACCACGAATATTTCACCGAACTAAAAGGCAAACTCGACGCGAAGAACAGCAACAACATACACAGAATGTTGCCATCCTTTGAATTTATCACAGAGAAGGGCGAAAAGATTGTACAAAAGAGATACAGGGAGAAACTGCTCATTATAAATTTTTGGGCAGCGTGGGATTCCGTATCGCGCATAAAGATGAAAGAACAAGGCAAGCTATACGCCCAATGCGACACAAGCAAGAGCCGCATTTTAAACGTTTCGCTCGATTATGACACGGCCGTATGGCGCAGAAGCATTGAAGCGGACAGCATTGTAGGCGACAATGTGTGCGACGGCAAAATGTGGAACAACGAACTTGCAAAAAACTTCTCGATAAGCACACTGCCCTACACAGTAGCGGTAAGCCCCTACCAGCGAATAGATATATTCGGCATTGGGAACGAAAATTTTGTAAGCACGATAGACTCGCTCACCAACAGATATTTCAACAAGAAAAAGAAGTAATAACAACCTATGTTAGTAAAGGTATTTGCTGCCGCCATTCAGGGCATAAACGCCACGCTTGTGACCATAGAGGTTAATGCCTTGCGAGGAATAAAGTTCTTTCTTGTGGGGCTGCCCGACAATGCTGTAAAAGAGAGCCACGAGCGCATAAATTCGGCTTTTCAGTACAACGGACTACGTTTCCCCAGCAAGCAGATTATTGTGAATATGGCACCGGCCGACATTCGCAAAGAGGGCTCGGCATACGACCTGCCGATAGCCATCGGAATACTTGCTGCCGACGGCAATATCTCATCCGAGAAACTCGACAAATACCTTATTATGGGCGAGCTTGGGCTCGATGGCAATCTTATGCCCATAAAAGGAGTATTACCCATCGCCATAAAAACCAAAGAGCTTGGCTACGAGGGGCTGATAATTCCCAAAGAAAATGCCGCCGAGGCCTCGGTTGTCGATGAAATAAAGGTGCTGGGGGCCGACAATCTTATGCAGGTGATACGTTTCCTTAACAACGAAGAGGAAATTGCACCATATTATATAGATTTTGAGCGCGACTTCTACTCGAAGCAGAGCAGTTTCCCATTCGATTTTAGCGAGGTACGCGGACAGGAGAGCGTGAAGCGCGCATTTGAAGTGGCAGCCGCCGGCGGACATAATCTTATGATGATAGGCCCTCCGGGCAGCGGAAAATCGATGATGGCGAAGCGATTGCCATCGATTCTCCCACCGATGACCATAAACGAGAGCCTCGAAACAACAAAAATACACTCCGTAAGCGGACAACTTGCCGGTGGAGCATCACTAATAACCCAACGCCCCTTCCGCAGCCCCCACCACACAATATCGGCAGTGGCACTTGTGGGCGGAGGCGGCAACCCCAAGCCCGGAGAAATATCCCTTGCCCACAATGGCGTGCTTTTCCTCGACGAATTGCCAGAATTCAACCGCACGGTGCTCGAAGTTATGCGACAGCCGCTCGAAGACCGCAAGATAAGCGTTGCACGAGCAAACTACAAGGTGGAGTATCCGGCAGGAGTTATGTTTGTAGCATCAATGAACCCCTGCCCCTGCGGCTATTATAACCATCCGACAAAGGCCTGCGTGTGTACCCCCGCACAGGTGCAGCGTTATCTGAACAAGATTAGCGGCCCTCTTCTCGACCGCATCGACCTGCAAATAGAGATTGTGCCGGTACCGTTCGAGAAAATTTCCGATGCACGCGAAGGTGAATCGAGCGCAGCAATACGCGAGCGTGTGGTTACCGCACGCAAGGTACAGGAGGAGCGGTTCAAAAATGAGGAGGGCATATACTGCAACGCACAGATGACACCCAAGCTCATTACAAAATATGCCACGCTTGACGAGCAAAGCCTCGCAATGCTAAAAACCGCAATGAGCCGGTTCAATCTGTCGGCACGCGCATACGACCGCATACTAAAAGTAGCCCGCACAATAGCCGACCTTGATGCAAGCGAAAATATAAAGAGCCACCACATAGCCGAGGCCATCGGTTACCGCAATCTTGACAGAGAGAATTGGGGAACGTAAGGTGACACAATTTCGACAGCACCGGCGGCAGTGAGTCGGGGTTGCTAAAATGGAAGCCACAAAAATATAACAACAAAAACATAATACAAAAATGAAGAAATACATAATAATACTCCTCTTATCGATTGCAACAACAAACATACAGGCACAGACCAACTGGATAAGCCTTGCGCTTGGAGCGTTAAAGGTGGGACAGGCACTCACCGTAACCGACGAGGACTTTGCCGCAGCCGTGCAAGAGAGCGTTGCAGCCATGGACAATGAAAATAGCGTATGCAGCGAGGAGGATGCATACACCAAGCGTTTAAGGCGAATAACCAAGGGGCTTACCGACGCCGATGGTATTAAACTAAACTTTAAAGTATACAAGACAAACGAAATGAACGCATTTGCCTGCCCCGACGGCAGCGTGAGAGTATACTCGGCACTGATGGACCTGCTCAACGACGATGAATTGCTGGGAGTAATAGGCCACGAAGTGGGGCACGTTGCGCTCCGTCACTCAAAAAAAGCGTGGAAGGATGCAATGGTAAGAAACGGAATTTCCGACGCTATCGGCACATTCAGCAGCACTTGGGCAAGCCTTTCAGCATCGGCTCTCGGCGAAATTGCCGAAGCGGCAATTTCGGCAAAATTTTCAAGAACCCAAGAGAACAAGGCCGATGACTACGGATACGATTTTCTGAAAAAGAGCAACAAAAATCCTTGGGCGATGGGAGAGGCATTCAAGAAGATGAAGGCACTCGAAGAGAGCGGTAATTCACAATACAATATACTGCTGAAAGCATTTGCCTCGCACCCCGACTTTGACAAGCGCATAGAGAGGATGAGAAAAAAGGCGCAAAAGGACGGCTACCCTTGTATGTAAAAAAATATCCCGATTAAGTATGCACACACCAAAAAACATTTGCGTTTACTGCGCTTCGAGCAGCAAGGCCGACGCTTGCTATTATGATGATGCACGACTTTTGGGCACGCTTATGGGCGAGCGAGGGTTAACCCTTATTACCGGCGGAGGCTGCCAAGGGCTTATGCGCAGCGTGGAGGATGGTGCGCTCGAAAGTGGCGGAACAGCCATTGGGGTTATTCCGCAGTTTATGGTGGAGCAAGGGTGGCACCACACAGGGCTCAGCAAACTGATAATCACAGAGGATATGCACGAGCGTAAACAAACAATGGCCAATATGTCCGATGCAATAATAGCCCTGCCAGGTGGTTGCGGCACAATGGAGGAGTTGTGCGAAATTATCACTTGGAAGCAGCTGGGGCTCTATCTTAAACCAATTGTAATTTTAAATACAAACGGTTACTACAACCACCTTATAAAGCAGTTGGAGACTGCCATCGAGGAGCATTTTATGGGCAAGATACACGGTGACATCTGGCGCGTGGCAACCACTCCCCAAGAGGCTCTCGATATTGTGAATGAAACGCCTGTGTGGAGCAACGAAATACGCAAATACGCCGCACTATGATGGGAGAAGCCGCACCGTACAGCCTCGTAAACGACAATATTATAATGTCGCTCTTTCTGCTCAATATCCTCGCAATGGGATATGTGTTCCTTATGAATGGCAGCAGCCTGCTGGAACAGGCAAAAAACCTGCTCTATTACAGCAAAAAAAACACTCCCTACAACGATCGTACGCATATAACAAAAATATGCAACATCCTGCTCTATTGGCAGACTCTCTTCTACGGCAGTATCACCATCTTCGGATATATGCAGTATGGCAAGCCCGAGGGAATGAATCATATTATGGCATACAGCCATTTAATCTGTTATTTTCTTCTCTTAGCAGCAGCTTTGTCGGCAAAAGTCGCAATATCCTATTTGTGCAACAGCACGCTTTTCGGGAGAGGGGCTGCACAAGAATGGAATCAATCATTTTTCTTTACAATTAAGACTCTTGGCTTTATCCTTTTCCCCATTGTGGTGTGCTGTATATTGGTTAAAGACTTTCCAAAATCATATTACACAATATATATGATTTTTGCCACGGTATTTTACCTATCTGTAATCTTTACCGGCTCTATTAAAATCATTTTTGAGAAAAAACGCAACTATTTGGATATTTTTTTGTATCTTTGCGCACTTGAATTATTACCTATGGCTATTTTATGGAGAATAATTCACGAATCAACTATATTTTTAATAATAAAATTTTAGGACATTGAAAGTTAGCAAGATTTTGGTTTCACAGCCGAAGCCAGCGACAGAAAAATCGCCCTATTTCGATATTGAGAAGAAGCATAATGTAAAGATTGACTTCTGCTCTTTTATAAAAGTGGAGGGTTTGAGCGCAAAAGAATTCAGACAGCAGAAAGTATCCATTCCCGGACACACTGCCATTGTATTCCTTTCGCGTCACGCCATCGACCACTTCTTCACATTGTGCAAGGAGTTGCGTGTTTCAATCCCCGATGATATGAAATATTTTTGCCTGTCGGAAACAATTTCGCTCTACATCCAGAAGTATGTGCAATACCGCAAGCGCAAAGTATTCTTCGGCAACGGACACATAAAGGACCTTGAACCTTTGTTCGTGAAACACAAGAATGAGAAATACTTTATTCCAATGTCCAACGTGCACAACGACGAGTTGAACAATATATTCGACTCGCACGGCATTTCGCACTCACAGGCTGAAATGTACCGCACTGTGAGCACCGATATTCCGGCCGACTACATAAAGTCGTATGATATGCTCATATTTTTCAGCCCTCACGGCCTTGAATCGTTGAACAAGAATGTGCCCGACTACGTTCAGGGCGACCAGCTCATTGCCTGCTTTGGCAATGTAACCGCCACCTGCATACGCAACATCGGCCTTCGCCTCGACCTTGAAGCGCCCACAGCAACGGTAACAAATATGCCCGCTGCTCTCGACGAATACCTTACAAAAAACAAAGCCTGAAAGAAAGGGCTTTTACAATAATAACGAAAAGCCTGTCACGCACAAATGAGGACAGGCTTTTCTCATATAAGAACCACGAATACTGCAAGAGAACGATGCACAAGTACGGTTTTCCTTTAAAAGAACATTTAAAAAGCAAGAGCCTCATCGACAAGCTCTATGCTACCGGCGCATCGGTCACATCCTTTCCCTTACGTGCAGTATTCATAGAGGTTCCGCCACAGACGCAGGAAGCAACTGCCACCATCCTCATAAGCGTAGCAAAAAAGAGATTCCGCCACGCAGTGGACCGCAATCTTTTAAAACGACGCATACGCGAGGCCTATCGGCTGAACAAAGAGCCGTTCATAAACTATCTTAACGAGCAGAACAAAAAGATGGCCGTGGCTGTTTTATATATTGACACCAAACACAGCAGCACAGATTTCTTAAAAAGAAAAATGACAAAGTTGCTAAACTCTATTATGGAGAAGAACAGCAAGTGATGCGCAAACTACTTACAACCATACTCATCCTTCCCATACACTTCTATCGCAAGTGTATTTCGCCACTCACGCCCCCATCGTGCCGATTCACCCCCACCTGCTCACAATACGCAATTGAGGCAATCACCAAGCACGGCCCATTCAAAGGAACACTCCTTGCAATAAAAAGAATACTCCGTTGCCACCCTTGGGGAGGCTCCGGCTACGACCCAGTTCCATAATGTATATAGATATTCACACTCACCGCACCACACTCGGCGAGGCTGTAACAAGCATCGTAAACAACGCCACAACAGCCTCATTTGCTTCCGTGGGCATACACCCGTGGGATATTACGCCACAATGGCCGACAGAATTGGAGCGCGTAGCTATTGCAGCAAAAGAAGAGCGAGTGGTTGCCATTGGAGAATGTGGAATTGACAAAATAAAAAGCCCTGCAAGCATCGAATTACAGACAGAGGTGCTGAAAGCTCACATAGAGCTATCAGAGAAGATTGAAAAGCCTTTGATTCTGCACTGTGTCCGCGGAGCAGAAGAGATTATTTCCCTGCACAAGAAGCATCGCCCACGGCAAGCGTGGATAATACACGGATTCCGCGGCAGGCCCGAACTTGCGAAACAGTTGTTGCGAGAAGGATTTTTTCTCTCTTTCGGTGAGAAATTCAACAACGATAGCCTCGCCGCGACGCCACTCAACCAGCTTTTTGCAGAGAGTGACACAAGTGAGAAGCATATAAAAGATATTTATGCAAGCATTGCAAAAGTAAAAAACATAAGCACGGAGGAGCTCGCGACAATCATAAAAGAGAATGCCGGATTTTGCGGTTTTTCAACCCCATAGCCATAAGTTTAGATGGCGAGCGCAAAAAAAAACGGAGCAAATATTTGGCTTTTTAATAAAAGAGTTATACCTTTGCATCGCTTTTTAACAGAAAGCACAAAGGATTGTCCTATGGTGTAATGGTAGCACAACAGGTTTTGGTTCTGTTTGTCTTGGTTCGAATCCAGGTAGGACAACACAACAAACGAGGCTCTTTAAAGAGCCTCGTTTGTTGTATATATATATAGCTGTGAGTAATATAATTTCATTCAGGATAGGCCAGATTCTCTTCGATGGCACACACAAGCACCTCGTCAAGATACTTGCGGGCCTCCCACTGCGCCTCGGGCAAATTCATAAGCAGATAATTACCGCAATCGCGTGCCGAAGCACCGGGAATTTCCCCCTCAAACTTGGCTACAAACTCAAAAGCCTCACGAACCAACGGCAATATCTCGGCAGAAGATAAGTCGCCCTTTACAATAAGATAATTACCTGTGAGGCAGCCCATAGGGCCCCAATAAATTATGCGGTCGGCCCACACTGGATGGTTGCGCAAAAAAGTAGCCACAAGATGCTCCATTGCGTGTATGGCCGAAGGACCGAGAGCCGGCTCGCGATTAGGCTCTTTCATACGAACATCAAAGGTTGTCATCACCTCGCCACCAACAACATCGCGGCGCGAGACATATACTCCACGTTTAAGTTTAATATGGTCTATTTTAAAGCTGGGTATCTTCTCCATAATCAAGCAAGAGGTTTTATATTCATTAAAAAACTACGTATTACGCCGAATGAACGGCCAGCCATTTCGCCCCAGAAATTCTCATATTGCTCAATGTGATTATCCACTCCCGGAGTATCGCTTATTATACGGAAGCTGACAAACGGCACGCCATATATGTGGCACGCCTGCGCAATTGCGGCCGACTCCATATCAACGGCAAGGCCTGCCGGAAAGTTTGCTTTTATCGCATCAAGTTCGCTGCGGTCGGTAATAAATTTATCGCCCGTGCAGATGAGCCCTGCGTGTATGCACGTTGATTTTTCGAGCTTGCCATTGAGCGAGAGAGCGCACTGCCACAGCCTCTCGGGAACGGCAAAGATGGCCGGCATTCCCTGAATCTGCCCATACTCGCACCCCATTCCGCACCACACATCGTGATAAACAATGGAGGAGCTCACCACCACATCCATTACAGCAAGGCAAGTATCGATTCCACCGGCAACACCTGTGCTCACCACAGCATCGGGTGAGAAGGAGCGTATAAGCTCGGCAGCACCAAGCGCAGCATTCACCTTGCCTATTCCGCAACGGCAGAGCACTATTTCATTCTCGCCAACAGTGCCTTCAAGATATTCAACACCGTTTACGGTACATTCACGTACATCGGCAAGCAATGCTGCAAGCTGCTCATACTCCGATGTCATTGCAGTTAAAACACCAATCTTCATAAATTATAATAAAGAATAAAGTACATATATCCAATGGGCAATTATTGCGGCCACAATGCCGCCAAGAGTGTGGGCAAGAATAGCCTTTGAAGTTAGCTGACGGAAGCCTAATGCATCCAACATTGCTGTGTGGGTGCTCAAAAAGCCTCCCCAGCAGATACCTATCGCAGTGAATACTGCAATAGCGTTGCCGTCTATCCAGCCCTCAGTTGCAAAGTTAGGTACAAGGCCGAGAGCAGCCCCCACGGTTCCAAGCGAAATTATGGGGAAGGCTATCAGATGGGGGTCGTGAAAGCCAAAGAGGAACTCAAAGAGGAAGCTCAATTTGCCACCTATCCACGGGAGCAGCGGCACACCCTCTCTGGCTGCGCCTGTGTAAGTGCCATCGCTCGAAGGGCCGAAGGTAAAAAGCATCATTAGGGTTGAGATTATGAGCACGCCGGGAATAATGACAATGCCTACATCGACTCCTGTGCGACCACCGTCGAGCAGCGAGTCGAGTATCTTCTGGAAGAGCGGCTTTTCAACCTCCTCGGCCTCAATCGCCTCAACCTCCTGCGTATCGCAAGCATCCTCGGTCTTATACTGCGGATAGCTCTTAACCACAAAATATTGTAACAGACGGGTAGAAAAGATGCAACCGCACACTGCTCCGAACAGCCCTATAAGCGGTTCCACAAAGTAGGACTGCCCGAGCATAAAAACAATTACAAGAAGCCCCATTCCGAATCCTGTGCCGAAATTCGTGAGCGAGATAAATTGATATTTTTTGAAATAGGCCCCGAAACGCTTATCTTGGGCAAGCGACACAATGGCCGGATTGTCGGAGAGGAATGTGAGCACTGCGCCGAGCGAGGCAACGCCGGGAAGATTAAAGAGAGGTTTCATCAGCGGACGCAGCAGCTTTTCGAGCAACGACACTACGCCAAATTCCACAAAAATCCTGCCCAACGCTCCTGTTATAACACATATTGCCATAAGGTAAAATACGGTATTCAGCAACAGGTCGTGAGCCGTGTGCATAATGGTGTTTATCATATTGGCCGTTCCCATCCGCGAGCCAATATAGCCGAAAAGCAAGAAAATAACAGCCAAGCACACTACACCCGAGGGAATATATTTAAATAGTTTTTTCATAGGAATTACATATTGCAAAAATATATCAATTTATCAATGGCGCAAGCAATGGCGTATAATTATTCTCGCAAACGAAACGAGTTTACCGCATCTATAACCGCCGTAACCTCGTCGGCCGACATTACAGGAGAAACAGGCAGGCTCAATTCCGTGGCGTGCAGACGCTCGCTCACAGGCAGACACAAGCCAGCATACTCCACCATAGCCTCTTGACGATGCGGGGCTATCGGATAGTGCACCATTGTTTCCACTCCGCAAGAGGCCAAATGAGCCTGTAACGCCGTGCGGTGCTCGGTGAAGAGGGGGAAAATGTGGTACACATTGGAGGAGTCGCAGCCCGAGGATGGCAATTTCACAAGCGGATTGACAATCTCGCTTAAATAGCGACGAGCAATTGCACGACGCGCATCATTATCTGCGTCCAGACGAGGCAATTTTACAAGCAAGGCCGCCGCCTGTAATTCGTCGAGACGGCTGTTTATTCCCTTGTATACATTTACATACTTTTTTGCCGAGCCGTAATTGGCAATGGCACGCACAGCTGCGGCAAGTTCTTCGTCGTTGGTGGTGACGGCACCTCCATCGCCCAATGCCCCAAGATTTTTCGCAGGATAGAAGCTGAACCCTGCCGCATCACCTATGGAGCCCACACGTTTGCCACCATACACCGCCCCGTGAGCCTGTGCACAATCCTCCAATACTTTAAGCGAATATCTATCGGCAATCTCCATCAAAGGCTGCATATCCACCGCCCTTCCATAAAGATGCACAGGAAGTATTGCTCTTGTCTTTTCTGTTATATGAGTTTCTATTATGGTTGTATCTATATTGTAACTGCGCTCGTGCGGCTCACAAAATACCGGCACAAGCCCGACACGAATAACGGCAAGAATGGATGCAATGTAGGTGTTTGCCGGCACAATAACCTCGTCGCCCGGGCGCATATAACCAAGTTCCATCCAAGCACGCAGCACAAGAGTGAGTGCATCGAGCCCGTTACCCACTCCCACACAGAAGCGCGTGCCGCAATATTGGGCAAAAGCCTTTTCAAACTCCTTGTTGGCCGCACCTTGCAGGTACCAACCACTCTGCACCACTCTTGTCACCGCTTGGGTGAGCTGTGGTTCAAAGGAGTTGTTCACACGTTGCAGGTCGAAATATTTAATCATTGGGAATGTCGTTTATATTAAACTCGTATGAATCGTACACCACCGCACGGCCGCCAAAGCCCTCTTTTTGAAAAATGAGTCCCTTGTTAAGGGTGCGGCCGCCATCCTCGACCGATGTTCCAAAGTCGAAATACTCCTTGTGGGCATACTCCTTGTGCACAAGGTGGTGGAAGAGAAAATCGAGAGCACCATTGTCGCGTCCTTTCTCCACGGAGCCTATATACTGCACACGAGCCACGCGCTCTGTTATATAGAGCACCGTGCCGGCTACCGTTGCTCCCGCCTCGTCGACCACCTTGTGGAGCTTTATATTTTCGGGGAAACAACCGGCGAGCAGTTTAATCTCGTCAAGGGAGTGAACGGGCTCTGCACCATATACCTTTTGCAGATTTTCGCGCAGCACCTCCCAAAAGGCTGCATAATCACAATCGGCAACGATGGTAAAGCCGGCCTTTTCGGCGAGCCTCACCTTGCGGCGACGCAGTGTGCTGAACGGCAACGGCTCCCTTTGCCACACGACCGACGAAATGCGACGGGCGGCAAGTACCGCATTGCAACGGAAGAGCATATAAAGTTCCTCCTCGGCGGGGTATGTGGCATAAATGTGGGGAACGGGGCGATACACTATTTTTGTCACCGCAGTCTCGGCCTCCAAATAGCGGCGCAACGCTGCCAGCATTGCAGCGACATCGGCCACCGAGGCCTCCTTGCGCATAAGAAGGCCGCCGTATGTGAGGCCGCCGTGCGACACAAGGGTGTTGTCATCGACATTTGCAGGCAAAGCCCCCACAAGCCTGTCGGCCTTGTAGAAGAGGAGGGAAAAATCGGTGAAACGGGGGTTATAATCTATGTAGGAACGTTGAAAGAGAAAGGTAAAATTCTTGCACCCTGCAACAAAGGTGTCCCACTCCCCTTGCATGGAGGCATTGTAGGGCACAATGGTTATATTCTCTTTCAGTCTGTTGCTCATCGGTTTATGTATTCTAAAAATTCGTCGTGGGAATTTATGTAGGTCGATGGGTCGTAGGTGTGTGAGGCAAATACCAGCAACACCGCATCGGGCGAAAAATTGGTGAGCTCGTTCCACGTTTCGGGAGGCACGAGCAATCCTTTGGAGCGCGAACAAAGATGGTATTTTCTGCGACCGTTCTTATCTTCGAGGCAAATATCCACACTGCCGTTCACCGCCACCAGATACTGATAGGATAGTTTGTTGGCGTGAAAGCCACGCTCCACTCCCTGCGGAACATCGTATATCCAATAGACACGGCTTATGGGGAAAGGCACGCTGCCCATCTCCTCGGCAATGGTGAGGCAGCCTCGCGGGTCTTTATATGTTTTTATATCATCCATACACTTTTAACGGCCGGAACCGCTGTTTATTAGAAGCTGTTTGAAATTTATTTCGTCAGGAAATGTTTTTTAGCCGATTTTCCACTTTGATTGCGAAGATACAAATAATGAGCCGAAAACTGCAATATTTTTCAAAAAAACAACGGGCGGGCACCATTTATGCCCGCCCACGGTCTGTAATTCATCACACATCAACCACGAACAGACCTCGATGCCCGATAGTAGATTTTGAAAAGGCATCGTATCTCTATAAGTAACTGCGAGGCCCTTTTGTTTGTGGCGCAAAGATTTTTAAGTCCCATTTAACACAAAAAACAGCAACCCGTTGCTTATTTGAAATATTTTGCCGTATTTTGTAAAAGTGTAACCACAGTGGCTGCGCACACAACCCCGAAACAAACATTTAAAAACATATATATTATGACTTTCCCCGCCGAGTATGACGAAATTCGTCCCTACACCCCCGAAGAGCTCCCGCAGGTTTTTGAAGAACTTATTGCCGATGCTGAATTTAAGGCAGCAATGGAGCACGCTTTTCAAGGAATACCTTTTGAGCAGATTGCAGCAACAATGCGTGCTTCAAAGACCAATCTCGATTTTCAAAAGGCTCTTGTAGCCCCGTTCATCAAAGGATTGTTGGCAAAATTGAGCAGCGGAATAACTTTCAGCTACGAGAATAAAGAGGTGTTGCAGAACTCGCTCTGCATCTCCAACCACAGGGATATTATTCTCGACTCGGCATTCTTGTGCATACTGTTTGTGGAGAATATCGGCAACACTGTGGAGATTGCCATCGGCGACAATCTGCTCATACGCCCCTGGATTAAGAAACTGGTGCGTGCGAACCGCAGTTTCATCGTGCAACGCTCGGCCTCCATACGCGAAATGCTCGCCTCGTCGAAACGCCTTTCATCCTATATGCACTACACAATCACCGAGCGTAAGCAACCTATATGGCTCGCACAGCGCGAGGGCCGCGCCAAGGACTCTAACGATGTTACACAGGAGGGTCTCATAAAAATGTTGTCTATGTATTCTGGCGACAATATGGTGGACGCGCTCAAAGTTCTTAACATCGCCCCAACCTCAATATCATACGAATACGACCCCTGCGACTATCTTAAAGCCAAGGAATTCCAGCAGAAGCGCGACAACCCCGAGCATAAAAAATCGCCTATGGACGACCTGCTGAATATGCAACAGGGCCTTATGGGCTACAAAGGTGCCATACACTATCATATTGCCGGCTACATAAACGATGAGATTGACAAGATAGACCGCACACTCACAAAGAACGAAATTACCGCAACCGTGGCACGATTGATAGACAAGCTCATTCACAAGAACTATCGTTTCTGGCCCATAAACTACTACTATTACGAGCAGCTCACAGGCGACACACAGTTTGCCGACCGCTACACCCCCGAAGAGGCCGCCAAACTCGAAGCCTATATGGCCGAGCGCATAGCCAAAGTGGACCTCCCCAACAAAGACGAGGCCTTCTTGCGCACCAAGATTTTAGAAATGTATGCCAATCCCTTGATTAACCATTTAAAGGCAATTGCCGAATAAGCAGCGTTTGAATTTCTAAAAACCCATAAACTCCCCAAAGTCTTTTGTTGAGTTAGGGTAGAAAAAAACAATTTACAACCTTGTCGTTGGTAGCGGGAAACTGCCGAGCGCAGAATCTTTGCATTCTGTGACAGTAAAAAGAGCAAGCGGGTGTTTTTCGGTTGCAGGCTTTCTCCCTGGCGAGTATTGTTTTTGTTTTAGATGAATTCAACAATGCTTAAACCGTTTATTTGCCCCACTACATAGCGGGCGTTGCTGTCGTTGACTCTCTCTCCCGAATGGGTGAAATAGTCCATATACAGTTCTCTTCCTTTTTGTATCAGCAAACAACTGAAAGAGTCCCCCTGCTTGATACTCGTATTTTCGGTTCGTGTGGCAATGAAACGGTTGTTGCCCAAATATTCAATTTCGCATATCCTGTCGGGCATCCATCCAAGTCTTAATCTTGTGCCTTTCTCCAATTTGCTGCAGTTTATAATACCGTCATTTCTGAACAGTTCCGATTCCTTGTTGTTCCTGGGTGTATGGCAGAAATGATGCCAGCCTTTTGCATCAACAAATTTGGCGATAATGTCCAAAATGCGTTCCGACATATTATTTGCGTTGCGAGTGGAATATCCCCAAAGGCGCTCTAAAGTGGTTATAGATACATGCTCCTTGCACTTCTCTTCTATGAGTGAGGCTAGCTCTATGAATTTGTTATGTCCGCTAATTTTGCCAACAATTTTTTCAACTTCCTCTCGCAACTCCTTTACATGTTGATTGTCTATGTTGATGCTCATATTTATGCCTACCGATTATTGTATTCACAAAATTAAGTCATATATTTGACAAAAATAGAAAAAGTTTTTGTCATTATTTGTCATTTTATGAACGAAAGCGGTATGTTCTCATTTGCGGCTTCGACCGTGGATTGCGTTTCGGGTTATGCAATGCCTGAACTATTGGCTGTGACTTCGTCGTCGAAGTTGTATCGTGTGCGCAAGGCTGGTAAATATTTTATTATTAAGACGGTAAAAGACGATTCGGGGCAGTCGCTTGCACTGCTGCAACGCGAGTATGAATTGTCGTTGGGTAAGTCGCATCCAAATATCGTAAATATTTTTACATTTGAGCAATCGACGATTGTAGGGCCGGGTATCGTGATGGAGTTTGTCGATGGGCGTACATTGGCCGAATATCTTGTCGAAAACCCTTCCTTCGCATCTCGCAAACGTGTGTTCAAACAGTTGATACAGGCTGTTTCATATATTCACCGTTGTGGCTTGGTGCATAACGATATAAAACCTGAAAATATAATAATCACCCGTAGCGACGACGATGTGAAACTTATTGATTTCGGCCTTGCCGATAGCGATGCATATTACCTGGCGCATACCCTGGGTTGCACTCGTGCGTATGCATCCCCCGAACTGCTGGCACAGGAATCCTCTATTGATTCGCGTAGTGATATATATTCATTGGGGGTAATAATGAAAGAGCTTTTTGGCAATCGTTATTTGCGCATTTCGGCCCGTTGTCTGCATCGAGAAAGGGAGAAACGCTACCGCAATGCTGACGAATTGCTATTAGCAATACAGCGTTGCAATAGGCCGTTCTTCGTTGCTTTGTCAATTGCGGTTGCGGTAATAATTTCCTTACCTTTGTTATATATAGGCAACACTATGGTGGTTGAAAATGAGAATATTCAAAGAGAAAACGAACTGTTATTGCAGGTGGAACAGGATGTCCACGCACTATATTCATTGACAGCCGATTCTCTGTCGCATGCAGTGTTTTTTGAATTTGCAGTTAATAATATCCTTAACTTTTTCGATACTCTTGCTGTATATAATAGGGATAATATATCTACACTCTCTCCTCCCGATTTGTATATCAAGGTCTCTAACCATTACACTACGCAAGTAAACGAATGTAATGAACGTTTGTGGGCGTTGGCCAATAACTTGTCGCCGTATTCCAAATGCGGGTTAAGTTTGGAGGAGATGCTCTTTTATAAAAATCTAATTGAAAAGCGTATGCCTTATATTCCTTATAAAAAATAGGAAATGCTTTTTGTGGGGCAGTGGAGCTGCCCATCGCTTTGTTATATACCTCAATATATATCTTAATTTTAAAATACAGCTTCTGGCGTTTGCAATGTTTTTGCCTTTATAGTGAATTTGGGATTTTTAACAAAAATATAAGTGCTGTAAAATGACAAAATTGACATAAACAGTGTTCGTAAATTTGCTTTTCAGACAAGTAAAGCTGGCGTGAGTACTGTTTAATGCCAATTCACAAAATAGTGTAGCGCTTTCTTATTGTGGGGTACAGTGGCTTCTAGGGGCACTTTTTCTTTGACTATTGACAAAAACACAATAATTGTTTTAACTGACAAGAATTTGACAAAATTAATAGTGACGTATTCCCCTATCTTTGCAACGGAAAAACACTTTTTATGTTTTTTTATTTTTTGTAATATGTTGTCGCTGCAGCCAACGATTGCTTTTTTATAGGAGGAACCTGAAAATCCTTAAACGAGTAGGGGAACGATTAAAATAACATTTTATGGAAAATCAGAAAAAGAATGGTGGCTGGTGTAAAGCCTCTGTGGTGTTTGGCGTTATTTCAATAATTCTTGCATTGTTACCATTGGTTAGCGCCTGGTTTATGTTTGTTACTGCCTTGAACTATGTTTTGGCTCCTATCGGTATAATATGTGGTGTTGTCGCAATTGTCAAATCTTACAATGTGGCTAAATCAATCGTTGGTTTGGCGCTTTGCATTTTGGCACTTTGCGCTCCTATATTGCTTGCTGAGCAGTATTTGGCAAGTGCGGCAGATTCTGTAGGTAATGCGTTGGAAACTATAAATTCTTTTGATGGATATTAATTATGAGTAAAACAAAAAAATACATCCTTTGGGGTGTCGGTATCTTTATTCTTCTTGCGTTAATTCCTAATTGTGGCGGTAATGACGAAACTGAAGTACAAGAAAAGAAGGAACTTATTTTGAAAGTCGATCAAAGAAAGATTAAAGGCGATTTAAAAGAGTGCTTCAAGGTTGTAGATAAAGATTACAGAGTGAAATTCGCTAAAAAAAGTTACGAGAACGATGTGATAACAGTTGAACTTGAGCGTACATCGAATCCTCTTCCTCATAGCCGCGAAGATCTTGTAATTTTCCCCGAGGCTGAGAATTCTTCAGCAAATTATTGCGCCGGTTTTGGTATTGAGATTCTTGATGCTAATGGCGATGTTATCGACAAGAAGAATCCGCAGGCGACCCCTTATTCATGGGATGAAATGACTGCTGCATTGCAGTTGCTCCCCGACGAGACAACTACAATCCAATTCCATTTCGATAATTTGTCCGATGCTGTTAGTTTTCGCGTAACATCAATTGTTACAAAGAACGAAGAGCGTAAATCGAGTGCTAAAGCTAGCGCAAAATCAAGTGTAAATACTTTGATCAAGGCTGCCGAAGAGGCTATCGAAGACAATGACTACGATGCTGATTTGGAAGATGCCGAAAAGGCTTTGGAAGCAGCAGGTAAGGCGGCGGAAGCTACAGGTAAGATGCTTGATGCTCTTAACTCGATGTGGTAATAGTGTTAAAATAAATCTTTAAGTATTTTTTACAAGCACCCCTTTTGGGGGTGCTTGTATTATATATATACATTACTGCCGAAGTCTTTTTGAGAACTTTGGGGAGTTGTTTTTTATCAGATAGAATTGGCTCACCTGCAAAAGTTGAGGGGAGTAAGCAAAATATTATCAGTCCAAAGATGTATTTGCTCTAAAATCCTCGGTGTTATTTTCGGCTATTCTCACAATCGGCAAAAATTTTTACGTTCTTTGTCGCGCAAAGAACCAAACGCCCGGCACAGACCTCACGATTCGA
>JAZRAC010000066.1:0-101502 GCA_045634365.1 Bacteroidaceae bacterium | reverse complement strand
AACTCCTTGGCTCACAGAACGACATGGCTACGATCCGACTTGCCTTTGGGCTTGCCCATATGCGACATAATGATGAGTGCGCCACCATCGGCCAACACTTTTTTGAGTGTGGGGAGTGCACCGCGTATACGGGTGTCGTCGGTGATTTTACCCTCTTCGTTCAAAGGCACATTGAAGTCTACGCGAACAATTGCCTTCTTGCCTGCAAAATTAAATTTGTCAATAGTCATAATTCAATCGATTTAATATGATTAGTACTCTAAATTATTTTCTTCACTAAACTTGACATAATGCCATACTCTTGCAAATGTAATGTTTTTAAATAAAACTTTATACTATTATTTTGTATTTTTTTTACTTTTCTCATACTCCTTGCATAAAATCCTCAATTCGCAACTGTTGCATTCGGGTGTGCGGGCCTTGCACACGTATCTGCCGTGCAGAATGAGCCAGTGGTGGGCTTTTGGCATAAGTTCGTCGGGAATATGTTTCACAAGCTGCTTTTCCACGCTGTAAGGAGTGGTGCAGCGTTTGGGTACAAGGCCTATTCTGTGGCTCACTCTAAAAACGTGTGTGTCCACAGCCATTGCGCTCTTGTTGAACACAACTGCCTGAATAACGTTGGCAGTCTTTCTCCCCACGCCCGGCAGGGTGGTGAGCTCTTCGAGTGTGCAGGGCACCTCTCCGCCAAAGTCGCTGCACAGTTTTTGTGCCATTCCCACAAGGTGCTTGGCCTTGTTGTTGGGGTAGGAAATACTTTTTATGTAGTTGAAGACCTCGTCGGGGTGAGCTGCTGCAAGTTCCTGCGGAGAGTCGTAGCGTGCAAACAGGTCGGGAGTGACAAGGTTCACTCGTTTGTCGGTACATTGTGCCGACAGAATTACGGCTACAATCAGTTCGAAAGGGGTGGTGTAGTTGAGCTCTGTCTCGGCAATGGGCATTGCCTTCTCAAAGTACTCAATCACGAGCCTGTATCGTTCCGCTGTTCTCATAGCCACAGGTTTTTATAATACAAATGTTCTTATTTCGCAATTGCCCATAAGGGTAACGTCGCGGTGCGTGACTCCTTCAAGCTCGGCCTGCATTATGCGGCACAGAAACCCGTGACTGAATGCAAGCACCCTTTTGCCCGGGTACTCCTTGCGCACTTTGTCGAAAAATGTGTTTGCTCTTTTTATCATCGACTCCTCGCTCTCCACAGTTTCGTTCAGCACCGCTCCTTTTATGGGGGTGCCGGCAAGATTACCAAGGTCGCGCTCACGCAGCAAGGGCTCTTTTACGAATGTACACTCAATACCTTCGAGTGCAATCTCTGCTGTGTCGAGGCAACGTTTAAGGTCGCTGCACAATACAATGTCGAATGTCATTTCCGCGAGCTTGGGGCGCAGTGTGGCAGCCTCCTCCTTCCCTTTTTCCGATAGATGCCCGGGGGTTTGTCCCTGAAATACCCCTTGTGAATTTTCTATTGTTTCCCCGTGGCGAACAAGATACAATGTGGTGCTCATAGATTTTTTTGTGTTAAAAACCTCTAAAAAAGAGCCGACAATCGTTCAACTGTCGGCTCTGTCTTTTATCTTAATTTGCGTTCTCGAACAGTTTTAAGAATCTCACATCATTCTCACTGAACAGTCGCAAGTCCTTCACCTGATATTTTAGGTTGGTGATGCGCTCGATACCCATTCCGAATGCATAGCCCGAATACTCCTTGCTGTCGATGCCGCAAAGTTCAAGCACGTTGGGGTCCACCATTCCGCAACCAAGAATTTCCACCCATCCGGTGTTCTTGCAGAAGGGGCAACCTTTTCCGCCGCAGATGTTACAGCTTATGTCCATTTCGGCGCTGGGCTCGGTGAAGGGGAAGTACGACGGGCGCAAACGAATTTTTGTATCCTTGCCGAACATCTCCTGTGCAAAGAGCAGAAGCACTTGTTTAAGGTCGGTAAACGAAACATTTTTGTCTATATACAGGCCCTCCAATTGGTGGAAGAAGCAGTGTGCACGGTAGCTGATAGCCTCGTTGCGATACACACGCCCGGGAGCGATAATGCGAATGGGGGGCTTGCTTGTTTCCATCACACGGCTCTGCACGCTGCTTGTGTGGGTGCGCAGAATAATGTCGGGGTGTGCCTCTATAAAGAATGTATCCTGCATATCACGTGCAGGGTGGTCGTCGGCAAAGTTCATCGACGAGAATACGTGCCAGTCGTCCTCAACCTCGGGGCCGTTGGCGATGGAGAAGCCTAAGCGTGCGAATATATCCACAATCTCGTTCTTCACGATGGTCAACGGGTGGCGTGTGCCAAGTGTGGCGGGGTACGAAGGGCGTGTGAGGTCAAACTCGCACTGCTCGTCGTCGCCTGTTTCGAGTTTCTCTTTAAGCGTGTTTATGTGCTCCTGAACCGCATTTTTTAGCTCGTTCAGTTTCACACCCACCTCTCTCTTCTGCTCCGCAGGTACTTCGCGGAATTGTGCCATAAGGCTGTTCAAAAGACCTTTCTTGCTCAAATATTTAAGGCGCAGTCCCTCCAACTCCTCGGCGTTGGCAGCGGTTGTTCCTTTAATCTCTTCGAGCAACGAATTTATCTGTTCTATCATATTTTTTTTGTTTACTGTTTATTAGCAATCCGTTCAAGCCACAAAGTTAATTAAATATAGCGATAAATTAAAATTGCAAATACAACTATTTTATCTGTTTCGTCGCTTCTTGCCTCTTTTTTGCCAAAAAACAGTATAAAAAGGGCGAAAAAGTTTGCATTTTAGCAAAAATTCACGAATTTCGCATTTGCCAATAATATATAATGATATTAGGTGCGGTAACCCGGAAACAAAGAAAGGAGAGAGCAATGGAATATGTAGAAATAGATAAACAGGTGGAGGAGTTATTGTCCACACTGTCGCGTCGCTTGTCGGGCGAGGATATTGCGAGAATAAAGGATGCATACGAGTTTGCCAAAGAGGCACACAAGGAACAGCGTCGAAAGTCGGGCGAGCCATATATAATTCACCCCATAGCCGTCGCACGCATTGTGGCCGAGGAACTGCGCTTGGGTGCCAACCCCATTATAGCCGCCTTTCTGCACGATGTTGTAGAGGATACTCCCACCACCATAGAGGATATTGAAGCGCGCTACGGAGCCGACGTTGCATTCCTCGTGAACGTAATAACAAAGAAGAAAAAACAGGAGTACGATGCCTCGAAGCAGATTGACAACTACAAGCAGATGCTCGACTCCATTCACTACGACATTCGCGCCCTCCTCATAAAACTCTCCGACCGCCTGCACAATATGCGCACCCTCGAAAGTATGCGCCCCGACAAACAGATGAAAATTGCAGGAGAGACCGACTACTTCTACGCCCCCCTTGCTCACCGCTTGGGCCTTTACCACATAAAGCGTGAGCTCGAAAATCTCTCGTTCCGCTACCGTTGCCCCCGCGAGTACGACCTCATAGAGTGCCTCCTTGCCGAGGAGCAGGCACGCAAAGAGCAGACACTCCTCCCTTTTATGCAACACATAGAGGAGATGCTGCAAAAATGCGGAATATATATGGGGCGCACCGAACTATGCTGCCGCGGCCCGTATAACACTTGGAAAAAGATGCACGCAACAGGCTGCGACTTTCGTCACGTAGAGGGGAAATTCTATGTACGCATAATCTACCCCAATACCCACGACTACTCCGAGAAGGATATGAGCCTTAAAATATACTCGATGCTCACCGACCGCTTCAAGGAGAAGCCCGGCTCCGTTGCCAATTTCATAGACTCACCCAAAGAGAACGGCTACCAGAGCTTCCACGTGAAGCTCCTCACCGAGCAGGGAATGTGGGAAGAGGTGCACATTTCGTCGGAACGTATGGTGCGTAAGTCGCAATTCGGCTGCGTGAGCGAAAGTACGGAGACGAACATCACCAATTGGCTCGAAAAATTCAAGCTCCTGCTTCAAGATATGGCCCACCACGGCAAGGAAGTAGAATATATGGAGGGCGTAACATCATCGTTCTACAACGACGACATAATGGTCTTCACCCCAAAAGGCAACTGCGTAATTCTGCCCACGGGAGCCACCGCCCTCGACTTTGCATTTGAGATACACAGCGAGCTTGGTGCCCACGCCCAATATGCCCGTGTGAACGGCACCCTCTGCTCCATAAAAACCGTGCTTCGCCGTGGCGACTGCGTGGAGATTGGGCAGAATATGAATGTCGCGCCCAAGCGCGACTGG
The DNA here is from genome assembly GCA_045634365.1 of Bacteroidaceae bacterium. Classification (GTDB taxonomy): domain Bacteria; phylum Bacteroidota; class Bacteroidia; order Bacteroidales; family Bacteroidaceae; genus HGM04593. The sequence goes on along the minus strand of JAZRAC010000066.1, from coordinate 97,276 downwards.
CTGGAACACGTATCCACCTACAAGGCAAAATCGCACCTTAACCGCATACTCAACAAACAGCGCAAGCTGCCATACGAGCGATGCGAAAATTGTCACCCCCTGCCCGGCGACGAGGTTATAGGCTTTGTAAATACCGACGGCAGCATAAAAGTGCATCGTCGCGACTGTAAATCGGCCATACGTCTCGCCTCGCAACGTGGCGACGATATTGTAGCCGTGAATTTCGAAGAGGATGCCGATTTTCTCTATCCCGTGAATGTGAACATAGTGGCGGTGGACCGTTACCATCTGCTCATCGACCTCATCGACTGCATCACAAATAAACTGAAACTATCCCTGCTGCATCTGCACACAGAGTGTCACGACGAAATTGTGAACTGCTCCGTAGTCTTCTCGGTACACTCCTCGGCCGAACTGCAAGAGGTAATATCGAGCGTGTCGCAGATTGACGGAGTTGACGAGGTGAGCCAGCGGATAGAATAAAAATAGAATGGCAATAATGTGAAGTAAACCCCAAAGTTTTGAAAAAACTTTGGGGTTTACTTATGCGGTAACTTTTTTATTCTCATCTGTTCCAAATTTCCCACGATGCAAGGGCTTGCAGATACCACATTTCATAGCCGCTCTTGGTGGCTGCTCCCTGTGCTGCTCCCTTTTGCAGGAAGAGGGTATTTTCGGGGTTGTAAACAATGTCGTAGAGCAGGTGGCTTTCGTTCAATTGCTCGTAGGGGATAGCGGGGCATTGGTCCACTCCGTGGCCCACCATTCCAAGCGGGGTGCAGTTTATTATGAGTGTGTGCGTGAGCATAATTTCGGGTGTCAACTGCTCATAGGCAATGGTATTGTCGCCGGCTTTGCGCGACACGAAGATATACTCTATGCCCAGCGTCTTTAATGAGTAGGCAACGGCCTTTGATACTCCGCCGGTGCCCAGAATGAGGGCTTTTGTGTGCTTGCCTTTTACAAGCGGTTCCAGCGAGCGTGTGAAGCCTATTACATCGCTGTTGTGCCCAAAAAGATGCGGGGTGCCATCGGCGTCGCGCTCCACCTTCACCACATTCACAGCCTGTATGTCCTCGGCTGCGGGGCTTAACCCTTCGAGGTACTCCATCACTTGCAGTTTGTAGGGGATTGTTACGTTAAAGCCTTTAAGGGTGGGGTGCTCCTCTATTATGCGGGGTAGCCTGTCGATGCTCTCTATTTCAAAGGGTATATATTCGGCGTTTATGCCCTCGTCGGCAAATTTCTTGTTGAAGAATGCCGGTGAGGCCGATTGGCCGAGAGGGTAGCCTATTATTCCGTATTCTGTTTTTTTCATAATTGTGCGGCTTTTTATACAACAAAGGCGACCAAAAGTGTTTTTAGCCGCCCTCGTTTATTTTGTGCCCCGTTGCTGTTTAGCAACCAAGGTAATCCTTTATATTTTGCTTTATGCGGTCGTCAATATGGTCGGTCTCTCCCTTTACAAAGGGCTTGCCCACAATGTGCTCGTATAGCTCAATGTAACGCTCCGACACGCTGTTTACATATTCGTCGCTCATTTCGGGCACCTGTTCGCCCTCGCGGCCCATAAAGCCATTCTCGATGAGCCACTGGCGCACAAACTCTTTCGACAGCTGTTTCTGCGGCTCTCCTTTCTCGAACTTCTCTTGGTAGCCCTCGGCGTAGAAGTAGCGCGAAGAGTCGGGGGTGTGAATTTCGTCGATGAGGTATATTTTGCCATCGCGCTTGCCAAACTCGTATTTTGTGTCAACTAGTATGAGCCCCTTTTCGGCAGCCATTTGCGAGCCGCGCTCAAAGAGTGCGTAGGTGTATTTCTCCAACTGCTCGTAATCCTCTTTGCTCACAATGCCCTGAGCGATAATCTCCTCTTTTGAGATATTCTCGTCGTGTCCCTCATCGGCCTTTGTGGTGGGAGTGATTATGGGGGTGGGGAATTTCTCATTCTCGCGCATTCCGTCGGGCAGTGCAACGCCACAGAGTGAACGGCAACCGTTCTTGTATTCTCTCCACGCGCTGCCGGTGAGGTAACCGCGTATAATCATCTCCACGCGGAAGCCTTCGCATTTGAGGCCCACGGTAACCATTGGGTCGGGGGTGGCGAGTTTCCAGTTGGGCACAATGTCGGCTGTTGCGTCGAGGAAGGTGGCTGCTATCTGGTTGAGCACCTGTCCTTTGAAGGGGATGCCTTTGGGCAATACAACGTCGAATGCCGAAATGCGGTCGGTTGCAACCATCACCAGCTTGTCGTTGTCAATGTCATATACGTCGCGCACTTTTCCGTGGTATACGCTTTTCTGTTTTTTGAAATGAAATTCGGTGTTAGTCAATGCTTTTGCCATAATTCAATATTTTATCTGTTCTTGTTCTCTTCTCGTGCTGCTTTCTCGTAATTCTCGTATGCGTCTACAATGCGTGTCACCAATTTGTGGCGCACAATGTCCTTTTTGCTCAAATTCACAAAGCCTATTCCTTTTACATCCTTCAAAATTCTTGTAGCCTGCACAAGGCCCGAATTTTGGTGTTGCGGGAGGTCTATTTGTGTGAGGTCGCCCGTGATAATCATTTTTGTGTTGCTGCCCATACGGGTGAGGAACATTTTAATCTGCTGCGGAGTGGTATTTTGTGCCTCGTCGAGTATTACTATGGCGTCGTTCAGCGTGCGGCCGCGCATAAAGGCGAGGGGCGCAATCTGAATTACATTCATCTCCATAAACTCTTTGAGCTTTGCCATTGGAATCATATCCTCCAACGCATCGTAGAGCGGTTGCAGATAGGGGTCTATCTTGTCGCGCATATCACCTGGGAGGAAGCCCAGCTTCTCGCCTGCCTCCACTGCCGGACGGCTCAATATGATTTTCCTTATCTCTTTGTTCTTCAAGGCCTTTACGGCGAGAGCGATGGCTGTGTAGGTCTTTCCTGTTCCGGCAGGGCCCACTGCAAACAACATATCGTTCTTCTTGAACTCCTCCACCAAGCGACACTGATTTTCGCTGCGGGGGTATATGGGCTTGCCGTTTATGTTGTAGACAATTACGTTGCTGTCGTTGCCCTTGTCGCCCTTCTTGCCGTTCACGGCGTCGATTATCGCCTCCTCGTTAAGACTGTTGTATTTCAAACAATACTCAATGAGCAGTTCCACCACCTTGTTGAAACGCTCGAGCTCCTCTTCGTCGCCTATGGCTTTTATCACATTGTCGCGTGCCACAATCCTCAATTTCGGATGCAGCTTTTTGAGCATTTGCAGATGTGTGTTGTTGGCTCCGTAGAAACCGACGGGGTCGAGCCCTTCGAGTATTATGTGTCGCTCTATCATTTTTGCTCTCCTCGCTCCCTGTGGCTTATTTACGTTTAACTTCGGCCTCGAAGCGTCGTGAAGCCTCGCCACCTTCGCTGCAAGAGCAGGGGCCTGTGATACAGCCGCCGGGGCACGACATTACCTCCACCATCTTTGTGGGGCACTTGCCGGTCTTGGCGTATGCACGCAACAGGGCAATGTTCTTTTTGTTGAGGTCGGCAATGACGGTTCCTTCAAGGTCGGCCTGCCCGATGTAGTTCTTTACGGCGGTAAACACGCCGGCGGTCTTTGCAAAGTTATGGGCATCCTTGCTTGCACTCTCGGCGGGAGTGTAGGGGATTGATGTCTCAATGTCTACTCCCATTCCCTGTATCACTGCGTCGAGCTCACGGAAGGTCCACACAAAATCTACGTTGGGGTCTTGCAATCCTTCTGCCTTTTTCGATGCGCAGGGCGATACGAATACTGTTTCGCAATCGGGGAATTTCTGTTTCGCATATTCTGCTGTGTAGCGCATAGGTGAGCCGGTGGACGATACGTATTTTACAAGGTCGGGTATATGCTTGTTGGCGAGGTTTACGTAGGCGGGGCAGCAGCTTGTTGTCATAAAGGGTGCGCCCTCTTCTATTTTCTCTTTCAGCTCCTCGCTCTCGCGGCGGATAGTCTCCTCGGCACCGTATGCAACCTCAATTACATCGGCAAAGCCGATGGCTTTGAGTGCACCGTAAACCTGCTCGCTGGGCTGGCCGAATTGTGCCAATACCGATGGTGCCACCATTGCGATTACCTTCTTGCCGGCGCGTATGCGTTTGAGCACATCGAATACCTCGCATTTGTCGAATATGGCACCGAAAGGACAGGCGTTAAGGCACTTGCCGCAATAGATACATTTGTCGGGGTCGATGTGCTCCACGCCATACTCGTCTTTCGAAATTGCCTTTACTGGGCAGGCTTCTTCGCAAGGAACAGGCATATAGATGATTGCGTGGTAGGGGCACACCTGGTGACACTTTCCGCAACTTATACATTTTGTGTGGTCGATGTGCGCCTTGCCATCATTGTCGTATGTGATGGCATCTTTTGGACAGTTTGTGTAGCAGGGGCGTGCGGCACAGCCACGACACAGGTTCGACACTTCGTAATTGGTCTTGATGCAAGAGGAGCAAGCCTCGTCCATTACGTGGAGAATGTCGTTGCCGGTGGAGATATTTTCACGCTCCATCATACGCTCGGCGTATGTTTTTAGTGTGTCAATCTCATCAACCTCGTCTTTCATCGAGAAGCCGAGCATTGCCATTGTTTTATACTTGGTCACTGCACGCTCTTTGTGAACGCAGCAACGGCCTTGCGGTTTTTGGTTGCGGGGGTGCAACAAATAGGGTAGGCGGTCGATTTTTTCCACCAACTCGTTGTTTTTCCACATTGCGACCAATTCGGCCAGCAGACGATATCTCACAAACATTACATTATTATTATATGCCATACTTCCAAAATTTGCTGTAAAAATAGTTAAAAAAAAATACTTTCTCGTAAATTTGCACTAATCTTTGCACTTAAAAGTGAAAAAATGGGTAAAAAGGGACTTTTATCGCTTATAGAAGGCATAATTTCTGCTCAAAAAGTGGAAAAAGAGGAGTGGATGTTTCTCCTTTCTTCGCTCGGTGGCGAGGAGAGGGAACTGCTTGCCGAGAAGGCTCGCAACGTGGCGGCCGAGAATTTTGGCAGGGGCGTTTATGTGCGCGGTCTTGTGGAGATAAGTTCCTATTGCAAAAATAACTGCTACTATTGCGGATTGCGCTGTGCCAATAAGGGGACGGCGCGTTACAGGCTTACAAAGGAGGAGATTTTGGAGTGCTGTCGCGATGGAGCCTCTTTGGGGTTCAATACCTTTGTGTTGCAGGGTGGCGAGGACCCCGTGCAGAGCGATGCTTTTATAGCCGATGTTGTTGCGGCGGTGCACAAAGAATTTCCCGCAAAGGCAATAACTTTGTCGGTGGGCGAGCGTAGCAAAGAGGCTTATGAGGCTTTTCGCAAGGCCGGTGCGGTGCGCTACCTTCTGCGCCACGAAACACGCTCCGTGGAGCACTACCGCCGGCTGCACCCCTCCGCGATGAGTGCCGACAATCGTCGTTCCTGCCTCTTTAAACTGCGCGAGCTTGGCTATCAGGTGGGCAGTGGCTTTATGGTGGGCTCCCCCGAGCAGAGTATGGAAAATTTGGTGGATGATATCCTTTTTTTGGAGGAATTGCAACCGCAGATGATAGGCATAGGGCCTTTTATCCCTGCGGCCGGCACTCCATTCGAGAATTATCCTGCCGGCAGTACCGAGCAGACTCTTTTGCTCCTCTCTCTCCTGCGTTTGCGCTTCCCGCGAGCACTTATTCCGGCAACAACGGCACTATCCACACTGCTCCCCGACGGCGTTGAGCGCGGAGTGCTTGCCGGTGCCAATGTGGTGATGCCCAATCTCTCGCCACATTCGGTGCGCGCGAAATATTCCATCTATAATAATAAAAGGAGCAGTGGCAGCGAGTCGGCGCAACAGCTGGAACTGCTCGCCTCTCGTTTGCAGGCTATAGGCTATCACATAGATTACAGCCGTGGCGATTATCCCTCCCGTGAGAATATTTTAAACTAATCTTCTGCTTATTTCGGAAAAAACTTGTAACTTGCAACGAATTTTAAAGAAGCTCTTGTCCTTACCAAGAGCAATGAATAAAGAGTTACTATGTACGACATAAAATCACCAAAAGCCGAAGAGTTTATCAGCGACGCGGAAATTCGCGAAACAATAGCCCAAGCAGCCACTCTTGCTACCGACAAAGAGTATGTGAAAAGCATAATAGAGAAGGCACGTGCCTGCAAGGGTATAACCCACCGCGAGGCTGCTGTGCTTCTCGAATGTGACGACGCTGCACTTATAGAGGAACTTTATGCTCTTGCCCGTGAAATAAAACATAAATTCTACGGCAATCGCATTGTGATGTTTGCCCCCCTCTATCTGTCGAACTACTGTGTAAACGGCTGTGTCTATTGCCCCTATCACGCAAAAAACAAAACCATACGCCGCAAAAAACTCACACAAGAAGAGATACGCGCCGAGGTTATTGCCTTGCAGAATATGGGACACAAACGCCTTGCCCTCGAAGCGGGCGAGCATCCCCTGATGAACCCCATCGAGTATATACTCGAAAGTATAAAAACCATTTACAGCATAAAACATAAAAATGGTGCGATACGTCGCGTTAATGTGAATATTGCGGCCACCACCGTGGAAAATTACCGCCGCTTGAAGGAGGCAGGGATTGGCACATACATCCTTTTTCAAGAGACATATAATAAGGTAAACTACGAGGCGTTGCACCCCACGGGCCCCAAAAAGGATTACGCCTATCACACCGAGGCAATGGACCGTGCAATGCAGGGAGGAATAGACGATGTTGGCATTGGGGTGCTTTTCGGGCTCGAAACTTATCGCTACGACTTTGTGGGGCTGCTTATGCACGCCGAACATCTTGAAGCAACATACGGCGTTGGGCCCCATACAATAAGCGTGCCCCGCCTTTGCGCCGCCGACGATATTGACACTGCCGATTTTAAAAATGCCGTGCCCGATGATATTTTCCACAAGATTGTGGCAATAATACGTGTGGCTGTGCCCTATACAGGGATGATTATCTCCACCCGCGAGAGTGTGAAGAGCCGCGAAAAGGTGCTCGAACTTGGTGTGTCGCAGATAAGCGGAGGTTCGCGCACAAGTGTGGGCGGTTACGTTACCGAGGAGAGTGAAGAAGAAAATTCGGCACAATTCGACATTGCCGACCATCGCACGCTCGACGAGGTCGTGGGCTGGTTGCTCGACCTCGACCACATTCCCTCCTTCTGCACCGCCTGTTACCGCGAGGGGCGCACCGGCGACCGCTTTATGACACTGCTGAAAAACGGACAAATATCAAACTGCTGTCTGCCCAATGCGCTCTTCACCCTCAAAGAGTATTTGAAGGATTATGCCTCGCTCGCCACACGCGAAAAGGGAGAAGCGATGATAAAGCGTCTGCTGCAAACGGTGCCCAACGAAAAAGCCCGCGCCACGGCTGCAAAATATCTCGACGAGATTGAGGGAGGCAAACGCGACTTTCATTTTTAGGAACGTGACAATTCTGCAAAAAATATGAACAATACACCACGCTCCAACCGCTACCATATAGCAATCTTCGGCCGCCGCAACGCCGGAAAATCATCGCTTGTAAATGCTCTTGCCGAGCAACAGGTTTCCATCGTGAGCGATGTTGCAGGAACCACCACCGACACTGTGTGGAAAAATATTGAACTGCCGCGAGTGGGCGCAGCCGTGATTGGCGACACTGCCGGCTACGACGATGAAGGCTCCCTCGGGCTTATGCGTGTGGAGAGTGCCCGCAAGGCTGTTGCCCGAATAGACCTTGCCCTGCTGCTCTTGTCGGCAGGGGTGGAGGATGCCTCGCTCGAAAAAGAGTGGATGGCTCTCTTCACAAAAGCCGGCGTTCCCGTAATATGCCTGTCGGGCAAGAGCGACGATGGCACTGCTTCGCTTGCCTTTTGGGAAGAGACGCTCGCCTGCAAGGTACACGCTTTTTCGGCCGTTACGGGCGATGGGCGCGAACAGTTGCTATCCCTTATTGCCGAATATCACAAAAAAGATAATAATATAGAGGATATAACCCACACGCTCGTGAAGGCCGGCGACACAGTGCTGCTTGTAATGCCGCAGGATGCGCAAGCACCGCAGGGGCGGCTCATTCTGCCACAGGTACAGACGCTGCGCAATCTGCTCGACAAGCACTGTCTTGCCCTCTGTTGCGCCCCCGAAGAATTGCCGCAGATGCTCGCTTCGCTCAAAGAACCGCCCTCGCTTGTGATAACCGACTCGCAGGTGTTTGCACAGGTGGAAAAGGCAATACCACCGCAAAGCCGCCTCACCTCCTTCTCGGTGCTTATGGCACGCCACAAAGGGGATATTGAGAGTTTCCGCGCGGGGGCCGATGCTCTGCTCTCCCTGCCACCGAATGCCCGCATACTCATTGCCGAGGCCTGCTCCCACATTCCGCAAAACGAGGATATTGGGCGTGTGAAACTTCCCCGTCTGTTGCGTCGGCATTTTGGCGAGGGAATAATGGTCGATATTGTGTCGGGCAACGATTTTCCCGCCGACCTTGCTCCCTACGACCTTGTAATCCATTGCGGAGCCTGTATGTTCACCCGTCGCCACGTAATGTCGCGTTTGCGTCAGGCACGTGCGCAAGGAGTGCCAATTACAAATTACGGAATTGCCATTGCTGCACTCACCGGCATTCTTCCCAAAGTAGTATATTAAAGAAAAATAATCGCAGAATGAAATACACAAACCCTTTTCTCACTATCGCCCTGCTTGCGGCAATCGTCGCTTGCAGCTCCGAAGAACGTTACGAACCGCGCGTACAACGCCCCGAAAAGGCGCATCGCCTCACATACGTTAAGTATCGCACCGATTTTAATGATATGAACGACACGCAGCTTGCAGCGGCACAGGCGATAGGAATAACTCCCCTTGCCTCGCGCGACGATATTGACAAAGCCTCGCGTGAGCTTGTTTTTCTCGACGAAACAACTGCCTATGAACTTGAACCGCTCACCCACTCGTCGCCGCTGCTTGTTCCCCAGGCTGCCGCGTTGCTGAAAGAGATTGGGGAGAGTTTTCAGGATTCTTTGGTAATGCATCACTATTCACCCTATAAAATTATAGTAACCTCGGTGTTGCGCACCGACGAGGATGTGAAGAATCTCTCGAAACGCAATATAAACGCCTCGAAACGCTCGGTGCATTGCTACGGCACCACGTTTGATATTACCTATAAACGTTTCCACAGGGTGGACGAGGATGAACCCGAAGTTTCACAAGCGAAACTAAAAGCTGTTCTTGGCGAAGTTCTGCGCGACCTTAAAAAACAGGGTCGTTGCTACGTGAAACACGAAATTAAACAAGCCTGTTTCCATATAACGGCACGAAAGTGAGTCTTCAATTTTTTCTGGATTATACGACGTGGTTACAAAATTTTGTAACCACGTCGTGTTTAAAGTAAGTGTTTGTAAAATAATTTTACCATAATTCCTACTCTTTCCTTGCTAAAAAAGAAGGGCTCATCTGCAAAAGAGGTAGGGTAGGGGATAAACAAAGAGGCCGACTAAAAAGTATTTTTTAGCGGTCTCTTTTGTGTAGGAGATGAATAAAAAGATGTAGTTCAAGGCTTGCGTAGCCTGAAAAACCGGAGTTTACTTGGGCGTAAATGAGGATTTTGAAGGCAAGCGTAACACAGAAATACACTTTTTAGTCATCTTCTTTAATTTGTAGTTTATTACTTTTATGCAAAAAGTTCGTCGCGCTGAATGTATGCGATAATCTCGCCGCGATTAACGTGGCTGCCTTGCTGCGCGCACACCTCCACCACGCGACCACCGAGGCCTGTGGCAACGGGCATTAGCTCGCCCCACGGGGTGATGATGGTGCAGAATTGCTCGTCGGCAGCAAATTGCTTGCCTATTGCGGGTGCTTGCGACTCGCCCGCCACGGCAACCTCCCACATAAGCTGTCCTTTTGCGGGAGCCACAATTGCGTCGGCTTTTGCGTGCTTTATGGCTTTTATCTCCTCGATGCTTACGCCGCTCTTTGCCATTTCGCTCTCTTTGGCCTTCTCAATGTCGGCAAGGAAACGCTCTTTGGCAACGCCGCTCTTGTAGTCGCGATACTGTCGCTCGTGCATTGCAAATTCCCACAGTTCCTCGTCATTCTCGCCTGTTTCCCAGCCAAGCTCCTCCATCTCCTTACGGAATTTGTCGAGCGCGTCGGGGTAGAAGCTCTGCGGGTCGGCTGTGGTAAATTCGTAGCCTTTCTCTTTGGCAAGTTCCACAATTTCGGGGGCAAGCTCGCCGGGCAGACGGCCGCTCTTGCCAAGAATCATTCCCCACATACTCTCGTCCATACGGCTGAAACGGGGCTCATCCTGTGCGCGGCTCAACAGGTTCATTAGCGCAATGTTCTTCACATATTGGCTGAACGGAGTAACGAGTGGGGGATAGCCCACGCGGGGCCACACGTATGCAACCTCGTTGAACAGCTCCACCATCAATTCGTCGAGTGTGTATGTGGGCTTGCCTTTGCTCTGCAATATTCCGTTTATTCCTTTGTGAACACCGGCAAGGTCGCTCATCATAGAACCCATCATTCCTCCGGGTAGTCCGCAAGTGAGCAATAGCGAGCTCATCAGCTTGTTGTTATTGTCCATAAATACCCCCAGCCAATCGTCTATAAACTCCTGTGTGAGGCTGCGTGCCTTCATATATGCGTTCATATTTATTTCGGGAACATCAAAGCCTGCATCTTTTAGCATTGCCTGCACGCTTATAATGTCGGGGTGTACTTTACCCCAGGAGAGTGGCTCGATTGCTGTGTCTATTATGTCGCAACCATTCTTGCACACCTCCAAAATAGATGCCATAGAGAGGCCCGGGCCGCTGTGACCGTGGTACTGGATTATAATTTCGGGGTGTTTATCCTTTATACTCTTTACAAGACGACCGAGAAAGTCGGGGCGGCCAATTCCTGCCATATCCTTCAAGCAGATTTCTTGTGCACCGGCTGCTATAAGTTCGTCGGCCATATTGCTGTAATACTCTATTGTGTGAACAGGTGAGCTTGTGATACAGAGAGTAGCTTGGGGTATCATTCCTGCCTCCAAGGCATATTTTATCGAGGGTATAATGTTGCGTGTGTCGTTCAATCCGCAGAAAATACGGGTTATATCCACGCCCTGCGCCTTTTTCACCTTGTACATAAGACGGCGCACATCGGCAGGCACGGGGAACATACGAAGGGCGTTCAATGCCCTGTCGAGCATATGTGTCTGTATGCCGGCCTCATTGAATGGCTTTGTAAATGCGCGTACAGCCTTGTTGGGGTTCTCGCCGGCCATAAGGTTCACCTGCTCGAATGCTCCTCCGTTGGTTTCCACACGTGCAAAGCATCCCATTTCAATAATCACAGGGGCAATTTTTTGTAACTGCTCGGCCAATGGTTGGAATTTACCCGACGATTGAAACATATCGCGGTAAACCAAACTGAATTTTATCTCCTTTTTCATATTATGGTTGTTTTTTTTTTGATTGTTACCACTTTTTTATCTGTTGAGCAAACTGTTTTTTCGCTCTGCTCTTTGCAAAGTTAAACTATTTCTTCAAATATTTGCATCTTAACGCAAATATATCCGTTTTTTTATCAAAATCTCATTCGTATCCTCTTTTTAATCTGTTGTAGCCGTGTTTTTCTCTTTTAAGTACGCAATCTCCACTCTTTGCAGTAGTTATTAAAATTACTGTTTAGTGGTAAAATTATTACAAAATTTCGCCCCAAAATATAAAATTTCGCCCCTGATTTTGTGTTTTTACCACAGCCACCATCTGTGTGCCGCCAAAATTGTAAAGTTTAAGAATGAAAAACGAACTTTGCAGCAAATTCTAATAAGGTATTAAAGTAATAGAGCCTTTACTTGTTGATAGATGCTTGCGACTTTTGGCGGTGTCACGCTATGCAAAGGCTCTGGTATTAACCTAAAAAATATACTTATGAAGCACTATTTGACCTATGTAGAAGAGACAATCAAGAAGCATTGGGACAAGCCTGCAATCTCTAATTATGGAGCAAATACCTACACTTATGCTCAGATTGCGGAGCAAATTTCTAAATTGCATATACTTTTCGATAAGTATAAAATAAAAAAAGGTGAGCACGTGGCAATATGCGCCCGAAACTCGGCAGAGTGGTGTATCGCTTTCTTCGCAATAACATCTTACGGAGCGGTGGCAGTTCCTTTGTTGCCCGATTTCCTGCCTCAAAATATTGCCGACCTTACCAATTTGTCGGATAGCCGTTTGCTTTTTGTGGACAAGAATATTCTTGCTGCGCTCACTCGTGACAATCTGCTCGACGGCTTTGCGGCGTATGAGAAATTGGATGGTATTGTCGACATTGTAAAATATGAAACTATAAATAGTTGCGGTGGCGATGTTAAAGTATCGCACGAAGAGATTGAAGAGGCTTTCTCGGCTCGTTTCCCCAAAGGCTTTACCGCAGCAGATGTAGCATTGGCAAGCGATGAGCTCGACAAAATAAATGTAATAAGCTATACATCGGGTACCAGCAGCTCTCCCAAGGGAGTTATGCTTGCTGCAAAATCTCTCTCGGGCAACTTGGAACAGGCACGCAAGCTCGTGCCCATTAATGAGGAGGAGAATAATACCTCGCTCTCAATTCTTCCTTTGGCCCATATTTTCGGCCTTGCATTCGATTTTATTTTCCTCTTTTGCAGTGCTTGCCACATTCATATATTCACAGAGCGTCCCGTGCCTGTGCGCTTGTTGAAGGCTCTCTCCGATGTTAAGCCTGTAATATTCCTTACTGTGCCTTTGCTCGTTGAAAAAATATTCCGTTCAAAGGTAATCCCCACCCTTAACAAGCCTGCGATGAAGTTCCTCACGGCAATTCCTTGGGTGCGTCAGGCTATATTTAAAAAGGTGCGCTCCAAAATACTCGATGTATTTGGCGGCAATCTTGGTAAATTTGGTTTCTTTATCGGTGGAGCGGCCATCAGTCGCGATGTGGATAAGGTGATGCAGAAGATTAAAATCCCATACGCGGTGGGTTACGGAATGACCGAGTGCGGCCCACTCATCAGTTACAAGGGCTGGGCGCACCCCACAATGCAGAATATTGGCGGTATTACAGCTCCTACATTGGAATTCCGCATCGATTCCGATGCTCCCTCGCGTGTCCCCGGTGAGATACAGGTGCGTGGCGATGTTGTTACCACCGGATATTACAAGAACGAAGAAGCTACAAAGGCTTCTTTCACCACAGACGGTTGGTTGAAGACCGGAGATATGGGTATTCAGGACCGCACAGGTACCGTATATATTAAGGGCCGTTGCAAGAATATGATTCTCACCGCCAGCGGGCAGAATATATATCCCGAGGAGATTGAGGAGCTTATCAACCAACTGCCATACGTGCTTGAATCGCTTGTTGTTGGCCGCAAGCACTCCATAATAGCATTGGTGGTGCTCAACCCCGACGCAGTGAAAGCTGCCGGCATAAGCGAGGCCGAGGCGCAGGAGATTGTCGACAAGAGCGTGCTTGCCTTGAACGAGAAACTCCCAGCTTACAGCCAGATAAGCCGTTGCGAATTGCGTCGCGAGCCGTTTGAGAAGACTCCCAAATTGAGTATCAAACGCTTTATGTATAACTAATATAGAAAAATCCTTTTATTTAAATATAAGTTGATTAAAAAATGAAACACTATCTTTCTTACATCGACGAGGCTATTAAAGCCAATTGGAATCGTCCGGCATTGACAAACTATGGTGCAAATACATTTACATACGGAATGGTTGCATCGGAGATAGAGAAAATGCATATTTTGTTCGAAAAATGTGGTATTGCAAAGGGAGAAAAAGTAGCTCTTTGCGCTCGCAGCCAAGCAGAGTGGTGCATTGCCTACCTCTCGGTGGTTACATACGATGCAGTGGTTGTTCCCTTGTTGCCCGACTTTTTGCCTCAGAATATAGCCGACCTTACACGCCTTTCCGACAGCCGCCTGTTGTTGGTCGACAAAACAATCATCGGCAACCTTAATCGCGACAATATCACTCCTCAATTCAATGATATTGAGAACTTCTGCGGTATTGTGGATATTATAGGTATGCAGCTGCACGCCGATTGCAACGGCTCGCTCAAAAATATTGGCGAGGAGGTTGAAAAGGTATTTGCCACACGTTTCCCCAATGGTGTTACTGCCAATCGTGTGGATTATTGCAAGAGCAATTTCGATGCTCTCTCGGTAATAAGCTATACATCGGGTACCAGCAGTTCTCCCAAGGGAGTTATGCTTAATGCCCGTTCATTGTCGGCCAATGTGGAGTATGCACGTGTAAATATCAAGGCAACTCCCGAGGATGCTCTCTTGTCAATCCTTCCTTTGGCTCATATTTTCGGGCAGGTGTTCGATTTTTTGTTCCCCATTTCTTCGGGCTCACACGTGAACATCTTTACCGAGAAACCTATTCCCGCACGTTTGTTGAAGGCAATTGCCGATGTTAAGCCTTTTATGTTCCTTACCGTGCCCTTGCTCATAGAAAAGATTTTCCGTATGCGAGTAATGCCCACGCTGCGTAAGCCTGCAATGCGTGTCCTGCTTTCTATCCCCGGTATTAAACAGTTATTGTTAGGTAAAGTGCGCAATAAGTTGGTTGCAACCTTCGGTGGCAAAATTGTAAACGGTGGCGGTATTATCATCGGTGGTGCTGCGATAAGCAAGGATGTGGAGATGCTTATGCGCGAAATGAAATTCCCCTATACAGTGGGCTATGGAATGACCGAGTGTGGTCCTCTCATCAGCTATAAACCTTGGCAGCAGTCGGTGGCACGTTCCTGTGGTGCAGTGGCGCATCCCGGTGTTGAAGTTCGCATCGATTCGGAGAATGCAGCGAAGATTCCCGGTGAAATTCAGGTTAAGGGCGATTCTGTGATGCTTGGTTACTACAAGAACGAAGAGGCCACAAAGGCTACATTTACTGCCGATGGCTGGTTGAAGACCGGAGATATGGGTACAATCGACGAGAATGAAAATATCTTCATCAAGGGTCGTTGCAAGAATATGATTCTCACCGCAAATGGCCAGAATGTGTACCCCGAAGAAATTGAAGAGCTTGTAAATCAGCAGCCTATGGTTATGGAGTCGCTTATCGTGGGTCGCAAGCACGGCCTTGCCGCTCTCGTTGTTCCCAACCCCGATGCTGTGAAAGAGGCCGGAATTACTATCGAGGAGTTGCAGAAAGTGATGGAAGAGAATATCTTTGCGCTTAACGACAGACTCCCTGCTTATAGCAAGATTACAGTGTGCGAGTTAATGGACGAACCGTTTGCAAAGACTCCCAAATTGAGTATAAAGAGATTTATGTATAAGTAATAATATTTGATTGTAGATTATTTTATTTGTGAGCGAGTGGGCTTTATGGCCTGCTCGCTCTTTTTTTGCATCTATTTTATAAATAAATGTTAAAAAATAGGGGCTAAAAGTCCTGTATTATTAGAAAAATTGCACAAAATGAGTTAAAATGTGCAGATATTTTTTGCTTTTTAAGAAAAAATAGAGATATTTGCGTCCGAATTTGTGAGAATTCCTTTATTTGGAAACAAATTATAGATATTTTTGCCGTCATACATAAATAAAATAATCAATCATACAATCAAACATTATGAAGCATTTTTTAAGTTATATCAATGACTCTATCAAGACTCATTGGGATATGCCGGCCCTGACAAACTTCGGCGCCGAGACATATACCTATGGGCAAATGGCCGAGGGTATTGAAAAATACCACATTTTCTTTGAGGAGGCAGGCATTAAGAAGGGTGATAAGATAGCCCTTTATGCTCGTAACTCGGCCGAGTGGGCAATTGCATATTTTGCCACTCTCACCTACGATGCAGTGACCGTTCCTTTCCTTCCCGACTTTCTTCCGTCGGCAGTGGTGGAGCTATCTTGCTTCTCTGAATGTAAAGTTCTTATTGCCGACGAGATTGCCATCAATGGAATAAAAGCCGATGAGAAGTTAATCCCCCAATTGGAAACAATAAAAGGCTTTGCTGGAATACTTAATGTTAAGAATATCAGTGTAGTACACGCAAGTGTTGAGAGTTTTGCGAATGCCGGTAAAAATATTCAATCGCACTTCTCTTCGCGCTTTCCTGACGGCCTCACTCCCGCCCTTGTGAACTATTATAAAGAGGAGAAGGATATGGAGGCTGTTGCGGAGATTAGCTTTACTTCGGGTACCACAAGCGCAACATCAAAAGGCGTGGTTCTGCCGGCCCGTTCACTGTCGGTGAACCTCGAATTCGGCCGTCGCGAGGTACCTGCCTGTGCCGGTGGAAATATGTTTGTAATTCTTCCTATGGCGCATATGTTCGGCCAGACATTCGACGTGCTCTTCCCCTTGTCGAGCGGCTGTCACGTTTATGTTATGCCTGGCAAGCCCACGCCCGCCCGTCTGTTGGGTGGCCTTGCAATGGTTAAGCCTTTTATGTTCCTCACCGTGCCGATGGTTATCGAGAAGATATTTAAATCAAAAGTATTTCCCCAGTTGCGCAAATTCCCTGCAAAGTATCTGTTGAAAGTACCCTTGCTCGACAAATTGGTGCTTAACAAGGTGCGTAAGGCATTGCTCGATGCGTTTGGCAATAATTTCACCGTGGGTGTAATTATAGGTGGCGCTGCACTTAACCGCGAGGTTGAAGACCTCTTGAAAAGAATGAAATTCCCCTATGTGGTAGGCTATGGAATGGCCGAGTGTGGCCCTCTTATCTCTTACCGCGACAAGAGTGAGTATGTAAAATACTCTTGCGGCTCTCCCGCATTGCCCATAGAGGTGCGTATCGATTCGTCGAACCCCCGCCGTGTGCTTGGTGAAATTCAGGTTAAGGGTGATGCAGTGATGCACGGTTACTACAATAATGAAGAGGCAACAAAAGCTGCCTTTACCTCCGATGGCTGGTTGCGAACCGGAGATATGGGCCTGATAGATGCTAAAAACAATATCTTTATAAAAGGCCGTTGCAAGAATATGATTCTCACAGGTAGTGGACAGAATATCTATCCCGAGGAGATTGAGGATAAGATAAACAACCTTCCCTATGTTGTTGAATCGTTGGTTGTTGGTCGCAAGAATGCAATCGTAGCACTTGTGGTCCTCGACTATGCGGCAGGCGAGAAGGATGGTCTTTCGAAGGAGGAACTTAATAAACTTGTTAATGAAAATGTGCTTGCGCTAAACAACGAACTTGCAGCATACAGCAAGATTGGGTACACCGAAATGCGCAATGACCCATTTGAAAAGACTCCCAAACAGAGTATCCGTCGCTTTATGTATAGCTGATTCGGATAGTTATTTATAATCATCAACGGGTGCAAATTATAGAATTTGCACCCGTTGATGTGTAAATAAAATTTACCATAAAGGCAGGCTTGAAATTCTTTTGTTTAAGGTGTGTTTAAATTGTGTAGCCGTTAATCAAACAATTGGTAAATGATATTTAGGAACTGCTAAAATTATTCTTGATATTTTTATAGGTCTTAAAAGTATTTAAGATTGTCGAATGTGGGCTTTAATTCATCTTTTTCTATGCGGTGTATAATATCGACAACCGTATCGTTCATAGGTGTGGGAACGCCCACTTTGCGACCGTATGCGCTGACAACACCGTTAATTGCATCAACCTCGGTCTTTTTGCCCTTTTCAAGGTCTTGTAACATACTCGCTTTCAGTTTGGCGTGCTTGCGTATGGCGATAGGGATTATAAAGAATGAGAATGCTTTTTTTATGCGGTTCTTGTAATCGAGGAGTTTCACAATGTCTTTCCCCTGAACCGGCTCGATTTTTATATTGCCGGCTGCACAAACGTCTATACTCTCTTTTATTAGCGCTTGCACTATGCGGCGTGAAGCCTTGTTGCCGGCTGCTTCGCCAAATGTGCAACCAAGCACTGCGCTCATTCCCGAAAATGCCGAATTTATGAGTAGCTTACTCCAACGTGAGCCGATGAAATTTTTGTCAATTTCCACAGGGCCCATAAGTTCCAGCAACGATTTTACACTGTTGATGTGAGCGTTGGGGCGGGGTAGAAGGGAACCTAATGAGAATGTGAGGGAATCGGGTGTACTTGTTAGTTCGCACACGCCCGGCTCTTGCATTGTTGCGCCCCAAGCTACTGTGCAGCCAAGCACACGCTCCTCGCCCACAATCTCGCTTATTTGTAATTCGGGTATTCCATTTTGCAGGGTTACTATCACGCCGTCGGCAGCAAGGAATTGTTTTATATATTCTACAACCTCGGCATTTTGCTGTTGCTTGGTCATTAGAAATATAATATCGTATGTGCCCGACATTTCATCGGGCGTATATGCTGTAACCGGTTGTGAAAAATTCACTGTTCCCGTAACTTTTGCTCCCTGTTTCTGCAATGCTTCTACGTGGGCCTTGTTGCGGTTGATAAGTTCTATTTTTCCTCCGTTCTTGGTGATATATGCACCGAGTATGGTTCCTAATGAACCTGCGCCGTATATTGCTGCTCTCATAATTGATTGATGTTTGTTTATGGTGTAAAGATAGTGATGTTTGTTCATTTTTGCAACAATGCTGTGCCTGTTTTGGGTTCAGTAGAAATTTACAGTGGATACTACTATTTGTTTGTCAAACATTCTTGCTTTTAACTTCTCGGTGGCCCGCGAGTAGTTCTTGCTTTAAACAAATTGTTTTATATGTTCTTTTGTACCCAAAAGAACCAAAAGGTCCGGCACACGAGTACGTTCAAGTCGCTCACGCCTCGGCTCGCGAATTGCTAAGCAATATCCCTCGTTCATTCCTCGCTTGTCATTAAAGGCTGTTCGTCGAAGTTAAGGGGCTCCGGAAGCGTGCGGTATTGCGTTGTATGAAAATTAACGGCATACCGTACTATCTCCTCGCTTGTTTCCTTAACTTCGACGGCCTTTAATTCTTTCTCTTACAGTGCCGGTTCTTTTTTTAGAATTACCACTGCTGATATACTACACAATAATTAAGGTAATAATATAGAATGACATTAACTATTGGAATGTGGGGCAACTGCTATATTATCTCTATAATTAAAGATTTATTGGATCACAACTTTTTTTCTACTGACCCCTTTTCCCTACTGAGCCTTGTTTTGGCTCACCTGCAAAAGTTGGGGGGCTAAGCAAAATATTATCAGTCCAAAGATGTATTTGCTCTAAAATTCTCGGTGTTATTTTCGGCTATTCTCACAATCGGCAAAAATTTTTACGTTCTTTGTCGCGCAAAGAACCAAACGCCCGGCACAGACCTCACAATTCGAATAAAGCTTTGCTCGTGAGTTGCTATTGCAACATAACTCGGTCGCTTTATTCTCGCCGTTGTTGTCTTTACGCGGTAAATTCGGGAATGGGGCAACTCGCTCTTCACACACACGCAGCAACGCCGCATTCCACCGCTCAAACAAATCCCCATTCTTTTCCTCATTTGCCGCTAACAACAACTGTCGCTCACACAGTGCCGGTTCTTTTTTTTTAGAATTACCATTGCTGGTGTACAGCACAATAACAGCAGCAGAAGTAATTTTAAACAAGTGTAAGAGAGAGAGAATTTAAGCAAGCCGAGAATAACACCGAGGGTTTTAGAGTAAGTTTTTTTATTAGATTGACAATGTTTTTATTTTACCCCTCAACTTTTTACGTTGAGCCAAAAGTTTGGGGTAATTCTTTCTATATAAATTGTAATCCTTATTTAATTACAATAATATCGTAATTGCGGAATTGTTGCATCCGGCTCTCTGTGGGATTGTAAATGTATATTCTGGAATTCCGCAATAGAGCCTCATCGATGGGACCATCCTCAATGAAATGCAGATTGTGGGGCTTGTATGAAACGTTGCGGCTTAAAATGAATTTGTCGCAATCACTCTCGGTGACATAAATATTCTTATTCTTATGAACCAAAGAGAATAGCAAGCCCAATACTCCGTAACCATTATTTATGATAATAATATTATCCGCATCGATAGGGGTATCTATCCATTGGGTGAAACAGGAGTGCTTCTTTATTAACTTCGATGTTTCAAGCTCGGCCATCAGGCCTTTATAAAAATATCTCGATTCTACAAAATATCTATAATAGCCGGTATTCTCTATTTTTGACGATAGACGATGGTGGCAATCCTCATACATCAGGTTAATATCTTTTGCACAACTATCGGCAGGCACAATTCTTTCTCCTGCTTCGATAGTTACAATGCCTCTGTTTACGATAGAGCTGCCTTGCGGCATAATCATATTGCTGCCCTGGATTATTACAGGCACAATATCTGTGTCAAGCTCTTTGGCAAGAGAGAAAATTTCCTCTCGGAAACGCAATGTGGAACTGTCGCAGAAGGTGCAAATGTGGTACCCTTTATCGATAAATTCTTTCAGATTATTTATCTTATCGTCTGTAATAGTGAGGCCAGTGTAATTAAAAATCCTGTTAACTATTTTGCTGTTGCATATATTGCAGCCTGCCAATATGCAGGGGTGTATGCTTTTCAGCACTATTATGTTCAAGATTGACGGATTGTTGCATATAATCACACTCCCTCTGTCCGGCATCTTATCATCGGGGAAATTCACAGAGATTTTTACCCCGTAGAGAGAGAGGCGAATGGCTTTTGCCATAAAATGGTTAAGGCTGTTAAGGATTCTGAATCTCCACAGTTTTTTCCCGTTTCCTATTGCAAGCAGAAGCGTTGCTGCAATCGCCCCTATGATGATATTTACAACGAGGATTATTGCTGCAAAAAGTGTCACTGTAACCCTTTCGAGCGTGAGCGGATACACGCGCTGTTGCCCTTTGTGGTAGTTAAGTTTCTTGAACACCAACGGGGGAATAATATATGCCGTGATAACAACCACCGCCATTCCCACAATAGTAACCTCGGCAAGCGATTTTAGGGCCGGATGCTCTGTTATTATCAAGCAGCCGATGCCCAGAAACATTATAAGTGCCGACATTATAATACTGTTCTTGTACGATGCAAGCAGTTTCTTCCGATAGGCATATTCATCTATCAGGCCCTCGCTCATAAAGATAGTATAGTCGTCACCCTGCCCGAAGATAAATGTTGCCAGAATGACATTTACAATATTAAATTGAATGCCGGTAATTCCCATAATTCCCAAAATCCACACCCAGCTTATTGCCATAGGCAAAAATGCCATAATGCTTAATTCTATGCGCCCAAAGGAGAACCATAGGAAGATGAACACTATAATTCCGCAAGAAATACCAATGTAGTTAAACTCATCGGAGAGAGTTTGCGAAATTGCATTGCTTATACTGCTTACATCGAAACAATGCGCATCGGGCAGATGTTCCTCTATCTTGTTTTTTACAGCCTCTGTATCCTCGTAAGGTACGGAGATTTTATCTACAACATAGTTGTTGCCGTTTAATTTACATATATGCTGTGTGGAAATTTCTCCCAGCACCTCCCCGAAATTGGGTGCACCGGCTGTGTATGCGCCGTCGATAATATTGAAATATTGAGCAAACCCCTCCTCCTGAAAGCCGTTTGCCGAGAGCTCCTTTTTAAATGTGGCTTTAAGAAGATTGCCCT
Organism: Bacteroidaceae bacterium; assembly: GCA_045634365.1. Lineage (GTDB taxonomy): Bacteria > Bacteroidota > Bacteroidia > Bacteroidales > Bacteroidaceae > HGM04593. Next base: position 75,710 of record JAZRAC010000066.1, on the reverse strand, counting down.
TTTTCTCAATAAATTTATTCCACTCTTCTATGCGCTTCTCCTGTTCATCGATTGATGGGCAGAATGTTGTAATGCTGCTGAATTGAGAAATTGCGCTATTTCTTTGTAGTTCATCGAAGTAGCGACGGTTTTTCTCGCTCTCTTTCAGAGCATTGTCCAGAATAGTATCTTCGTAGACTAAAAACAGGGTATTCTGTTTGCTCGAAATTGTAGCCTGTAATTCGTTAAAATCCTCCCGTTGCTCCTCGGTCATATAATTTATACTCTGCATATTGGCATCAAACTTTGTTTGAGTGCTATAATAGGCAAGAGGAATGGTCACCAATAGTAGAGCCCGGATAATCCATTTTTTATTCTCGAAATTGAAGGAGATTAGGTTCGGCAGCAACATTCTCTCTTTGTGCTCTCTCTGCTTCCCTGTGGTGAGTATTTGTGGCAGGAACAGTATGACAAAAAGAATGGTACCAATGAGCATAAACGAGCCGAAGAGGCCTAAATCTCTTAAAGCTACGGATTTAAGTGGCACTAAACACATAAATGCTCCCACCGTGGTTATGTTGCCCACAATCAATGGCGGTATTATATCTTTGAGCGAAGAGCGTATGTCGTTCAGATGCCTTGTATGGGCTATCAGGTGCAACGGGTAATTTACCGCAATGCCGATGAATATAGAGGATATTCCTATGACAATCATCGATATTTGGCTGTTGAACAGTGAGATTGCCGCCATTGCAAATACCCAACCGAACATTATGGATGCTGCAATGTATAATAGTTCCTTAATGCTACGGAAGGAGTATAGCAGCAGGGCAAGAATTGAGAATACTGCAAACAGAATGGCAATAATGCTGTCGTTCTTAATTTGAGTGGCGTTGCCCACTGCAATAACCGGTGCACCGGTCAGATGAGCGGTGATGCCCGGCATTTGAACTTCTAATTCTGTTATTATTGTGTTCAGATGCTCTATGAGTTTCCCATTGTTGGCTGTTTCGCCGGAGCCATAAGGGGAAACTAACATTGCGATGGCTTTTTTCTTGTCGGGGGTGAATATGTAGCCATCGTATAGTTCATAATTGGTTGTGTTATTGAAGCCTTGCAGCTTGGAAATAACGGGAGTAAAGATATTCAGTGGGTCTTTTTGAATATTCTCGGTCAAAAGCCCGCCCGAAGGCAGGAGCAATAATTCTTTAATTTGCCTTGTCTGTTTCTCTATATATTCGGGTGTCAGAATAGAATCGAGCCGGTTGTAATCTTCGGGGGTGAGAAAGTAGGGAACGTGTCTGTAAATATTATTGGTAATATCTCTGTACTTGTCAATGTCGATGGAGAGGGTAAGCCCCTCGCTCACACCCGTAGTGTCGCTCTCAATCAACAACTCACGGAAATTCTCCATAGCCTCCACAATCTCGTCCTGCTCGATGAGGGCAGTGTCTTTATGCTGGAAGATGATGAATATCTTTTCGGCCGAGGAGAGGCTCTGAAAGATATTCAACGATTTTTGATGCTGGGAGTCTATGGGCAAAAAATCATATATATCTTCCTTGTAGTCCAATGTCAACGCTCTGCTTATTAGTATAATAAGCGATACGAAAAGGGTTACAAGGAAGAATAATCTCTTTTTCTGTAAATAGTCGTATATTTTTAGAAAGAAGTTTATCATTATGATTATTCCGGCTTGTTGTCTATGGGGTTAGAATAGATGCCCAAGAAGATGTCTTTGAGAATATCGCGTTCATCAACCTCATAATCGTCCAATAGTTGCATACGCTCAACAAACGCATTATACTCCTCGCGGGTGTATTTGTCGGCGTATTTATTCTGTCCGTAACGAATATCGTGGGCAATATAGTTGTTGGGGGTGAGTTTATAGGCGGAATTTATGCGGCTGTCCATAAGCTCGGCAACTTTTTTGTGATACTCGTTGTTGGTGCACTCGCTGTAAGCCGATAGTTCGTCGATGGTTATTTGCGGGCAGAATTCAATGTGTACACGCCCTTTGGGCTGTACAATGCCTGTGAGAATGCTGTTAAGGTCCTCACCCGGCTTCTTTATATATTTTGCCTCTCTCGACGCATATAATTCCAATGCCTTTAAAATGTCGCAAGATTCCCATTCGTATGATACAGAAACAGGAATGATATTCAGTTCCGCAAGAGCCTCAATTTTGTCGGACTGTTTGCTCATACAGAACATTTTTATGATGCCTTGGCTGGTAGCATCGTTTCCATCCTTGGTGCGCCCGTTGCGCTGGGCAATCCACACAGATTGCCCTTTCTCGGTAATAACGTATCTTATATACTCGGAAAGGTGGAGCGAACTTTTGTAAAAATCCTTCATACTTCCGCCTCTCTCCACTTTGAACATTTTATTGGCTTTGCCAATGTCAATAACCAAAGGGGTGCTCATAAGATTGGCACCAAATGTTATTTCTGCCGTGTCGTGCCCGTGCTTGTAGAGAATATATTGCAGCAGGCAGGCGTCGAGCATTATATCACGATGGTTCGATACAAACAGATAGTGTTTCTCGGGGGAGAGCTGCTCAATCCCCGAATATGTAAATTCGGTGATGCTTCGCGCTATAACCTGTTCGTTAACGTGCTTCATCACCTGCAACTGAAAGTCGGAGATATTCTTGAACGTGCGTAACAATGCTTTTACATCCTCTATATTCTCGTCGGGATAAACGTATGAGGCCAAAAGCGGGAAGAAATTACTATCGGTGATTCGCTGCATTGCTGCGGGTATCTCCTCGTCGTAATAGGGACGAATGTCGTCAAATTTGGTGTTCTTCATAATTAAGAGGATGTTTAAGACGTTTTTTAAATTTCTTATAAAAATATATCAAAGCTGAATAAAATGCTGTTTCGGCTTGTTTGAGTTTGACAATTCTTAAACAATTTCGAAATAAATTTTAAACAACTTCTAAATTTTTAATGTTTGCTTCGGTTGTCGATGAACTTTACAGGCTTGCGACTCTTGGCGGGGAAATTTATGCGCTGTATCTCCTCGACCGGCAGAATCTCTATTATAGGTGCAACGCGTATGCGCGACCTGAATCGGTCTTTAAGATTCTTTACAGCATCAAAGTCGGTGCTGTATTTAAGGCCTATTTTTACCACAACCTCGTCGGTTCCCGACTCGCTGTCCTGCACATAAATTACATAGTTCTCTACATACTCGGCATTGTCGAGCACATCGTTTATTGCGGGTGGATAAAGGGTGGTGCCTTTCAACTTTATAAGGTTGTTCTTGCGCCCGATGAGGGGAGTGAGCCTGTATGAATTGCGGCCGCATTGGCATTTTTCCACTCTTTTTGCAGCAATATCACCGGTCCTGAAACGGAGCAAAGGCATTCCCTCGACCCCGAGAGTTGTTATTACAATCTCGCCATATTGTCCGTCGGGCACAGGCTGGTCGTCATCACCGATAATCTCAACAATGATAAGTTCGGGGTGAACGTGTCCGCCACAGCCATATTCACACTCCGAGAATGTGGCTCCCATTTCGGTAGAGGAGTATGTTGCAAAAAGGTCGACGTCCCATTTTTCCTTAATGCGGCGGCCCAGCATATTAAGTTCAAAATCCTGCTCTCTTAACCCCTCGCCAATGCCTATAATCCTTTTTATGGAGCTGTTCTTATAGTCGATTCCATTCTCCTCGGCATATTGTATAAGGCGCAGAATGAAAGAGGGCACACACATAATAGTGTCGGGCTTTATTCGCTTGATAGTGTCCCACTGCAATTCGGGAATACCGTTGCCCACGCGGATGATGCTTGCACCAAGCTTGCGTATACCCAAGAAGTAGGCAAGCCCGGCCATAAATCTCTTATCCATAGTGGTCATCAGCTGCACAATGTTCCCGGGCTCTATTCCTGCGCAGGCAAATGACTTACATTCATTATAGGCAAGGCGTTCAAGGTCCTTGTCGGTGCACCCGAAGGTTACAGGGTCGCCCAGCGTTCCCGAGGTTGTTATATAGTCGACAATCTTCTCTTTCTTGCAACAGAGAAAATCCTCGTTGAAGAGTTGAAGGTCCTTCTTCTCGGTAAATGGTATTTTCACAAGGTCCTCAATAGTCTTTATCTTGTTTATGTCTATTCCGTAGCACGAGAACATTCGTTGGTAGTACTTGGAATTTTCAGCCAAATATTTCAGGGCTGTGCACAAAAACTCCTCTTGATAGGCTTTTATCTCTTCCGGGGTTTTAAATTCTATGTCGTTCATCCTTGTATCTTATTTAACCATTTAATAAACTCTTCGCGCCATCCGATAGCTTCGGCGGTTGTTTTTTCGGCAGTGGCTCCAAAGCCGTGACCGCCGGTCTTATATTGGATGTATTTGTGGGGTATTCCTTTCTTTGATAATGCCGAGTCCAACAGCTCGGAATTTTCAAATTTAACAATGGGGTCGTCTTTGCAATTCATTAAAAATACCGGCGGACAATTGTCGGGAATGTGCATCTCCAAAGATAAAGAGTCCTTCATCTTGTCGTTGAACTTTCTCACCTCACCCAACAGACCTCTGCGTGAGCGTTTATGCACATAGTTGACATTGCTCATTGTGACAACAGGGTAGATGGGAGCAACAAAATCGGGCCTTAACGATACTTTGCAGTCTATTCCGCACTCTTTTAGAAAGTCCGTCTCGTTGAACACCGCCGAGGACATTGCCAGATGACCGCCGGCAGAGAAGCCCATTACTCCTAATTTGTCGGGGTCGATGTTGTATTTTTCTCTATTCTCCCTCACCCATTGAATGGCTCGTTGTATGTCGGTAATCATTGCCGGATGTTGCCTTCTGGGCAGAATGAGCCTGTCGTGTGTTACAAAGGACCACACTCCTGCGACACGGTATTTTAGTACGAATGCGGTTATGCCTTGCTCGTTCAACCAACGTGCCACGCCCTCTCCCTCTGTTTCATAATCGAGCCAGCAGTAACTGCCACCGGGGCATACAATAATTGTGGTGCCGGTGGGGTTGTTGGTGGGTATAAACGGCGTGAGTGTCACTTCGTCGGTGTCTACTGCGGTGTTCTCCCATAGATTTATGGGGCTTTGTGCAAATAGACCGGCCCAGAATATAGACAGTATTTTAAGTATAAGTACTTTTTTCATAATTTTTGTGGTCGGCCTTTTTCTGCCGGCCTAAAATGAATTGCCTGTTTTTTTGTCTGTTTGGCAGAGCTTTTTTAGGATAAAACTTTCTCTACCTCTTCTTTTGACACCTGACGATAGCTGTTTTTAGTTTCGCCGCCAAAGGATACTTCAAAGTACTCTTCGCCGTAGAAAGATAGCTTTGAATTTGTGTTAGGGGTACATTCCCAATATTTAATCTCCTCGATTTTCAATCCCTTTGCTTCACAAATTTGCTCGGCGAGGCTTTGCCCTGCATAGGTTACCGATGTTCCGGGATTGTCCTGATATAATTCTGTTACAATAACATAGTTTACCCCGTCTGCATTCTTTATTTTCAGTCCGCAAGTAGAGGGCATATCCCATTGTCCTTTGAATGAGAATATTTCGTCGTAGTATTTTTCAGAAACTTTCATATTATTTTCAGATTTAATCTGTAATAGATTTTAAATTAGTGGATAGAGTCTTTCTCTTTGCGCCGATAAAGTATTTGTCCCCTTCTCAAAATTGCTTTGAGAAGGGTGATGATACTTTATTACAACAGGGGTTAATCCTTCTTGACGATGTTTCTTACTACATCCTTGCCGAAGGACTTGTTGGCGAGCTTTCTATCTCTTGGGCGATAAGTGCCTTCCTCCATTTCGCGCAATGCAACGTTGCAGAAGAGTCGGAACATCTTTTGTTCTTGCGATTCGTCGGCATAAAAGCTCTTCCACGCATAATCGTAGAGGTCTTGGAGCTTTTCGGGCGACATATGCTTGGGTTGGAAGACAACCTGCCCGGCATTGTAGTGGTCCCAATCAAAATCGAAAATTCTGTTCTGTCTCAGCAGGTCGTCGTATCCCTTTGTGTGGGGGAAGGGGGTCATCACTGTGAACTCTGCAAGGTCGAGGTCAATCTCACCCAAGAAGTCGATGAGGCGTTTAATATCGTCCTCTGTCTGGTTGTCGAGGCCCAACAGGATTGTTCCCTCTACGCCGATTCCGTAGTCGTGGTAACGCTTTATTCTCTCCTTTATGTAGTCTGATGTGTCGTACACTGCCTGATATACGTACCAAGCACCGGCTTTTGCTGCAAGGTCGAGAATTTCGGGGTCGTCCTCAATTGTGTGGCTTATCCATTTTTTCTTCAAAGGAGCTATGGCCTTGAATAGCTCTTTCTCCCACTCTTTGTTCTGTGCCAATGAGTTATCGACAATAAAGAGGCGGTTGTTGTCGATAGATGCCATATCCTCAACTACCTTGTCGATGGGTCTTGGACGGAATATGCGACCACCAAGATAGGATACGGCGCAGGGGTAGCAACTGAAACGGCAACCTCGGCTCGCGTGGAAAAGGTCGACCATCTGAACGCCTTTGTGGTTGTAGAGTTCTCTTTTGTAGAGGTCGCGACGGCAGGGGCCCACCGATTCGATGGGGGGTTGCTGTCCCATATAGTTGTATACCTTTTTCAGGGTTCCGTTCATAAAGTCGGTCATAACCTCTTCCATTCGTCCCTCGCTCTCGCCCAAGAATACACTGTCGACATACTTAACCATATCTTCGGCGTGCAACATTGTTGAAATACCGCCGGCAATAACAACTTTTCCTCGTTTGTGGTACTCCTCGGCAATGGCCCAACCGCGTTTCACTTGGGTACTCAACATCATTGAGAGGGCTACAATGTCGCACTCTTCGTCGAAGTTTATCTCCTCGACATTCTCGTCGGTGAATGTAACATCCACATAGTCGGGGAGTGTTGCTGCAAATGCTACCGGTCCGTGAGGGGGAAGGTTGAATGTTGTTTGTCCTCTAAGTTTCTGCCACTTTGGGTAGATGAGCTTCATCTTGATTTTTTTCATAATTATTCGTTATATTGTTTGTTGATTTTGTTTAGTATTACATCTTCTCCTATTATTGCTTCTGCTGTTTTTATTGCGGTGAGTGGTACTCCGCATATTCCGTGCAGGTTTATATTCTGTCCGGTTAACAGCAGATTCTTTATTTTAGTGTAAATGGGTATTTGCGAAAGAGCCAATTGTTCGCAGTCTTTTCGGAACCCGTACATTGCGCCCTCTTTCACATTGTAATAATCTCTGATGGTTAGCGGGCTTGCCGTGTATATCTTGTCGATACATTCTCTTATGTTGGGATATATTACCTCTAATTTTGATAAAAGTTTCTCGGTACACTCCTCTTTCCATGCTTCATACTCGCTTCCGCGTTTGCCAATGGTTGTATCCTCCCACTTACGGGCAAGTTCAAAGCTCATAGGGGCGGTGATTGTCATTTTTGTTGCATAAGGGCCTTGGTTTTTGTCGGGCGGAGTCATATACATAAATCCTTGCGGCCAGTTGTCTCCTTGGTCGCTGAAATTCCACATCAGGCCATAGTCGTCCTGACAATAGCAGGTGTGGTTAATATAGGGGAACGTATCTTTCTTTAATATCAAATATACGCTGAATGCTGAGATTGTGCTGGGGATGCTGTTTATTCTTGTTTTGTATGAACGTGGGAATGCATCTTCCTTCATTATGGATAACATTGCACAGGGGTGTATTGCCGAAATGTATCTGTCGGCTGTGTGCTTGTTCCCTTTGTCGTCTACAATGTATTTAACCTCTTTTTCTTCAACTTCTATATAGTTGATGGGGGTGCCGTGGTAAACTTTGCCTCCGGTTTCTGTTATTATATGTTCCAAGGCATCGGCCAATTGCTGGCTTTCTCCTGCGAATCTGCTTGGCCCGTTTATGTACAATGTGTTTATGATGGCGTGAATGTATGCCGGTGTATGCTTGGCTACTCCGCCATATAGGGCATTCATATATCCTAAAATATCTCGCAGCTTCTCGTCTTTTATATAATGGGCAATGAAGTCATCGGCTGCCCAAAAGAATTCATCGGGGTGTGAGAATAGATTACGCTCGGTTGACCTTAAATGGAAAAGGTCTACTCCCTCTGTCAGTTTGTAGAGGGCGTCGACGTATCTTTTCAGATTATCTCTTTCGTGTGGGAACTCTTTTGCAAGTGATTCTGCAAAGTTCTCTCTTCCCTCGGCAATTCGATAGTGTTTATTGTCGGAAAGGTAGAATATCGTATCCATACAATCGGAGTCAACATCCATAAGCGTTAAATCCTTCCAGATGTTGAGATATGTACATAGTATTCTTATGGATTGGTTCTTTCTGAACCCTCCAAGAATGTGCATACCTGTGGCAAAAGTTTCACCGTTTCTTTTAAAAGTTTGCAATCCGCCGCCAATTGTCAGATTCTTCTCGAATATGGTAATTTGGTAACCCTCTTTTGCAAGGATTGCACCTGTGAACAAGCCTCCAAGGCCTCCGCCAATTATTATTATATGCTCTTTCATAGGTTCGCTTTTAGTATTTGTTTATATATAGTCTCCGAGGTTAGCAGTTCGGAACAGGTGACAATGGAGCCCACAATAACTCCAAGAATACCGTGGGAGTTTATATTCTGCCCCGATAATAGGAGGTTGGGTATCTTAGTTTTATGAGGTACTCTGTTGGAGATTCCAAGAGAGATGTCCTTGGCTACTCCATACATTGATCCATCCTGTGTTCCTGTGTAATCCCTGTATGTGAGCGGGGTAGATGTGTAATAACACTCTATGCTCTGCTTTATTCCCGGAAAATCTTTTTCAAGGCTGTCGATAAGAACTTTGGCTTTCTGTTCTTTGAACTTCTTGTAATCCTCTCCGCGATGTTCTATATATGTATTTTCCCACTCTTTTAGCTCCTCCATATTCATATACGAGAGAACCACTCCGTTATTCGCATATTGCTGGTTGGCCTCGTTGCAGAAGTGCATATAAAGGTATCCTTTGGGCCAGCTTTTCTCGTCGTAAATCTCGCATCCCCAAGGAGTGTCCGACTTATAACTGTAAAAGTTGGAGTTCATATACGGCACTCTTTCTTTCTTAAATTGCAGATATACAGAGAAACTTGCCATTGTGTTTCTCATTGTGCTTATTCGTTGTCTGAATGCCGGTCTTATCAATTTGCTGTCCACCCATTCGAGTGTTCTTGCAGGGTGGGTGGTCGATATTATGTAGTCGGCTGCGTAAACGGTGCCATCTTCTGTTATTACATTGGTGGCCTTGACGTCGTCGCACTCTATTTTGCACACCCTCTTTTTGGTGAGTACCTGCCCGCCATTCTCTTCGATTGTCTTTTTAAGAGAGGCTGCAATAGTGTCGCTGCCACCGATAATTCTATATGAACTTTGATTGTAGAAGTTCATTATGAAGGCGTGAATGGAGAAGGGAGTCTTGTTCTCCTCGGCAGCATAAAGTGGTTGAGTGCCTGCCAATACATTGCGCAGCAGTCTGTCGTTTGTGATAGAATTCAATACATCGTTTATGCTTCTGGTCTGATATTCGGTGTTGATTACCATATCACTTTCGGCATTTTTCAAGGAGTGCAACGACGATGCTTGTGCAACCGCTTCTATGGTGTTGTAATACTTTACAATGTTGTCGGTCTCCTTTGGGAAGTACGATGCCATTTGTTCTATGAAGGCTTCTCGTCCATTGGCAAAATTGAATCTGTCGCCATTCAGGGAGATAATATCGTAGGCTTTTGTGTCCATACGATTGAGATTGAGGCTTGCCTCGAAATTCAGGTATCTCATAAGTTTGTGCAGAGTCTGCCCGGGGGCGGCGCTGCCTATAAAGTGCATTCCTGTCTCATATTTCAGGCCTTTGCGTGTGAAGCATTGCAGGCATCCACCAATTTGGTAATGCTGCTCCAATACAGTTACGTCGTAACCGTTTTTAGATAGTATGACACCGCAAGAGAGCCCTCCTAATCCGCTGCCTATGATTATACACTTTTTTTTCATACGCTCTTTGTTACCTTTATTTTGCGATAAGTCTCTCTGTAATATCGTTCAAATTTGCGTGTACGTTCACGATACGTTTCTCCGAATGATTGGTCATCGGGGGAGATACGTTTCTTAATGTCGATGAATATTTCTCCTGTACTTAAATAGCGTGCGGTCTTTGCCAATACATTGCCGGGGCCGTGTATGAACATTGGTATAATGTCGAGTTTAAGCTCTTCGGCAATGAAGAATGCTCCACTGTGGAATCTTAAAATAGAGCAGTCGGCCGAGCGCGTACCCTCGGGGTAGACAAGGACCGAGTAGCCACGGGAAACAAGGTCTTTTATATGCTCTAAACTTGCATCTATTCCTTTGGATACGGGATAAAACTCGGCGTATCTGATGATTTTCCCATAGAATGGGCTGTTCCACACCCAATCGTTGGTGAGAATAACCATTTTGGGGGTGAGCATCATAGCGCACATAAGGTCTAAATGCGACTGGTGGTTGCTTATTATTACCGCCGGCTTATCGAACTTCTCGTTGAACGGATTATTGCACTTGAATTTAACACCCGGAATGCCGATGGTTATTATTCGTGCCAATCCACAGAGTGCCTTGTGGTAGTTCATGCTGGTTTTTTCGTTATTGGGGCACACTGCAAAATATATAATTGCAAACAGAGTGAAGCTGAATGCTCCAAGAATGAAGAATAGCAGTGCAAACGTGGAGTATGCAATGGTTCTGATGAGGCGCAACAGCTTTAACGGGTAGCCATAAAGAATGGCTCCTATGCATAGAAAGGTGTTAAGCAGGCTGATTCTTGCAAAATCCTTTCCAGGCTTGAAGTGCGACACTCGCTCCTCTTTTGGGGGATAGTATACATCGATGGGAACCGGCACCAATCTGGTGTTGTTCCACTCGGCAAGAACCAACAGTTCCAATTCCGATTCGTAACGGCTGGTGATGAATTTCAGGCCATAGAGCTTGTTTAAGGGGTAGAGCCTGTATCCTGTCTGTGTGTCGGACAATAGGCGGCCCGTTTGAACAAAGAACCAGAAGTTTGAAAATCTGTTGGCGAACAGGCTGCCTTTGGAAATTTCCTTTCCCTCGAATTGTCGGCTGCCTATGATTATTGCCCCAAGATTCTCCTCCTCGGCCTTAACCAGCGTGGGAATGTCCGATGCTTTATGCTGCCCATCGGCATCCATTGTTATTGCGTAGTTGAAGCCCAGCTCCTTGGCCTTTTTGAATCCCTCTCTTAATGCGTGCCCTTTTCCTTTGTTTGCACCATATTCGACAATTGTTATCGGTGTTTTTGTCGTTGCCAATATGTTGTGTGTCTCGTCGGTGGAGCCATCGTTCACAACAATTATGTTGGGAATATAATTATACGCATCATCTATGACAGCCGAAACTGTGCCCGCATTGTTATACGTGGGGATTATTACGCACAACTCCTCCAACAGGTGCGGGTTCATTATATTTTTACAACTATTCTCTTTCATAATTTTATATATGTTGCAGAATATTTTGTAAACGTTGCACTCTCGTTTCTGATGCTCCCCTTGATTTTTACAGTGTCGTCATTCAGAGTGTACGATACACTGATGCTAATGTCGGCATCTGTTACAGGTGATATTACCGACATATATTTTATGTTGTTCAGCGTTTTTAATTGCAGTTTAACATTAAGATGCTGCTCTACAAGCTCTTGCACCATCTGCATAATGCACACACCGGGGGTGATGGGGTTGCCGGGAAAGTGGGCGGCATATATGAAATGCTCTTTGTTCAAGTGTATGTTGTATATAAGCTCGTTGCCATTCTCGGTCGATGAACTGATGGTGAAAAAGTCGTTTAGTAGTTTCATAGTATTTTACTTTATAAGGGGGGTGAAACTATATTGTATGTTGTATTTGTTGTTTGTTAATATAGCGCAACTGTCGTTATACTCAACTTCTCTCTTTCTCTTCTTGAAGTTCTGTTTATTGGTGAATAAGAACTTCAAGTCTTTTTTTATCACTCTTTTTATGTACCACTTATTTATGAATTCTATGGTGTTGAGGATTTTTACACTCTTCTTCCTGTGGTCGTATATAAAGTCGAATGCTTTTATCCCGAATTCGTTAATAAATGTTCCTATATATTTATTCTCTTCTTTCTTAACTATACATATTCCCGAAAGTGTGTTGCGGTTAAATTGTATTGTGCTTGTATATTCTCTTCTCTCCCCTTCGTCTGTCGGGAAGAATGAACATTCATTGTCGGCTTTTGCAAGCGAAAGGCCGAATATGAGGCTAATCAATAGCAAACACACTCTCATTGATTTCTCCATTCAATTTGGGGCTTATCAATTTAATTTCTGTCTTGTCGCCACTTTTCTCGAATAGCTCCACTGTTTCAATCATCGAATAGTCGGCGTTGAAGCGCAGAGTGATGTTCGAGAATAGTTGTCTTAAATTCTTCTTTTTAGGGTAGAGCACTGCGATGGTTCTCTCGCCATCGACCGTGACGCTCACTCTAAAATCGGAGGAGCTCGACAGACATCTGCCTGTAACGCTGTTCATCATTATTTTCACAATCTCCTGAAACATCTGGTTGTTTTTAATATCAATGACATCTTTTTTTGTCGATGAGGCCAAAGATACCTTTGTGTCGTTCAGGATGAAGCAGTATTTATATGGAGAGATATACTCCCAACGTAATTTATTGTTGCTGTTGTAATACATCTTTCCGCTCGACAGCATTTTGTCTTTGAGAAGAGATATATGTTTTGTTTGAGTGAATTCGCACTCCAACGATTTTATATTGCCGGCTGCTTGGTTGACCTTGGCAATAAGTTCCTCTTGATTGATAGTTTGAGCATAGGAGTGGAGGCTCAATCCTAATATGGTAAATATTATAAGTGCAAATTTTCTCATAGTAATCTCTTATTTTACAATTAAACAACAGCCGCCCATAATCAATAATACGCCCAACCAGCGAGTTAAGGGTACCTGCTCGTGGAAGAATATGACTGCTGCAAATATTCCAATAACATAGCTTATGCTGACCAGAGGGTAGGCTATGCTGAACGGAAAATTTTTAAGTATGTACATCCATAGTACGGAGCCCACTCCGTAGCATATTCCACAGGCAAGGAAACGCCAATTGGTGAGCAGGCTGTGAAAGTAACTCCACGACCAGCTGAACTGTTCCATTCTCATCAAGGCGAACTTCAAAAATACCTGTCCGCCCGAGAGTAGCATACACTGTACTATTATATATGGTATTAGTTTCCACATAGTGATTTTAATAGTGTTATACTGAAATTCTTGCCATCGGAGTGGTTCAGCAGAAGAATTGTTCTGCAACCATCTTGGGGCAGGCTGTTCTTGTATATCAAATGCTCGGGGAATTTGTTGTTGTGCAGGCAGTGTGCCGCAGCATACAGTGCAAAGCCCGAGGAGGTGTAACATTCTCCGAACAGGTGCTTGTAGCGGAGCAGGGCAGCGTCGGGCGAAATTGCATTTATGTAATCGGGGTACACATTGTCGTTGGCCTCGTTTCCGCTTATTCCGGTCATTATTGCATCGATAGACGAACCTTCCATATTGCATTTAGCCAATAATTTGTCCAGCTCCTCTTTCAGCCTTTCGGGTGTAGGTTTATATATCATTCTCATTCCCACAAACTCGCAGAGGCTGTTCTCTTTCTTGTTGCTTAAAAATGCCGAAACTGCTGCCTCGCCACAAACTCCCTTCATATTGCCGCCAACGTAGTTTATCTTCTCCAACAGGGTGAAGTACGAGGGTGTCATTTCGTCGTGCCCTCCCACCAAGGCATTCTCTATTTTGCCCAGCAGAAGCTGCATATAGGCGTCGTACAGGGCCGAGTCGAACGATACTCCTTTGTGGGCATAAGTTACATTATAGCCGTGGGACTTTGTGTGAATCGAGAGTAACGAACTTATGGTGTTGTGTGTGGATTGCATAAAATGGGTGGGCTTCAACAGCGATTCGCCGTTATTGCATAGTGAGTCGAGGAATAGCTCTGTATTCTCAATGCAACCAAGTCCGGTTCCTGTTATAATGGCTTGCGGCTCTTTAACCCCTACTTTGTTCAGCAAAGAGAGGGAGGATACCAATGCACGTTTAAGAATCTTGCCCATTCGTCGTGCCTCTATCGGGGAGAGAAAGGCTTTAAAGTCCGGTTCTATGCTACGTGTATATTGAGTATCATATATTATAGGATTCTCTATCCATTCTTCGCACAATGGCTTTTGAATAGATATCTGTTCGGCTCCGTTTATATATATCTTCTTGTTCATAATCAATCCCATTTAGAAATAATTAGTGAGGAATCGTTGCCACCAAACCCAAAGGAGTTGCACAAAATATTGTTTATGGGTTTTGAGGGCCGGCTGTCGGTTACGGGTGTAACTACGCCATCGGCTTTATTCCCCCAATTTAAGTTTACAGGCAGGAACTGCTCTTCCAGTGCTATCAAACATATTGCAAGCTCAATGGAGCCCGATGCACTTGTGGTGTGTCCTGTATATGATTTTGTGGATGAGATAGGGGGCACAGCTTCGCCGAATACACGCTTTACTGCCTGGCTTTCGCTTAAATCGTTGTTGGGCGTGCCTGTTCCGTGTGCATTTATGTAGTCAATCTCCTCGCACTTTAAATTTGCCGAATTTATGGCCTCTTGCATCGAGAGGAATGCTCCCTCTCCGTCGGGCGACGAGGCTGTCTGGTGAAAGGCGTCGCAGGCATTTCCATAGCCTTTGAGAACAGCCTTTATCTTTGCGTTTCTTCTTTTTACCGAATCTTCGCTCTCTAATACAATGTATGCAGCACCCTCTCCAAGATTGAGTCCGGCTCGTGTCTCGTCGAAAGGTCTGCAATGTTGCTGGTCGAGTATCATCAAGGAGTTAAAGCCGTTCAAGTGAAATTTTGTGATACATTCACTGCCGCCCACAATAACAATGTCTGACAGGCCGTTCTTGATGATGTTTGCTCCTAAAATAATTGCATTTGCAGCCGAGGAGCAGGCGGTGGAGGTGGATGTTACGAAATTGAATCCTCCAAAGTAATCTGCAATCATTTCGGTACACGCACCACAGTCGTGGGTTGCAATGTACTCGTTTCTGGTGTTGTTTGTCAGGAAATCTATGTAGAATTGCTCGCTCATATCCATACCTCCGACGGTGGTACCCGATATAAAGCCTGTTTCCTTTAAATCTTGTGACGACAGGCCCGCATCCTCTATGGCCTCTTTCAGAGCCAACATTCCCATCAGCGATGTTCTTGTGGTGGGGGTATCGTCTGTGATGTTTAGTCGTTGCATCATTTCGCAGTTGGAGAGTTTTACCTCTCCAACCGGAAATTCTGTATGTTCCGTTTTTAAATACTTTATTGCAGAAATACCCGCTTCTTTATTTTTTAAAGAATCGGATACCTCTCTCATATTAGTTCCAATGGGACTGATGATTCCTGCGCCAGTAATAAAAATCGGTCTGTTCATTTGCTGCTTACTTTGTACGATTATTCTTAATGTATTCTGCCATTACGCTGATGGACTTGAAAATCTCCTTACCCTCGGCAGCGTCTTTCAGTTTAATACCATAGTTTTTCTCCATAAGTACAATAAGCTCCAATGCGTCGATAGAATCCAAGCCCAAGCCCTCGCCAAAGAGAGGTGCATCGTTCTGAATATCCTCGGGTTGTACATCTTCGAGATTAAGTACCTCAATAATCTCCTCCTTCAATTTAAGTATCAAATCTTCCATTTTACTTAATTATTAATAGTTTATAATACGGTTTATATTTTCAATGTTAAATAAACAGTGGTTACTGTTGTCCAATAAAAACAGGGTGGCCTCAAAGTTGTCGTCGGCCTTACATTCCAGCCAGCCGCAGATGCAGGCTGATGCTCCATTATCAGGCAGGCTGCTGTTTACTATGTCAAATATTTGGGTAGCATCGGCCTCTTTGGTTATATAGAACGATGTTTCGCCATATATTTTGTGTTTTATTGCAATCTCTCCCGTCACAATGTTGGGCAGGGTGTAGACAAATACTGCCGGGCTCGGGAAGTAGTTGCTGTCGAGAATTGTTTTTTGGTACGAGGAGTCGTTGGCAATGGAGCCTGCTGCGTTAAAAAGAATTATCGACATATTTTCTTTGTCGCTTATCTCTTTGCTGCTGATGAGCAGGTCGCTGGCTACAACCCCCAAACGGCACAAGGTGTCCATCTTAAAGAATTTCGGATAATCCTTTATGTATTTGCGATACAAGGCCACCAAAAGTTCCTTTCCTCTCTCCTCGACAATCATCTTTTCGCCATTCAGGCAAACGTGATTCGAATCAATTTTAACCCAACTGCCTATGCCCATCATTCTCTCTCTCCTCCCAGCTTATATAATAGTGCAACATTGCATCCTCCGAACCCCGACAGCAGTTTGATAAACTGTTTCTTGTCGGTTGCAATATTCTTGTTTGAAATTACAATGCTGTTCGAGACTCCCAATTCTGTAAATCCTTTGGTTCCCAATATAATATTATTCTCCAAGGATTTTTGCGACAAAATAGTCTCAATAACGCCGGCTGCTCCCATGGTGTGCCCGTAATAACCTTTCAATCCATTAACGGGTATGTTCGAGAGCCCTGCTCTGTTTATGGCAATGGACTCCATTTCGTCGTTGTAGGCTGTTGCTGTGCCGTGCACGTTTATCAGTCCCAATTTATTTGTGTCGGTATTATTGATGATTTTTACCAGTGCTCTGTAACTGCCTTCTCCTGTACGGGACGGGCCCGAAATGTGGTTGGCGTCGTTTCTTATTGCTCCGTCGCACAATACCCATTCGGCCTCACCAATTTCATCCTTCTGCTTGCGCTTGAAGATTATGGTGCCTGCGGCCTCTCCCACATTTAATCCCTTTCTCTCTTTGTCGAATGGCTTACAGGGCTCTCCCGACAATGCTTTAAATGATTGAAAGCCGGATACTATGAATTTCGACTGAACATCGGCACCAATCACCACAGCATATTCGTATTTTCCCCCTTCGAGCAACCTTGCGGCTGTCAGTTGCGCGCACGCACCCGAAATACAGGCGTTTGAAACAACTATGGGCTTGTTGGGGTTTTTGAAGTGGTTGCATACAATCTGTGCCGACTCGCCTAACAGCACCCTCTCGTGTGGAAGGTTTAAAGGGTTGGAATCGAGTAGCTCAATATTCCCTTTTGTTGAGGATATGATGAATATTACCTTATTGGATGTTACATCAATTCCGGCCCTCTCTATTGCTTGCGATGCAGACAGAATCATTATTTTTTCGAACTTTGTAAGAACAAAATTGCTTTTTATATTGTTATTATAAATGAAATTAAGTTCCTCTTCGTTGAATAATGAGCCGATAAAAGGCGTAGGAATATTCCATAATCCATCGTGCAACACCAAATTAGTGTTGCCTGCCTTTACGTTGTTGTAATTCTCCTCGGTACTGTATCCCAACGGAGATATTATACTGTCTGCAATCTTTACAATCATTCTATCCCCTTTTCTTTTTTCCACTTCTCGTAGAACTCCGGGTTTGTCCATACTAACTGATAGCTCTTGTCCATAAACACCTGTACGGTGTGTCCGGTGGTACAAAGAGAGTTGTCGCTTGTGTCAAAAATCTCGTAATCAAAGATAATTTTTGCTGCCGGCGTAGGTCGATAGTATACATTGATGCGGCATTTCATTCCATAGATAATGGGTTTCTTGTAGTGAAAAGCCAGGTCCACCAATGGAGCATAATATCCATTCCCATAGATGAACAGATAGCCCAATCCGTACTTCTCGCCGAATGCCTCGCGTGCATCCTCAAAATAGAGAGGATACGAGCCGTGCCAAACGATGCTCATTGAATCGACCTCGCTGAATCGTGGGGTAAACTCCTTCGATGCTACAAGTATCTTTTCTGCCTTCATCTCAGTTTGCATTGGAATCAATATCACTTAGGGCAATCTTCATCTCCGATGTTACGATAATCTCTTCTCCCACTTTAACTTCGGCCTCCACCAAAGTCATCTGGAATACCTCTTCCATAATTTTTATGGATGTGGTAAGAACCTCACCGGCCTTGGGACATCTTGCAATCTCCAAATTTCTCACAGAACCAATAAAGCCGAGCTTTACATTATCTTTGTAGATAAACTGGTTAATGTAACCCATTCTCGCGGCACAAGTCTGTGCAATATTTTCAATCAACCCCGAGGGGGTAAATATCCCATTCTCAACAAAAATGTTATCCTTCTCTATGCGCAAGCCTGTGATTGTTACTTGCGGGTCGAAGTGCAACAATTTGTCCACCATAACAAACGGCGGTTGCTGCGGAAGCAGTTTCAGAATGTCTATCGATTCAAACTCTTTACTCATTCCCAAAAGTCATAATAGTTAAACCATTGTGTGGGGTATTTAAGCACCATTTCTTCCAAATTCTTCACGAACTGTTGCGCCAAGGATTCCATTTTCTCCTTTCTGTTTGTTCCCGAAGAGGTGTCGAGCCTCTTTACATAGATAGTGTATCTGTTGGTCGATTCCTTCATTACAAATATGGAAATAATGGAAACTTCACGCTGCACGGCAGTGGCAAACGGTCCCAATGGGAATTTTGCCTTTTCCCCCAAGAATGTCAGTTCTAAATGTTTGGCAGAACCAAAAATTCTGTCGCCCGGCATACTCACAACATTACCATCCCTTAACGCATTGTTAATCTCAAACAAATGTGACATATCCGATGTTACCGGTATCATTTCAATATTATGCCCGACAAACATCTTGCTCCTGTTTCTCATCACAGTAGCCGTCTCCCCACCATAAATAAGCGGGTGGATGCTCTTCTTTGTGGCTTTTAAATGATAACCGGCCAGTTCGTAGTTTCCTACGTGGGAACTGATGATGAGAAAACCATCCTCTTGCCCTATAAGCTCTTCATAGTGCTCGTTCCCAATGATATTTATTTGAAATCTTTTACCTGCGTAAAACGCAAAGCGGTCTAAAATAATCTGTCCGAATGTAAATTGATTTATATATACATTCACAAAGGCTTTGAAAGGGGAGTAGGAAAATCTGTTACGAAAGTATGAATACGTAGAATTGTAACCCTTTCTATTGAATATCATATAGAAAGGGATTACCAGCGCCATTATTGCATACATAATCCTGATGTTAACCCATCGAAACAGGATAATCAGGCTCTTTTGCATCCATTTTTGCCCCCCTGTCTTTCCCGACCATTTTGTGTTTGCGGTGTTGCTCACGAGTTTTTGTGGTTCTTTTTATTTGTTAACGTTGCTCTCTATGTAGTCGCAGAAATCTTTGAGGGTTTTTACATCCATCATATTTTCGGGCTTGATTTTGAATCCGAAGTTTCTTTCAACGATTACAACAATATCAACATAGTCCAAACTGTCGATGCCAATGTCCTCTTTCAGGCGGGCATCGTCGTAGATTTTCTCTTCGTCAATTTCAAGGTCCTCAATCAAAAACTCTCTTACTTTCTCTTCAATAACTTTTCTGTCCATCGTGTTTAAATATTTTTAGTTTTACAAACAATTATACTGTGTCCTTGTCCCAAATGGTCGTGTATTGTTTCAACCTCCAAGCCTGCGTCGTTCACGGCTTTTATCATATCCTCGGAGTGATACATTTTGCTGTTTCCGTTGGCTATTGCTGTGAAGTAGATGCTTATTTGTGCCAAGCAGAATGCTGCCGGCTCGAATCTCTGGCGGTCCCAAAGTGTCTCCATTATATACAGACGGGTGTTGGGGGTCATAATTTTTGCTGCGCGCTTCAATATGCTCACAATCTCTTCGAGGCTGAAACAATCGAGGAATTGGCTCATCCATATAGCGTCATACTCCTTGTCGGTGGGGAATGAAGCAGCAGGGTCCAAAAGGTTGAGTCCGTAGCCGTTTATTCTGTCGGCCCCTTCGAGCCCCTTTGTTGCGTTGCGCATAAGTTCCAACTGTTGCGGCAGGTCCATTATGGTTACCCGAACATCTTTGTCGTAGCCCACGCACTTCATTGCCCAACGGCCGGTGTTGCCACCAACGTCGATAAGGTTCTTTGTGGTGTTGTCTTTGAATACTATTTTCAGTGCCTCGTCGAAAGAGCAGTCGGAGTAGAAGTGGTCAAATGCGAACCAGCTCTTCTGTACCTGCTCGGGGAGGCGCGACAATCCTTCGTAAACAGTGTCCCACTCTCCAAAGTATTTAAGACCGGCGGGCTTGCCCTCGGTCAATGCTTCTTCAAGGTCGAACATTCCAATGTAGTTTACATCGTGGTTAAAGTCGATGTTCACTCGGGTGGCAGGGTCGTTCAGCAGGAACCAACCCACTTTCGACAATGTGAATTTATCGGTCTCTGTATCGATGAGTATGGAACCTATTGTGAGTGAGGCGTCGGTTAGAATTTTAACGGCGTAATCGGAGAGACCTGTGCGGCTTGCAATCTCGGTGCGGGTTAATCCGCCGTCGTTGTCTCTCAATAATTGCAGTATTCCGAATTTAATCATCAATCGTGATGCTTGGAATACTATGGGGCCGAAGGCAATAAATTCGGCGAGCCGTTGAGCGTCTCTTGCCGAGTATTGCTCTTTGGTGTATTTTTCTTCTAATGCGGGAAATAGTTCCATTTTGTAAAGTTTAGTTAGTTATTGTCTTCTTTATTTTAAATGTTTGTTTTTTAATGCCTTTTTTAATCTCTTCTTTAAAAGATAGCCTGCTCGGCTGCCACTTCTCTTTGTTCCGTCTTTAATCAAATTAAGTTTGCTTCCAATAGAGCCGCCTCTTGCTATAATATCTGTAATTTCTTCCAGAATATTACCATTTTTATCTACAATATGCAGTTCACTTTTTATATCTCCACTAAGGCTTATGTGTGTTACCACCCAACGTATAGTGTATATTGCATCCTCTTTTGTTACAAATATCAGTAGCTCATCAAGCTGCTCTGAAAAGTAACTTCGGAAAAAAGAAGTTATTAGGGGCTTATCCTTGTACCAATCAGCCTCATATTCGGCAAATAATTCCTCCGACATATGGTGAATGGATGCTTTTGAGAAATCTGCTTCAAAATAGGCTTTTCCCAATACCGCAAGCTCATACAAAGACCCGGCGCCAGTCTGCTCTGCCGGGTTTTGCGCTTGAATGGTTCCTGCACCAAAAAGAATAGTGAATAATATTGCTATAATGTACATCTTAACTTATCTTTTTTAAGATTAATGCACTGTTGGTTCCACCAAATCCAAAGGAGTTAGACAGAACAATGTTTATCTCCTTGTTTATGGTTTTTGTAGCAATATTCAGGTCTTTGGAGTACTCGTCGGGAGTTTCGAGGTTGATGTTGGGGGCAACAAAGCTATTCTGCATCATCAATATAGAATAGACTGCCTCACTGGCTCCTGCCATCCAGCACTCGTGTCCGGTCATCGATTTTGTGGAGCTTATGTGGGCTTTTTTGCCTTTGAACAAGCGGTCGAGAGCCATTGCCTCGTACATATCTCCCTGTCGAGTGGATGTTGCGTGGGCATTTATATAGTCAATTTCGTCGGGGGTTACTCCTGCGTCGGCCATTGCGCGCGACATTGCAATTACGCATCCATTGTCGCTGGGCTGTGAAATTCCGCCACCGTTCGACGAGAAGCCGTAGCCCACAACCTCGGCAATGATGTTTGCGCCACGGGCTACTGCGTGGTCGTAATCTTCGAGTATCAAGGCTGCTGCACCGCCGCTGGGGATGAGGCCGTCGCGGTTGGCGTCGAATGGCCTTGATGCTTTTGTGGGCTCCTCCATTCTTGTGGAGAAGGCGGAAAGGGCATCGAATGTTGCCATTGAGAAGTAGTTTGTCTCTTGTGCGCCTCCGCAAAGAATTACATCCTGCAATCCTTGTTTGATTAACATATAACCAAGGCCGATGGAGTGGGAACCGCTTGCGCAGGCTGCACTCACGGTGAAGTTTATGCCTTTGAGTTTGAAGATGGTGCTCAGGTTCATTGTCACGGTGGAGTTCATCGATTGGAAAATGAGTCCGTATCCCAATAGCTGCGAGTCGTGTTTTTCGTTCATTATTTGTGCCGACTCTATTACCGGCTTTGCCGATGAGTCGTTGCCGAATATAACTCCAACTTCGTTGTTGCTCAAATACTCACTGTCGATTCCCGATTGTTCAAAGGCCTGTTTGCTTGCCATATAGGCATATTCGGCCTCTTCGCTCATTCCTGCTCTTGTGTGACGGTCGATCAGTTTCTTCAACATAGGCTTCTCTACTATTCCTGTGAGTGCCGACCTGTATCCGTATCCGATTCTTTCCTCTTCAAGCCCGATGCCCGATTTTCCCTCTTGCAACGACTTGCATACTTCCTCTAAATTTGTGCCCAGGCAGGACCATATTCCCATACCTGTTATAACTACTCTTCTTTTCATTAAAAATTATGTATATAATCCGCCATTAATTGATATAACTTCTCCTGTTATATAAGAGGAGTCTTCCGATGCAAGGAACGCTACCAATGAAGCAACCTCTTCGGGTTTGCCGAAACGTTGCATAGGTACCAACTTCTTCAAAGTGTCTTCGTCCAATTCCTTGGTCATATCTGTGGTTATAAATCCGGGGGCAACAGCGTTTACTGTAACTTTCCTGGCTGCAACCTCTTGTGATAGTGCTTTTGTGGCGCCGATGAGTGCTGCTTTTGCTGCCGAATAGTTTGTCTGGCCCGGCATTCCTTTTATTCCCGACAAGGATGCCATATTTATGATGCGTCCGTATCTCTTTGTCATCATATTCTTCAATACGCGCCTTGTTACATAGAAAAAGCCGTTGAGAGAAACGTTTATCACATTGTCCCACTGCTCATCCTTCAAGAATATCATAAGATTATCTTGTCTTATTCCGGCATTGTTTACCAGAATGGAGATATAGTCGTCGGGGTGCTCTATTTCCCATTTTTCCAATGCCGCGTCAACCGAATCCTTGTCCGACACATTGAAGGGGAGTAGCTCGGCAGTACCGCCATTGGAGGTGATGATATTCTTTACCTCTTCGGCAGCCTCGGCGTTGGATTGATAGTTGATAATAACAGGAATACCCTGTTGTGCAAGTTTTATGCATACAGCACGTCCCAATCCTCTTGAACCTCCTGTTACTAATGCGTATTTCATATTATTTCAAATTTAAAGGATTATCGATTAAGTATTTTTCAATGCTCTTTATCTCGTCGTAGAAGGGGGTATCCTCTATAAATACGGGAACGATACTTCTAATCTTGTCGTATTGCTCTTTCACTGCTGGTGACAGCTTGTCGCTTATCTTCAAGCAGTCGACTGCTTGTGCAAGTGCAATGAACAGGATGGATGTAACCTGCAATGTATTTTCAATGACTTTCTTGCAGAGCAACGCGGTGTTTGTTCCCATACTGACAATATCCTGATTGTCGTTGTTGTTGGGGATGCTGTGCACGTAGTTGGGCATTGCGAGTGTCTGGCACTCGGCGGTTGTGGATGTTGCTGTGAATTGACAAGCCTGCATTCCGTAGTTCAAGCCCAATGTCCCCAAATTCAAGAATGGGGGCAGAATGCCGTTTATGCGGTCGTGGAACAGATAGTTCAATTGTCTTTCGGCTGTCATTGCAAGGCGCACCATTGCAATCTTCATTTTGTCCTGTTCCAGCGAAATGTAATCTCCGTGGAAGTTGCCACCGTGATATACGTTCTTGGAAACGGGGTCGACGATGGGGTTGTCGCACGCCGAGTTTACCTCGTTGTTGAGTACTTGGCGCGATTGTGCCAATGTGTCATATATGGGGCCGAGAATCTGCGGGGTGCAGCGCAGTGAATAGTATGCTTGAACTTTGTGTTCAAAAACTTCGCTTTTGTTGTCGGCGGTATAAAGCTCGTGCTCTCTCTTTTTGAGTCGGTTGCTCCCTTTTGCAAGCTCTCTCATACGGCTCGCTATTATCTGTTGGCCATTCTGTCGTCTGCACGAATTAAGTTCCACTGCCATCATATCATCGTACGACGATGCAATCTCGTTCATCCACACTGATGCAAGTGTTGCCCAATCCAAAAGAATTTCGGCGTAATATTGGTTCACAAGGGCAATTCCGGTCATTACCGATGTTCCGTTGGTTGCCGAGAGGCCCTCTCTTATGCGTAGTTTGAAGGGCTTTAATCCATTCTCGTCCAATACCTCTTTCGAATTTCTCCACTCGCCTTTGTAGTGTACTTTGCCCTCGCCAATCAAGGTTAATGCAATGTGGGCAAGCTGAACAAGGTCGCCACTGGCACCCACGCTGCCGTGCTCGGGAATGAATGGGTATATTCCTCTGTTTATGAATTCCTGCAATAGTAGCACAAGTTCGGGGTGAATACCCGATTTTGCTTGCAGAAATGTGCCCACTCTTGCAATCATTGCTGCTTTTACATAAATGTCGGGCAGGGGAGCGCCGGTACCTGTCGAGTGGCTGCGTATAATGTTGTATTGCAGTTCGTTCAAGTATTTGTCATCCACCCTCCATTGAGCCATCGGTCCAAAGCCTGTGTTTATTCCGTAGATTACTTTGTCTTTGCAGAAATCTTCCAAAAAGTGGAAGCAGTCTTCTATTTTGGCGATTGTCTCATTGTCGATGGACAATTTTTCGTCGTTAAACAGAAACCCCTTTATTTGCTCATAATTCAATGTAGCCATATTTTATTTTAATTGTCTGTGTCTGTGTACATTCTTTAATAAGAATATTTTGCGAAAATACATCATTTTTGGAAAATAAAGAAGAAAAAGTGAAAAAATAACAAAAATGATTGCCTATCTGCTCCTTTAATGCCTGTTTGGATTGCTTTTCGGTGTTTTTATGTATATGATTGCTCAAAGGCCCGATAATCGGCTGTTTATGTGGTTTTATTCAACCTCCAAAATAAAAAGGTGGTGACCTTTTTATTTTGGGTCACCACCTTTTATTGGCGGATGTTTGATTATTTACTTAACCTCTTCAAATTCAGCATCCTGAACATCGTCGTTGCTGTTGTTCTGCTGCTGGTTGCCGGTATTTTGCTGCTGAGCTCCTTGCGCTCCCTGTGCTCCGCTCTGTGCATACATTTCGGCACTTGCTGCCTGCCAAGCGTTGTTGAGCTCTGCGGTTGCAGCGTCGATGGCTGCAAGGTCTTGTGCCTTGTGTGCCTCTTCCAGCTTCTGAACGGCAGCCTCGATGGGGGCTTTCTTGTCGGCGGGAATCTTGTCGCCAAGCTCGTTTAGCTGGTTCTTTGTCTGGAATACCATAGAGTCGGCCTGATTGAGTTTGTCGATTCTCTCGCGCTCTTTCTTGTCGGCGTCGGCATTTGCTTCGGCCTCCTGTTTCATACGCTCAATCTCCTCTTTGCTCAATCCCGACGATGCCTCGATGCGTATCGCCTGCTCCTTGCCGGTGGCTTTGTCCTTTGCCGATACTTTGAGAATACCGTTGGCGTCAATGTCGAATGTTACCTCAATCTGGGGAATTCCGCGACGTGCGGGTGCAATGCCTGTGAGGTTGAATTGTCCGATAGACTTATTCTGGTTGGCCATAGGACGCTCGCCTTGAAGCACGTGTATTGTAACCTCTGTCTGGTTGTCGGCTGCTGTTGAGAATGTTTCGCTCTTCTTGCAGGGGATTGTGGTGTTTGCGTCGATGAGCTTTGTCATTACGCCGCCAAGGGTCTCAATACCCATTGAGAGGGGTGTTACGTCGAGAAGTACAATGTCGCCAACGCCGCCCTCTTTGTTGAGGATTGCGCCTTGGATGGCTGCGCCCACTGCAACAACCTCGTCGGGGTTTACGCCCTTTGAAGGAGCTTTGCCGAAGAAGTCCTCAACTATTTTCTGAACGGCGGGGATACGTGTGGAACCACCTACGAGGATAACTTCGTCAATGTCGGAGTTGCTGAGGCCTGCGTCGCTCATTGCGCGCTTGCAGGGCTCCAAACAAGCTTGGATGAGGTTGTGGGCAAGCGACTCGAATTTGGCACGTGTAAGTGTCTTTACAAGGTGCTTGGGGCCTGTTGCGGTTGCGGTAATGTAGGGGAGGTTAATCTCGGTGGAGGTTGTCGACGAGAGCTCTATTTTTGCCTTCTCGGCAGCCTCTTTCAAGCGTTGCAATGCCATAGGGTCGGCTTTAAGGTCGGTGCCCTCCTCCTGCATAAATTCGCTTGCGAGCCAGTCGATGATAACTTGGTCAAAGTCGTCCCCGCCAAGGTGTGTGTCGCCGTTTGTCGAGAGAACCTCGAATACTCCGCCGCCAAATTCAAGGATAGAAATATCGAATGTACCGCCACCAAGGTCGAATACTGCGATTTTCATATCTTTGTTTGCTTTGTCAATGCCGTATGCAAGTGCGGCGGCTGTGGGCTCGTTAACGATGCGTTTAACTTCGAGGCCTGCAATCTGTCCGGCCTCTTTTGTTGCCTGACGCTGTGAGTCGGAGAAGTATGCGGGCACTGTGATAACAGCCTCGGTAACCTCTTGTCCCAGATAATCCTCGGCGGTTTTTTTCATCTTCTGCAAAATCATTGCCGAAATTTCTTGGGGAGTGTACAAGCGACCGTCAATATCCACGCGGGGCATATTGTTCTCCTCTTTAACGGTGTAAGGCACGCGAGAAATTTCTTTGCTCACCTGTTGCCAATTCTCACCCATAAAACGCTTGATAGAGAAGATTGTGCGTTTGGGGTTGGTGATAGCCTGACGCTTCGCGGGGTCGCCCACTTTGCGCTCGCCGCCATCGATGAATGCTACAACAGAGGGGGTTGTGCGTTTGCCCTCGCTGTTGGTGATTACTACGGGCTCGTTGCCCTCAAAAACCGATACACAAGAGTTGGTTGTACCTAAGTCGATTCCAATAATTTTTCCCATAATTTTTTTATTCTTTTTTATTTATAATTCAACTTTGTTTTTCGCGCTTTTGTTCGCGCTCGACGATTAAAGAGCAAAGTGTGTGCCAAACTCTTTTTGCTCTGTGAGTGTGTGTCATAAATTTTATTCGTGACGTTTTTTTGTGTCAAAAGTGTGCCATTTTGTCATAAAAGTTACTAAGTGTGTCATCTTTCTGCCGAGCGTGGCTGTTTGTTGTACGATAGATAATTTATTGTATAATACCGCTTGTTATTCTCGCTCATTTGTGTTAATTTGCGGTAAACCGCGAATATGTCTGCATTCGCAGTGAAAAAAATAAAGTGAACTTTATTTATTCTCGCTCATTTGTGTTATATTTGCGGTAACCCGCGAATATGCCTGCATTCGCAGTGAAAAAAACAAACTCCCTTTGTTTATTCTCGCTCATTTGTGTTATATTTGCATAGAAATTGGCATTTTGTGGCTTTATGGCTCGGAGTGCAGGCGGCAGAAGCTCGTTTGGGGCCTTGTCGCAAATATTTTTTTTGATGTAACAGAAATTATTTATAAACCCTTTTAAACGAATATTAAAATGGCAAAAGTTTTAATCATCGGCGCCGGTGGCGTAGGTACAGTAGCTGCTTTTAAAGTGGCACAGAACAGTGATGTTTTTACCGATATTATGATTGCCAGCCGCACTCGCTCAAAATGCGATGCAATTGTGAAGGCGATAGGCAATCCCAATATCAAAACCGCTGCGGTGGATGCTGATAGCGTTGAGGAACTTGTAGCATTGTTCAACAGCTTCAAGCCCGAGATTGTAATTAACGTGGCTCTCCCTTATCAAGACCTCACCATTATGGAGGCCTGCTTGCAGTGCGGAGTGAATTATCTCGACACGGCCAACTACGAGCCCAAGGATGAGGCTCACTTTGAGTACAGCTGGCAGTGGGCCTATCACGAGCGCTTCAAAGAGGCCGGCCTCACAGCTATTCTCGGTTGCGGATTCGACCCGGGCGTGAGCGGTGTCTACACAGCATACGCAGCGAAGCACTATTTCGACGAAATACACTATCTCGACATTGTCGATTGCAATGCCGGTGACCACCACAAAGCATTTGCCACAAACTTCAATCCCGAAATAAATATTCGCGAGATTACACAGAATGGCCGCTACTATCAGGATGGTAAGTGGGTGGAGACAGGTGCGCTTGAAATACACCAGCCTATCACATACCCCAACATCGGCCCCCGCGAGTCTTATCTTCTGTTCCACGAAGAGCTTGAATCGCTCACAAAGAACTTCCCCACAATAAAGCGTGCTCGTTTCTGGATGACATTCGGTCAAGAGTATCTCACACACTTGCGCGTAATTCAGAATATAGGAATGGCACGTATCGACGAAATAGATTACAACGGAATGAAGATTGTTCCCTTGCAGTTCCTTAAAGCCGTCCTTCCCAATCCTCAGGACTTGGGCGAAAATTACGAGGGAGAGACCTCTATCGGCTGTCGCATACGCGGTATAAAGGATGGCAAAGAGCGCACATACTATGTATATAACAATTGCAGCCATCAGGCAGCGTACCAAGAGACAGGAATGCAGGGCGTGAGCTACACCACAGGTGTTCCTGCGATGATTGGTGCAATGATGTTCTTGAAGGGCCTATGGCGCAAGCCCGGTGTGTGGAACGTGGAGCAGTTCGACCCCGATCCTTTTATGGAGCAGCTTAACAAGCAGGGCCTTCCTTGGCACGAGGAGTTTGACAAAGATTTAGAGCTTTAATAATATAAATACAGACAATGGCAAAGAAAGAGGAATTGGAGAATATTGCAGGTAACGAGAAGTTGCGCGCTCTCCAAGCTGCAATGGATAAAATAGAGAAGAACTTTGGTAAAGGTTCTATAATGAAGTTGGGCGACGACAACTACGAAGATATAGATGTTATCCCCACAGGCTCGGTGGGTCTAAATTCGGCATTGGGAGTGGGAGGTTTTCCCCGCGGCCGTATAATTGAGATTTACGGTCCCGAATCGTCGGGTAAGACAACACTTGCCATTCACGCAATAGCCGAGGCACAGAAGATGGGCGGTATTGCCGCTATAATCGACGCCGAGCACGCATTCGACCGTTTCTATGCGCAGAAATTGGGTGTTGATATTGATAATCTGCTTATTTCGCAGCCCGATTGTGGTGAGCAGGCCTTGGAGATTGCCGAGCAGCTTATTCGCTCGTCGGCTATCGATATTATTGTGATAGACTCGGTTGCCGCACTCACCCCGAAGGCCGAAATTGAGGGGGAAATGGGCGACAACAAGGTGGGCCTTCAAGCACGCCTTATGTCACAGGCATTGCGCAAGCTCACTTCGGCGATAAGCAAGACAAAGACAACCTGTATCTTCATCAACCAGCTGCGCGAGAAGATTGGTGTAATGTTCGGTAATCCCGAAACAACCACCGGTGGTAACGCCCTCAAATTCTACTCGTCGGTTCGCTTGGATATTCGTCGCGTGAGCCAGATAAAGGATGGCGAGGATGCAATAGGTAATCAGGTGCGCGTGAAGGTTGTGAAGAACAAGGTCGCTCCCCCCTTCCGCAAGGCCGAGTTTGACATTATGTTCGGCGAGGGAATCTCTCGCGTGGGCGAAATTGTCGACCTTGGCGTGCAGTATGGCGTAATTAAGAAGAGCGGTTCGTTTTTCAGCTACGGCGATACAAAACTCGCACAGGGCCGCGACCGCACAAAGGCGTTGCTTGCCGACAATCCCGAACTTGCCGAGGAATTGGAGGGCAAGATAGCCGATGCTATGAAAAACAGTACTAACAATATAGAAGAATAAGAAATGAAGAAAATGTTTTTATTGATTGCGCTCGCATTTGCAGGTGTAAACGCATTTGCACAAGAGGCCGAGCAAAAGAAGGAGGAGGCTCCC
Organism: Bacteroidaceae bacterium; assembly: GCA_045634365.1. GTDB lineage: Bacteria > Bacteroidota > Bacteroidia > Bacteroidales > Bacteroidaceae > HGM04593. The sequence continues at coordinate 45,929 of JAZRAC010000066.1, read as the reverse complement.
GAATTTACCGTTGTTAAGGAGAATGCTATCACAAGTATCAAGAATCAGAATCAGGCAGGAACCTGCTGGTGTTACTCGTCGTTGGCGTTCATTGAGTCGGAACTCCTTCGTATGGGCAAGGGAGAGTACGATTTTTCCGAAATGTACATTGTTTACAACACATATATCGACCGCGCCGACAAGGCTGTTCGCACACACGGCGACGCTTCTTTCTCGCAGGGTGGTTCGTTCTACGATGTTATTTACGGAATGAAGACTTTTGGCCTTGTTCCCGAGGCCGAAATGCGTCCCGGAGTAATGTATGGCGATACATTGAGTGTTCATAATGAACTCTCGGCTGTTTCGGGTGCAGTTGTCGAGGCTATTGCAAAAGGCAAGCAGCGTTCACTTCAAGTGGGTGCCGACAAAGTTCCTTTGTGGAAAAAGTGCATCGAGTCTATTCACGATGTTTATCTTGGCAAGCGTCCCGAGAAGTTTACATACAATGGCAAGGAGTATACTCCAAAATCGTTCTATGAGTCTTTGGGCTTGAATGCCGACGATTATATCTCTTTGACATCCTACACTCACCACCCCTTCTACACCTCTTTTGTACTTGAAATTCAGGACAACTGGCGTTGGGCACAGTCGTACAACCTCCCCATCGACGAGTTTATGCAGGTGTTCGACAATGCAATTATGGAGGGTTACACCATTGCTTGGGGTAGCGACGTTAGCGAGAGTGGCTTCACACGCGATGGTAAGGCTACAATGCCCGACGCTGCCAAGAGTGCAAGCCTCGAAGGTTCGGATATGGCAAAATGGCTCAAATTGAGCGAGGCCGACAAGAAGAATACTCCCAAGCCCTCTACCGAGAAGTGGTGCACACAGGAGGAGCGTCAGGTTGCCTATGATAATTGGGAGACTACCGACGACCACGGAATGCAGATTTATGGTATTGCAAAAGACAAGGATGGAGTAGAGTACTATATGGTTAAGAATTCTTGGGGTGATGCCGGTAAATACAAAGGTATCTGGTACGCTTCAAAGGCTTTTGCTCGTTACAAGACTATGAACATTGTTGTTCACAAGAATGCTATTCCCAAAGAAATTCGCAAGAAATTGGGTATTAAATAATAGTACCTTATTATATAAATAAGAGTTTTTTACAGACTCTTGCTCGTAAAAAGACAAACTTCTGTTGTTTGGCGGAGGTTTGTCTTTTTTTGTATAGAATATTAAAAAAAAAGGCTTAATTGTAAACGTATGTTAATTTATTGGTTCTTAAAAGCGGTTTTTAGCTCAAAAATTGCACAAATGGGGTTAATTTGTGCAATTTTTGAGGGAGCTTCGTTAGGTTGCATTATCTTTGCATCGTTTTTTAGGAGACATAATGCCTTGAATGGTACAGGATAAATTTAACATATATATGGAACACTTTTTAAATTACATTGACGAAGCGATTAAGAACAATTGGGATAAACCCGCAGTTTCGAACTATGGTGCAAAGACCTACACATACAGCAGTCTTGCAGCATCGATGAAGAGAATGCATCTGTTGTTTGAGGCGTGTGGCATTAAAAAAGGCGATAAAATTGCTATCTGCGCAAGAAATTCGGCCGAGTGGTGTATCTCCTTCCTTTCGATAGTCTCCTACGATGCTGTTGCCGTGCCGCTTCTCGCCGACTTTTTGCCGAGCAATGTGGCCGACCTTACCCGTCTGTCGGGTAGCAAAATGCTCATTCTCGATACTCCTCTTTATGATGCTCTCTCGCGTGATGCTGTTCTTCCGCAATTCTCCTCTTTTGAGAATTTCTTGGGCCTTGTGGATATTGTGTCGTTGGATGCTGTTGCCGGCTCTTCGGCGGAGCTTGTGAAGATGTGCGATGCGGCGAAGAGTGAATTTGTAAAAAGATTTCCCAACGGTGTTTCCAAAAAGGATATAAATTTCCGTAAGGAGAGTGTTGAGAGCCTTGCTCTCATCAGCTATACTTCGGGAACAAGCAGTGCTCCCAAGGGTGTGATGTTGCGTGCAAAATCAATTTCGGGTAATATAGAGGTTGCTCGCAAGCTCATTCGTCAGAAGAAGAGTGGTGCGGTACTCTCAATGTTGCCGTTGGCGCATATTATGGGTCTCTCTTTCGACTTTATATTCACCATAGCCGGTGGCTGTCACCTTAATATCCTCACCACAAAGCCCACTCCCGCGCGTCTGCTCGCGGCATTGGCCGATGTTAAGCCTTTTATGTTCATTACCGTGCCTCTGCTCATTGAAAAAATATTCCGTTCAAAGGTTATTCCCACGCTCAAAAAACCGGCAATGCGCTTCTTGCTTGCAATCCCCGGCCTGCGCTCGTTGCTCATAAAGAATATACGCTCGAAGATAATGTCGGTGTTTGGCGAGAATATAGAGTATGCGGGCCTTTTCTTGGGCGGTGCAGCCATAGGAAAGGATGTTGACGATGTTATGCAGATGCTTAAAATACCATACGCCGTGGGCTATGGAATGACCGAGTGCGGGCCGCTTATCAGCTACAAAGGATGGTCGCACCCGATGCTGGGCAACGATGGAGATATTGCCGCTCCCACCATAGAGGTGAGAATAGACTCGGAGCATCCTGCACGAATACCGGGCGAGGTTCAGGTGCGTGGAACCGTGGTTACCGAGGGCTACTACAATAATCCCGAGGCTACAAAGGCTGCTTTCACCCGCGACGGTTGGTTGAAGACCGGAGATATGGCCATACGCGACCGCAAAGGGCACATCTATATTAAGGGGCGTTGCAAAAATATGATTCTCACCGGTAGCGGGCAGAACATCTACCCCGAGGAGATTGAGGAGATGATAAACAGCCTCCCTATGGTGGTGGAGTCTCTGGTGGTGAGCCGTAAATCTGCCATTGTAGCCCTTGTGGTGGTTGACAAGGATGCGGCAACGGCGGCAGGGCTCGACAAGGAGCAACTGCACGCAGAGATTGAGCGTCAGGTATTTGCCTTGAATGCAAAATTGCCCGCGTACAGCCGTATAAGCATTTGCGAGATGCGCGTGGAGCCTTTTGAGAAGACTCCCAAATTGAGCATTAAACGATTTATGTACAATTGATATTCTTTTATACACCCTGTCCCTCGTCTTTCACAGCCTGTTTGTCGGGGAAAAAGGATGATTATGCAAAAATTTTTGCATAATCAGGCTTTTTTTTATCGCACTTTTCCGTATCTTTACAAATTGAGAGAATTATCTTGCGCGTAGAAGGGCATTTTTTTGTGTCGTCGCGCGGTGTTATGGGTAAATTCGCAGTAATTCGTCACGCACCCTTTGTGTTTGATAAGTGAAAGAGGAGTGGTGCAGTTGACGGGGCCGGTGAAGGTAATTCTCGTTGAGCAAAGCAAAAATAAAAATAATATATAATGGGTCAGAAATGGAAATATCAACCTCCTACATACGAACAGACTGTAGCAGCTAACACGTTGGCTGCAGAGTTGGATATGAGTCCCATACTTTGCAGCTTGCTCGTGAAACGCGGCATAACCACCGTGGCAGAGGCTAAAAACTTTTTCCGTCCGCGTTTGTCGGGGCTTCACAACCCCTTCCTTATGAAGGATATGGATATTGCGGTGGCGAGGCTTAACAGGGCGTTAGGGCGTAAGGAGCGTATCCTTGTTTATGGCGACTACGATGTAGACGGCACCACGGCTGTGGCTTTGGTGTATAAATTCCTGCAACAGTTCTCTTCGAATATAGATTACTATATTCCCGATCGTAATGAGGATGGTTACGGCATCTCCAAACGAGGTGTCGATTATGCCAATTCAACAGGAGTTAAACTTATAATAGTGCTCGACTGTGGAATAAAGGCCATAGAGGAGATTGCATACGCAAAGTCGTTGGGTATAGATTTTATCGTGTGCGACCACCACGTGCCCGACGAGGAGTTGCCCTGTGCAGTGGCTATATTAAACCCCAAGCGTGCCGACTCCACATACCCCTATCCTCATCTGTCGGGTTGCGGAGTAGGGTTCAAATTTATGCAGGCATTTGCCATAGACAACGCAATCCCTGCCGAACAGTTGTATACACTGCTCGACCTTGTGGCTGTGAGCATTGCCTCGGACCTTGTGCCCATTATGGGCGAAAATCGCATTTTGGCCTATCACGGAATAAAACAGCTCAATCACGCGCCGAGCACCGGCCTTAAAGCCATTATTCAGGTGTGCGGCCTGCGGGAGAAGGAGATTACCATCAACGATATAATATTTAAGATAGGGCCTCGCATCAATGCCTCGGGACGCATACAGCGTGGCAAAGTGGCCGTGGACCTTCTTATCGAGAATAATCTGCCCACAGCCCTTATGATGAGCGAGCAGATAAACGAGTTTAACGAGGCTCGAAAGGAACTCGACAAGAGTATGACCGAGGAGGCCAACAAGATTGTGGAGAATCTCGAAAGTTTCGCCGAGCGTCGTGCCATTGTAATCTTCAACGAGGATTGGCACCGCGGTGTTATTGGTATTGTGGCGTCGCGTCTCACCGAGGTTTATCATCGTCCGGCGGTGGTAATAACCTGTACGGGCGATATTGCCACAGGCTCGGCACGCTCGGTAACAGGGTTCGATGTTTACAAGGCGATAGAGAATTGCCGCGACCTTCTCGATAATTTCGGCGGGCACACATACGCAGCCGGTTTTTCACTCAAAGTATCTAACGTGCCGGCCTTTGCCGCCCGTTTCGAGGAGTTTGTTGCAGGAAATATCCTTCCCGAACAGACCGACCCTATTATTGAGATTGACGCAGAAATTGATTTTCACCAGATTACACGCAAGTTCTTCAACGACCTTAAAAAGTTTGCGCCCCACGGCCCCGACAATACAAAGCCCATCTTCTGCACCCACAATGTGTGTGACTATGGCACGAGCAAGGTGGTGGGCCGTCGTCAGGAGCATATAAAATTGGAACTTGTCGATAATAAGTCTAATACAATACTCAATGGAATAGCCTTCGGGCAGAGTCGTCAGGCAAAATACATAAAGTCGAAGCAACTGTTCGATATTTGTTACACCCTCGAAGATAACGCCTACAAGCACGGCGAGGTACAGTTGCAGATAGAGAGCATACACACCAACGCCACTCGCTGACGATTTTATGAGGTACAGGGAGATACTTAAAAAGTATTGGGGATACGACGATTTTCGCGGCATACAGCGCGAAATAATCGAGAGTATAGGCGAGGGGCGCGACACGCTCGGGCTTATGCCCACGGGTGGCGGCAAGAGTATTACCTTTCAGGTGCCCACACTCGCAAGCGATGGCCTGTGCATAGTGGTAACGCCGCTCATCGCCCTTATGAAGGACCAGGTAGCTAACCTGCGCAGCCGTGGCATAAAGGCTGCTGCAATATATTCGGGAATGAAGAACAGCGAGATAATTGTCGCCCTCGAAAATTGCATATTCGGTAATTACAAATTCCTCTATATATCTCCCGAGCGCATCTCCTCCGATCTTTTCCTCACAAAAGTAAAGCATATTCCCGTTAGGCTCATCACCATAGACGAGGCACACTGTATCTCGCAGTGGGGGCACGATTTTAGGCCGGCCTATCGTCGCATAAAGGAACTGCGCACGCTTTTCCCGCAAGTACCGGTGCTTGCGCTCACCGCAACCGCCACTCCTGCCGTGGTAAAGGATATACAGCAACAGCTCGATTTTAAGGCCGAGAATTGTTGCAGTATGAGCTTCGAACGGAAAAATCTTGTGTATGTGGTGCGTAACACCGAAAATAAATTACAGGAATTGCTGCATATTCTCTCGCGCATACAAGGTTCGGCAATCGTATATACTCTCAATCGCAAAAAGACCAAAGAGGTGTGCGAGTTTCTTGTTGCATCGGGAGTTACAGCCGAGTATTATCACGCCGGGCTCTCGGCCGAAACAAAGGATGCACGCGAGGAGGCTTGGAAAAGCGGAAGGTCGCGTGTGATGGTCTCTACAAATGCTTTTGGAATGGGCATCGACAAGCCCGATGTACGCCTTGTTGTTCACATAGACCTGCCAAGTTCGATAGAGGCCTATTTTCAGGAGGCGGGTCGAGCGGGGCGCGACGGCAATCGTGCCTATGCTGTTACTCTTTTCAGCCGCATCGACAAGCAGGTAGCCTCTCGCCGTCTTTCCGACAATTACCCGTCGAAGGAGTTTATTGCCGAGGTTTACGACGATATATGCTACTACTATACAATGGCGCTTAACGATGGCCTTAACTGCACTTTTGAATTTGCGCTGAACGACTTTTGCAAGATGTATCATCTGCCCACACTGCCCACCGACAGTGCTCTGCGCATCCTCACCCGAATGGGTTACATAGAATATGTCGAGGAGATGGAGTATGCTTCGCGCGTGCACTTTATTGTGGACAAAAATGCCCTCTATCAGTTTAAGGGGCTTCCTGCCGATTATGAACTATTGATAAATGCTCTTTTCCGCAATTACAGCGGCCTGTTCAGCGACTATGTTTTTATCGATGAACGCTATCTGTCGCGTGTTACAAAATTGTCGCGCCACAGAATGTACGAGATTTTTGTGTCACTCTCGCAGAAACGCCTCATACGTTACGCTCCATCGAAAAAGTGTCCCATAATAACTTTCACGCGCCACCGTGTACTCTCAAAGGATTTACGCTTCGCAGCCGAGGTCTACGAGGAGCGTCGCGCCGCCTTTGCCGACAGGCTAAATGCCGTGATAAAATATGCTGTGGGCGATGATGAGTGTCGCAGCAAGGCATTGCTCTCCTATTTTGGCGATGATACGGTGGCAGCCTGTGGCTGTTGCGATGTGTGCGTGAGCAAGCGTGCAGCCGAGAATGCTCCTTCGCTCCCTTTGCCGGCCGACACTGAACGTGTGATGCAGTTGCTTGCCGACGGGCAACCGCACAATCCTGCCGAGCTTGATAAACTGGGACTTTCTCGTGCGCGTATGGCTGCGGTGTTGCGCGAGCTTTGCGACGAGGAGAGGGTGGTGGTTGCGGATGGTAAAATAAGGAAGGCTTAAAAATAACTCTTCTTATTCAACTTTTTTCTCTATTCAATTGGTTGCAGGCGTTTCCAGAATTCCTTTCTGGGGCCTATGGCATTGGGATTCTCAAATTCCAACTGCATAATGTTTCTATTATCGTCGAGGAATTTGAAACTCATCATAGAGGTAGAGCCCACCATATTTTTCTGTCTGTGCTCGGTTATATTCTCTATATATGTGCCCTCGCCTGTCATTTTGTATCGGCCACGCTGCACGATGCGGCCATTGTCGGGGAGGGTGTAAAGGAACATAGAGCAGAATGTGTTGTCGGCGTTTATTATTTTTATCGCAGGGAGAGGCTTGTAGGCGTTTTTCCCTTCGCAATCTACAATTTGAGAACATAATTGCCATATTCCCACTATTGGGTTATCCTGTTTCTGCTCGTTGCCTGATGTCTTTTTTATTACATTGGGCTTGTCGAGCCTGAATGTCACGGGCAAAGTAAATCTCACATTCACATTCTTTCCATATTGTTTCCCGGGAATCCATCGTGGCATCTTTTTTATCACCCGAATGGCCTCCTTGTCTAACAGCTTGTTACCGCTGCTTTTCAGCACTTTGACACTTTTTATTTTACCGGTGGAACTGACGACAAATCTTATAAAGGCGCGCCCTTCGATTCCCTCTTTAAGGCACTTCTTGGGGTAGCGTATATTCTTTTTCAAATAGTCCATAAGTGCTCGCATTCCGCCTGGAAATTCGGGCTGCTCCTCAACAACTTCAAAAACATTATCGTCGTTGTCAGGTAATTCAACCACGCAAATATCCACACAACTTTTATCTTGTGCGTGGGCAACCGTTGCGTGGAACGATAATAGTATACCTATTGTAAAGGTGAGCAGTAGAGCGAAAATGGACCTTTTCATAATATTGTGGTTTTGTTTACTGCAAATATATGTGGGTGCAAAAGTCTTTTACAAGTTTTTTATCTTTTATTTTGCTTTTGCAATCTTTTATTTTTCGGGGAAATATGAAAGATTGGTCACTCCTGCCACGCACCGCGTGTAAAGTCGGGAATTTCCACAGGGGCACCACCGTTGTTTGCCGATGTATCGGTAAGCTCCACAAGGCTGCTCCACAGCACCGCATCGTATACGTTCATATCCAGCGGCATCCCGTTACGCAAGCAGTGTATCAGGCGGCTGTCCATTGCATAATCTATCCAGCGACGGCCGCACAGTTCCTCGCCCCGTTGCTTGTATTCGGCAACAAAGGGGTGGCGGTGCTGCTCTAACAATGCGTTGCATTGCTCGCCTATGAGTGCATTGTCGCAGTCGGGTGCAAAGGCAAAATGGGGCACAGGGTATTTTTGTGCAAAGCCCTCGGTGCCGCTCACAAGGAAGGAACGGCTGTATGGGCGCGGAAGGGTGATGCAGTGCTGCACAACTATTGTGTGCCCCTTTTCGGTTGTAATTATGGAGCTGTTCATATTCCCTTGCAGGGTGCCATCGCCAACCATTTTCGAGGAGCACGATACGATGCTCTTCATTCTGTCGCCGCGGTTTATGCCCATTGCAAGGGCTATGGGGCCCAGCCCATGTGTGGGGTAGGGGTTACCATTGTGTCTGCCCATAAATTCCACCTGCCAATTGCTCCATTTGCGGCCGCCATCGTCGTTGCTGGCGATGCGCTCGCGAAGGTCGTGCAGATAGGAGCCCTCGGCGTGTATAATCTCGCCCAACAGCCCTTTCTGTGCCATATTCAGGGTGCATAGCTCAAATTCATCGTAGCAACAATTTTCGAGCATTATAAAGTGGCGGCGGAACTTCTCGGCAGTATCCACTATGCGCCAGCAGTCGGCAATGGTGGTGGCAGCGGGAACCTCGGTGGCAACGTGCTTGTTGTGCTCCATTGCGTATATGGCAATGCCTGCGTGGCTCGCCCAATCGGTGCATATATATACAAGGTCCACATTCGGCTGTTCGCACAGAAGTTTCCAGCCGTCGGCCTCTTTGAAGGTAAGGGGGGCTTTACCTCCATTGTCGGTGATTATCTTTTTTGCCTCCTCAATATTTTCGGGAACAAGGTCGCAGATTGCGGTAACTTCGCACCCTACTATGTGCATCAAGCGGTTCACGGCGCGTTTGGCACGCACGCCGAGCCCCACAAAGCCTATGCGCACAGTGTCTATGGGTGCGCAACGCAGTTGTGCGATGTTTGCCTGTTTGCAGTTGTCGAAGTTATCCTTGTTCATATTCACTTTTTTAGCAGCCTTATAGGTTATATACACCCAAACGCTTCTATTGTTCTTGTTTCCTGTCGTTTTTCATTTTTATAACCCCTGCTGCAAAGATTATTGCAGTAACAAGGCCACCCAAGCTATATGCAACCACTCTATCCTCAATGCCGAACATCATTGGAGAGATAAATATATAGGCTGAACAGACGTAGGTCATAAAGAGTGCAGGCAGCAGCCCTATGAGCACCGGCTTTTTGTGCTTGGCAAGGTAGATGGTGATGCACCAGAGAGTTATGCAGGCGAGTGTCTGATTCATCCACGCAAAGTAGCTCCAAATAGTCTGGAAAGGCATTGCGAAAATTATGAGCGCTCCAAGGATGAACAACGGCAGCGATACATATATGCGCTTCATAAGCCCATTTTGCGGAATATTAAGCATATCTGCAACAATCAATCGGGCCGAACGGAACGCAGTGTCGCCCGATGTTATTGCACAGGCAATAACACCCACCACCACAAACACGGCGATGAAGCTGCCGAGCGTCTCCTCGGAAATAATGTTTACCATACGTGCAGCACTGCCGCCATACTCGGCAATAGCTTTATTGAGGCCTTCGACGCCACCCCAGAATGCCATTCCTATGGCTGCCCACAGCAGGGCAATTATACTCTCGGTAATCATTGCGCCGTAGAATATTGAGCGGCTCTGATTTTCGTTGGTCATACAGCGTGCCATCATTGGCGATTGTGTAGCGTGGAAGCCCGAAATTGCGCCGCAGGCTATGGTGGTGAAGAGCATAGGCACGATGGGGAATTTCTTTGCATCGGCTATGCAATTTTCGAGCGAGGTTAGTTCGGGGATAATGTATCGGTCGCTGTGGAACAACAGCACATACAGAATACCCACAGCCATAATGAGGAGCGCGCCTCCGAATATGGGGTAGAAACGGCCTATAATCTTGTCTATGGGGAGTATGGTTGCCAAAATGTAGTAGAGGAGTATTATCATAAGGACAGCAAAAACCTCCAAGCTCATTGTTGCCGAAATTGGAACTTCGAGCGTGGGGATAGATACATTGGCTGCAATTAGTTCGGCGGGTTGCGACATAAATACCGCACCCACAAGCACCATAAGCAGCACCGATGCTATGCGCATAAACATCTTTGCGCCGTTGCCCAAATATTTACCGATAATTTCGGGGAGGCTCAATCCTGCGTTTTTCAGCGAGATTACTCCCGCCACAAAGTCGTGCATCGCACCCATAAATATGCCGCCGAGGGTAATCCACAGGAAGGCCACCGGGCCGTATGCCGCTCCCAACAGCGCACCGAAGATGGGGCCGAGGCCTGCAATGTTCAGCAGTTGTATGAGAAAGATTTTCCAACGGGGCATAGGCATATAATCCACTCCGTCGTAATGTGTTTTTGAGGGTACCGGATTCTGCGGGTTAATTTCGCATACTTTTTCAAGGTATTTGCCGTATGTGAAGTATGCGACGATAAGTGCCGCGAGGCATATTAAGAAGGTTATCATACTTTATTGTTCTTTTTGTTGAATGTGTCGTCTTTTTTTATGCTTCTGCAAATGTATGAATTTTATTCCGAAGCTATTTTATTTCTTTTAGAAATATTGGTTATAAATTCTTTAAAATCTCGGCAGCATCCTTGTTGCCGGCGGTGGCGGCGGTGCGATAGAGGTCTTTGGCAAGTTTCTTATCGCGTTTCACGCCCAGCCCTTCGTAGTAGCAGTCGGCCATACGCTTGGTGCCTTCGTGGCGGCCGGCAAGCGAGAGGGTGCGGGCCCAGCGATAGGCCTCTTTGTGGTTCTGCGCCTTATACTCATAGTTCATTATGTAAATTTGTGCATCCTGTAACTCCATTTCTGCGGCCTTGCGCATACAGTCGACGGGTGTGCCTACGCCTGTTGCCTGTTGAGCATCGGGGTGCTCCTCGATGAACAGGGCATATTCATATAATCCGTAGGCTGTGCCACTCTCGGCAACGGCTATTATAAGGTCGTTGGCTTTTACAAAATCCTCGGCGTTGTTGTTTGCGATAAGCTGTCGGGCAACGCTTGCCATTGCTCGCGGCTCGCCGTTCTTGCTTGCACGTAGCAACCAATCCTTGGCAATCTGCTCATCGGCCGTGCAGCCGATGCCCTCACGGTACATTATATGCAGGTCATATTGGCTCTCGGCATCTCCGGCCTTGGCTGCATCTTCGTAGAAGCGCAAAGCCTGCTCTATATTCTTTCCTACACCTGTGCCGTCGGTGTAACAACGGGCAATCTGGCGCAGGGCCGGCGTGTAGTTGTATTTTGCAAGTTCGGCCCACAGCAAAATGGCGTTGCGGTAGCGTTTCTGGTTATAATAGGCCATTGCAAGATTGTGCTGTTTTTGGCAGGCCTTCTCCATTTCCGGGTCCATAGGTTCGGCGGTGTAATTATTCTCCTCCTCGGCTGCGGCCTCTGTGCCTTGTGTCACTGCCTGCCTGTGGGGGTTGATGCGTGTCACTGTCACTGCGTCGTTGCTGTAATAGGTCTGCTCGTCGCGGCCTGTAATCTCCACGTTTATTGCGTCGCAGTAACTGCTGTTGTGCAGAATAATTTGCAAAGTGCCGTCGCTGCTCGCTTGCAAGGTGGGGTTCCACAGGAGGGTGCGGCGGTAGTCGTTCCTCTCAGTGGGCTTGGCTGTGCTGTAATCGGGCGAGTAGAACTTTTTACTTTCGTTGTAACCCTGTATGCTTGTGTAACGCACCGTGCCGTAGCTGTTGGCAAGGTCGGGGATAATGCCTGTGCGCGACTCCGACTCCTCGGCTGTGTAGGGGATGAAGCAGGCAACATAGTTGGGGTTAAAGGGATTGGAGCGGCCTGTTTTTATGTCTACACTTAAATCGCGCATAAAATTCTGTGACGAGGGGAACCCGTCTATTCCCTTTTTGTTCGATACATAGTGCTGCGATAGAAAGCCCATATAGAATTTCTGTACGGGTGTCATAATGTCGAGTTTGCGGGCTTTTGGTGTCCAAAAGTTTAGGGTATTCTCAAATTGCTCGCGTGTTTTTATATCGCTGCGTATTACAAACTCCTTGAAGTTCATCATCTTCTCGGCGTTTCCGGCTCCGTGCATATACTCCTCGTCGGGGCGTGGAGTGGTGTTGGAATTATACTCCCCGAGCACCACCATCAACTGCACCCAATAGGCCCAATTGTAGTTGTGTCGGCGCATTGCGCTGCTCACAATGTCGGCAGCATTGAGTGAGTGACGGTACTCTTCTGAAATAGGGAAATTGGCGTTGCTCCCACTGTCGCCTACTGCTGCGTATCGCATATAACCGATATATTTCATCTGGTAATTGTCGAGAATGTTACCCATATTTATTATTCCCGACGGCGATGTTACAATATCTTGTGAGATATATCCAGCCTCTTTTAAAGTGTCCATAAACTCTTCCGAACCTATTTCGGTAGAAAGTTCATGCAGTTTTTCTTTTATATCCCTTTCTGCTTCGAGGTAAATATTATCCTTGTAGGTGTTAAAGTCGCGCAGATAGGTGACATCCTGTGCATACTCCCACTCATCGAGAAAATCGAAACGCATTTCGCTGTGTGGCGGGCGCGATTTTGCACTTTCCTTTACCTTGCTCACCACCTCCACCGACGATAGCAGATAGGCAAACGGGTTTATCTGTATGAGGCTGTCCATTGCTCGTTTCTCCTCCTCGTCGACAGGCTTGCCGGTGTTGCGCTCCCAATAGTCGTAGAGGCGGAAGGCAGGCGAGAAGTAGCGGTCGAGTGCAAAGGCATATTTTATATTGTCGTTCTGCTTCAATGCTGTCTGGGGAGCCAATGCAGCTATTCTCTTGCCATAGAACTCTTTTGTTTCTATGATGAATTCTCCCAAGCTGTCGGTGCGGAAGGTGGTGGTGCTCACCTGTTTATTGTCGTATGCAATGTCGAAGCGTGTGAGGTTGTTCTTCTGCGGTATAAGGTTCGTTCCCTTCTTCCCCGATTTTATGTTTGACAGGTTCTTGCGGAAGAAACTGCCTTTGAGGGTAATTCCGCGTTCAATCGGTTGCAGGTCGTGCAGATTATCTTTTGTCAACTGCTTCCAGTCGTATGCTGTCCAGCCGTTGGTGAGCATAAGAAGGTCGAGCTGCTCGTTGCGGTTTTTATTATCGGGTGCAAAGTATTGTGCGGCGTCGGGAATATAGCCTTTAAGTTCGGAACCGAGCAGCAGGTAACTGTACATATTGTAGCTCCACGATGTATTTACATAGCCGGCAGCATCGCTCACGGTTATTGAAAGGTCGGCTGTGGAGGGAATGGGATTGCCATCCTCGCGACAGATATTGAGGGTGATTTTTTCGTGTGCATCGGGAGTTATTTCCTCCACGTTCAGATTATCGCTTTTTATGTTCAGCTTCACAGTGCTGCGGTCGCCCTTCTGCATTGTACTGTGCATAATAAAGAAGCAACGCTCGGCAAGGGGTATTTTCCCTTTGAACACAATGGCTTTGTTCACTCCCTCGGGCAGTTCGTTAACCCCTATCGTGAATCTCTTTTCCCTTTCGCTGTTGGGGAATTTTTTGTAATATCCTATGGCTCCGCGGTAGAGTATGCCGAATGCAATCTCCTCCTCCTCGGCTACATTGTTGCGCAGAGTGAATATTATGCTGTCGCCATCGTTTGCTGCGGCGATAGTAACACCCTCTTTCTCCACGGCAGGCAGGGCAAATTCTTTTTTCTTCTCCTTCCCCTCCTTGTTTTTTATGCTTGCCGCGGCTCTATATTTTACTCCGCTTTTGGGCGTGAGGGAGAATTTTCCTTTCCCTATGTGTTGCGGCTTTGTGGTGAGCAGTGCCTTCCCATCTTCGTATATGGTGATGGTGCTGTTTGTCGGCTCACCGTCGAGGCCTCGCAGTTCATAGGCCACGGTGGTGGGGAGCCCGTCGACAAGGTTACCGCCCTCGGGGTAGAATTTAAGATCGGCGTCGGGAAGTTCGGCACTTATCCATTGGCCGTCGCGTGTAAAGCCGCGTTTGCGGTCGAGCATATTTTTAAAGTCCCAATTGTTGCCGTTCACCTTGTCGAAAATGGGGAATACACGGCTGAACACAGCCTCCTTGCCCCAGTTGAGCATATAGCGGGTGTAGGCGCGAACTTCGTAGTAACCCGACAGCAACAGCGGGTTAAGTTCAAATTCTCCGTTGCAAGAGCCTTGCTCGTCAATCTTGTATTTCTTTGTCTCCACCACATACCCCTCGGGAGCAACAAGCTCCACATAGAGCACCTTACTGGGGGTGGATGTGCGGTCGTTGGTGCCGTAGCTAACGTATGCCTTGAACCACATTGTTTCGCCCAGATAGTATGCACTGTTGTCGAAGTGAAGATAGACTCGCTCCGGCTGCATAGTGTGCCCCACCTGCATTGCTCGGCGTGCCGCATCGTCGTTGGTTGTTTCTTTTACTGTTTGCGCATCAATGGTGATAGCGACAGATGATATAATTAAAAAGAGAGAAATAAAAAATTTCATATAGGTTGTATATATATTGTTAAACAGATTTTAATCTATTACATTTGGCCCGTAATCGTCCGGGTCTATAAGTTTCATCTGGTCTTTTTCTTTGATGCCTTTTTTTACTCTTTCATTGTAGGTATGTCCGGTGCCGGTACCATAGAAAAGCCAGGACATTCCGTGGCTGAACTTAATTTTTAAAGGTTCCCCGTTGTCTTCCCAAATATATACTTTTGATACAAATCTTATTCTATAATCCTTTACATCTTTCTTTGGGTCGTACGGCAATGTCACGATGTAGTATTTTCTGCCAATCAATAAACTATCCTCCGGATATCTGCTTTTAAACCTAAATGTTCCCTCTATTTTAGGTTCCCCGTGTTCGCGGTAATATGTCGGTGCAAAATTTATTGTTACTTCCTTAGCCTTCTCGCATAGATATTCTTTTCGTTGTTTGCGACTCATCTTGCGCAGGTTGTTATCCTGTGAGTAACTCGAATTTATAAATAAGAATGATAGTAGAATAAATAAAATGGTGCGCATATATTGTAATTTTTATAGTTAATTCTTAATTATTTACATATTTCTTTTATTCTTTTTATATCACCGGAAAACACTTTAATTTCTTTTTGTGATATTTTATTAACTATTTGTTCTTTTTTTATACTATCGCCATTTTGTGAATAAATATTATACAATCCTTCAAGAGGTGCAAAACGGCAAGGGCACATATACATTGCATTCTCATAATGCTCAATAGCTTCCTTGTCCCTTTTCAATTGCATATATGTATCACCCAACAATAGTTCTAAGTTATATGAAGAAAATTTCTTTTGTAGTTCCTTGGAAATATTTATAGCTTCTTCAAATCTTCCGGCATAATATAGTTCGGACATATAATTATATAAAAAAAAGATGTCATTCCGGAAATGAGTATATAACTTTTCATATTTATATAGCGTGTTTTTATTGTAACCTTTTAAAGCTATATAAGCAATCTTTTTCCAATTATAATAATAGTAAAAGTTATATCCTATATATCCTTGTATTATAAGAAACAAGAAAGTCGATATTATTATAACATTTTTGTTTGATGCAATATATGAAGTTTTTTTAATGATAGATAAAACCGAGATAATGTTACATAGTAATAAAGCAATGACTGGTAACGGATATTGTAACGGATATGAAAATGTACAAGAAATGATTAATACACACATTGTACAAATTCCACAAAAATCTTTATTTTTACAAAATATGAAAAATGGAAAAATAAGTAATGTGATAAGTAATAAACAGCCGAAAATTCCATAGTTAATCCACGCATATATAAATTCATTTAATGGGTGGCGAATATCATCTGCTAACATAGAATAGTAGCAATCTTCTTTGTTCTTCTTGAAATATTCCTTTTGCTTCTCCATATAGACTTTGACAAATTCCCCTTCTGTCATATATCCGCATATAGGGCTATCTATAATAAGTTCGGTCGAATTTTTAAGAATAAACCAACGTCCTGTTGTTGAATCGTATTTATGACTTAAAATAAAAGAAAAAATAGAAATGGTTGTTATGATTGTAATTACTATATATTTGGGAGATTTTAATATTTTATAAACCTTTGTTATGTATATGATTAGAATTACAATCAGACAGATGATTGCGGTACGACAACCTGTAAGAATAATTGTAGCAGTGGCTATTGTAATTGCCGAGGTGTATAGGTACTTTTCCTTTTGAATTATAGTTCTTGTATTTTCAAGTACGAAAGGTAGCAGTAGAATAATGTTTAATGCTAATCCCGTTGTATTATTCATTGTTCCTTTTACATCACAATTGTGATAGAATGCCTGTATAATAGCAAAGATGCATTCGAGTAAAATGGAAATTGATGCGATTTTTCCTATTAAAATAGTTATTCTTTTTAAATTGCTTTTCTTGTAAATTAGAATTTCATATAGAACTATTGTAATGGTTGTAAAAAGGCAAATAAACCATTGAATTATCAATGGATCATATTTGAAATAACTTATTCCCGGGAAGAATGCCCCAATGAATAGTAGCAAATATAGTAAGGCCCTCATATTACAAATGGTAATTCTATATACACTTCAAGCTAAATGAAAAATTGCATTCGTTGCCAAGAAACAGCTTCTAAATTTCCACAAACTTATTGCTAATTTCACCCCTTTACAAATTATAGAATAAATAAAATCTATCGTCCTTAATTTGTAAATTGGCTATAATCAATGCGTTGTGCGGTTTTGCTTTTATAAAATCTGCCATTCGGTAAAAAGATGTTGATAAATGCGTTTTTTTACATACTTTACTCCGTGTGTGTTTGTTTAAGTAATAATATAGATGTTGCCCGCGTAACATTTCTTCGTGAAAATGTCATCCCGACAGAGCGGAGCGACGAGGGATCTCAAAAAAACATCGTTGAGATATCTCAGTTGCTATGCTTCTTCGACATCAACCAATCATTTTTTTTGCCAATTGCTATATTATTGCTTTTGTTTTAAATATTATAGTGTACGATTTTTTACCGATTGCTAATATTATTCTACAACAAGGGGCTAATCGAAAAATGATTGGATTTTCAAAGTTAGCCCCTTGCAGATATGTTCATTTATCACTTAACGGCACTTATGCGCAGTTTGTAGCTCATTGGTTGGTTGGGAACGCAATAGATGGGCATTGTACCCACGTCGTGTCCGCACGATGCGTTACCGATTCCACGCATAAAGGCATCGAGGTGAAGCACGGTGTAGGGGCGTGGTGTGAGCTCCCACATATGTTGTCCGTCCATAAGATCCTTGTCGGTGAATTGCAGTGCCGAGAAACTTACCTTTCCCTCGGTTACAATCTTCACACCCTCGCCCTTGTCGTTGGTGAGAATGAGCTCACGCAATCCTTCGCGGCTGCCTGTGCTCTGAGGCTTCACATAGCGTTCGGGCATTTCGGCAACGGTGGTGGTGTAACGGCCTACTGTAACTCCGTCGATGCGGTCGTTGCTGTTCTCCCACGGGCCGTATGCATAGTATGCTACGTTTTTGAGCGTGGAGTCGATGCCGCAAACAAGGCCGGCACGGCGCAGCTCGGTTGTGTGGGGGATGAATTTTGCATCAACATCCACAATACCCTGCGGGTAGATTGTGTAGTTTATCTCCGTGTCGCAGAGCGAGCCTTTGCGTGTGGTCTTGACAACGGTGTAGCCGTCCACAGCCTCCACAGTGCAGGTGCCTTTTGCTTCCAATCCGTTGGAGGTGTTCCAGAAGCGGTCGTTCTCTATCCAACGGTGGTTGTCGTAGAGGAATCCCTGTCCGTTGCTTATAATCTCTTTGCCATTGAATGCAAGATTGGTGAGGAGGCCTGTTTCGGGGTCGAATGTTACGGCTACCTTGCTGTTGCCTATTTTAATCTCGTGAAGAGCCGATGTTTGCATAAGTGCTTCGCCTGCGGGTGCGATAGTGGCAAGCGGCGCACGCTCTACAAGGGTATATTGCTTAATGGCAACCTCGTGGCCGGCCTTTGCAAAGAGCTGTGCCTCGCGGTGAACAACGCTCAGGTTAAGCATTGTTTCAATGCCCTGTTTCTCGGCCTTCTCAATTGCAGCCTTCGACAGTTTCAGCGTGAGAGTAACCTCCTCGCCCGACGCTGCTGCGGGCAATTTTGTCTTTTTGCTGCTCACAACCTTGCCGTTCTTCATAATCTCGTAAACGAGGCAGAATTCGTTGAGGTTGGTGAAGTTGTATGTGTTCTTTATTTTTATTGTGGCAGTGTTGTTTTTCTTGTCAACGCCTTCGAGTGTGAATTTTATAAACTGATGCGCAGCCTTAACCTCTTTCAGCTTGGCACTCTCGTGGCGTGTGGCGGGAATGACACCGTTGCTGCAAAAGTTTCCTTGATGGGGGCCGGGGTAGTCGTATCCTGTATGCAAGCGATAGATGCTGTCTTTAATCTCGCGAGGCTCATAGATTGCTTGGTCCACCCAATCCCAGATGCAACCGCCGATGCAGGAATTGGAGTTCTCTATGTGCTCCCAATATTCGCGCAAGTTACCTATGGCGTTACCCATTGCGTGAGCATATTCGCAGATGAACATAGGCTTGTCGAGATTGTTGGTATTCTGCTTCATCCACGCCTGTCCCGGGTACATTTTAGAGTAGAAGTCACTGAAACGGCCACCGCCATAATTGCCGTTGCTGCGTGTGCCCTCGTAGTGAACGGGGCGGTTGTCGAGCTTGTAGCAAGCGTCGTAGCAGGGGCCGAAATTATTTCCGTTACCCGCCTCGTTACCCAAGCTCCACATTACAACGCTGGCGTGGTTGCGGTCGCGCAGAACCATACGGTCGATGCGGTCGACAAACGAAGGTATCCACGATTCGCGGTCCGAAATACTCTGGTTGGCGTGGTCTTCAAGGTCGGCCTCGTCGCAGCAGTAAAGACCAAAGTGGTCGAACATTGCATACATACGGGCAGCGTTGGGGTAGTGGCTGGTGCGTATGGTGTTTATGTTGTTCTGTTTCATAAGAAGAACATCCTGTAACATAGATTCTGTGTCAACGGCGCGGCCGTAGAGGGGGTGTGTGTCGTGACGGTTCACACCCTTAAAGAATACTCGCTCGCCGTTTATGTAAACGATGGAGTTCTTTATTACAATATCGCGGAATCCATATTTTGTGGAGAATGCCATTTCCTCGTTGCCCTGCTCATCCATCTGCACCACGCGCAGTGTGTAGAGGTTGGGCTTCTCGGCACTCCACAGGGCAATGTTGTTAACGTTGAGTGTGGCGTTAATTTCGAGTGCCGCAATCTTGGCCTTCATTGCTTGGCGCACAGTGTCGGTGGCAACCAGCTTGCCGGCTGTGTCGTAGAGGGCAAGTTTTATCTGCTTGCCTTCGGGGCAGAAGTCGCGGTTGTCAATGGTGAGCTGTATGTTCATTGTGGCATTCTTTCTCTCGCCGTCGAGTGTGCTTGTTATATAGTGGTCGCGCACCGAGGCCTTGGGCACATTGTAGAGATATACGTCGCGGAAGATTCCACTCATACGGAACATATCCTGACATTCAAGATAGGAACCGTCGCACCAGCGGAACACCTGCACGGCGAGTTTGTTGCTGCCCTTCTTCAAGAATTTGGTAATATCGAATTCTGCCACGTTGTTAGAGCCCTGTGTGTAGCCCACATACTCGCCGTTGAGCCATACGAAGGCTGCCGAGTAGATTCCGCCAAAGTGTATGAAGGTGCGGCGGCCGTCCCAATTTTCGGGAACCTCGAATGTGCGCACGTAAGAGCCCACGGGGTTTATTCCGTAGTTCTTTCCACCGTCGTTGAATCCGGGGCGTGCCTTAATGAAGGGAGGAGTATTTGAGTGGGGATACTCCACGTTATTGTAGATGGGGCGGTCGTATCCGTGCATTTCCCAGTTTGAGGGAACGGGAATCTCGTCCCACGCATTTACATCAAAATCCTCTTTGAAGAACTCTGTGGGGCGTTGCGAGGGCTCGGGTACAAAGTGGAATTTCCAAGTGCCGTTGAGGCTCTGGTAGCGGTTGTTCACAGGAGTGGTCCACGGTGTTGCATAGTATGCTGCGTCGGCAAGCATTGCCGCCTCATTCTCGTAGGGCATATATGTGGCAACGCCTGTTTCTTTATTCTCGGCAAAAATTGTTTCGTCCTCCCAGTAGGGCGACTCTATTTTGGGCTTCTCCACCTGCTCGAATGTGAACCACGAATTTTTGTCGTCGGCATTGTATGCGGCGAGTTTCATCTGTCCGTTTACGAGGGTGTACATTTTGTCGGCTTTTCCTTTGGAGATAATCTGGTAAACTCCTTTGTTGCCTTTCACCGGCTCGAATGTGAATTTTGCATTGTTCCAGATGCCGGCTACTGCGGGCCACTGCAACAGATAGTCGATGGAGGCGTTACCGCCGCCGTCGTCGAAATTCTGCCCGTAGAATGCATTTTCCACGGCAAATGTGAATAGGTCTATGGTCTTTATGCTCCAATATTGTCCGCGATTTTCGCTGTCTGTCTTTTCGGCAACTATACGTGCGTTATTCTCGCCCGAGTCGCCGTTACCGAGCACCTGCTCTTTGTCGGCTGCCGAGCGTATGCGGTAGGTGAGGTTGTCGTCGAATCCTGCAAAGTCCGACACTGTGAATGTGAATTTTGCGGCGGGGTTCTGCGCAGCCTGCTCTTTGGCAATGAGCGAAATGCTGCCGTTCTTCTCTTTTACCGCTGCCACCGAGGGGTTATTGGTGGGGATGAGCAATCCATCCTCCATTTTCCATAATTGCGCCTCGTCGGAACCGTTATTTTCGCCAAGCTCCACCTTGTTGCCGGCGGCACGCATTGCGTGGTCGGTCAAGGGGTTGATGATGCGCCAGCTGCCCGACAGCTCCGATACTTTCCAATATTGGGCGGCGTTGCGTTCTTCATAGTCGGTAGCTTCCACTTTGTTGCCCTTCTTCTCTGTGACAACATTCTGTTTCTTACCTTGTGTGTAGATGTGGTACAATTTTCCTTGTTCGAATTGCACCTGTGCGAAACTGCCTATCGTGGCAAACAGCGCAACGATTGCAAGCAGTAGCGTGCGGTTCTTTTGGTTCTGCATAATGTGTTTATTTTTAAGTTGTTTATTTCTCGGTTTACGATTATTTGCAAATATAACCAAATAAATTCATATATCTTGTAACAGATAATAATTTTAAATAATTATAACAAGTGTAGCCTTCTTTGTTAGATAGACGGAAAAAGATATAAATGTGTTACAAGTTTCTAAAAAACTATTCTGTTTGTAACGGTTGTCGAGGGTGGTGGCAGCGCTGTTGGTCGTTGGCACTATTTATTGGGGCTTGCGATGGGTGTTGTTGGGCTCAATAGCAAAAAGTTGTGGGCCAATAAATCTTTAATTATTGTGTAGTATATCAGCAGTGGTAATTCTAAAAAAATAACCGGCACCGTAAGAGAAAGAATTAAAGGCCGTCGAAGTTAAGGAAACAAGCGAGGACATAGTGCGGTATGCCGTTAATTTTCATACAATGCAATACCGCACGCTTCCGGAGCCCCTTAACTTCGCCGAATAGCCTTTAATGCCAAGCGAGGAACGAACGAGGGATATTGCTTAGCAATTCGCGAGCCGAGGCGTGAGCGACTTGAACGTACTCGTGTGCCGGACCTTTTGGTTCTTTTGGGTACAAAAGAACGTAAAAAAGTAAACTTTTTAAAGCAAGAACTATTCGCGGGCCACCAAGAAGTTAAAAGCAAGAATGTTTGACAAACAAATAGTAGTAACCACAGTAAATTTCTACCGAACCTATTGTTGCCTTGTGGCACATTGTGGCGAGGTTTAAAATAATAGTAAAATGGTTGAAATAGTGCCACTGCCTGTAAAATAAAAAAAAGGAGATGACTAAAAAGTGTAATTTCTGCGTTACGCTTGCCTTCAAAATCCTCATTTACGCTTAGTAAACTCCGGTTTTTCAGGCTACGCAAGCCTTGAACTACATCTTTTTATTCATCTCCTACACAAAAGAGGACGCTAAAAAATACTTTTTAGTCGGCCTCTTTTTTACTTATTATATTGTAAATTCTATTTACCAAATTTACCGCCCATTTTATTACCCATCTTCGCACCATTCTTGGCACCGCCACCGGTGTTGCCGGCTGCAAAAATATTCTCGCCATAGTTCACAGCCTTGAAGCCTGCATCCTGTTTGCGGCGCAGAGCAATCTCTATGAGTTTGTCGACAAGTGTGCCGAAATTGTAACCGCTGTACTCCCACAAATAGAAGGAGAGCGAGCCGGGGATTGTGTTAATCTCGTTCACGAAAATTTCGTCGGTAGCCTCGTCTATGATAAAGTCGATGCGGGCAACGCCGTCGCACGAGAGGGCGCGGAATGTCTCACAAGCGGCATTCTGTATGAATTTGGTGCTCTTCTCGGGGAGGTTGGCGGGAATTTCGCGCACCGTCGACTGCATTCCTTGGCTCTGCTTGCCGCCACCGTTCATATATTTATCCTGATAGGAGAGAATTTCGCCGCTGCGCACGGGAACCTCGCACACCGATGCTTCGCACTCGTAGTAGTTGCCAAGAACAGCGCAGTTTACCTCTTTCAGCTTCTGTACATATTTTTCAATGATTATACGGGTGGTGAAGGAGATTGCATAGTCCACCGCCTCGATGAACTCCTCGCGATTGTGTGCCGCGCGTATTCCCACGCTCGAACCGCTGTTGGCAGGCTTCACAATTACAGGGTAACCGAGTTTCTCTTCCACCTGTGCAATGGTGCTATCCTGCTTCTCGTTCCACTCCTTGTCGCTGAACCAGCAGTAGTCAATCACAGGAATGCCACACTCTTTTAGAATCATCTTCATTGTTATTTTGTCCATTCCGTTGGCCGAGGCGAGAGTGTTGCAACCTGTGTAGGGAATACCGCAGAACTCCATCACTCCTTGGAATGTGCCATCCTCGCAGTTGGTGCCGTGCAGCGCGGGCAGAATAACATCGAGCTTGGCAACCACCTCTTTGCCGAAGAGGGGCTTTTTGCAACGATAAAGGTTTGTGTCGCCATATATGGGGCGCATATAAACCTCTTCGCACATTGCGAGAAGTTTTTTTGTGTTGCGGTAGTTGGCAACGTTCAACAGGGCCTCGCCGCTGTACCATTTACCCTCTTTGGTTATATATATGGGGATTATGTTATATTTCTCCCTGTCCATCGCAGCCATAGCTTGGTTGGCTGTGATTACCGAAATTTCATTCTCGACGGAGCGGCCGCCGAATACTACTCCTACATTGGTTTTCATTGTTGTGTGTATGTTTTTTATTATCTGTTTGTCGTAAAAAAGTGCCTACTTAAAATTGTCGGGCAGGTCATTTTCGTAAAGAACCACATCCCCTGCGCGCAAAATGGTGGCAAGATGCGCGTGTGCGTGGTTAAGCGAGTCGGCAAGGAAGTATTGGTCGGTGGGCATATTCCCCTTTTCGAGTCCGCTTTTTATTGCCTCGCGGTTGGTGGCGTTCACCACAATCGCATAGTCGGCACACAGGGCAATCTGTTCGCCAAGCGTGCTGTTTGCCTCGGCTTGTCGTGCGCCCATTTCCACAAAGCCCGGGGTTATTATTATTCGTTTGCAGCCTTCGTTCACGGTGAAGTTTTTTAGTACTCCGAGTGCCATTTTTGCCCCTTGCGGGTTAGAATTATAGGCATCGTCGAGCACGGTTACTCCGCCCGATTTTCGCATCGAGAGGCGGTGCTCCACCGGTTGAAGATGGGCAATGGCTCTCTTCTGCTTGGCCACAGGCACTTGCAGAAGGTCGGCAACGGTGGTGGCTCCCAATATGTTGAGCAGGTTACCCTCGCCCAGCAGGCGGCTGCTGTACTCGTCGCCCTCGTGCTGCGGTGCCACAAGCGTGTAATTTACTCCGCTTGCTCCATATTCGATGTTGCTTGCGCGGTAGCAGGCACTGTTCTCAATGCCGTATGTTATTATCTTGCAGGGGCTTGTAATTTTATTATAGCTCTTTATGTGGGGCGAGTCGATGTTTATTACTCCCGTGCCTCCGGCCGGCAGCGAGTTTATAAGCTCGAATTTTGTATCTTGTATATTCTCTATGCTCTTGAATGTTTCCAGATGCATTTCACCCACGGCGGTCACAATGCCTATTGTGGGGTGCACAAGGTCGCATATTTCTTTAATGTCGTTCTTCTGCTTCGCACCCATTTCCACGATGAACACCTGATGATAGGGGCGCAACTGCTCGCGTATGGTGCGTATCACTCCCAGCAGGGTGTTGAAGTTCCCGGGTGTGACAAGGATGTTGTACTTCTCGGCGAGTATGCTTGCAAGATAGTTCTTTGTGCTGGTCTTTCCGAAACTGCCTGTAACGCCAATTACTATGAGCCCTTTGTGGCTGTCGATTATTCTTTTCGCATCGTTGTAGTAGTGGCGGTTGATGGCCTTCTCAATGGGTGTGTTTATGAGGTTGGCGGCAAGCATCACTATGTCCGACAGAAGAATGAGCAGGGCTGCGGTTATTGTCGCCGCCGCAAGTCCGAAGAGTGCCGTTGCTGCGGTTATTGCCACAAAGAGCAGTAGGGTGGTGGTGTATAATCTTATCACTCTTTTTGTAAATACAAGCGGAGTCTTTTGCTTCTCCTGCTTACCTGTTCTCTTTTTCAGAATTACGAAGATGAGAATGGCGCACACTGCCGTCAATGTGATTGTGGGATTGGGCAGTAACGAGCATACGAACAGTGCAAGCGCGATTATGCGATTGAAACTTAACAGATTGCCTTGCCCCAACCAACGCATATAGCGGCTGTATCGGTAGGACGAAAGTTGGAACATATGAATATCGTTCTTTGCCGAACAGAATGTGAAGAAAAGTACAAAACCTGCTAAAAGAATTGCTGTTATTATGTTCATTGCCGAATATATTGTATTTTATGTGTAGTGTTGCAAAATTATATAATTTCCTCGATTTTCGGGTATGTTGCAACGTTATTATTTAGTGTTCAACGTAAAATTCTGAGGGATTTTCAGATTAGGCATATAATTGCCAATTTGAAAAGGAAAAATCTAATTTATCATATTCTTTTAGTTTTGCTCCATAATCCTCGGTGTTATTCTCGGCAATTCTCTCAATCTGCTTAAATTCTTTCTTTTGCACTTTTTAAAAAGTGCAGCAAAAACGCAGCACACGAGTACGTTCAAGTCGCTCACGCCTCGGCTCGCGAATTGCTGCGCAATATCCCTCGTTCATTCCTCACTTGTCATTAAAGGCTGTTCGTCGAAGTTAAGGGGCTCCGGAAGCGTGCGGTATTGTGTTGTAAAGAAAATTAACGGCATACCGCACTATGTCCTCGCCTGTTTCCTTAACTTCGCCGGCCTTTAATTGTTTCTCTCACGGTGCTGCACTTGTTTGAAATTACTTCTGCTACTGTTGTGCTCTACCAACTCACGAGCAAAGTTTTTTTGAATCGCGAGGTCTGTGCAAGGCGTTTTGTGCCCTTTTGCGCGACAAAAGGGGAATAAAAGTTTATATAGAAACAAAAATAGTTGTTAACGACACCGAGAAATTAAAAGCAAGAATATTGCAAACAGCAACTACTCCTCAACTTTCTACGTTGAGCCCCTATTTACAACCTATCTTGAAAAAATTTTTCATTACCTGTGTAAACAACCCTTGGTTCTCTATGAACGAAAAATGGCCTGTGCCGTGGGCAATAACCAACCCTGCATCGGGAATAAGTCGCTCCATAGTCTTTGCGTCCGATAGAGGAGTGGCAGTATCCATATTACCCCAGAATAGCAGCGTGGGAGCTTTAATCTTGTGGAGCAACGGGGTGAGGTCCTCGTTCACCACCTTCGAGAGAATGGCACGCATCTTGGGCGAAGCATTATTATAGTCGGCCGAGCCGGCTCCCTTGCGTCGCTTCTCAATTATCGCATCGGCAGTTTTCTTGGGCAAGAAAGTGTAGCACAGCTTTTTAAGCAACTTAAAGGTATAAATCTTATAATAGTATTTCATTGGGCGTTTGGGCTTTATTCCGGCAGCATCCACCAGCACCACACGGCTCGTTTCGTTGCGCGAAGCAAAAATAATGCTTATGCGCCCCCCGAATGAGTGTCCCACAAGCGACGGGCTTTTCAGATTGTTCTCTTTTACAAAATTCTCCACCATACAGGTATACTCCTCGGTGCCCCAAACATCCTCCGGCTCGTCCGATGCACCAAAGCCGGGAAAATCGAAATTATACACCTTGTAGCCCTGTGCAAGCACCCCCTGTATGTGCTTGAAAATTTCATAGCTGCACCCCCAGCCGTGGAGCAGAAGAACAGGCTCGCCCTCGCCTGTAACCTCTATATTTACGTTTATGTTGCGATATTTATAGACCATTCTTGTAATCGTTCTATTTGCTTGCGAAGATAGTTATTTAAATTTGAATATCGGTAAATAATGACAAGGAAAAGCGGCAGGCTAAAAAGTCGTGTGACTTGCTGCCTGCCGCTTTCAAGTTTCTTGCAGTTTGTATTACTATTACTTTGTTCCCAATATAATTTCCACAAGCGCCGCTACGTCGGCAATGTCTATGCTGCCGTCGCCATCGACATCGCCAACGAGCCTTTCCTCCTCGGGGTCCTCAACAGGTTCCATTTCAACTATGTTGGTGAATTGGCTCCACCCATCGGTTATTTTGTATAGGCGTTTCGCACCATACGGAACGTACAATGTCGCGGAGTAGTTGGGGAATGATGTTTCGGTTATAACAGCCGGCACTTCGGCCATTGAATATATTTCGGTGATGCTTGTGCAACCTTTGAATGCATCTGCGGCAATATCTTCTACACTTTCGGGGATGGTTACACTATTTAGTCCTGTGCAATTATAGAACGCACTGCTTCCTATCGATGTTACGCTGTTGGGTATTGTCACGTTTGTTAGTCCTGTACAATTACGGAATGCTTTTTCTCCAATAGCGTAATTCTCGTCATTGTAATTTTCGGGCAAGGTAATTACAGAATCATTGCCGGCATAAGCAATAAGAGTATTTGTATTATCAGCAGTGCGGAAAATAAAATCACCCTTAATATCATCGTCTTTTGTTACAATCGCATTTGCATAATATGCCACATAGCCGTGGTTGGAAGAACCGGCGGTGATGTTGAGCGATGAGTTGTTATATACAATTCTTAGGCCGGAGCAATCAGAGAATGCTTCATATCCTATGCTTGTTACGCTATTGGGAATTGTTACGCTTGTGAGTCCTGTGCACCCTCTGAACGCACTATTGCCAATGCTTGTTACGCTATTGGGAATTGTTACGCTTGTGAGACCCGTGCAACCACGGAACGCACTCTCTCCTATCGATGTTACGCTGTTTGGGATTTCAATGCTGGTAAGGCCGGTGCAATTATAGAATGCATAATCTCCCATCGATGTTACGCTGTTGGGTATTGTAACACTGGTGAGGCCGGTACAGTGAGAGAACGCACCATCTCCCATCGATGTTACGCTGTTGGGTATTATAACGCTTGTGAGGCCGGTACAGTGAGAGAACGCACCATCTCCCATCGTTGTTACACTGTTTGGGATTTCAATGCCGGTAAGGCCGGTGCACCCTCTGAACGCTTCATTTCCTATGCTTGTTACGCTATTGGGAATTGTAACACTTGTGAGGCCGGAGCAATCAGAGAATGCTTCATATCCTATGCTTGTTACGCTGTTGGGGATTGTCACACTTGTTAGTCCTGTGCACCTTCTGAACGCTTCATTTCCTATGCTTGTTACGCTATTTGGGATGGTTATGCTTGTGAGGCCAGTGCAGTATGAGAACGCTTCATCTCCTATGCTTGTTACGCTATTGGGAATTGTAACACTTGTGAGGCCGGAGCAATCATAGAACGCACCGGAACCTATGCTTGTTACGCTGTTGGGGATTGTCACACTTGTTAGTCCTGTGCACCCTCTGAACGCTTCATTTCCTATGCTTGTTACGCTATTTGGGATGGTTATGCTTGTGAGGCCTATGCAAAAATAGAACGCTTGATATCCTATGCTTGTTACGCTATTGGGGATTATAATGTCGGTGAGGTAGAAGCAAGCCCAGAACGCTCTGTTTCCTATGCTTGTTACGCTGTTGGGGATAATAGTATTCTTGCAACCTGCAACAAGTGTATTTGTTACTGTTTCTATAATGGCATTGCAACCTTCGCGGCTGTCATATACACTATTATCCGCATCGACAACTATGTTTGTGAGGCCGGAGCAATCAGAGAATGCTTCATATCCTATGCTTGTTACGCTGTTGGGGATTGTTATGCTTGTGAGGCCGGGGCAATAATAGAACGCTTTATCTCCTATGCTTGTTACGCTGTTGGGAATTGTAATGCTTGTGAGGCCGGTGCAATCATAGAACGCACCGGAACCTATGCTTGTTACGCTAAAAGTTATGCCGTTATAGGTAACAGTTGCGGGGATAGATACACTGCCGGTGTATTCATTGGAATATTCGAAAGAAAAATCTCCTTTGTAGGTTATAGCAACTGTTTTTGCCGTGACATCGGTGAAGTCGTAAAAGATACCATCGACCTCAAAGCCGTGGGCACTTGCCACAGTACTGCACAGCAACAGCTGTGCGGTGATAAAGGATTTAAAATAGATTTTTTTCATAGCATCCTTCCTTCATTGCTCACCAAATGAAGGCATAAAACAATAAAAAAGCGTGGGAACTATTGCTATTATCGTACCGAGGCTCTGGACTGCCCACTATCAAATAATAAACAATAGCCCACGCCAAACGATATATATCCCACCCGAACGGGCGTGTGTATATAACATTGACGTGAGCACCTTGCTCATTATCTCAATGGGTTGAAATTGTCCAGATTTCAAATCAAAGATAACTGCAAAACGCTCTTAATAAAAAGATGTCCTCACCGGAGTTGTTCCGGTGATTGCCACAAAAGTAGTGCAAAAAAATGATAACCTTTGAGGTTTATTGCTGTTTTTTTTGCATCGGGCATTTTTAAAAAGAGCGATTACAGGAGCAAGCATTGTTTTTTGCGAAGTTAATGTTTAATAGGTTTTTTGTGGTTGCTATTTTACCACTTTTATGTGAAAATCACAGAAAATTGTGTTTTTCTTGGGCAGACACGCCGGTCTGCCCCTACATTTGCGTTTTTTTTGTAAACTCCTCCGTCACTGCGCTTCGTTTGTGCCACCTCCTCTTTGAAAAGCGGAGGAGTAGGAGTACCCGCAGGGGTAAAGGGATTATTGTAGTGTTTTTGTTTTTATCTCCTCAGTCCTTCGGACAGCTCCTCTTGATTACAAGCAAGAGGAGCAGCTTCTTGTTATTCTTTCTTGGGCAGATACGCCGGTCTGCCCCTACATAGCGCTGCCCTGTTCAATCTTTTCCGCTTAATTGTTATTTTCGCTTTCAGCGACGAGTATGTTATGCTGTCAACAATAGCAGAAGTAATTTCAAACAAATGCAGCACCGTTAAAATCACAGCGGAAAGCCCTGTTGACGGCAGGCCATTGTGCGAGCATTGTCTGAGCGCAGTGCGGGTATAAATTTTCTTATATAGCCGCACGGAGTGAGTTGCGCAGCACCCTGACGGCAACAGAGAGGCTTGCAGCGGCAAGCGAGGAACAAACGAGGGATATTGCGCAGCAATTCGCGAGCCGAGGCGTGAGCGACTGATTTTACTCGTGTGCTGCGTTTTTGCTGCACTTTTTTAAAAAAGTGCAAAAGAAAGAAATTAAACAGATTGAGAGAATAGCCGAAAATAACTCCGAGGATTTTAGATCAAATTCCAAAGGTGTAAAAGATAAAGAATTTTTCCTTTTCAGATTGCCACAAAAGTAGTGCAAAAAAATGATAACCTTTGAGGTTTATTGCTGTTTTTTTTGCATCGGGCATTTTTTAAAAGAGCGATTACAGGAGCAAGCATTGTTTTTTGCGAAATTAATGCTTAATAGGTTTTTTGTGGTTGCTATTTTACCACTTTTATGTGAAAATCACAGAAAATTGTGTTTTTCTTGGGCAGACACATCGGTCTGCCCCTACATTTGCGTTTTTTTGTAAACTCCTCCGTCACTGCGCTTCGCTTGTGCCACCTCCTCTTTGAAAAGCGGAGGAGTAGGAGTACCCGCAGGGACAGTCTTTTTGTTCTTTTGTCCTAACCCCTTGTACCTTATAATAAAAAGGAGGGTAACCCATTTTCTTTTTGGGCTACCCTCCTTTCGCAGTATTAGTTATTTTTTAGAACTTTATGCAGTTGAGGTTCTTGTCGACAATCACGCCGTCGATGGCTTTAAGATTGAACTTGATGTTCTTCTTTGCTTTTAGGGTGATTGTGGCAATCTCAACATCGCCGTTGAGCGTGGGTTGGTCGGATACGTTCACGAATGTGGGGTAAACGGCGGTGGTGCCGTTGCCGTGCAGGCGGTTCTTTGTGTAGTTGTTCATATTGGCGGTGTCAACAGCCTTCATTGTAACATACTCATAGTCGTTGCTGTCGTAGGGTATTGCAAGGCCCACTGCGTTAACGTTGGCAAGGCCGCTTCCCTTGATGGTGATTGTTACCTCTTCGCCGGCTTTGTAGTTCTTCTTGTCGGCTGCAATGGCGATTGTGCCGGCAACCACCTGTGCGGGGTTGGCGTATGCGCCGTCGTCGATGCGTGTGGCTGCCACCGAAATATCGTATGCGTCGATGAGGCCATTCTCGTTCATATCTCCTATGCTCACATACTCAAAGTCGCTGTCGCTGCTGCGAAGGCCTGTGTAGTTCATATAGGATGTGAGGTCGTTCTCGTCAACTTTTTTGTCTTTGTTAATGTCGCCGGGGAGGAAGGTCTCTGTTCCGGGTACCTTGAATATATACATTTCGCGGCCCGAACCGAAGTTACCCACAGCCTCGCTCACGTGAATCTTTACGAAGCGTGCCTTGGGGTTACCCTCGAAGGTAAATACCTTTGTGTCGGGTGTGCGCTCCCATTTAACGGCAACAGGCTCGCTCCAAGTCTCCTTGTTGGTGCTGTAACTAATCTGTGCGCCTGTGATTGTGCCGTTTCCGCCATCCTCGCGGCCCAGATAGTGCAACTTGTCTAGTGTGCTCATTCCGTTGAGGTCGATAATCATATCAAAGGGTACGGAGCTCTCGCCATAGATTGTGTGCCAGATGTTGCCCTCCTCAAAGTCGAACAGACGGTCGGGGCCTTGTCCGCCTTGGTTGCGGCAGGTTGTTGTTGCCGAGAGGCCTGTGAGGGCAAATTCGAGCGGGTTGCTCTTTGTTGTGCTCTCTACTGTTGCCCACTCCGAAACGCCGCTCTTGTTCACGGCGCGTACGTTGAACTTGTAGGTTGTTTCGGGTTTCAAGTCCTCGAACAAAAGCTCGTTGTTCTTGATGGTTGTGTAGTTGCGGCCCTCGAATTCTATTTCGTAGTAGTCGGCACCGGCAACCTTCTCCCAAGAGGGAGTGAGGGTGTAGGGTCGGCAATTCTCGTCGGTTACTGTGGCAACGGGAGCCTCCAATGTGCCTTCTGTCTTTAAATAGCTGTTGGGGGTGTCGAATTTGTAGCCCTTCACGGTGAGTGTAGTGGCTGCGGCTGTAACATCGCTCTTGGCGAGTTTCACCATAACCACGGGGTTCTTTATAATTTCCACTTTTGCAAATTCACTGCCCTCGGTGGCGAAGCGGTTGAGGTTGGGGGCTGCGTCGTAGAAATATACATTCTCGCCCTTCTCGAACTCTTCCATCGAAAATACTTTGGCGAGTTTCACGCTCTTCTTGCCTATTTTTGCCGAAACACTCTTGGGTGCTTCGCTCACATTTACCTTGAAGATTGTTGCCTTCTCCTTAACAAAGCCATCGAAATTGCCGGTGGTGGGGGCGATGGTTATTGTGGCTGTGCCTTTGCTGTTGCAAGCCGATGTTATTTTTGTTTCGGTGAAGTGTCCTGCACGGTAGAGTTCTGTTGTTCCGTCGTCGTCATACTCGGTGAACGATGTTTCGCCGGCGGGGTACAATTCATACATACGCAGGCCTTTGTCCGCTTGTGCGGGGGTGTTGTGAGGGTTGGTAACGGGGATAATGGCTCCTGCCTTCACAAAGAGGGGGAGTTTCCACAGAGGTGCGTCGAAGTTGTTTACAATGCAGTTGCCGCTGTATTTCTCGCCTGTGAAGTAATCTATCCAAATGCCCTCGGGCAGATAGATGCCGTTGCGAATGTCGTTGCCGTCCTTGTCCATTGCAGTCTCCTGATAGATGGGGGCTACAAGGAAGTAGGGACCATAGAGGAATTGGTAGCGTGTTGCGCTGCCCAAGGTATATTCGTTGGGGTAGTCGAGGAACATTGCGCGTATCATAGGCTTGCCGTTGACAGCCTCGCGTGCGATGCTGTATGCGTAGGGCATAATCTCGGCCTTCATTTTCAGGTAGTTGCGGTTGATGGATTCTGCGGGGTCGCCGAATACGTGGGGATATTTCTGGCTCGAACCCCAACCGTCCATATTGAGCATCATAGGTGTGTAGGCTTTCCACTGGAATTCTCGAATGTTGACAGGAATGTTGCTGCCACCGAAAATACCATCAACATCCGAAGTGATGTTAGGCTGTCCGGAAAGGCCCGAACCGATGTATGTGGGTATGTGGAAACGAATGTACTCCCATTCGCCGCCACTCTGGTCGCCTGTCCATATTCCGGCGTAGCGTTGTGTTCCTGCCCAGCCGTCTACCGAGATGATGAAGGGGCGTGCGTTGTTGCCGTAGTAGGTCATAATCTGTGCAATATCGGTTACACCGTTGAGACCGAACGAGTAGCCGGCACCCACCCACGCAACATCGGTTTTAAGGACGCGCACACCTGCGTCGCGCACCTCCTTGACAATGTCGCGTTGCAAAATTGCATTAACGCCCTCGCGGGGGTAGAGGTTCGACTCGGTCCACAAGCCAACCTCCACGCCTTTGCTGTGTGCATAGTCGCCGAATTCTTTAAGGTTCTGTATGTTGCCGTCGATAGTCTCGGTCTGTCCGTAACCGCAGCCATAGCCATCGTTGGGAAGAATCCAGCCGAGGGGCATATCGTTGTCCAGATAGCGGTCGATAACCGCGCGTGCCGAGAATTGATACTGCTCTTTGCCGAATTCTCCGTTGAGCGACTCTTTTAAGCCGCCATTGTCTGTCTGGCTCTCTTTGTAGCGTTTGCCGTCCTCATACACAAAGCCACTCTCGGCATTCTCTTTCCAATAGTCGCGGTTGTAGGCATTGAGGTGTCCCTCGTAGAACCCGAATTTAGGAATGAGAACAGGTTCGCCGGTGAGCTGATAGAAGTCGTTGAGCAGGGCAATGCCACAGCTGTTTACCATAAAGAATACATCGAGGTAATCACTTTCGTGCATAAGGGTGACTTCGTCGGATTCTGTTGCACCAAAGTCGTATGTACCTTTCTTGAATGTGTGCCACATAAAGCCGTAGCCGCCGGTCGACCAGAAGAAGGGAGTGGGCGATGATACACCGCCGTCGGTCCAGCTGCTCTGGTTCTCTATTGCTATGATGTTGCCCTTGTGCGAGAAACGGCCATTCTGTACGCCGCCGCCGTAGTAGTATTCGCCGGGGTTGCTTTTTAGTGTAAGGGTTGTCTTGTTGTTCTTGAAAAGTGCCGGTGCACTCTCCTCGAACGCAGTCTTGCCGGTTGCGAGGTCTTTAACCTTCATCAATCCGCTCTTTTTGCAGATGCATATTTCTATCTTGGCAGTAGCGATTGAGTAGCCCCTCTCGCACTCCTTTACGGTTACGCCCTTAACCTCGCGACGGGGATTGTCGACAAGGATTTTTGCTTCGGGAGTGGCCTTGGGGTCGCGCAGAATACCTCCCTTGTTGTCGCGGAACAGACGGAAAATATTTTCTCCGTAAAAATCGATGGTTACTCTCTCTTTGTTACAAAGATTAAGCTCCACGGTTGTGGGGTTGATTTTTGTGACTTTGGAGATTGTTGCCTGCGGAGCTCCGTCGTTTGCACCGGTGGCAAAGAGGGGCGCGCCTTGTGCAAACAGCATAGTGGCTGCAAGCGCAATTGCTTTAATGCTTCCTTTCTTCATTTTCATAGTTATAAGTTAATATTGTTGTTTGTTTCGCTGTGGTTGAGGCGTATGCCTCGCAAAATGCAAAATTAGGCAAAATCTGTTATTATTAAAAATATTTTATATTAAAGTAATTGCGCGAGGATGCTATTGTTAAAATAACTACCCCGATGTACCGGTTATAATATTTTTTTGAACTATCTTCGCTCCGTTTTTCACGATAAGAAGAGAATGATGATTTATCCGCGGAATTTTGAAAATAAGATAGAATTTGATGTTGTGCGCTCTTTGCTGAAAGAGCGTTGCCTGTGTGCTCTTGGCAGGGAGAGGGTCGATGAAATGTCGTTTATGACCGATTATCCCACTCTTATGTCGCGCCTTGCCGAGACAGAGGAGTTTGTGCGCATATTGCAGGTGGAGCAGAATTTCCCCTCCGATTTTTATTTCGATGTCCGCGAGCCTTTGAAGCGCATACGCATCGAGGGTATGTATATGACGGCCGACGAACTTTTCGACCTTCGCCGCTCTCTCGACACTATCGGCAAAATAATATCCCTGCTGCGCAAGCAGAGCGGCTCGGGCGAGGATTCCGAGGATGCCCCGCTGTATCCCTCGCTGCGTCGTTTGGCAGGTGATGTTGAGGCTTTCCCACGCATAGTGCGCGAGATTGATGCAATTATCGACAAATTCGGAGCGGTGAAAGACAGTGCTTCGCCCGCTCTTGCCCATATAAGAGGCGAGCTTGTGCGCACGTCGGGCAGTATATCGCGCACGCTGAACTCCATTCTGCGCCGTGCACAGGCCGATGGATTGGTGGAAAAGGACGCTGCTCCCACATTCCGCGACGGCCGATTGGTCATTCCCGTAGCCCCTGCGCTCAAACGCAAGATGCGTGGCATTGTGCACGATGAATCGGCAAGCGGAAAGACTGTCTTTATTGAGCCGGCCGAGGTCGTGGAGGCCAACAACCGCATACGAGAGTTAGAAGCAGAGGAGAAACGCGAGATTATTGCTATTCTCACAGCCTGTTCCCAGCAACTTGTTCCCGATGTTCCCGCCCTCTTGCAGTTGTATGAATTCCTCGGTGAAATGGACTTTATTCGTGCAAAAGCCGAGCTTGCGATAAGTTTCGGCGCGGTGAAGCCTGTGGTTGAAAATAGGCCTCTCATAGATTGGGGCGCAGCCTGCCATCCGCTTCTCGAAAATTCCTTGCGTAAGCACGGGCGCAAAATGTCGCGCCTTGATATTGCGCTCGATGGCGAGCGTCGCATATTGCTTATTTCGGGCCCCAATGCCGGCGGAAAATCTGTCTGCCTTAAAACCGCAGGCCTTTTGCAGTATATGTTGCAGTGTGGAATGCTTGTTCCCTTGCACGAGCGCAGCCGTGCCGGTATTTTCAAGAGTATGTTCATCGATATTGGCGACGAGCAGAGTATCGAGGATGATTTAAGTACCTATTCGAGCCATCTGCTCAATATGAAGCTGACGCTTAAAAATTGCGATGAAAATTCGCTCATTCTCATCGATGAGTTTGGCAGCGGAACCGAGCCGCTAATAGGTGCCGCCATTGCCGAGGCTATCTTGAAACGCTTTAACAACAAGGGGGCGTATGGCATAATAACCACCCACTATCAGAATTTGAAACATTTTGCCGACTCCACTCGCGGAGTGGTGAACGGTGCGATGCTCTACGACCGTGGAGAAATGCGCCCGCTCTTTCAGTTGCAGATTGGCAACCCCGGAAGTTCGTTTGCCGTGGAGATTGCACGTAAAATAGGGCTGCCCGAGGAGGTTATCGAGGATGCTTCGCAGATTGTGGGCAGCGACTATATTCAGTCGGATAAATATTTGCAGGATATTGTGCGCGACAAGCGTTATTGGGAGAGCAAGCGAAAGAATGTGCATCAGAAGGAGAAAGAGCTCGATGAAATGCTGGGCAAGGTGCAGGAGTCGTCGGAGGAGTTGAGAAAGAGTCGTAAGCAGATTTTGAAGGATGCACGCGACGAGGCCGAATCTCTCTTGCGCGAGGCTAATGCAAAGATTGAGAATACCATACGTTCCATTGTGGAGGCAAAAGCCGAAAAGGAGAAAACCCGCCAAGCAAGGCAGGAGTTGCGCGATTTTGGCAAAGAGCTCGAAGAGATTGCCAAGCAGAAGCAACAGATGCAGGCCGACAGGGAAATGGCAAAAATTCTCGCCCGTCAGGAACGAAAAAAGAGCGGTAAAAAGGATAAAAAAACAGAACAACAACAGGAAACAGCCGTGCGGGTATCCCAAAAAGTTCAAATTGAAAAGGGTATGTTTGTGCGCATCGAGGGGCAGCAGGCTGTGGGCGAGGTTCTCTCAATAGGCAAAAGTGGCGTAACTGTGCGCTTCGGTGCTATAAAATCGACCGTTTCCATCGAGCGTTTGCACCCGGCCGAGGCTCCAAAGGAGGAGGTGCGCAAGGTGTCGTTCCTCACAAGTGAAACGCAGGAGCAGTTGCACCATAAACGGTTGAATTTTAAGTCGGAAATTGATATTAGGGGTATGCGTGGCGAGGAGGCTGTGCAGACTGTGAACTATTTTATAGACGATGCGGTTGTGTGCAATGTGCGCCAATTGCGTGTGTTGCACGGCACGGGTAATGGTATTTTGCGCACTCTTGTGCGGCAGTATTTGAGCACTGTGCCTTTTGTGCGCAATTTTCACGATGAGCACGTGCAGTTTGGCGGTGCGGGAATTACGGTGATTGAATTAGAGTGAGTTTGTTTCTCTCGCTTGTAAATTCTACGGCTTACTTTCAAAGTAAAAAAATACTTTAAAATCATCGGTGTTATTGGTCGGCTATCCTTAGTTTGTGCCTCTTAAATATTGCCGGTGAACAATCACTATTCCGCCCCCTCCTTTAATATGAATTTTACATTTACGTTAACCGAGAATGTGATTTTTCCAATCTCAATGAGAGGCTCGGCCGAATCTTCGATGGTGGCATTCTCAACCATTGTGGCGCGGCTCTTGTAGAGGCGGGGTTGCGCACCGCCGTTGCTCGAATTCCACGAATTTATGTTTATGGCGGCTCCTATGCTCTGCCCGATGGCTCCTGCCAATGTAGCAGCTTGCGATTGTGCCTTTTTCATTGCCTCAATGCCAAGCTCGTTGTAAAGTTCGTCGGCCTTGCTGTATCGGGTGCTCACAAGCTGTATGTTGGTTATATCTTTCTCTTCCAACTTGTTTATCACTTTCTGCATAGTTTCGGCATTGTCGAGTTTGAGCATATATGTGGCGGTGGTGCGCGGGGTGATGTTGCGACGGAAGGTGGAGTAGCTCACTTGGCTGTCCATAAAATTGAGTGTCAGATTTTTCTCTACGTCTATGCCCAACTGCTGCAATGCTTTTATCATTGTGCTCTGCTGTTTTTCCACGCTCACTTTCCCTTTGTTGTCCTTTTCGTTTATGGTGATGCTTATGTAAAGCTCGTCGGGGGTTACTTTGCGCTCGGCTTTTGCGCTTTGCTCTATACAGGGCTGGTTGTTGCTGAGTTGTGCGGCGGCTTTAAAGGGGGTTAATGCTATGATGGTTATGGCTGCCACTGATACGATGTTTCTTAAATTTTTCATATACTTTTCTCTCTTTGGGTGAATGTGCCCGCAATTTGGGGCTTTTATAATAGAAAAGCAAATGGCGCAATCTGTTTTTCGTGATTTTTAACGCCATTTGCCTCTTTTTGAATATTTTTAATGAATTATTATATATCCCTTGATGCGCGTTTGCGGAACTCCAATGGTGAAACGCCGGTCTTCTTTCTGAAAAATGTGGAGAATTGTCCCAAGCACTCAAAATGCAGTTCTTCGGCAATTTGTGCAATGCTCAGATTGGTGGAGTAGAGCAACTCTTTTGCTTTTGCGAGTTTAAGCCCTTGACGATATTGTCCGGGGGATATTCCGCAGGTGCGCTTGAATTCTCGGCGGAAAAGGGAGTAGCTTATATTGAGCGACTTTGCAATATCTTCGAGTGCGTGACTGCCGCTCGTGTCCTCTTTCATTATGGCTTTTGCTTGGTTTATGATGCGTGTCATATAGCTGTCGCCAAAGGAGTGGTTGAGGTCTTCGTAATATACTCGCCCTATAAGCGAGAAGGCAAGGCCTGCCGCCATTTGCTGGTAGCCTTTACGCTCGTTGCTCACGATGTTCAATATGTTGTGATAGGTGTTTATTATCTGTTCGTCGACCCCTATGCGGAATACACAGTTCTTGAATGTGAAAAAGCCGGTCTTTATCTTATCGTCGATGATGCTGCCGTTAAAGCCCACCCAATGGTCGTCCCATCCTGTTTCGGGGTCGGGGCAGAAGGTGTGCCACTCACCCGGAAAAAGCATAAACATTGTTCCGGCCTCTATTTTTGTTTTAGAGCAAGAGGCACTCTCGAAAAAACCGGAGCCGCGGGTTATGTATACAAGCTGGTATTCATTGAGTGTGCGTCGGCCATCCTCGGGGAAGTTGTAGCCGTCGGGGTGGGTGGATATTGGATATTGTTTGCGGGGAGGAACGTGCTGGTAGCCGGCGGTTGTAACGGCCAGCCCCCAGGACTTGTCCTTGGGAGATATTTGCAGATATTTGAACAGCTCTATTTTTGTTTCGCTATTTGTGTTCTCTTCTTTCATAGTTGCTGTATAGTTTTCTCTTTTCACAAAGAAAAGTAAAAAAGTCCATATTTGTACAGTAATTATAAAAAAAAATTACTATTGCGTTAATTTTTTTATTTTTTGTAACGGGTAGTCTTCTCATTCACCTGTTCGGGGGGCAGTAAACTTTTTGCTCTTCTGCTTGTTTTTCTATCTGTAAACTTTCAAACAAATAAAATTATGAAAAAAAGATTAATGACAACAGCCTTGTTGCTGTGTTTGTGCTTGTATGTAGTGGAGATGCACGCGCAGGAGAAGTGGGAGAACCCGAAGAAAGAGCCTATTTCTTTAATTTGTATAAGTGAAACGGTGAACGAGGCTCCCGATGTGGTTGAGATTTTCCAAACAACGCAAAGTAACTATTATCACGACCCGCGTGCGCCGCGCTTTGTTCTTGTGGACCAGAAGGGTAAGTGGGGGCTTGGTATTGGCGGTTATTTGCAGACGAAAATAGAGTATGACTTTTCGGGTGCTGTGGATAATGTCGATTTTCTGCCCACAGAGATAGACCGCAACGGTGTTTCGTCGAGCCAATTTCAGATGGATATGACCAACTCCACCATATTCCTTAAATTGGTGGGAAATAGCCGTTTCCTTGGCGATTTTTATGTCTATACTTCGGCCAATTGGCGTGGCGATGGCGATGATTTTCGTCTGCATAATATGTATATGAGCAGTAAATATTTCTTGTTCGGATATACGGTGGGTGCTTTTATGGACCTTGATGCGGCTCCTGTCACCATCGACTATGGCGGCCCTTGCGGAATGGCTTTTTATCGTACCACGCAATTGAGATTAAGATATTCTTTTGATTGGGGCTTGTCGATGGGAATGGGTATAGAGGCCTCGAAGCCCAGCGGAACCACCAATGAGTATGTTGCAATCACCAGCCAACGCTTGCCCAATATTCCTGTCTATTTGCAGTATGCCTTGAACGAGAATAATCATTTGCGCTTGGCGGGTGTTGTGCGCAACCTCTCTTATCGCGATATTATGACAGGCAAAAAGCATAATAAGTATGCTTGGGGTGCGCAGGCGAGTATGCTCGCTACAATGGGTAAGTTGCAGTTGAAGGGACAATTTACAATGGGTAAGGGCATTGGCTCATATATAAATAATGTATCGAATGTGGGGGTCGAC
The DNA here is from genome assembly GCA_045634365.1 of Bacteroidaceae bacterium. Lineage (GTDB taxonomy): Bacteria > Bacteroidota > Bacteroidia > Bacteroidales > Bacteroidaceae > HGM04593. The sequence continues at coordinate 5,790 of JAZRAC010000066.1, read as the reverse complement.
CTTGTACCCTCGGGCGACGATAATGGCAAAATGACTATGTTGCGCACCGATGCGTGGTACGTGGGCTTGCAGTATAATATATGCCCCTATATGTTTGCAACAGCCACTTACAGCCAAACTACTCTTCATTCGAACAGTGGCTATGGCAGGGCTAATCCCGATGCCTTCCGTCGCGGGCAATATTTTGTAACCAATATTTTCCTGAATGCAACGAAGAATATGCAGATTGGTCTTGAATATCTGCACGGATGGCGCACCGATTTTGATGGCGACAAGTGTCAGGCCAATCGTATAAACCTGTCGGCAAGATATAATTTCTGATATATTTTTCTTTGTCAGCGTGGCCGAGCCGGCATCGCACTGCTTTTAGGGTGGAGCGATGCGGCTCGTTTTTTTTATTGTTTTTTATTTGACTTCTAAAATATTTATATATTTTTGTAACAAATTAAACTTGTTTCGCTCTTATGGGTGCGAAGCGGGTTTAAATTATGGTATGAGACAATCATAACATTAATTATATATTTATGGATATTGCTTATCTTATTGTTATTTGCTTTATGTTCTCACTTGCCATTCTTGACTTGACGGTGGGTGTGAGCAATGATGCGGTTAACTTTCTGAGTGCGGCTGTCGGTAGCAAGGCCGCTAAATTGAAACACGTTCTCTTGGTTGCTGCCGCCGGAGTTTTTATTGGTGCTGCATTTAGCAGTGGAATGATGGATGTTGCGCGCCACGGAATATTCTCTCCCGAATATTTCAGTTTCCAACAGGTAATGTGCATCTATCTGGCAGTGGTTATCAGCGATGTTTTTCTGCTCGACCTTTTCAATTCTCTTGGTCTTCCCACGTCAACCACAGTTTCAATGGTGTTCGAATTGCTGGGAGCAGCCTTTATCACTGCGCTCATAAGCTCTAATACAAGTGTCGGATTTATGGAGATGCTGAACACCGACAGAGCTCTTACCATTATTATATCTATATTCCTTTCGGTTGCCATAGCCTTTGTGTTTGGCTTGCTGGTTCAGTGGATTGCCCGTGTTATTTTCACGTTCCATTATAAAAAGAATCTTGGTCGCAAAATAGGACTTTACGGTGGCTTTGCAATTACCTCAATCATATATTTTATGCTCATTAAGGGCTTGAAGGGCAGCACAATGGTGTCGACCGAGGTGAGAGAGTATATAGATAATAATACTTTGCTTATTTTGTTTGTGGCATTCATCTTCTTTACCGTGCTGATGCAGTTGCTCCACTGGTGTAAGGTGAATGTGCTGAAAATAATAGTGTTGGTGGGAACCTTCTCGCTTGCTCTTGCCTTTGCGGGTAACGACCTTGTGAACTTCATTGGTGTTACGCTTGCGGGCTTTGAGTCGTTCAACGACTACACCGCCAATGGCGCGGGCGATGCTGCCGGCTTTATGATGTCCTCTTTGAACGACCCTACCACAACTCCTGTTTACTTCCTTATAGGTGCCGGAGCGGTTATGGTTTTTGCATTGTGGACAAGCAAAAAGGCCCGCAAGGTGTTGCAGACTTCTCTTAATCTGTCGAGCCAGCAGAATGAGGAGGGGGATATGTTCGGTACCTCGCCCATTGCCCGTAACCTTGTGCGAGCAACCACAAAGATGGTCGACGGCATTTCGCAGGTTACTCCGCAGAGTGTGAAGGATTGGGTTAACAAGCGTTTCACTCCGCTCGAAGAGCGCGAGGAGGTGGCTTTCGACCTTGTTCGTGCATCGGTAAATCTGGTGCTTGCCGGTCTTTTGATTGCGCTTGGTACTTCGTTTAAATTGCCTTTGTCAACCACTTACGTTACATTTATGGTGGGTATGGGTTCCTCGTTGAGCGACCGTGCTTGGGGCCGTGAGAGTGCCGTGTATCGCGTAACGGGAGTAGTGTCGGTTGTGGGCGGTTGGTTCATCACTGCCGGTGCCGCATTTATCCTTGCGGCGTTGGTTGCCACTATAATGAACTATGGAGGCGTGCCGGCAATGTATGTGATGATTGCTGTGGTTATCTATCTGCTCATTCACAGCCACATACAGTATAACAAGAAAAAACAGCAGGAGAAGGCCGACGAGGATATGATGATAATATTAAGGTCGGAAAATCCCGACGAAGTTTGGGAGAAACTGCAATCGCACGCGGCCGGAACTCTCACAAAGAGCCTCACTTTCTCGGCCGAAACTTATAAGCGTATGTTCGAGGCTTTTGCCAAGGACGAGCTTCGCCCTCTAAAATCGGCACTCATTAAGATAGTGGAGGAGAAGGCACAGATGAAGAAGGAGCGTCGTGCCGAGACACGAGGAATGCAGCGTATCAATCAGCAGCTTGCCTTTGAGCGCAGCACTTGGTACCATCTGTGTACCAACAGTTGCCAGCAGATGCTCAACACTCTCACCCGTATATGCGAGCCTATGAAAGAGCACGCCGAAAATAGCTTCTCGCCCCTCTCTAAAATGTATGTCGAGGAGTTTACCCCTTATTGCAGAGATATATACGCCACGCTCAAAGATATTAACGATATTATTATGAGTGGCAACTACGAAAAGTCGGACGATGTCTCTTCGCGTGCAAAAGACCTTAAACATGCGCTTGCCAATCTGCGCAAGACACAGACAATGCGTCTGCACCAGAGCAACGGCAGCCTGCGTATGGACTTTGTCTATCTGAACCTCATTCAGGAGTCGCACGAGTTGCTCAGCGAGGTGCGTAACCTTCTCCGCGGTGGTAATAAATTGTTTGCTCCCGTGATTGACAAGGTAAAAAGCGTGGAGTAGGAAAAACGCTTAAAAAAATAAGCTCGACAAAATGCTGTCGAGCTTATTTTTTTTGCTATCTTCGCCCAAAAGTAAAAAATATCGCAATATGAAATATATAGGTGCTCACGTATCGGCAAGCGGTGGAGTGGAGAATGCTCCATTGAATGCAACGGCAATAGGTGCAAACGCATTTGCGCTCTTCACAAAGAATCAGCGTCAATGGGTGTCGGCTCCTCTCACGGCAAAAAGTATCGCGCAGTTTAAGGAGAATTGTGCGGCGGGTGGCTTTGAACCTAGCTACATTCTTCCCCACGATAGTTATCTCATTAACCTTGGCAACCCTGATGAGGAGGCTATGCAAAAGTCGCGTGCAGCCTTCATCGATGAAATGAAACGTTGCGAGCAGCTTGGGCTCACGATGCTGAATTTTCACCCCGGCAGTCATTTGAATAAAATTTCGGTAGAGGGTTGCCTCAATGCTATTGCAGCCAATATTAACCTCGCTCTCTCGATGACAAGCGGCGTTACGGCTGTAATTGAGAATACCGCAGGGCAGGGCAGCAATGTGGGTAACAGGCTCGAAGAGATACGCTACATAATAGACTGTGTGGAGGATAAGAGCCGTGTGGGAGTTTGTATAGATACTTGTCACTTCTACTCGGCCGGCTACGACATTGTGGGCGACTACGAAGGTTCGTTCAAGGCGTTTGAGGATATTGTGGGCTTGCAGTATTTGAAGGCTATCCATCTTAACGACACGAAAAAAACGCTCGGTTCACGTGTCGACAGGCACGAGAGCATTGGGCTCGGACTTCTGGGTATGGACTTCTTCCAACGCTTTATGAAGGATTCGCGTTTCGATAATATCCCCATAGTATTGGAAACTCCCGACGAGAGCCGTTGGGCCGACGAAATAGCCCTTCTGCGCAGCTTTGTGTAAGGGAATAGCATTATTGTTTGCAATTTTGAAAATATTTTTCGAGAAACTCTTGCGTGTTTCGTGGAAATATTATACCTTTGCACCCGTTAAACGAAACGACCGCGTTTAATCTATTTTTTGGAGAGGTGGCAGAGTGGTCGATTGCACCGGTCTTGAAAACCGACGTACTGAGAGGTACCGGGGGTTCGAATCCCTCTCTCTCCGCAGCAAAGGGTGTAAATCAAGTAGTTACGAGATTTACACCCTTTTTTACACCCAAAAATCAAGATTGGGTGTATTTTTTTGAATTTTTATGATAAATGCTGGCGAAAAAAGAAGAATGAGTGTCTTTCTCTTTTCGTCAGCATCTTTTTTGAGTGCTGCCAACGCAAAAATAAGTTTAGTCCGTTTTGGGTATATAGCCAATGGAATAAACTAAACCTTATTATCGTCAGCCATCGGCTGGCGAAATTATGTCGCATAATATAGCAGAACCATAGAGTATATTTATATAATAAGGTAGATGTTTTTAACCTTTCTTATTTACTCATCGAATTGTAAGACTTGCGCCATATAAAATTTTTGCGAGAAATCCAAACAAAAACGAGGTAATCTCTAATTAATTTCTTAACTTTGCAAGCAAATTAGGAGTACTATGGATATTAAGAAACATATTGCGGCTTTGGGATTTGTTCCAAAAAACGGGACGAATGGCATTTATCATAAAATATATGTTGATTATGCCATAGAGATTGACTTTGAAAAACAAAGCATCAACTACGGTAGCGCCATTACTGCCGAAAGCAAGACTACACAGAATTTTTCACAACCCGAAAATTTTGTGGTGCTTGAGTGTGTTGATAGACTTCTTACCAAGGGATATAAGCCTCAAAATATAGTTCTTGAAAAGACTTGGCCATCTGGGCATGGCACATCAGGGCGATTGGACATTTGTGTTAATCGCGAAGATGGAACACCATATATGCTTATCGAATGCAAGACATTTGGCAAGGAGTACAATAAGGAGTTGGCGCGAATCCGTAAGGATGGTGGTCAGCTATTCACATATTTCCAATTATCTGGCAGCAAGGCTGATGTGCTAATGTTGTACGCATCAGAATTGAAAGGCAATAAATTTGTATATGTAAATGAGATTATCAAGATTGAAGATGATTATCGCAATGGTGATGTTAAGGACATTTATGAGAAATGGAATAAGCTCACCAAAGATAACGGTATCTTTGATTCATGGGTGCAACCATATAATTTCCAGAGCAAGGCGTTAACAAAGGAACAATTAAAGGAAATTAAAGCAGAAGATTCAAGCTTTATCTTCAACCGTTTCCTTGAAATACTGCGTCATAATGTAGTATCAGATAAGGGCAATGCTTTCAATAAGATATTTACACTCTTCTTGTGCAAGGTATATGATGAAACAACTACGGATGAGGGTGAAGAATTAAAGTTTCAGTGGCTTGAAGGGCGAGACAACCACGTTGATTTCCAACTTCGCTTGACAGACCTTTATAGCAAAGGAATGAAAAAATTCTTGGACAGGACTGTTAGCGATTTCAACAATGAGGACTTTGACAAGCGTTGTGCTAACCTAAATGAAGATACTAAGCAGTATCTTTTAAGAGAGGTAAACAAACTCCGTCTTGAAAAGAATAACGAGTTTGCGATTAAGGAAGTGTATGATAGTGCCTCTTTTGAAGAGAATGCGAAAGTAGTAAAAGAGGTTGTAGAGTTAATTCAGGGATATAGAATCCGATACAATAAGAGACAACAGTATCTGTCAGACTTCTTTGAATTATTACTTACTACTGGTCTCAAACAGGAGGCTGGACAGTATTTCACACCTGTACCTATCGCACAATTTATCATCAAGAGTCTTCCTTTAGATTCTATTATGGCAGAGAAACTCTCTCGCAAGGATGGAGAGATCTTGCCATATATGATTGACTATGCTGCTGGTAGCGGTCACTTTATCACTGAGTTTATGCACGAAATTCAGGACATCATAAACGATTGTGATACTTCTAAATATATTGAGGAAACAAGAAAGCACCTTGTCAATTGGCAGAATTGCCATTTTGATTGGGCTACAGA
>JAZRAC010000065.1:0-50286 GCA_045634365.1 Bacteroidaceae bacterium | reverse complement strand
TGAGGTCTGTGCCGGGCGTTTGGTTCTTTGCGCGACAAAGAACGTAAAAATTTTTGCCGATTGTGAGAATAGCCGAAAATAACACCGAGGATTTTAGAGCAAATACATCTTTGGACTGATAATATTTTGCTTACTCCCCCCCAACTTTTGCAGGTGAACCCAAAAATATTGAAACTAGATAATAAAAACAAAAAACGGAGAGAGTTTTTCAACTTTCTCCGTTTCAGTACCCAGACCCGGGATCGAACCGGGATGGGTTGCCCCACTGGTGTTTGAGACCAGCGCGTCTACCGATTCCGCCATCTGGGCAATTGTCTTTCTCAATTGCGATGCAAAGGTAATGCTTTTTGTTTACCCCGCAAAGAAAAATGCACTTTTTTTGAAAAAAACTTTCAATTGCTTGCCTATCTCATTGAAAAAAAGTAATTTTGCAGGCCGATTATTATCAGCCCGTGAATCGGGCAGTCGATACTTCCGGTCTCTGAGTTTGTTCGAAGCCTTGGTCCAGCCAACCGAGTGGGCAAACGCGAAGAGGGTTTCTGCCGCGCCTAATTCCGTGAGGTTCAAGCAGAGAGGTGTCGAGGAAATGGAATTATTAACTATTTTAAAAGGAATTAAAGTGGATACTTTAAGCTACAAAACAATTTCAGTTAACAAGGCAACCGCTCAGAAGGAGTGGGTTGTTGTAGATGCAACAGACCAAGTGATTGGTCGTCTTGGTACAAAAGTTGCCAAGCTTTTGAGAGGTAAGTACAAACCCAGCTTCACTCCCAATGTGGACTGTGGTGACAATGTAATCATCATCAACGCGAGCAAGGTGAAGATGACCGGTAACAAGTGGACCGATCGCATTTATCTTCGTTTCTCGGGCTACCCCGGTGGTCAGAAACAGTTTAGCCCTGCCGATGTTGCCAAAGGTTACAAAGGTTACGAGCGTTTGGTGAAGCACGTTGTAAGAGGTATGTTGCCCAAGAATCGCCTTGGCGAGCACTTGCTTAACAACCTTTATATTTATGATGGCCCCGAGCACAACCACGCAGCTCAGCAGCCTAAAACAATCGATATTAACTCTTATAAATAATAACAGCAGATGGAAATGGTAAATGCATTAGGCAGACGTAAAAGCGCAGTTGCCCGTATTTTCGTTACTGAAGGTACCGGAAAAATTACTATCAACAAAAAGGATCTGCAGGATTATTTCCCCTCGAGCATTCTTCAGTATGTTGTTAAACAACCTCTGATGACTGTTGATGCAGTGGAGAAATACGACATCAAAGTGAACCTTGACGGTGGTGGCTTCACAGGCCAGTCACAGGCATTGCGTCTTGCAATCGCTCGTGCTCTTGTGAAGATTAACGCTGACGACAAGAAGGCTTTGCGTTCCGAAGGATTCCTCACTCGCGATGCTCGTGAGGTTGAGCGTAAGAAACCCGGTCAGCCCAAGGCTCGTCGTAGATTCCAGTTCAGTAAACGTTAATATTCGGTCCCGAAATATACGTTTAGTATCTAAACCACTCGGGACTTCACCTTATATAATATATAATTGGTGGGCTACCCGAGAGGTTGGTTAAAAATTAACTAAAAAGAAGGTAAACAATTTAAAATTAAAACAAAATGTCTAGAATTACATTTGACACACTTTTGGAGGCCGGTGCACACTTCGGTCACTTGAAACGTAAATGGAATCCCGCAATGGCTCCCTACATTTTTATGGAGCGCAATGGTATCCACATTATAGATTTGCACAAGACAGCAGCTATGACTGAGACTGCTGCCGAGGCTTTGAAGCAAATTGCAAAGAGCGGTAAGAAAATTCTTTTCGTTTCTACCAAAAAACAGCTTAAAGAGATAGTAGCCGAGAAGGCACAATCGGTAGCTATGCCCTACGTGATAGAGCGTTGGCCCGGTGGTATGCTTACAAACTTCCCCACAATCCGCAAGGCTGTGAAGAAGATGGCTACAATCGATAAACTTACACAGGACGGTACATACTCGAACCTTTCTAAGCGTGAGGTTCTCCAAATTTCTCGTCAGCGTGCAAAGCTCGACAAGAACCTTGGTTCAATTGCCGACCTTACACGTCTTCCCTCGGCTATCTTCGTGGTTGACGTGCTCAAAGAGAATATCGCGGTTCACGAGGCTAACCGTTTGGGTATCCCCGTATTTGCAATCGTAGATACAAACTCTAACCCCAACAATATCGATTTCGTAATTCCTGCAAACGACGATGCAACAAAGTCGGTAGAGGTAATCCTCGACGCTTGCTGTGCTGCTATTGCCGAGGGCTTGGAAGAGCGTAAGGTTGAGAAAGTGGATGCTGCCGAGGCTGCCGAGGGCGCCGAGGAGGGTGCAGAAAAGAAACCTGCTCGTCGTCGCACAACACGTGCTCGCGCTGCAAAAGCAGAGGAGACAACAGAGGCTGCCGAATAATCAACCTATTTATTAATTTCTAAAAAAAAGATTACTACTATGGCTGTAACAATGGCTGATATTTCCAAGCTCCGTACAATGACCGGTGCTGGTATGATGGATTGTAAAAATGCTTTGACCGAGGCCGAAGGCGATTTTGACAAGGCAGTTGAGATAATCCGCAAGAAAGGACAGTTGGTAGCTGCTAAACGTAGCGACCGTGAGGCTTCTGAGGGTTGCGTGCTTGTAAAGGCCGAGAATGGCTTTGCTGCTATGATTGCTTTGAAGTGCGAGACTGACTTTGTTGCTACAAACGCCGATTTTGTGAAGCTCACACAAGATATTCTTGACGCTGCAGTTGCTGCAAAGTGCAAGACTATCGAGGAGGTTCAGGCTCTTCCTCTTGGTGAGGGTACTGTACAGGATGCTATCGTGGCTCGTACAGGTATCACAGGTGAGAAAATGGAACTCGATGGTTACAAGACTCTCGAAGGTGACAATATTTACACCTACAACCACCAGAAGAAGAATATGCTTTGTACAATGGTAGCTCTTACACAGGCTAACGAAGAGGCCGGTCACGAGATTGCTATGCAGATTGCTGCATCGGCTCCCCTTGCGCTCACAAGCGAGGACCTCGACCCCACAGTAATTGCCAAAGAGCGTGCTGTTGCCGAGGATAAGGCTCGTGAAGAGGGTAAGCCCGAGAATATGATTGCTCGCATCGCCGATGGTCGTATTCAGAAGTTCTACAAAGAGGTTTGCCTCTTGCAGCAGGGCTACTGCCAGAATGAGAAGATTTCTGTTGCCGACTTCTTGAAGGGCTTTGATAAGGAGCTCACAGCAACAGGCTTCCAGCGTTTCACATTGCGTGCCGAGTAATTATAGTTACAAAAGGATATACGCAGGCAGGGCAACCTTTTAGGTTGCCCTGTTCTTTTTTTATGCTTTTCGTTGGGGAAAAGCCGATGATTGCCAGGTCGATAATAGTGGGGAATGTAAAATACAACGCATAAGTTGGGCAGATATTGTTAAAATGGACAATTTTATTTGGAATTAACATATTTATTTTATTACTTTGCATCGTTAAATCATTATAAACAACCTAAAAACACTATTGCCTATAAAACACCTCTACTCCGAAACAATAAATAAACAGAATGGAGAATTTGAAACAGATGACCGACGATGCGTTGGTGTCGCTGTATATAGGGGGCAATAATTCGGCTTTTGATATTTTGCTGAATCGTCATAAGGATAGGTTGTACTATTACATATATTTTATTGTACGTTCACGCGAGGTTGCCGAGGATATATTTCAGGAGACCTTTGTGAAGGCTATTGTCAAGATGCAGGAGGGAAAATATCAGCCCGACGGCAAGTTTGGTGCGTGGATAACCCGCATTGCTCATAATTTGGTGATAGACCAGTTCCGCCAAGAGCGTAACGAAAATCTTGTGTCGAGCGACGAGGAGGAAATGGATATTCTTAACGATGCTTCGCTTGCCGAGGGTACCATTGAAAATCAAATGGTTAATGAACAGGTGTTGCGCGATGTGCGTGCCCTTGTGAATGAGTTGCCCGATTGTCAGCGTGAGGTTGTTTATATGCGTTTTTATCAGCAACTTTCGTTCAAGGATATTGCCGATATTACGGGCGTGAGCATAAACACTGCGCTTGGGCGTATGCGTTACGCAATTCTCAATATGCGTCGCATTGCTGCCGAGAAGAATATCAGTCTGCTACTCGAATAAAAGGCATAAAAATCATAAACTTAATAATTAGAGGGTATATCCCGCTGTAATTTTTTTTACGGCGGGATATACTATTTACATAATTCAGCCGTTTAATATATATAATATCAAATATTGCCTATGGATAAAAAATCTACACTCAATTTAAAATTACAGAATAGTATCATTGCACAGGCGTTGCGTAGCGAAAAGATGCCTGCTCCTTGCGAAGCTTCGTTGGCTTTTATAAAGAACTTTGCACACAATTTCAGGGTGCAGGATTGTGGCAATGGTGTTGTTCGTGAATTTGTCTTAAACTAACTGATTCTTAAACTAACCTGTGGCCGCTCCCTTTCGAGGGAGCGGCTGTTTTTTTTGTGGGGGAGCGAGCCGGAAATAAATAATCGACCTTCACGGTTTTTGTGAAGGTCGATTATGGAGAGGATTGTGCCGGATGTTACTCCATATTTCTCTTTTCGAGCCCGTAGCCGTGTTTTTTGTCGGCTATTTTCAAAAGAACGGATATTACAACGGCGATACCTCCGAAGAGGGCGAATATAAGCATAGGCTCTGTGTAGTCGGTTGTGCCGTTGGCGGTGTTGTCGGCAATGACATTACCGATAAGCACGGGAACCATCGAGAGGCCTATATTCTGTATGTAGAAGATAATCGCATAGGCCGAACCAAGCTGTTTCATAGGGATTATTTTGGGTACCGACGGCCACATAGCCGAGGGAACAAGCGAGAATGCCACTCCCAAAATTATCATCACAATTACCGCGAACCACCATACGTTGAGCAGGGGCATTGCGAAAAGAATGTGTACGACGGTTAGTAAAACTGAACCTATAATCATCAGTGTGGCTCCCTTGCCTAATTTGTCGTACATCGAGCCGAACAGAGGGGTGAGCAAAATTGTGCCGAAGGGCAACAGGCCGGGAATGACACCTGCAAGGTCGGGGCTTACGTTGTATTTGATAATCATCAGATTGGTGGCGAATTTCAAGAAGGGGAACACTGCCGAGTAGAATATGAGGCAAAGGATGGTGATGAGCCAAAAGCCTTTGTTGACGAAGATTGCTTTAAGGTCGCTGAATTTGAATTGTTCTTCGTCGCTTTCCACGTTTACCTGCTGATTGGTCATCGAGGCGTCGAGCTTTTTGTCCATAATGCAATAGACGATGTATGAAAGAAGTCCTATGCATAGTGCCGATGCTCCGAACATTACCGGTGCCGACACTTTGCCGAAATTCTGCGCAATGGGGAGCGCGAAGAATAGTGCAAATGCGGTACCTATGCGGGCAAGTGCAACCTGCAAGCCCATAGCAAGTGCCATTTCGTGACCGGTGAACCATTTGGCAATAACTTTGGTGACGGTAATTCCGGCAATCTCTGCTCCCATTCCATATATGGCAAAGCCGAGGCTGGCTATTACCACTTGTGTGGGCAGGCCGAAAATCTCGCCGACAAAGATATTATCCACGGCGTACCATTTGATGGCGGCGCCAATGAACATTAGTGCGGTGCTCATAATACCGGTGAAACGCACGCCCATCTTGTCGAGGATGAGTCCTCCGAAGAAGAGCATCAATAGAAATACGTTAATGTAGCCGTATGCTCCGGAGAAGATGCCATAATCGTCGCCGCCCCAGCCGAGGCCGTTGATGGTGGATGTTACGGCTGTCTCTTTGTCGGCGGGGTTCCCTTCGCTGTCGGTGAATGAGATTTTATAGCTGTTGCCTACGGTTATCTCTTCTTCGCTGTGTATGGGGGTGATGCTGATTTTCATCAGCGAGTCGGCCGAGAGGTACGTGCCATCCTCGAAATATACCAATTTGCCTTTGGTGATGAGCGGGGCTTCGAGGGGGCCCATAACATCGGTAAAGAAATAGGCAATCATCATTGTCATAGATACGATGATGAGGGCGCCCCAGCGGGCAACGGGCGAGTCGTTCAATTTTGTCTGAATTTTTTGTGTTACTGTCATCTTTTTTATGTTTAGTGTGTTAATTACTTTTTCAGCCAACGGTTGAGCCAAGCAAAGAATGTGCGTTGCCACAAAATACCATTCTGGGGTTTAAGCACCCAGTGGTTCTCGTCGGGGAAGAGCAACAGCTGTGCAGGAATGCCTTTCAGCTTGGCAGCGTTGAATGCAGCCATCGATTGCGACGAGAGGATGCGGTAGTCGCGGTCGCCGTGTATGAGCAGAATGGGGGTGTCCCATTTATCTACAAATTTGTGGGGGGAGTTTGAGAATGATTTTTGCACCTGCGCGCTCTTTTCGTAGGGTGCGCCACCAAGGTCCCAATTGGTGAACCAGCTCTCTTCTGTCTCGAAATATTGCTGTTCCATATTAAAGAATCCATCGTGCGCAATGAACGCCTTGAAGCGTTTGTTGTGGTGTCCCATCATCCACATAGCAGTGTAACCGCCGAAGCTCGCACCAATGCAGCCGAGTCGCTCGCTATCCACATAGGGCTCTTTGGCAATGTCGTCGATGGCTGCAAAGAGGTCTTTCATACAGGCACCGCCGTAGTCGCCACTAATCTGTTCGTTCCACTCCGACCCGAAGCCCGGGAGGCCGCGGCGGTTGGTAGCTACCACAATATATCCCTGTGCCGCCATTATGCGGAAGTTCCAACGATAGCTCCAAAATTGGCTCACGGGGGATTGTGGGCCACCATTGCAGAAGAGCAGAGTGGGGTACTTTTTGTTTTTGTCGAAGTTGGGAGGGAATATTACCCACGAGTGCAGGGGCTTGCCGTCGAATGTAGTGCACCAGCGTGCCTCCACTTTAATGTCGGCAAGTTGCGAGAGAATGTGCTCATTCTCGGCTGTCAGCTGTGCGATTTTTCCGTCGGGGGCGATGGAGTAAATGTCGGTGGGAACGCTGGTCGATTGGCGTGTGGCAATGAGATTGCCGTTGCCGTCGGGGGTTACCGATGTGTAGTCGTAGTCGCCTGTGGTTATCTGTTGCATTGCACAGTCGAGGGTGATATTATAGATGTGTGTGGTGCCGTGCCAAGTGCCAATGAAATAGAGGCTCTTGCTGTCGGGTGCCCAACTGTAACTGTCTACGTTGCTGTCGAAGAGGGGTATTTGCTCGCCGTTGTTCCCGTCGGTGAGGTATTTTTGCTTGCCTGTTGCGAGGTTCATTATGCACAAGCGGTTGCGGTCGCTCTCGTAGCCGTCGCGCTTCATACTCAACCAAGCAAGGTGTGTGCCGTCGGGCGAGAATGTGGGGGTAGTGTCGTAGCCGTAATTGGCGGTGCTTTCATTCATCTTGCACAGGTTTTCCGTGGTGCCGCTCTCTGTGTCGTAAAGGTAAATATCTGTGTCGGTGCTCAATGTGTATTCAATGCCACTCTTTTTTATGCAGCTATATGCGATTTTCTTTGAGTCGTTGCTCCACGCGAGCTGTTCCGTGCCACCGAAAGGGCGGTTGGGGCAGTCGTACACGGTGCCTTCGAGCAGATCTTTTCTCTCGTCGATGCTGTTGCCGTTGAACGAAGCTACGAAGGGGTGGGGCGCGTCGGTGAGCCACTCGTCCCAATGTTTGTACATAAGGTCGTCTACCACAAAGCCTTTTGCCTTGGGAAGGTCGGGGTGCGTGTCGGCTGTTGATTCCTTTATTTTTATGCGTTTAATGAGTATTACCTTTGTTTCGCAGGGTGAGAAAAGGAATCCTTCAATGTCGCTTTTGTCGTTGGTCAATTGCCGGCGTTCACTGCCGTCGGGGTTCATTTCCCATACTTGGCTGCTGCCTCCTTCGCTCGACAGGAAGGCAATTTTGCTGCCTCCTTTTATCCACACGGCACTTGTTTCATTGGCCGGAGTGGTGGTGAGGAGCTTTTTGTTGCCTCCGTCAATATCCATAATGTTTATTGTGTGGTGGCTTTTGTTGTGCTCCACGCTGTAATAGCTTATTCCGTAGATTATGCTCTTGCCGTCGGGAGATACCGTGGGGGTGCCCACTCGCCCCATTGCCCACAGAGCCTCGGGTGTCATAATTCCGTCGTCTATCTTTATGTCCGACTTTTCAATCATTGCCGAGGGCTTCTCTTTGGTGCTCTCGCAGCAACTGCTCAGCATTGTACCGGTGATTGCCATTGTTGCCATAATGAGTGTTCCTTTGTTCATTTTATATAATTTTATTGTTTGTGCTATATTCTTGCAAATATAGGTACAAACGAGCGAGAAATATTAAGTTTATTTGAATATTTTTCACAGCGAGTGCAGAAATATTCGAGGTTTACCTCAAATTTGCACAAAAAAAGGTTTATAGAGCCTGTTTGTATAAAAACAACTTTTTTGCCTATATATATTGTGCTTTTGAGATTTGTTGCGGATGGATGAATAAATATACATATTTGCGACAGGCCGTTTCTCTTGCCGTGCTTATATTTGTTATATTCTCTAAAAAAAAGAGTTTCATTTAATCTTTGTTATTGATATTTATAATATTTTCGATTATATTTGCATAATATGTGATAAAATATTGTAACTAAATATCTGTTTTATATGAAACGAACCATCTTTTTTATAAAGTACATTGTGATAGCAATCGGTCTGTTGATGCCCCTTGTAGCATCGGCTTTTCCGGTGGGTGGACACACTTATCGCCTTGTCAGCGTGTATTATGACAAGGCAATGACCAATGGCGACGTTGGTGTGCATAATACCTATCTTACTCTTGGAGATATAGATGAAACATCGGCAGGGCAGGAGTGGGCCTTTATTTCGATAAGTTCCGAGGAACCGGTGTTCCTTATCTATAATGCCACATACGCACAAGCGGCAGATATGGCACTCACTTCGTCCAACCCCGGCGTGTTGCTTCAATGGGAGGCTACTGCGTCGAGCAATCAGGCATTTTATGTTAAGGTTATCGACGAGGAGCAGGGTATTGTGCAGTTGTTGAATAATGGCGACCGCGACCACTCTGTTACAGCCTCGTACGATGGTTCATTGTGGCTCGCAAAGAGCTATACTGGTGTTGAAAATCAATTCCGTCTGGTGGACCTTGGCAAGAGTGTGGAAATGGCTTTGCCCATTGCCGGTGAGCACTATACAATAACTCACGCGGCGAGCGGCCTTTCGATAAACAGCCGTGGCAATGGCAATAACGATGCTGTGATGTATATAGACGAGTACTCCGACGAGAATAGCGACCACTTCATCTGGCAACTGCGCAAGAACGGTACCTCGACGGGTGATTATTTCCAGATATATTCTCCGGCCCATGGCAAGGCTCTCGACTTTGCGTTGGGAGGTATCAGAATACCTCTTTTTTGGGATTCTAATTTCACAAACACCAACCAGCAGGTGTATATAACAGCAGCAGGGACAGAGCCCGGAATTTATCAGCTGTCGGCGGTGAACAAGAATGTGCGATATTATCTTGAAGCATCGGGAAATTCGCTCTATATGACAACTTCGCCCACCGAGGAAGGTTCATATTTCCGTTTAAGCTATGCTGCCGACGATAAAATTCCGTTGGGTAATGTGTGGGAGGACGAAACATTCTTCGAGGATAATAAAGAGCCTGCTCACGCTACATATATGCCTTATTCCTCGGTTGGGGCAATGAAGGCCGACGAAAAATATAACTTCCCTTGGCTCGAACCGCAGAATGCCGAGTATCTCTCGCTGAATGGAACGTGGAAACTCAATTGGGTAACATCGCCTGCCCAGCGTCCCGGCAAGGATGCTTTTTGGGGCGATAGTGTCGATGTTTCTGGCTGGGACAATATTGAAGTTCCCTCGTGTCTCGAAATGAAGGGCTATGGCCAGCCCTATTATATAAACGTGAACTATCCGTTCCAGAATAATCCTCCCTTTATTACAATGAAGGATGGGTTGTTGAACTCCGTGGCATCGTATCGTCGTAACTTCACTCTTCCCGCAACTTGGGGCGAAAAGCGTGTCTATCTGCATTTTGATGGTATTTACAGCGCAGCTTTCGTATGGATGAACGGCGAATATGTCGGTTATACACAGGGTGCCAACAATGATGCAGAATTTGATGTGACGCCTTTCTTGCGTGAGGGTGACAATAATGTGTCGGTGCAGGTGTTCCGTTGGAGCGACGGTTCATATCTTGAAGGGCAGGATATGTGGCATATGAGCGGAATACACCGCGATGTTTATCTTTTTGCCACTCCCCACACTCACGTACGCGACCACTATATAACCAGCAACCTTTCGGCTGCCGACAACTACACTGCGGGTGAAATGAACGTGGAACTGTGGATGAACAACGGAAAGAAAGAGGCTTCCGAAAAGAGTGTAGATGTAACACTTTTGGCTCCCGATGGAACCGAAATTGCCACCCAATCGGCACAGTTCGCATTTGCGGCAGGGGAGAGTGAAAAGAGCGCAATAGTAAACTTCTCATCCCTCTCGGGATTGCTCCCTTGGACAGCCGAAACTCCCAATCTCTATACTGTGATTGTGAAGCAGAAGGGCTCTTCGGGTAACGAGGAGTTTGTATTCTCTACAAAATATGGATTCCGTCACATAGAGATAAAGAACGGGCTTGTATACATTAACGGCGAGCGTGTGCTTTTCAAAGGGGCCAACTTGCAGGATACACACCCCCTCACCGGTCGCACCGTGGATGTTACCACAATGCTCACAGATGTAAAAATGATGAAGCAGGCCAATATGAACACCATCCGCAACAGCCACTATCCTCGTCAGGCTAAAATGTATTCTATGTTCGACTATTATGGCCTTTATTGTATGGACGAAGCAGATGTTGAGTGTCACTACAATTGGGAGAATAGTGGCCGTGGCGGCATTACCTTCCAAGATTCTTGGAGAGAGCAGTACATCGATCGCACCGTGCGTATGGTCTATCGCGACCGTAACTTCCCATCGATATTCTCTTGGTCGCTCGGTAACGAGAGCAACGGCGACGGCAACTTTACTCACACCTATAATGCCGTGCGCTCGCTCGACTCCCGTATAATCCACTACGAGGGGTCGACCCGTGCCTACGGAACAGCCACCGACCTCTTCTCAGTAATGTATCCCAGTGTGGATGTTGCCCGTGCCGATGCTAATGCCAATTATATGGGACAGCCCTATTTTATGTGCGAGTATGCCCACGCAATGGGTAATGCCGTTGGTAACCTCAAAGAGTATTGGGATATTGTAGAGAGTAGTAGATATGGTATTGGCGGTTGCATTTGGGATATGGTCGACCAATCTATATATGATGCTGCCGACATTGCAAACGGCACACTCACCGTGAATGGCCGTAACAAATATCGCACCGGTTACGACTATCCCGGTCCGCATCAAGGAAACTTTGTGAACAACGGCCTTGTAACAGCCGACCGCAAATGGAGCCCCGAACTTACCGAGGTTAAAAAAGTCTATCAGTATGTGAAACTTCTCTCGTTTGACACAGCCACAAAGAGCCTGCAAATTAAGAATGATTATGATTTCTTGAACCTGAATACCTTTGTACTGCGTTATACTGTTCTTTCCAACGGTAACAAAATGCAGAATGGAGAGGTTGAACTGCCATCGGCAATGCCCGGGGAAATAATAACCGTGAACATACCCTGCGATTATTCGAAAGTGGAGGGTGAGGTGCTGCTCAATGTTGAAATTTGCCTGAAAAGCAGTTGCGCTTGGGCCGAAAGTGGTTACCCCATTGCCACCGAGCAATATTCTCTTGTAGAGCGTGCAGCAGCGTTGCCCGCAGTGGAGGCAAGCGACAAAGAACTCACGGTGGAAAATGTATCGGGGCAGTGGCACATAAGCAACGGCGAGTTTAAAGTGGTATTCGGCAGCACCGGAAACTTCTATTCTTGGAAAGTGGGCGATAATTCTTTCATAGTGGAAGGCCCCGAATATTCCAATTATCGTTGGGTGGAGAATGATGGCCCCACCGAAACTTATTATAAATACGACTCGGCCAACGGCGTGAGCAACAAGAGTATTTCTGCCGAAAAGGATGCTGCAACCGGCAACGCCATAGTAACCGTTACAGCCGGCGGCAAGAATTGTACCTATGAATTTGTATACACAATATATCCGTCGGGAATAATAGACCTTTATGCCGAATATACCTCCGTTATTCAAAATCTGCGTCGTTTAGGCCTTAGTATGGCCTTCCCGGCAGCATTTGAGCAGGTTGAGTATTATGCACGCGGTCCTTGGGAGAACTACTGCGACCGAAAGACTGGCTCTTATCTTGGCCGTTACACAACAACGGTGAGCGAAATGTTCGAGCATTATCCCAAGCCTCAGTCGATGGGTAACCGCGAGAATTTGCGCGACCTGTTGCTCACCGCTCCCGATGCAGGGCTTGGCATTAAGATTGAAACAGAGGGGGATGTGGCATTCTCGCTTCTTCACTACACAGATGTTGAACTGAAAAATGCCGCCCACACTTGGGAACTCTCCGATGGCGGCAACGTGTATGCACACTTCGATGCGCTTCAACGAGGGCTTGGCAATGGCAGTTGCGGCTCGGGAACGGGTACATTGAGCGAGTATCAGTTGCCATCGAGCGGAACATACAGCTATAAATTGCGTTTCACTCCGTTGACCGATATAAAAACATCTCTCTCCGGTGATATAAATGATGATGGAATAGTTGATGTTAGCGATGTTACCTTCTTGGTTACAATGATACTCGATAGCTCCAAAGTAACGCCGGCCGGCGATGTTAATGGCGACGGGTTGATTGATGTTGCCGATATAACAAAGCTCGTTTCCATTATTCTTAATATAGATTAGTCTTTTTTCAATAGGCAGGCCGACAAATTTGTCGGCCTGTTATATTTATTCTATCTACTTATTTTTGTATCTTCGTACCCATATTCTGCAAAAATGATAGACGAAACAATCTTCAAAGATAAGAAAGCTGTTTATTACACGCTTGGCTGTAAACTGAACTTCTCGGAAACGGCAACAATAGAACGCACATTGCAGGAGGCCGGAATACGCACTGCACGCAGGGGCGAAAAGGCCGATATTTGCATTGTGAATAGTTGCGCCGTTACACAGGAGGCTGAAAAGAAATGCCGTCAGGCAATTCACAAGCTCGTACGTCAGCATCCGGGAGCCTTTGTGGTTGTAACAGGCTGTTACGCACAGCTGTCGCCCGAGAAACTCTCAAAGGAACTTGGCGTTGATGTGGTGCTGGGCATCGACCGTAAGGGTAGCATATTGGAACATCTTGGCAATCTTGAAAAACGCACCGAAGGTGGTGAGTGGTTCGCACAACCGTCGAAGGATGTGCGCAATTTCGTTCATTCCTGCTCGCGTGGCGACCGCACAAGATATTTTTTGAAGGTACAGGATGGCTGCGACTACTTTTGCACCTATTGTACTATTCCTTTTGCCCGCGGCCGCAGCCGTAACCCCAAGGTCGAGGAGCTTGTGGCACAGGCTCGTAAGGCAGCCTCTGAGGGTGGCAAGGAGATTGTGATTACAGGCGTGAATATTGGCGATTTTGGTAAGTCCACAGGCGAGAGCTTTGTGTCGCTTGTGAAGGCCCTCGATGGCGTTGAAGGAATTTCTCGTTACAGAATATCGTCGATAGAACCGAACCTGATTACCGATGAAATTATAGATTATATAGCGCAGTCGCGTAGTTTTATGCCTCATCTGCACATTCCGCTGCAAGCGGGTAGCGACGAGGTTCTTAAACTTATGCACCGCCGATACGATACGGCCTTTTTTGCCGAAAAAATAGCCAAAGTGCGCAAAACCCTGCCCGATGCTTTTATAGGTGTGGATGTAATCGTGGGCACGCGAGGCGAGAGTGAAGAACTCTTTGAAAAGGCTTACGAATTTATTAAATGGCTCGATATTTCCCAGCTGCACGTGTTCAGCTATTCGGAGCGTCCGGGCACACAGGCACTGAAAATAGATGGCGCTGTATCGCCGGCCGACAAGCACTGTCGCAGTCGCAGGCTCATAGAACTTTCCGAGGAGAAGCGTATCGCATTTTATAGCCGTTACATTGGGTGCGAGGCATTGGTACTCTTCGAAAAGCCCAAGGTCGGAATGCCCATTGGTGGCTTTACAAGCAACTACATTCGTGTGGAGACGGAGAATAACCCCTTATTCGTGAACTGCCTTGTGCGTGTGCGCCTCGGAGATTTTACGGCCGATAAGCAGGCACTCACGGTGGACGAAATAATAGAAGTACTCTAAAAAACTCACAATGAAAGGCAATACAGCAGTAGTCATATTGAATTATAATGGCGAGTCGATGCTCACCCGCTTCTTGCCATCGGTGGTGGAGCACACGCCCGATGCACGCATAGTGGTAGCCGACAATGGTTCCATCGATAATTCCGTGGCAGTGGTGCGCAGCACCTTTCCTGCCGTCGAAGTTATTGAGCTTGGTGCCAACTACGGCTTTGCCGAGGGGTATAATCGTGCGCTTGCACAGGTAGACGCAACCTATTATGTGCTGCTCAATAGCGATGTTGAGGTTACTCACGGATGGCTCACTCCTATTGTGGAAACGATGGAGAGTGATAAATCCATTGTTGCCTGTCAGCCAAAGGTGCTTGCCTATAATGAAAAGAGATATTTTGAGTATGCCGGTGCTTCGGGCGGTTTTATCGATGCATACGGCTATCCATTTTGCCGTGGCCGTATATTCGACACAGTGGAGGAGGATTGCGGGCAGTACGATGCTCCCTGTCGCATATTCTGGGCCACAGGGGCTGCACTTGCCGTGCGCAGCGATGTTTTTAAGAGTGTGGGAGGGTTCGACGGCAGGTTCTTTGCTCATATGGAGGAGATCGACCTTTGTTGGCGCCTTCTTGCGCGGGGTGGGGCGATAATGGCTCTTCCCGCGAGCGTAGTTTATCACGTAGGAGGTGCCACGCTGCACAAGAGCAATCCCCGAAAAACCTATCTTAATTTCCGCAATAATCTGCTGATGCTTTACAAGAATATGCCCACAGGGCAATTGCATCGTGTGATGCGTGTGCGTCGTTGGCTCGATGCTGCTGCTGCTCTAAAATTTCTCTTAACCGGAGAGTGGGGCGATTTTATGGCGGTGTTGAGGGCACGCAGGGATTTTAAACGTATGAAAAAGGACTTTGCAGCGTCGCGCTCCTGCAATATCTCCGAAACAACCGTTCCTGCTACCGCCACTATGTTTGGCCGCTCCATCCTGTGGAACTATTATGCAAAGGGTAAACGGCACTTTTCGCAGTATATGATAAACAATTTATAATGAACCGAAAATGGAAACAGCACTATATCTGTTGCCCGTGACACTGGGCGATACTCCTATAAATAAAGTACTGCCACAATATAACGCCGAAATTATCGGTGGCATACGTCACTTCATAGTGGAGGATGTACGCTCGGCACGCCGTTTTTTGCGTGCGGTGGATGCGCGCTTCGATATTGACGGTTCACAATTTTTTGAACTTAACAAGCACACCTCTCCTGCCGATATTTCGGGCTTCTTAAAACCCTTGCAAGATGGCAAGCCTATGGGAGTAATCTCCGAGGCGGGCTGTCCGGCTGTTGCCGACCCCGGTGCCGATGTTGTAGCCATTGCGCAACGTAAGGGCTTGAAGGTGGTGCCGCTTGTGGGCCCTTCGAGTATAATCCTTTCGGTAATGGCCTCAGGATTCAATGGACAAAGTTTCGCTTTTCACGGCTATCTCCCCATAAAGCCCGAAGAACGGGCAAAGAAACTGCGCAAACTCGAACAGGGAGTGTACAATGAGAGTCAGACACAATTATTCATTGAAACACCCTATCGCAATAATAAAATGGTGGAGGATATATTGAAAAACTGTCGGCCGCAGACAAAGCTATGCATTGCCGCCAATCTCACCTGCCCCGACGAATATGTGCGCACCCTCACCATAAAGGAGTGGAAGAACCGCATCCCCGATTTAACAAAAATCCCCTGTATATTCCTATTATATAAATAAGGAGATGAGGGAGAGCGTCCCTCACTATTGTATGGCTCTTTTCGATTTTTTATTGGCTGTATTGTCAAAAAATAGTGCACAAAATGAACAAAAGTGGGATAAATTCAACATTTTTTACGTTAAAATGATAAATTCTTATTATAGCTTTTGCACAGACGGGTTATCTTTGTGCAGTGAAATTTGAAAAACAGAGAATATAAAGAAGATTAGTAACTTTTTAAATTTTATATTTATGATGAAAAGAGTTTTTTCTACTATTGCAGTAGCTTCATTTGCAATCGCATCGTTTGCAGGTGGTCTTTTGACAAACACTAACCAGAGTGCAGCATTTGTTCGTAACCCTGCTCGTTACGCTACACTCGATGCTGACGCTGTTTACTTCAACCCCGCGGGTACAGCACTTTTCAACGAAGGTTGGACAGTTTCTGCTAACTGGCAGATGATTCGTCAGGACAGAGATGTTTATAGCAAAAAGCCCGTAAGCACACATAAGGGTTCTGTATTTGTGCCCATTATGCCTACATTCTTCGCATCTTATAAGACAGGTGACTGGACATTCAGCGGTTTCTTCGGAATGCCCGGCGGTGGCGGTAATGCTAAATTCGACAATGGTCTTCCTATGTTCAACCAGATGGGCGACGCTCTTTTGGCAGGTACTCCCCTCAAAGCAACTTCTGTATTTGAGTCTACACAGTATCTCTTCGCTCTTCAACTTGGTGCTGCTTACCAGATTAACGAGTACTTCTCGGTTTATGGTGGTATTCGCGCCAACTACACAAGCTTGAGCTATGAGGGTGCTATCGATGCAAAACATCCTGTTTATGGCACAACAATGGCCAACCTTCTTTCACTCGAACTTAAACAGACCGGTCTTGCTTTTGCTCCTATCCTCGGTGTTAATGCAAAGTTGGATAAATTGAACATTGGTGTTAAGTATGAGTTCCGCGCAGTTAACACAATTAAGAACGATACAAAAACCTTGTCGAGCCAGGGTCAGAGCCTTATCGGCCTTGTAGGTTATGTGATGCCCTCTTTGGCCTCTTTGGACGACAATCAGGAGTTCCGTAACGATGCTCCCGCTAAACTTTCGGTAGGTGCTTCTTACGATGTAACCGATCGTCTTAAAGTTATGGCCGCAACTACATACTACTTTGACAAGGAGGCTAAAATAGAGTCTTTGCTTGGCAAGGAGAATACTATGGAGAAGTTGGGCAAGAATACTTGCGAGTTCCTTGGTGGTATTGAGTATAAGCTCACAAAGAAATGGTTGATTTCTGCCGGTTGCCAATATAGCGATTATGGTGTTAACGACGATTATCTTTCACAAATTTCGTTCATCAACGATGCGTTTATGGTTGGTGGTGGTACAAAGTACAGCCTCAGCGAGAAGTGCGATATTAACTTCGGTGTTTGCTATGCAAACTATGCTCACTACACCGATCATACAGAGAATGTGTGCTTCCGTCGCACAAGCTTGGATGTAGCACTTGGTGTTGATTTCCGTTTCTAATAAATAGAAATTATCTCATACGTTTAAAGGCGTTGCTCCCAAGGGCAACGCCTTTAAATTTTTAACGATAAACACACACGATTATTTTTTCTTTTTCAAAATCTCTTGCAGCTTGAACATTTCGTCGCGATACTGTGCAGCCTCTATAAATTCCATCTTCGCGGCAGCATCGTTCATAAGGCGACGGGTGCGCTCTATGCTCTTTTCGAGCTGCTCCTTGCTCATATATTCCACGATGGGGTCGCAGGCAACTGCTGTTGTGAGTGCCTCCTCGGAGTACATTTGAGGGAGTTTCCCTTTCTCCTTTTTCTCCGATACAAGTGCGTTGCTGATATTCTTCTTGATGGGGGTGGGGGTAATGCCGTATTTCTTATTGAAGGCTTGTTGCTTTTCGCGTCGGCGGTTAGTCTCGTCGATGGTTTTCTGCATACTTGCGGTAATCTTGTCGGCATAAAAGATTACAAGGCCGTTAACGTTGCGGGCAGCGCGTCCGGCAGTCTGGGTGAGGGAGCGGTGGTCGCGCAGGAATCCTTCTTTGTCGGCGTCGAGCACAGCAACGAGTGAAACTTCGGGAAGGTCGAGTCCCTCGCGTAGCAGATTCACACCGATGAGCACGTCGTAAAGCCCTTCGCGCAGGTCGGTCATTATCTGTATGCGGTCGAGTGTGTCAACGTCGCTGTGTATATAATTGCACCGTACGCCGTTTTTTAGCAGGTAGTCTGTCAACTCCTCGGCCATACGCTTAGTGAGGGTTGTGACAAGCACTCTCTCGTCGCGCTCCACACGCAATTGTATCTCCTCCATAAGGTCGTCCACTTGATTGGCAAGGGGGCGCACCTCTATCAATGGGTCGAGCAAGCCTGTGGGGCGTATCACTTGGTCCACTACTATGCCCTCGCTCTCTCGCAGTTCGTAGTCGGCAGGAGTGGCACTCACATATATCACTTGATGGGTGAGCTTGGTAAATTCCTCGAATTTGAGGGGGCGGTTGTCGAATGCCGCCGGCAGACGGAACCCATATTCCACAAGGTTGGTCTTGCGGGCGCGGTCGCCACCATACATTGCGTGTATCTGTGGCACGCTCACGTGACTCTCGTCGATGATGAGCAGAAAATCGTCGGGGAAAAAGTCGAGCAGGCAGTAGGGGCGTGTGCCGGGCTCGCGTCCGTCGAAGTATCGGGAGTAGTTCTCTATTCCCGAACAGTGGCCAAGCTCGCGCAACATCTCTGTGTCGTATGTTACACGCTCGTGCAATCGTTTGGCCTCCAATGGCTTGCCAATTTCATTGAAATATTCCTCACGCTCGATAAGGTCTTTTTCAATCTCCTTTATGGCTCGCTCGGTACTCTCCTTTGTGGTCATAAAAAGGTTGGCAGGGTATATTTTATAGTCGTCAAAGGTGGCGATGCGTGTGCCTGTGCTGCCATCAATCTCTTCTATGCTGTCAATATCATCGTCCCAAAAGGTTATGCGCAGAATGTGGTCGCTGTAAGCGAGGCTTACATCCACTGTGTCGCCTTTCACACGGAAATTACCGCGGTTAAGGTCAATGTCGTTGCGCGTGTATAGGCTGCTTACGAGGCGACGCAGGAATGCGTTGCGGTCGAGCTTGTCGCCCACCCTCACCTCAATTACGTTATTGTAAAAATCGGCTGGGTTGCCCATTCCGTATATGCAGGAAACAGAGGAAATTACCACCACATCTTTTCTGCCCGAGAGCAGTGCCGACGTTGCCGAAAGGCGCAACTTGTCAATCTCGTCGTTTATGGCAAGGTCTTTCTCAATGTATGTGTCGCTCGATGGTATATAGGCCTCGGGCTGGTAGTAGTCGTAGTACGATACATAGTATTCCACGGCATTCTCGGGGAAGAAGCCTTTAAACTCGTTGTATAGCTGGGCGGCGAGGGTCTTGTTGTGGCTCAAAATAAGGGTGGGGCGGTTAATCTCCTTAATGACATTGGCTATGGTAAAGGTTTTTCCCGAGCCGGTCACGCCCAGAAGCGTTTGTGCAGGCACTCCTGTCTTAATGCCGTTCACAAGCTGTGCTATTGCCTCGGGCTGGTCGCCCATAGGCGTATATGTCGATTGTAGTTTGAACTTCATAGATTCTCTCAGAAGCTGTTTAAATTTCTGCAAATTTAGCAATAAGAAAGTATATTGTGCCGTAAAAATTCTTTCTATCTGCATTTTTTTGAAATTTTAGTTTTATTTACTCTTTTATTCCAAATTATAACTGTTTTTAGGTTGTGATTTTGTGTAAAATATTCTATCTTTGCAGGCAATTTATTATTTATTGCGACGAAAAGGCTTTGTTGTAGCAAAATGGTCGCGTAATAAGAGGATGATGAATAGGTTTTTCCACATATTGATATTGCTTCTCCTTGTGGCTTTTGCATCTTGTTCTTCGTATGATAAGGTCTTGAAGTCTCCCGACCTTGAATATAAATACGAGGAGGCGAAAGCTCTTTATATGATGGGTGAGTATCGGAAGGCTGCAATGCTCATCGAGAATATTGTAATTATGTTCAAGGGTAGCGACAAGGCCGATGAGTCGATGTTCCTGTTGGCAATGTGCTATTATCAATCGGGTGATTATGAGACTGCCGCGCAATATTTCAAGGCTTGTTATAGTAATTATCCTCGTGGCCGTTATTCGGAATTGGCGCGTTTCTATTCGGGAAAATCGCTGTTTAAGAATATATTGGAGCCTGCTCTCGACCAAACTGATACATATACAGCCATAGAGGAACTACAATTGTTTATGGAGTATTATCCCACCAGCGAATATAGAGAGGAGGCACAGAAAATGCTTTTTGAAATGCACGATGTGCTGGTGATGAAAGACTATTTGTCGGCAAAGTTGTATTACGACCTAGGCGATTATATGGCATATATGGGTAATAGTTATCAGGCCTGTATAATTACAGCGCAGAATGCCTTGAAGGACTATCCCTATACAAAGTTGCGTGAGGAGTTACAGATGCTCATTCTTCGTGCCCGCTATATGATGGCGCGTAAGAGTGTCGATGAAAAACAGCCGGAACGCTATCGTGAGGCTATCGACGAGTTTTACGCCTTTAAGAATGAATTTCCCACGAGCAAATATATGGACGAGGCCGAAGGTTATTTTAAAAAGTCGCTCGAAGAGATTGGTGAATAAATTTTATTTTGAAATAATTTAAATAACATAAAAGAAAATGGATTACAAGAAAAGCAATGCTCCCACAAACACTGTAACACGTAATATGGCAGATTTTGTGACAGAGACTGGTAATGTTTATGAATCGGTGGCAATTATCGGCAAACGCTCGAACCAGATTGCTGCGGAAATGAAAGAGGAGTTGTTGAAAAAACTTAACGAGTTTTCTTCGTCTACCGATAATCTTGAAGAGCAGTTCGAGAACCACGAGCAGATTGAGATTTCTCGTTTCTATGAGCGTCTGCCCAAGCCCACACTCATTGCTGCACAGGAGTTTATCGATGGTAAGGTTTATTTCCGCGACCCTTCGAGAGAGGCTGCCGAAGAATAATCTCCATTATGAAATTTCGTTTCTATCAATTGTACTATGTGCTGGCGGCGGTGCTGTTGGTTGTTGCAATGTGCAACAGTTTGTTGTATATATTGGCACCCGACGGCGCGGCATATACATTGGGTAATTTTTCACTCATAAAGCCCGATGGTTCGGCCTCTTGTTCGGTGGTGGCATTGGGCGTGGTGCTCATTGTTGCGACTGCGGTTAACGCATTCGGCCTTTTTGTGTCGTTGTTCAATAATTTTGAACTGCAAAAGAGAAGTTCAATCCTATCGGTGCTTTTGCTCACAGGATATTACATATTGCTTCTGCTTTATGTTCTTCTCGTTGTAAAAAGCGACGAGGCAACAACCACGTTGAGTTTGGAGGCTGCGGTGATGTTCCCATTCACGGCGATAGTGCTCAATGTGCTCTCTTTTCTCTCGGCCCGTCGTGCCGAGGCAAAAATAATAGCAAAGGCTTCTGGCTTTCGTTTAAGAGATTAGTGTAAAAAAATAAAGATGTTGGCAGGGTGCGCTTTGTGGTGCATCCTGTTTTTTGTATATAGCCTGCAACAAAATAGGCATTAGGCTTGTTCTCATTGAAAAATATTTGAACAATGGGAAAGATAAAAATTACCGTATTTGCCGACCCTGTGTGTACTTGGTGCTGGGGTAGTGTGCCTGTGTT
Source organism: Bacteroidaceae bacterium (assembly GCA_045634365.1). Classification (GTDB taxonomy): domain Bacteria; phylum Bacteroidota; class Bacteroidia; order Bacteroidales; family Bacteroidaceae; genus HGM04593. The sequence continues at coordinate 28,496 of JAZRAC010000065.1, read as the reverse complement.
GCGTGCTTTGGAGTTTCGTTTGGGCGAAAATGTTGAGGTAGATTATGTGATGGGTGGTATGATTGAGGATATTACCAAATTCAGTAATCGCCGATTGGGAATAGGAGGAGATATTGCATTGTCCAACAGAAATATGCATAAGGCTTGGGTGGATGCTTCGGCTGTACACGGAATGCCTGTATGTGAACAGGGCATTCATCTTTTCAGTGAAGAGCACCGCTCGACCGCGCCACAAAATATGGCCTATATTGCTGCAAAAATATATGCCGAAAAGGTGGCAGACAAGGGGGTGTCGCCCAAGAAGTTTCTGCGACGCTTGCAGGAGGCTACGGCTGTCGATGCTGCCCTCACCTGCGACCCAGATGTTATAACCGACCTTGCTGCGGTGGAGGGCTTTGAACCGGCTCGTCTGGCCGAAATAATGAGAAGTCGTGAGGTGCAACGCCGCTATGAGGAGGATAAGGAAAAATGCCGTCATTATGAGGTGCAGACTTTTCCCACCTATCTGCTTGTGTATAAGGGCGTGGAACTTATGTTGCGCGGTTTTACATCCTATGATACAATGGTGCAGAATATAAAGCAGTTGAGCTATGGCAAGATTGCTCCTTGCGAGGAACTGCGCTTAAAACCTGGGCCGGAGAATGTGGAGCGTTTTATCGAAAAATATGGCAACGTCTATCCTGTGGAGATTGCTACCGCTTTTGCCTTGCAGCGAATAAGCGGAAAGTCGGCACTTAATATAGAGTCCTATGTGGGCCTGCCCGATATTGTTGACGAGCTTGTGAGGGAGGGCAGAATTCTTATTCGCCCCCGAGGCAACGGCTTTGTGCTCTATGCTAAGAAACATTATGAAGGCAGGCCGGTAGAGGTTAATGAAGTTTCGGCCGATAGAGGCTTTTGAATATCTGTGGTGAAAGTGATTTTAACACTCCAAAATGCGAAAATTCCTGTAAAAATTGCTAAATTTGCAGCCGTTTTTGTGAAGCGGCTGCAAATTTGCTGCTCTCGCTTCTTTATTATATATTATAGAATAGGTTATTATGTTGCAGGCCGGTGATTTTGCCCCCGATTTTTTAGGAATAGATGAACAAGGTAATGAGATTAGAGTGAGCGACTATAAAGGGAAGCGCCTTGTGGTTTATTTTTATCCAAAGGATAATACTCCGGGCTGTACTGCCGAGGCTTGTTCGTTGCGCGACGGGTTAAGCGACCTTGTTGCTGCGGGTTATGCGGTGGTGGGAGTGAGTGCCGACTCTGTGGCATCGCACCAACGTTTCAAAGAGAAACAACAACTGAATTTCCCGTTGATTGCCGATGTTGAGAAACGCACCATTGAGGCGTTTGGAGCTTGGGGACCGAAAAAAATGGCAGGGCGCGAATATATGGGAATATTGAGAACCACCTTTGTAATTGACGTCGCAGGGCGCATTGAGCGTGTGATTAAAAAGGTTGATACAAAGAATGCCGCAACGCAGATACTTGAATGTTAATTTTAAAAATATATTACTATGATTCTTGATTTTATTATGGCAACAGCTGCTGTCGCAAACGATTCGATAGATGCTATTGCAAAATTGGACGAGACTATTGCCACAGTGTCGGGCCTCACTATTAAAGAGGCTACAAGCATTGTTGTAACCTTTGCACTCACACTTGGCTGGAAACTCATTAAGGTGGCTTTTATATGGATGATTGGCCGTTGGCTCACACGTCGCCTTATCTCCATTGTAAAATTGGTGATGGATAAAAGAGAAACAAACGCCACTGTGAGAACTTTTCTTGTGAGCTTTATAGATGTTGTATCGCTCATAATCCTGCTCATTATTCTCATAAGCGTATTGGGCATTGATACTTCGTCGTTTATAGCTCTCTTTGCCTCGGCCGGTGTTGCCATAGGTATGGCGTTGAGCGGCACATTGCAGAACTTTGCCGGCGGTGTTATAATTCTTTTGTTCCGCCCCTTCAAGGTGGGTGATTTTATCGAGGCACAGGGACAGACAGGTACCGTTAAGGAGATTCAGATTTTTAATACTCTTATTCTTACCGGTGACAACAAGGCTATTCTTGTTCCCAACGGTCCTCTCTCGACAGGAATAATCAACAACTACTCACGTGAGTCTTTGCGTCGTGTGGATTTTACATTCTCAATATCTTATGGCGACGATTATGAGAAGGCAAAAGAGGTGCTTATGGAACTTATTGCAGCCGATAGCCGCATCCTTAATTCTCCTGCCGAGCCTTTTATTGCATTGAAGAGTCTTGGTGCAAGCTCCATAGATATTGTTGTTCGCGTGTGGGCTGCACAGGAGAATTATTGGGGTATATGCTTCGACCTTAACAAGGCTGTTTATGAAACATTCCCCAAGCGTGGCTTGAACTTCCCCTATCAGACACTTACCGTAAATATAAATAAGTAAAAATGACATTAAAGGAGTTTATTGGAGAGGGTGACCGTTTCGCGCTTCATTCGGGTGTGCGTGTGTTGAGCGTTGCCGAGAATTTCGGCAAGGCCGAGCTTACAGTTGCTACCGAGCATCTGAATGCCGGTGGCGTGTGTCAGGGTGGAGCGATATTCACACTTGCCGATACTGCGCTTGCCCTTGCTGCCAACAGTGGTCTTATGCTCACACTCTCGGTCGATGCTTCGATAAACTACCACAGAGCTGCTATGCTTGGGGATGTACTCACTGCCGAGGCTGTTGCCTTGTGTGCTCACCCCAAACTCCCCTCCTTCGAGGTTAGGGTTACCAACCAGCGTGGCGAGCTTGTAGCATCGTTCAAAAGTACCTGTTACACAAAAAAGGCTGCATTGAACGGGGTTACGGAACTTGAATAATACAGGAAAAGAGGAGGCTGCTAAAAAATGGCAGCCTCTTTTGATATTCGCAATAAACCTGTAATTTTTGGATGGTACCTTTAAAAGGTGTTAAAACTTTTTCGTACCTTTGCACCGGTTTTCCGGAACCGGTTTTAAAAGGCTCTTTGGGAGCTTCTCCTGTGATTTTAAAAGGATATAATAAATAATATGAACGCAAAAAAAATTATCGATTTTCATCCCAAATTCTTTGAGGCGATGAAAAACTATTCGCGTGAAAAATTCAGTGCCGACTTAATGGCCGGAATTATTGTGGGTGTGGTGGCTATTCCTTTGGCTATTGCTTTTGGTATTGCCAGTGGTGTTGGCCCCACCGAGGGATTGGTTACTGCAATTATTGCCGGTGCGCTAATCTCGGTATTTGGTGGCTCGAAAGTGCAGATTGGTGGCCCTACAGGAGCATTCATTATCATTGTCTATGGTGTTGTGCAGCAGTATGGGCTTGGCGGCCTTGCGATTGCAACCATTATGGCCGGTATTATGCTGCTAATTATGGGCTTGTGCCGTTTGGGTGGTATAATTAAATTTATGCCCTATTCCATTATTGTCGGCTTCACGGGCGGTATTGCAATTACAATATTCTCCACCCAGATAAACGACCTCTTGGGCTTGGGAATAGAGAATGTTCCTGCCAACTTTGTCGATAAATGGGTGTGCTATTTTAGAAACATAGGTAATATCGATTGGTGGAGCACGGCAATGGGTATTTTGAGTGTGGCTCTTATTGCCGTAACACCGAAATTTTCGCGTAAGGTGCCCGGTTCGCTTTTGGCAATTGTGGTTATGACCATTGCTGCGTGGCTGTTGAAGGAGTTTGCCGGGGTAACATCGATAAAGACAATCGGCGACCTTTACAAGCTTCCTTCGGGGCTGCCTTCGTTTGCATTGCCTGCGCTTAATTTTGATGATGGCTCCTTCTTTTCCACTATTCAGGCACTTGCTCCTGTTGCATTTACAATAGCTATGCTGGGAGCCATAGAGTCGCTCCTCTCGGCAATGGTGGCCGATGGTGTTATTGGCGACCGTCATAATTCGAATACCGAGCTTATAGGTCAGGGTATTGCCAATATTGTGGCTCCTTTCTTTGGCGGAATACCTGCTACGGGTGCAATTGCTCGCACAATGGCCAATATTAACAATGGAGGAAAAACCCCTGTTGCCGGTGTTGTTCACACTCTGGTGCTTCTCTTGGTGCTTATGTTCCTTGGTGGAGTGGTGGGCAAGATTCCTATGCCCTGTCTTGCGGGCGTGCTTGTGATGGTCTCCTATAATATGAGCGGTTGGCGCACCATACGTTCAATGTGCAAGGCTACAATGTCGGGTACCAGCGTGTTGTTTGTAACCTTGTTGCTCACAGTCTTTTTCGACCTTACATTTGCAATAGAGATAGGCTTGGTGATGGCTGTGGTAATATTTATGAAGCGTGTGATGGATAGCACCACAGTGTCGGTGGTTACCGATGAATTGGAGGTGCACCACGATGGAGAGCACGACGAGATTCTTACAATTCCTGCCGGTGTTGATGTTTTTGAGATTGAGGGTCCCTTCTTCTTTGGCATTGCCACCAAATTCGATGAACTTACCCGCGAGACGGATGCTTCGCCCATACGTATAATTCGTATGAGAAAGGTGACTTTCATAGACTCTACGGGATTGCATAATCTGGAAATTTTTGTGCAATCGTCGCTCGGCGAGAAGCGCGTGGTGATACTCTCGGGTGTTCACGATAATGTGGCCGAGAAATTGCGAAAGTCGGGTATTGCGGCTATGGTTGGTGACGAGAATGTCTGTGCCGATATTTATACGGCTCTCGACCGTGCAAAAAGACTTTCCGATTCTATGGGATTAAGTAAGTAAAAAGTATTCTACATAAAAAAACGAGCCTCCTGGCTCGTTTTTTTATGTGTGTGTATGTGGACAATCTGCTGCAAGCACTTTGCCGAGTGCCTCTCGCCAATCTTCTCCGTTGCCCACCTGCAACACCTTAATCCCCAAGCGCTGTGCAGTGGCAATGTTCTTTGCGCTGTCGTCGAGGAAGAGTGTCTCTTCGGCTTTCATATTGCCTTCGAGCAACATTTTGCGATAAATCTCTTCGTCGGGCTTGGAGCAGTTCATCTTGTAGCTGAGGAATAGTTGGTCGAAATAGTCGTCGAGCGATTTTCCCTCGGCGGTAAATTCGTTGCTGCGTGCCCACCCTTGTAGAAAGGGGTTGGTGTTACTCAGTACCGATAGGCGGTAGCGTGGGCGCAACTGTTGCAGAAACTCCATAAACTCACTTTGTACCTTTACGATAAAGCCCATCCAAGCATATTTTGCATCTTCGTAGCTTATGGATCGGTTGCATATTTTTTCAAGTTCCTCGCAGAATTCTTCGGCGGTAATGTCGCCATTTTCCAAAGAGAAGAACGGACCCTTTTGCTGATAGGAATTTATATACTCCTCGGGACGGGGAACTCCAATCTCGCCGAACCTTTGCAGAGCTTTGTCGGCATCAATTTCTGTGAGCACTCCGCCAAAATCGAATACAATATCTTTAATCATAGAATTATTCCGTTGCTTATTGTCGCGAAGATAGTGCTTTTTTATGGGAATAGCCCGATAAAATCCTCATCAAAGGAATTATTTTAGGCTTTCTTTTGATTTGTGAACGTAAATGAGTTAATTTTGAACTCTCAAATTGTTTTTTTTGAAAATAGTATAGAAAATATATGGAGAATTTGGATGGACGTTTGGTTGTGGGTGTGTCGTCGCGCGCACTTTTCGACCTTGAAAAGGAGAATGAGATTTTTGAACGCTACGGCGTTGCGAAATATAGAAAATATCAGGAGGAGCACGAGGATGAACCTCTGGAAAAAGGAACAGCCTTTTATCTTGTGAAAAGTCTTTTGGAACTGAATAAACAGGCCAATCGTCCCATAGTGGAGGTGGTTGTAATGTCGCGTAACAGCCCCGAGACGGGTATGCGTATGCTAAAATCGCTCGATGTTTATGGGCTCGATATTACCCGCGTGGCCCTGTCGGGTGGCGAATCTCTCTCAAAATATCTGAAAGCCTTTTCCATCGACCTTTTCCTGTCGAAAGACGAGAGTGATGTGCAGCGTGTGATAGATTCGGGAATATGTGCGGCTGCGCTTATTTATGCTCCGCCTACCGATTTTAATCCCGAAGATAGCCGCGTGAAGATTGCCTTTGACGCCGATGCGGTAATCTTCTCCGACGAATCGGAGTGCCGTTTCAAAGAGGAGGGCATCGATGCATTCTATAAATATGAGAAGGAGAATGCCGATATTCCCTTGAAGGAGGGCCCCTTTGCCAATCTGCTGAAAAAGCTCTCGGCAATACAGGAGTGCTTGCCCACCTCCATAGAGCTCTCTCCCTTGCGCCTTGCCATTGTTACCTCGCGCAGCCTGCCGTCGCACTTCCGTGTGATAAAAACATTGCGCAAATGGGGTGTTTATGTTGATGAGGCCTATTTCCTCGGCGGCCTGCGCAAGGACGAATTGTTGAAGGCGTTTGGTGCACACATCTTCTTCGACGACCAAGATACGCATCTGTGCGAGTCGAGCAAGTATGTACCTGCCGGCAAGGTGCCCTATCATTCAAGCTCTCAAATAAATGAGGTTATAAAGGCGAAGCAGGAAAAGAAGAACGAAGAGTAAATTTCATTTTGCGCTCATTTGATACAATCGGTACATTTGTTCTCTGAAACAATTGTACCGATTGTGTGTTTATCAATAAAAGTAAGAAGCAATATGAAAAAAGTTCTTCCCGTAATTATGTTTATGGCACTCTGCCTGTTTGCCGGTTATGTGTCGCGCCTTTTGCAAGCATCCTCTTTGGTGGATTGGTACCCTATGCTGATAAAATCACCGCTTACTCCGCCCGATGCTGCCTTCCCCATTGTGTGGGCTGTACTTTATGTGCTTATGGGGCTGGCTGCCGGCATTCTGTGGGGGCAACGCTCTGTCTACTCTCGCTTGTTGTTCACGCTTTTCTCGTTGCAACTTCTGCTTAATGCGCTGTGGAGCCTCTGCTTTTTCTATATGACGTCACCTTTGATGGGGTTGGTAATTATTTTAATTATGGATATGCTTGCCCTTCTCTATGTGGCCGGTTGTTTCATTGTGAACAGGGTTGCCGGCTGGCTTATGGTACCATATATGCTGTGGCTTCTTTTTGCCACCTATCTTAATGGATTTATTGCTGTATATAATTAAAAGTAAAAAGGCTCTTTTTATTCAATCTTCAAGCAAAAGCCTGTGAGCCAAAAGTAGCTCACAGGCTTTTTGCTTTTCTCAGCAGCTGTTTCTGTTCTTCGTTCAATGGTGGAATAATGGCTTTGATTGTGACGATAAGGTCGCCAAATTCTCCCTCTCTCTTGTACACGGGAAAGCCTTTCCCTCTGAGGCGCAGTTTGCTGTCGGGTGGTGTACCGGCTTTTATGTTTATTCTTGCTTCGCCGTTGAGTGTGGGTAGAAGAACCTCGCCGCCGAGCAAAAGAGTGAATATATCTACTGCGGTGGTGAGCTGCAGATTGTTGCCGTCGCGGGTGAAAGTGCCGTCGGGCTTTATGTTGATTGTGATATATAGGTCGCCTCGCCTCCCATCGTGTGCAGGGGCGCCATAGCCGCGCAAGCGTATCTTCTGTCCGTCGGCAATGCCGGCGGGGATTGTAATTCTTATATTCTCGCCGTTTATGCTGAATGTCTGTTTGTGGGTGGTGCTTGCCTCGCGCAGGCCGATGGTGAGCGTTGCTTGCAGGTCCTGCGCCCTTGCTCTGCGGTTGTTGCCCATTGCTCCGAACAGTTGCTCGAAAAAGTCGCTGAATCCGCTGGCATTCTCGGCGTTGCCGCTAAAATCGCCCCATCCTCCAAAGTCGTGGAAGTTGCCATTGTTGCTGTTTCTTTGCCTGCCTTCAAATTCATCGGCCTGTTTCCAATGTTCGCCATATTCATCATATTTTTTACGCTTTTCGGGGTTGCTCAGCACCTCGTTGGCCTCGTTTATAGCCTGAAAATGCTCTTCGGCCTGTGGGTCGTCTTTGTTAATGTCGGGGTGATACAGTTTTGCCAGTCGTCGGTAGGCTTGTTTAATCTCGCTCTCCGATGCGTCGCGATTCACGCCCAATACTTTGTAATAATCTATATATGCCATGTTCTTTAAAATAATCTTTGTGGATATAACAAATGGTGCAGTTGTATTGTCGGTGAATTTGTTTAAAAAGGGTAAAAAAACTTTAATTTCTTACATTTGCACGGTAATGTGGCGGAGCGTTCTTTGTTTTGTGAAAAATGTTCTCCTGTTTAGTTGTGCCTGTGCCTTTTTATTACTATTTTTGCACAAGAAACTGCGGCTTTTTGTCGGCAGTATGAATTTATGTCAAACTTTTAAAATGTATAAAATGAAAAAATTATTTGTATTAGGTCTCGCATTGTGCTCTGTTTTTGCATTCACATCTTGTAAATCTTCAAAGTCGGAATACAAGAAGGCATACGACCAGGCACAGCAGTTGGAACTTGCGCAGGGTCAAGGTCAGGCTAACGAGGCAATAGAGATTGCTCCTGTTACAACAACCACTCAGAATGCCGCTGCAAATGTTGACACTTCTTTCCGTACCGAGAAGGTGGTGCTCGCTTCGGGTGCCGAAGGTTCATTGAAAGATTTTAGCGTTGTTTGTGGCAGTTTCGGTCGTAAAGAGGGTGCCGAGTCGGTTAAGGCTGCACTCATAGAGCAGGGCTATAAGGCTATTATCGTTCAGAACCCCGAGACAGGAATGTACCGCGTTGTTTGCGGCTCTTTCGACAACAAGCAGCAGGCTGCCGAGTATCGCGAGCAGTTTAAGGCTAATAATCCCGACAATGCCGATTTTCAGAAGGCTTGGTTGCTCTACAATAAGTAAAAACAATGGAGACTCCTTCTACCGGATATAAAGTTAAGGAATATGGTTGCCGAGTTAAGCGTTATTGTCAGACGCTTGAACTAAAAGACAATCCCGAACTTATAGCCGAATATCGTCGCCGTCACGGCGAGGGCGAGGCTTGGCAGGAGATAATAGACGGAATACGCGAGGTTGGTATCTTGGAAATGGAAATATACCTTGTCGGTACACGCCTGTTTATGATAGTGGAGGCTCCGGTCGATTTTGATTGGGACCAAGCTATGGCTCGCCTTGCGACTCTGCCGCGGCAACAAGAATGGGAGGACTATATGTCCATATTCCAAGAGGCCGAGAAAGGAAGCTCGTCCAATGATAAGTGGAAGGCGATGGAGCGTATATTCCATCTTTATGAGTAAGTATAAAGAAGATGATTAAAAAGTGTATTTCTGCGTTACGCTTGCCTTCAAATTCCTCATTTACGCTTAGTAAACTCCGGTTTTTCAGGCTACGCAAGCTTTGAACTACATCTTTTTATTCATCTCCTACACAAAAGAGACCGCTAAAAAATACTTTTTAGTCGGCCTCTTTGTTATAAAAACAAAAATTTGCATTTATTGGCTGTTCCTTTTGGCCAAATTGGTTACCTTTGCAAGGTGTTTATACAGCAATAATGGCACGACTTTTAGCAATAGATTATGGCAAGAAGCGCACGGGCATAGCTGTCACCGACGAGTTACAGATAATAGCCAACGGGCTTGCCACCGTAGCCACGGTGGAACTTGAACGTTTCGTGCTCTCCTATGTGGAGCGCGAGCCTGTGGAGCGCATAATAGTGGGCCTTCCCAAGCAGATGAATAACCGCCCGTCGGAGAATATGGGACGCATAGAGCCCTTTGTGAACCGCCTGCGTAAATTGCTGCCCGCAATCCCTGTGGAGTATCACGATGAGCGTTTCACTTCGGTGCTTGCCCACAGAGCAATCCTCGAATCGGGGATTGGCAAGATGGCGCGTCGCGACAAAGCTCTTGTCGATGAGATAAGCGCCACAATAATATTGCAATCCTATATGGAGAGCCGACGAATGAGAACCGAATAATAAACAAAATAGAATTATGATATTACCTATCTACCTTTACGGCCAGCCTGTCTTGCGCAAAGTGGCCGAGGATATAACCCCCGATTATCCCGAGCTTGCCAAGCTCATTGAAGATATGTTCGAAACAATGCACGGTGCCGAGGGAATAGGCCTTGCCGCGCCGCAAATAGGCCTTGCCATCCGTTTGGTGGTGGTAGACCTTGATGTCCTCTCCGAGGATTTTCCCGAATTTAAGGATTATCGCCGTGTTTACATCAACGCCCACATCCTCGAAACTTCCGACGACACAGAGTCGATGGAGGAGGGCTGTTTGAGCCTTCCCGGCATACACGAGAAGGTTACCCGCCCCACACGTATTCACGTAAAATATATGGACGAGAATTTTGTGGAGCACGACGAGTGGGTCGATGGCTATCTTGCCCGTGTTATGCAGCACGAATTCGACCATTTGGAGGGAAAAGTCTTTGCCGACCGCCTCTCGCCCCTTCGTCGCCAGATGAACAAGAATCGTCTTATGAACCTCTTGAAGGGCAAGGCGCATTGTGCCTACAAGACCAAGCGTGTGCTACGATAATATGCCCCGTCGAGTACTTCTCCTTCTTGTCGCACTCCTTGCGCTCTCCTCGTTGAAGGCGCAACTGAATACCGACCGCATTATGCTCATAGGGCGCAATGCGCTCTATTTCGAGGATTATGTACTCTCAATACAATACTTTAACAAAGTAATAGAGTCGAAGCCCTTTCTTCACGAGCCATACTTCTTCCGCGGGCTCGCGAAATATTATCTCGACGATTATAAAGGAGCCGAAGAGGACCTTGACAAAGCCATCGGCAAGAATCCATACGTGTCGCGCAGCTATCAATTGCGCGGAATGTGCCGTGCCAAGCGCGACAGCGTTGCCGGTGCAATGTCCGATTTTCGTATGGCAATAAAGTACGACCCGCAGAATTATGTACTATGGCAAAATCTTGCCGCTACGGCCATACAGGGCAAGGAGTGGGGCACGGCCGCAATGGTTGTCGACTCGTTGCTGCTCTTTGCGCCACGCTACACGGTGGCTCATCTTATGCGTGTGCATATTTCTATGGAACTTGCCGATACGGCAAGAGCGATAAGTGCTGCCGACGAGGCTGTGGCTCTCGACCCATATTCGTGCGACACCTACGAAATGCGTGCTCTCTTGAATGCTCAATTGGAGCGTTACGATACTGCCGAGGAGGATATTACCCGTGCCATAGAACTTATGCCCGGGCGTTGCGGCAGCTATCTTAATCGCGCCCTCATACGCTACCATCGTAACAATCTTCGCGGAGCAATGGAGGATTACGATACGGCTCTCAATGTGGAACCGGCCAATTTTGTAGGGCATTATAATCGCGGCCTTTTGCGTATGCAGGTAGGCGACGATAATCGTGCCATAGAGGATTTTGATTTTGTGCTCGATGTTGATGCCGATAATACAATGGCGCGATTCAATCGTGCCCTTCTGCGCGACCAGACAGGTGACCTTCGCGGAGCGATAGAGGACTATTCCCTTGTGCTCGAAGTTTATCCCCAATTTGAATATGGCTATCGTTGCCGTGCTGCTGCGCGTCGCAAGATAGGCGACATTAAGGGCGCCGAGAAAGACGAAGCGTGGCTGTTGAATAATATGACCGATAAATACCTTGGGCAGCAGAGTGGTGCCACGGCCGACGATAAGGGTGAGAAAACCCGTAAACGTTCCGATCGTAACGTACGTAATTACAATAAGATGATAGCCTCGGAGAGTAATTTCGACAAGGATTATGCAACCGAGTATCGTGGCAAGGTGCAGAATCGCAAAGCCCCTGTTGAATTAGAACCGATGTTTGTGCTCACATATTACGAGAATGTGCAGGAATTGCGCAACGACGGCTATTATGCTCCGGTGGAGGATTTTAACAAAAATGCACTCCTCCCCTATAAGGTGATACTCACAAACGACGAGCGTGCCCTTGCCTCTAACGAGGTTGAACGCCACTTTGCAAGCATCGATGCCCTCTCGAAGAGTATCGACGAGAATCCCGATAATCTTTATTACCGCCTCGCCCGCGCCATAGATAGCTATCTGGTTCAGGATTTTGCGTCGGCAATAAACGACCTTGATACAGCCCTCACCCTCGACGGGGAGCTGTGGAGCATCTATTTTGCGCGAGCTTTTGTGCGCTATAAAAAACTCGAAGGTGAGCATCTTACCGATATAAATTCTCGTGGAAATGCCGTGGCGGTGAAGCGCGATGCGGGCCTGCCCAATATAGAGTACCGCATAATAAAGGGTGACCTTGACAAGGTGACGGTGCTTATGCCCGATTTTTCGCAGGCATTCTTTAATCGTGGCAATGTGTGTGTGAAATTGAACGATTTTAAGTCGGCAGTTGTCGATTACAGCGAGGCTGTGAGGCTCGATGATAAATTTGCCGAGGCCTACTACAATCGCGGTCTTGCCCATTTGTATCTTGGTAACACCGAACAGGCTGTTGCCGATTTAAGCCGTGCAGGCGAGCTTGGCATCTACTCGGCCTACAATGTGATAAAGCGTTACAAGGATGCTCCCGAGCAATAAAACTGCGGGTTGCTCTCTTTTTTGTTATAAAAAAGAATAATCGCGTTTGAAAATTCCCTCATTTTTAATATCTTCGCGGTGGCTTACCTGTTATTGGGTGTAGTCGCCGCAAATATTGCGTTTCATTTGTGAATAAAAATAAAAAAACATAAGCTATGATTAAACTTATTTTTCCCGATGGAGCAGTGCAGGAATTTGCATTTGAAGGAAAATCCTTCATTGAGATTCTCTCCTCGGTCGATACAAAAATTCTGAACAGTGTGGTTGCCGCAAAAGTGGGCGACAATGTAACAGACCTTCGCGATGTTCCGGCCGACGGCTGCGAGGCACAATTGGTGGGTATCGAGAGCAAGGAGGCGTTGCACGTGCTACGTCACACAACCACCCATATTATGGCCGAGGCTGTGAAGCATCTTTTCCCCGAGGCTAAACTCACCATAGGCCCCGCCACCGAGTCGGGCTTCTTCTACGACTTCGACTGTCCTCCCTTCACCAAGGAGAATCTTGCCGAAATTGAGAAAGAGATGAAGAAAATCATAAAATCGAATCCCCGCATCGAGCGTAAGAGCGTTTCGCGTGCCGAGGCCGTGGAGATGATGAAGGCTATGAATGAGCCCTATAAATTGGAACTTATCGACGCAATACCCGAGGGGGAGAATATCACAATTTATTCGCAGGACGATTTCGTCGACCTCTGTATGGGCCCCCATTTGCTCAATACAAGGCTCATAAAGGGCTTCAAACTCTTGTCAACCTCCACAGCCTATTGGCGTGCCGACAAAAATAATGCCGCGCTTGCCCGCATCTATGGAACAGCCTTCTTCTCGAAAGAGGAATTGGAGGCGCATCTTGCCCATTTGGAGCACATTAAGAATATAGACCACAATAAGATAGGTCGCGAAATGGAACTCTTTACCACAGTCGATGTTATTGGTCAGGGCCTTCCGCTTCTTATGCCAAAGGGTGCAAAAATCATACAGACACTGCAACGCTGGATAGAGGATATTGAAGATAATGAGTGGGGCTACATCCGCACAAAAACTCCTTTGATGGCCAAGAGTGACCTTTACAAAATATCGGGCCACTGGGATCACTACAAGGATGGAATGTTTGTGCTTGGCAACGAGGAGACCGATAAAGAGGTTTTTGCTCTCCGCCCTATGACCTGCCCCTTGCAATATTATGTCTACAAGGCTACACAGCATTCTTATCGCGACCTTCCCTTGCGTTACAGCGAAACATCGACCCTCTTCCGCAACGAGGATTCGGGCGAAATGCACGGCCTCACCCGTGTGCGCCAGTTTACCATCAGCGAGGGGCATCTTATTGTGCGCCCCGACCAGATGGTTGAGGAGTTCAAAAAGTGCCTTGCTCTTGCCAAGCACGTAATGGAGACTCTGGGCTTGCAGAATGATGTAACATACGTTCTTGCAAAATGGAACCCCGAAAATCGTGCGAAATACATAGGTGATGCAGAAGTGTGGGAGCAGACACAACAGCACATACGCGAAATGCTTGTTGAGCTTGAAATTCCTTTCGTGGAAGAGGTTGGCGGCGCAGCCTTCTATGGCCCGAAAGTGGATATAAATGCCAAGAATGTATATGGCAAGGAGGATACAATGATAACCGTTCAGTGGGACGCTCTGCTTGCCGCACAATTTGATATGTTCTACATCGACCAGAATGGCGAGAAAGTGCGCCCCTACATTATCCACCGCACAAGTATGGGTTGCTACGAGCGTACCCTTGCTTGGTTGATAGAAAAGTACGAGGGCAAATTCCCCACGTGGCTCTGTCCCGAACAGGTGCGCGTTCTTCCCATTTCCGAGAAGTATGGCGATTATGCCGAGAAAGTGGCTGCCGAGCTTAAAAAGAACGGTGTTCTCTGCTCGGTGGATAATCGCTCCGAGAAAATCGGATACAAGATACGCGACGCACGCAACAGCCGCATCCCCTATATGCTTGTGCTTGGTCAGCAGGAGGAGGAGAGTGCAACGGTGGCAGTGCGCAGCCGCTTCGCCGGCGACGAGGGCGTGAAGCCCATTGCCGACTTTATCGCCTCCATCAGCGAGGAGATACGTACCCGCACAATCCGCAAGGAGCAGGCCCCCGCGCAATAATCCCTTGCACAGATAATAATGAGGCTCGCATATTTCACGGCGAGCCTCATTATGTGTTTGAATTGCAGGAAAATCAATAAGCCCGCAATGGGAAATTATCCTCAAAAGCGCATAATTTTAAGGTAAATGCGAAAAAAAGAGTAAAACCTCTTCGTTATGTGATAAATAAGTTGTAAATTTGCGACGATTTTTCCGGCAGTATTAAGAAAAACAATTAAATACTTTATCAAACATAATTAATGAAGAACGATAACATTAAGAATCAATATCGTATAAACGAGCAGATTCGTGCAAACGAAGTACGCATAGTAGGCGATGATGTAGAATCCGTGGTACTTCCCCTGCACAAGGCACTCGACCTTGCCGACGAAAAAGGTCTCGACCTTGTTGAAATATCACCCTCGGCAAATCCTCCCGTATGTCGTTTGATAGAGTATTCAAAATTTCTTTATCAGCTGAAAAAACGCCAGAAAGAGCAGAAAGCGAAGCAGGTGAAGATTGATGTTAAGGAGATACGTTTCGGCCCGCAGACCGACGACCACGACTATAACTTCAAGCTGAAACACGCGATAAGTTTCTTGGGCGACGGCGACAAAGTGAAAGCCTATGTCTTTTTCAAAGGTCGCTCCATTCTCTTCAAAGAGCAAGGTGAAATACTCCTTCTCCGCTTCGCAAAAGACCTCGAAGAGTATGGCAAGCTCGATATGATGCCGGTGCTCGAAGGCAAGCGTATGACAATTATGGTGTCGCCCAAAAAGGCCGTTCCTGCCAAGAAAGAGAAGCCCGCAAAGCCCGAGGCTCCCAAGACCGAAGAATAAAAGCGAGTAGTGTTGTATAGTACGCTACCGATAAATATTAACTAATAATTTTTTATAAAATGCCAAAAGTTAAAACTAACTCCGGTGCCAAAAAAAGATTCGCTCTTACCGGAACAGGTAAAATTAAAAGAAAACATGCTTATCACAGTCACATCCTGACTAAGAAGACAAAGAAGCAGAAGAGAAACCTCGTACACGTTACAATGGTAGACGCTGCTAATGTTAAAAGTGTTAAGGAATTGTTGTCATTGCGTTAAGTATTGTATTATTAACCGAATGTATTAGCAAGCAAGCCCGTTAAGATGGACGGCGCTAACATTCAAAAGAATTAAAACTATGCCAAGATCAGTAAATCACGTTGCTTCAAGAGCAAGAAGAAAGAAAATTTTAGGTTTGACCAGAGGTTACTTTGGTGCAAGAAAGAATGTATGGACAGTAGCCAAGAATACTTGGGAAAAAGGTCTTACTTATGCGTTCCGCGACCGTCGTAACAAGAAACGCGAGTTCCGCGCATTGTGGATACAACGTATCAACGCTGCCGCTCGTCTCGAAGGTCTCTCTTATTCACAGTTGATGGGTGCTCTTCACAAAGCAGGTATTGAAATTAACCGTAAGGTTCTTGCCGACCTCGCTATGAACAACCCCGCTGCGTTCAAAGCTATCGTAGACAAGGTTAAGAAGTAATTCGTAACCATCGATACACAAAAAAGCAACCAAGAATTTTTCTTGGTTGCTTTTTTTTGTATCGATGGTGCTGTTTTTTGAGAATAATTGTGATTTTAATTTAAAATCTCATCTTTTTCTTGCGAACTATTGTTTCTATTTTACGAATATGTTATATTTGTAATAGGTTTTGCTGTACGAGCGACTGGGAAACTCATCAATCTTATATGAAAACCGAGACAGCTTCGGTATCCCAATGGCGGGCCACAACCTTCGGGTAGCTTTAGAGAGCCGGTGGATTACAAAGGGGTAGAGCTCTCAAATCATTTTTTCTCGGAGTTTCATCGTTCTCGTCGTGCAGCAAAACTTTTTTTTTGGTAGGCCCAAAGTGCCTGCCTTTTTTGTTTTTGTGTCTTCATCTCCTCCGTCACTGCGCTTTGCTTGTGTGTTTTTTTAGGCGCACACATCGTTGCGCCCCTACATTGTTTGTCTTTCTGTTCTTTTGTTTTATTGCCTTGCCGTAGGGGCAGACCGGTGTGTCTGCCTGGTATTTCTTTGCCGGTGCTTATTCGCAGTCGCGGTAAACCTCAAAAGGAATGCGCACGGCAACGCCACACTTCATAAGGTTGGAAATGTTGGGGATGAGGCGGCTTTTAAAGCCCTCCCAACTGCGTTGCTGCATTTCGCTCCATCCGGCCTCGGCAAGAGCAAGCGCGCGTGGGAAAGCCATATAATTCACGCGGTTAATGTCGCGTATGGCCTCACCCCACAAAGTTCCCATTATTCCTATTATATGTGCGCTCTCCTCCTGTGAAAGTTCGTATGAGGGGTTTAGTTTGTATGTCTGTTCCAATGTGGTAACAGGCATTCCCCAGTTGTTGTGCTCGGGCAGGTCGCCGGGGTATTGCGGATAGTCGAGGTAGGCATACTCTCCCGGTGCCATAATAAGGTTGTGTCCGTTCTTGTGTGTGAGTTCTATGCACTTGGGGGTGAGGGCGTTGCGCCAAGTGACAAGCGTTACGTCGGCAGGGTAGGGGAACAGATAATCGTTGGCGGGTGGCCAAATATTGTCAAGTTCGCACCATAGTATGGGTTTTTTGCCATTTTTGCGCACAAGTTCAAGCATTCTGCCGAAAAATATATTCATCAGTTGCGCGGGGGAAGAATAGTTGTTTTTTTTCATCAGGGCGAGGCAATCTTCGCATTTTGCCCAATTGTCTTTTATTGCGGCCTCGTCGCCACCCAGATGCAGATACTGCGAGGGAAAAATATCGGCAAGTTCGGCAAAAATATCGGCGTAAATGCGGTAGGCTTCCTCGTTGCAGGCACACAGCATCATATTTGTGGTGCTGTTCAGATTTTTTGCTTCGCCGTGACGGAAGGCGCATCCTATGTGCGGGTAGGCGGCAAGGATTGCCACGCTGTGCCCCGGAATGTCAAGTTCGGGAATAACCTCTATGCCTCGTTCGGCTGCATAGTGCACAATCTCTTTTAGCTGCTCCTGTGTGTAGAACCCATTGTCGGGGCCGTTGCTGCCGCCCTTGCTGTTGCGAAAGGCACCCGCCTCGGTGAGTTTGGGGTGGCTTTTTATCTCCACTCGCCACCCTTGGTCGTCGGTGAGGTGAAGTTGCAGAGTGTTGTATTTGTATTTTGCAATCTGGTCGATAAAGAATTTTACATCCTTCACGGGCAGAAAATGGCGCGCCGGGTCTATCATTATTGCACGGTGAGGGTAACGCGGTTGGTCGTCTATGGCAAGGCAGGCTATGCGCCCCTCGGCACTGTTTGTATAGTCGCCCAGCAGTATCTGGTCCAGCGTTCTTGCGGCGTGCAGAAGGGCTCTTTCCGTCGCACCCTTTATTTCAATCCTCTTGCTCGTAATCTTTATGGTGTAACGCTCGGCGTTGCCCAAGGCTGTGTCTATGCTCATATTTATGCATCCCTTCTCCTCTATGCGTAGCTTTTCGCCTGTCTGTTCCTCTACAATGCGCAACAACTCTTTTACGGGGAATGCATCGGCCGAGAGCTCGGTTGCAAGCGTGTTTCTCTTCTTTAAATTGAAGGTACTCCCGTCGTTGCACAATTCTATGTGGTTGGGTAGGGGGATGAGCGCGGCTGTAGGGCTTTGTGCTAATATGGAGGCGCAGAATAATATTGCGCCTAAAAAGGTACGTAATCTGTTCATTTTGTTATTTTTAATTTATTCAGTGCCTGCTGATAGCGTTGAGCGTTTCTGTTGTGCTCGGCAAGGGTGGTTGCGAAATTGTGTGTGCCCGAGAAGTCCTCCTTTGCACACATATACAGATAGTTGTGCCTTTTGTAGTTGAGCACGCTCTCTATGGCCTGTATCGTGGGTATGCGTATGGGGCCGGGGGGCAATCCTGTGTGTTTGTATGTGTTGTAGGGCGAGTCTGTTTCAAGGTCCTTTTTCAATATTCGTTTGCGTGCAAAATCGCCAAGAGCATATTTCACCGTGGGGTCGGCCTGCAAGGGCATTCCGCGTTTCAGACGGTTAATGTAGAGCCCTGCCACGATGGGCTTTTCCGCATCGTTGTTTGTCTCCTCGTCCACAATCGACGCAAGGGTGGCAACCTCCTCTATTGTGAGCCCGATGGCCTTTGCCTTCTCGCGGCGTTTCTTATTCCAGAATAGGTCGTGCTCGCGCAACATTCTTATCATAAAGTTCTGCGGGGTAATATCCCAATAAAGTTCGTAGCTGTTTGGGATGAATATGCAGGGTAGCGTTGCGCGATTATACCCCATATATCCATAGTAACGATGGTCGGTAGCCAGCCTGCACAGGCTTGCCGAGTCTGTCATTAACTGCTTGCTTGCGGCCGACAGCAATTGCTCCACGGTGCGTGTCGATGGTATTACCACCATCAGTGGAGTCTGTTGGTTGCTCACCAGGCGCAGATAGAGCGAGTGCATATTGTCACCATCGTAAATGGCGTATCGTCCGGTCTTTCTCTGCTTGGTAAGGTCGTTGTGCTCCGCAAGCAACTTGAATCCCAGCATAGTGGCAGGGTGGGCCGCCTCCTCAATCTTTTCCATTATGCTGCGAGCATTGTCGTATGGGTATATATTTATATATACAGTCTCGTCGAGGCTCACTTGCGGGCATTTTACAATATAGTATCCAAACGAGAAAAGACCAAGCGCGACAACAGCTGCAAAGGCAACAGATATAATAACTATTTTCAGTTTCATAGAAATGTTGTATTTTGCCACGAAGATAATACAATGCTGCAACAGAAACAAATGCTTGCCACCGTTGCTCCTATAATTTGTTACTTTTTATCTAAAAAGGTTTACGGCTATGTTTATTTTTTATATATTTGCAAAATATTTGGGTATCTGTGTACGTTAAATACATAGTGCCTCCTATTTGTGAAAATAAAAATAAAAATCTATATGAAACTTACAAGTGTTAAAAAGTGGAGTTTGATGGCTTTGTTTGCCGTGTTGTTTGCAACATCGTGTACATCATATAAGCAA
This sequence comes from Bacteroidaceae bacterium, assembly GCA_045634365.1. Lineage (GTDB taxonomy): Bacteria > Bacteroidota > Bacteroidia > Bacteroidales > Bacteroidaceae > HGM04593. The sequence continues at coordinate 8,963 of JAZRAC010000065.1, read as the reverse complement.
GTACCTTATTTGCAGAATAGCAGCGAAATTCCTAATATGGTGCAGGCCGACACAGTGTATGAAAATAGAATTCAGCCTCGCGACCAGTTGAGCATCATTGTAACTTCGCCCAACGATATTACCGCTTCGGCCCCCTACAATCTGCTCACTTCGCAGCCCTACGACCAGCGCCAAGCAGTAACAGCACAGCCCACCTATCAGAATTACCTTGTCGACAAGGATGGAAATATCGAATTTCCCATTATAGGAACCTTGCACGTTGCCGGGCTCACCAAAAAAGAGCTCGAAACTATAATTCTCGATAAAATAAAGGGAGCTTTTACCATTGCCCCCATTGTCACAGTGCGTTTCGCCGATTTTAAAATCTCGGTACTCGGCGAGGTTGCGAATCCCGGAACATTTACCATCACCAACGAAAAGGTAAATATATTCCAAGCTCTTGCCCTTGCGCGTGATATGACTATATATGGAATGCGCGAAAATGTAAAAGTAATTCGCGAGGATATTAACGGCAAAACCTCGGTACACGAACTTAACCTCACCGATGCATCGGTAATAACCTCGCCCTACTATCATCTGCAACAAAACGATGTAGTATATGTAACCCCCAATAAAGCAAAAGCCAAAGGCTCCGACGTGGGCAGTACCACCTCTCTGTGGTTCTCAACCGCATCGATCCTTGTATCTTTGACCTCACTTTTGTATAACATCTTGCACTGATAAATATTATGGACACAGAACGTAATTTAAATAACGAAGAGAGCGGTAACGAATTTAATATCGGTCTACTGTTGCACCATTTCCTGCTAAACTGGAAAATGTTTGCAATTTCGGTTGTTGCGTGCCTTCTTGTGGCTGCCTTCTATGTGTATAATACCACAAGAGTCTATCAAGTATCGGCAAAAATACTTTTGCAGGATGCCAATAAAGGTTCATTTGCCTCGCAGATGGATTTCCTCTCCGATTTTGGTTATCAGGGTGCAAACTCCAATGTAGAGAATGAAATAGAGGTTATAAACTCAATGTCGGTTGTCAGCGGAGCGGTTGCCAATGCCGGTCTTTATATCTCCTATTCGTGCCCCAAGTTCATAGGAGTGACTCCTATATATAAAAGCGCGAGCCCTGTCAACGCCACCATTCAGGCCAAGGACCTGGAAAATCTGCGCGCATTGCTTCGTTTGGAACTTAATGTTGTAAACGATAGTATGTATAAAGTATCCTATAAGTACGAGAATGAACTTGAAGGATTGGAGATTGAGTCGGACGAAGAACTAATCGAAGTGTTCCCCTATCTGTTGCAGACAGAGAAAGGTAACATACTCCTCACCAAGCAAGAGGGCTTTGATAAACTATTCGATGTTAACATTTCGATAGAACCACTGAAATCCACTGCGGCAGCCTATAAGGGCTCGTTGGGAATCGCCCCCATTTCCAAGACCGCATCGGTGGCAATAGTTGCCACAAACACCACAGTGCCCGGTAACGGCATAGATTTTATTTCGGCCCTCATCGATAGCTACAACAATGTAACCAACGAAGATAAACGCCAGGTGGCAAGAGATACCGAAGAGTTCATCAAACAGCGTATCGATGTTATAAACGGCGAGCTTACCGAGAAGGAGAAAAAACTTGCCAACTACAAGAAAAGCAATCAGTTGCTTGCTCCCGAAATTGATGCTCCGCAAGTATTGAGAAACAAAGAGGAGTATGTAAAAAAGATGGAAGAGCTCGAAGTGATAATGGAGAACTCAAAGTTTCTTAACGCATACGTGAACAACCCCAAGAACGACCTGCAATCAATCCCCTCCACAATGGGACTCATAAACGATGCCTCATTGTCGAGCCTCATAGTACGCTATAACTCCGAGGTTGCAGTGCGCAACCAATTGCTGCTCACAGCCACAGCCTCGAATCCCGCCCTTAAATCGCAGACTGAGGCCGTGCGTGCCCTGCAAAGTGATATACGTGAGGCGTTGGCTACCTTCGATAAGTCGCTCGAAGCCCGTTACGAGGTTCTTAAAAAACTTGCCGACGAGTACACCTCCCGTTTGAAAATGTCACCGGATATGGAGCGCTCTTTGGTGGAGATCTCTCGTGAGCGCGATATAAAATCGCAATTGTATGTGATGTTGCTCCAAAAATACGAAGAGAATGCCTTGCAGCTTGCCGTTACAGCCAATAATCTTCGTTGCATCGACCCTGCAATGTGCTCTATGGTGCCCGTCGCTCCCCGTAAGAATATAATATTCCTTGCGGCACTCTTCATGGGAATTCTGTTACCCTCGCTTTATATATATATTAAGGAGTTGTTGCGCACCAAGATTGCGTCGATAGAGGAGGCGCAAGCACAAACAACCCTTCCCATAGTGGCAACGGTGCCTGTGAAGCACGGCCTTGTAGGGCGCGCTTCCTCAATTGTGGTGCGTGCCAACAGCAACGATATTATGGCCGAAGCCTTCCGCACCCTGCGCACCAATCTGCAATTTGTGATGAAAAAGACCACAGGCAATGTGATAATGTTCACCTCCACAGTGTCGGGTGAGGGAAAAACCTTCGTGTCGTCGAACTTTGCAGTGAGTGCCGCAATGCTCGGTAAAAAAGTGCTTATGATGGGTATGGATATTCGCCGTCCCCGTTTGGCCGAGGTATTTAATATAGACCCCAAGGCCGAGGGTATTACCAGCTATCTGTGTGCCGACGAGAGCGAAGTGTCAATGCTCGACAAGTTTATTATCCCCTCGACCGAGGTGCATAATCTCTACTTGTTGCCCGCCGGTATAGTTCCTCCCAACCCCGCCGAGTTGCTCTCTAAATCGAACCTCGACATAGCTCTTAACTATTTGAGCAAGAAGTTCGACTATGTTATAATGGACACCGCTCCCGTAGGCCTTGTTTCCGACTCGTTCATCCTGAGCCGTGTGGCCGACGCGGTTGTATATGTCTCTCGCATCGACTACACCGAGAAGGCCTCTTTTGAATTCCTCAACAGCATTGTGAAGGATGGCAAGCTCGAAAATGTATCGCTTGTGGTGAATGGCGATGATTTGAATAAACGCAAACGCACCTACGGCTATGTTTCCAAAGGTTATTCATACGGATACTCCTATTCGTCCGATTTCGACGCAGCAGACAAGAAGAAAAAATAGATAATTTTATAATAAAGTAAGAGGGTTCACTTCATAAGACTCCTCCTCTTCGAGAGGAGGGGACCGCTTGCGGTGGAGGAGTTGCGCTTTTTTGCACAAATATTTTGTAAATTAACTCATCCAAGTATAAAGATTGTTAAACATTGACAGTTGAAGTGCAAATTTTTTAAAATTAGATTCCTCTTTAAGAAAAAATGTTTACCTTTGCACTCCGAAACAGGAAAATACAATTCTGTATAAGGCAGGATGCTAAATAGTAAAATGGGTTTGTTAAAAGAGAAATATGCAAAATACGATTTGCCACAACGCTTTATGGCAATGGGAGTCTATCCCTATTTTCGTTGTATAGAGAGCGAGCAGGATACCGAAGTGCTGATGAGCGGCAAAAAGGTGCTTATGTTCGGCTCAAACTCCTATATGGGCCTCACCAATCACCCACGAATTAAAGAAGCAGCCATTGCCGCCACGCGAAAGTATGGCACGGGGTGTGCCGGTTCCCGTTTCCTTAACGGAACGGTGGACCTTCACTTGCAGCTTGAAAATGAACTTGCGCAGTTTGTGGGCAAGGACGAAGCACTTGTCTATTCAACCGGCTTTCAGGTGAACTTGGGCGTACTCTCTTGTATCACCGGCCGTCGCGACACAATTATTTGCGACGAACTCGACCACGCATCCATTGTCGATGGTCGCCGCCTCTCATTCTCTACCGTGCGCAAATTTCGTCACAACAATATGGAGGCGCTCGAAAAGGAGTTGCAGGCCTGTGCTCCCGACACTATAAAACTCATTGTGGTCGACGGAGTGTTCAGCATGGAGGGTGATATTGCCAACCTGCCCGAAATTGTGCGTCTCAAAGATAAGTACAACGCAAGTATAATGGTCGATGAGGCCCACGGCCTGGGCGTTCTTGGTAAACAAGGGCGCGGAACCTGTGACCACTTTGGTGTTACAAAGGATGTCGACCTCATTATGGGCACATTCAGCAAGTCGCTGGCAACCATCGGTGGTTTTATTGCAGCCGACAAAGAGGTTATAAACTATATACGTCACAACTCTCGTTCCTATATATTCAGCGCAAGCAACACCCCCGCAGCAACCGCCGCGGCATTGGAGGCACTGCATATAATACAGGAGGAGCCCGAGCGTATGGAAAACCTTTGGAACATAACAAATTACACGCTTAAAAACTTCCGCGACCTTGGGTTTGAGATTGGAAATACATCCACTCCCATCATTCCCCTTTATATTCGCGACACCGATAAAACTTTTATGGTGACAAAGATGCTGTGGGAGGCCGGAGTGTTTGTGAATCCTGTTGTTCCGCCCGCTTGCTCGCCGCAAGACACACTCATTCGCTTCTCGTTGATGGCTACCCACACGAAAGAGCAGATTGATCGCGCTCTCGAAGTTATGGTTCCCATCTTCAAGCAGTTGGAGATTATAAAATAATAAAATAGACGGTTACGGGGTGTAGCGCAGTCCGGTAGCGCACCTGGTTTGGGACCAGGTGGTCGCAGGTTCGAATCCTGTCGCCCCGACACTTCCTTTTTTAGCCGATTCCTTTGTGGGGTCGGCTTTTTCTTTTTTTTTGGTTCGATTGATAATGCTCGCTCTTCGCACCCCGCGCGGGGCTACTATTTTCAGCCCTTTGCGCGACTATTGCTGCTCGCATTATCGAAGCCTTTGGTTTTCCTGTCGCCCCGACACTTCCTTTTTTAGCCGATTCCTTTGTGGGATCGGCTATTTCTTTTCTTTGGTTCGATTGACAATGCTCGCTTTTCGCACCCCGCGCGGTGTGACTTCTCCACACATCGCGCGACTATTGCTGCTCGCATTATCGAAGCCTTTGGCTTTCCTGTCGCCCCGACACTTCCTTTTTTAGCCGATTCCTTTTTGGGGTCGGCTTTTTTGGGCAGACACATTGGTCTGCCCCTACATTTGCGTTTGTTTGTTTTTGTAGGGGCGCACCGGCGTGTGCGCCCTTTTTTTTTATCCTTGTTTCTTGTGTTTTTTAAATACTCTCCCTCTTTTTTGTAATAAAGAGGGAGTACCCGCAGGGGGAGGGCGATAAATTATGTTCTTTTATCTCCTCCTCTTCGAGAGGAGGGGGACCGCCCCGCGGTGGAGGAGTCGCGTCTCTTGTTGCTTGTTTTTTAACTCCCTCCGCGCTTCGTTTCTCTCGCGCTCGTCCCTCTTTAAAAAGCGGGACAGTTTTTTGTTTTTTCTTGTTTTCTTGGGCAGACACATTGGTCTGCCCCTACATTTGCGTTTGTTTGTTGTTTTTGTAGGGGCGCACCGGTGTGTGCGCCCTATTTTTTATCCTTGTTTTTTTGGGCAGACACATTGGTCTGCCCCTACGTTTGCTGGTGTCTGTTGTTTTTGTAGGGGCGCACCGGCGTGTGCGCCCTTTTTGTTTATCCTTGTTTCTTGTGTTTTTTAATACTCTCCCTCTTTTTTGTAATAAAGAGGGAGTACCCGCAGGGGGAGGGCGATAAATTATGTTCTTTTAACTCCTCCTCTTCGAGAGGAGGGGGACCGCCCCGCGGTGGAGGAGTCGCGTTTTTTTTTGTTGCTTGTTTTTTAACTCCCTCCGCGCTTCGTTTCTCTCGCGCTCGTCCCTCTTTAAAAAGCGGGACAGTTTTTTGTTTCTTCTTGTTGTTCTTTCTACTCCTCCTCTTCGAGAGGAGGGGGACCGCCCCGCGGTGGAGGAGTCGCGCCTCTTGTTGCTTTGTTTTTTAACTCCCTCCGCGCTTCGTTTCTCTCGCGCTCGTCCCTCTTTAAAAAGCGGGACAGTTTTTTGTTTTTTCTTGTTGTTCTTTCTACTCCTCCTCTTCGATAGGAGGGGGACCGCCCCGCGGTGGAGGAGTCGCGCCTCTTGTTGCTTTGTTCTTTTAACTCCCTCCGCGCTTCGTTTCTCTCGCGCTCGTCCCTCTTTAAAAAGCGGGACAGGCTTTTTGTTTGCTTTGTTTTTATCTCCTCAGTCGCAAGCGACAGCTCCTCTTAATTACAAACAAGAGGAGCACTTTATTTTTTTTATTTCTTCTGTCTATTAAAACTCTCCATTTTCCTTTGCCAAAAAAGAACGTGAAAAACGGGAAAATCACGAGTAACCAAAATGTGTTGGTAAAAAAAATAAAAATTTTGTAATATATTAATTATAAATAATTAAATTTGCAAATTGAAAATAGTGTATCTTGCAGTAGGTGTGTACCGATGCAAGCGCGCAACTGCTATGCAGAAAGAGATAATAATTATTATAAATCAATCAATTATGAAAAAGAATCTATTATTAACCCTGGTGCTTGTTTTTGCATCCCTCTTTACCACGCAAGTGGCAATGGCGCAGGCACCGGTGGCGACGCCCGAGCAGGCTGTTACAGACCTGCTTAACCGTATTGGTGGCAGCGGCGCAGCCAATTTGTTCGAGATTGTCATTGATGCAACGCTCGACGATGACACAAACGGAAAGGATGTGTTTGTCATCACATCGCAGAATGGCAAGCCCTGCATCAAGGGTAACAACCAGCTGTCGGTGGCAACAGGTATCAACTGGTACCTAAACCACTATGCACACATCAATCTCACTTGGAACAACCTCACCACCGACCTTTCGCAGGTGACTCTCCCTGTTCCCGGAAGCGAGGAGGTGCACGTTTGTAACACCACTTACCGTTACGACTTCAACACCTGTACATTCTCCTACTCAATGGCCTTCTGGACTTGGGACCGTTGGCAGAAGGAGATCGACTGGATGGCCCTCCACGGCATTAACGCGCCCCTTAACCTTGTTGGTTTGGACGTGGTTACACGTAAATTCCTTCGCGAGCTTGGTGTGAGCGAGAATGATATCAATGCCTACATTGCCGGCCCCGGTTTTATCGCTTGGTTCGCAATGAATAACCTCGAAGGGTGGGGCGGTACCATAAACTCATCTGACACAGGCGTGGATATGAGCGGTAACCCCGACTGGTGGTACGCACGCCAGGAGGACTTGTGTAAGAAAATGTTGCAGCGTATGCGTGAGCTTGGAATGCAGCCTGTAATCCCCGGATTCAGCGGACAGGTGCCCAACTGCATCGTAAACTACACAATCGACGGTTTTAGCAGTGGCGATGTTGTGAACAACGGAACTTGGGCCGGCGGATATACACGTCCCGACATTTTGAAGCCCAATACCACAAGTTACGAAACCTTTGCCCCCATCTACTACAAACATTTGGAGGCAGTGATGGGTGTGTCGGAGCTTTACAGTATGGACCCCTTCCACGAGGGTTCGCTTCCCAGCGGTGTAACCAATGCAACCTGTTACCCCAATATAATGGCGCAGCTCGACACTTACCACGATGGAGTTTCTGCCGAAACAAAAACATCGTACAATGTAGCTACACAGCCTAAATGGATTATCCAATATTGGCAGGGTGTGCCCCAGAGTGGTGCGTTCAGCGCAATGAGCAGCTATGGCGACCGTTTCATCGGCCTCGACCTCTTCTCCGATAACATCTATGCCGGCAACGCTGCAAAATGGCGCGATACCGGTGACAATTGCTACTATCAGGGCCGCCCCTACATCTACTGTATGCTCCACAACTTTGGTGGCCGCAGTGGTTTGCACGGCCGCTTGGAGACAACAATGGACGGTTACTTCGAGGCGCTTGCAAAGGGCAACAACTGTCAGGGTATCGGTGCTACTCCCGAGGGTACAGAGACCAACCCCATCCTCTATGATATGCTCTTTGAGCTCCCGTGGATGGACCCAAATAATCGCCCCACAGCCGATGAATGGTTGGAGGATTATGTTTATTCACGTTACGGCGTTGATGCAGCAACAGCTCCCGCAGCTCTTGAAGCTTTGAAGAATTTGAAAAAATCTGTTTGGGACTGTAAGGTGAACCAACAGGGAACATCGGAGGCGGTTATACTCGCCCGTCCGAACTGGACAGTTAATAATGTATCAAGTTGGAGTACTTCTGCCATCTATTGGGACACACAGGATGTGCGCCTTGCAGCCGACCAGCTTTATTCGATTAAGGATGTTGTAACCGCTAATGGCGGTCAGGATGGTGTTGCCAACTATAACTACGACTTTATCGACGTTATTCGCCAAGCAATGGTAGACTTTGCAGCCGAATTGCTGCCCCTTATCAATGCTGCTCGCGGCAATGACACCGAATATACACGCCTTTATAACCTCTATCTGCAGTTGATGCTCGACCTCGATGAAATGCTCTCTTACGACGAGAACTTCAAACTCGAGCGTTGGACAAGCCTCGCACGCAACATTGCCGACGAGGGTACCGCACTCGGCTACTCAACAACCGACAACGACCGTAACTGGCTCGAATGGAACGCCCGTACACAGGTTACTGTGTGGTCGAAGGGAAATACCGACCTTCACGACTACTCCAACCGTTGTTGGGCTGGTCTTATCAAGGACTTCCACTACAAGCGTTGGAAACAGTTCTTTGAGAACAACGGCAATGCTTTCAGTGGCGGCTGGTACAGCGGTTTCGAGTATCCCTGGACTGTTGACTTCAACGAGACATATAACCTTGCGGGCGACTACTCAAAGGTGGTTATCCCAACAGATATGACTGCTACTGAAAAGGCTGCTGAGACATTCGGCAACTACTTCGGTCGTGTAAAGGGTGCAACAAAGAACTATATCTTCCCAATGGGTGTTGCAACAAACGCAACAAAGAGCGACATTATCCCCGAGGTCTATCGTGGCCAGGAGGTAGAGCTTCCTCTCATCATTGGCAAGAACGTAACAATCTCAAGCGTTTGGGTTGACCTCAACAACGACGGCAATGCCGGCAA
>JAZRAC010000064.1:0-131837 GCA_045634365.1 Bacteroidaceae bacterium | reverse complement strand
ACTTTTGTAAAGTAATAAACACCACACTTTTAATGTTCCCCTGCGAATGGGGAACATTAAAAGATTACTAAACCGATAATTTAAAACTATAAAAGATATGAAGAAAACTTATGTATCACCCCTCACAGCAGAGGTAAACGTAGTAACAGAGAACATTATCGCCGCTTCAATTCAAATAGGTGGCAGCGACACAACCGTTGACACATCAACACCCGGTAGCCAGCTTGGTAACACCAACCGCGGCGAGTGGGGTAACCTTTGGGGTAAGTAAAAGCACTTTGCCCCACGAGCCGAAGGTGAAAGCTCGTGCAAGCGAGTGAGTGAAAATTCATTTTCAATCGCAACGAGCGCAGCCGAGGTTGGATAAAATAAAATTTTATCAATGGGGCAACTTGTGGGGCAAGTAAATCTTTACTACAAGATAAACTTAATAAGGCAGTGGGGTTTCTCACTGCCTTATTGCTTTTATAAAGCCCCACGAACCGAAGGCTTTTCCTCATCGATAGTACGAGTAGCCAGCATACTCCCTCCCCCTGAGGGACTCCCTCTAAAAGAGGGAGAGTTATTGCACCGCACAGGTGGTCTCTCACTGCCTTATTGCTTTTTACAGGGGGTAGTAAAAAAATAAGTGCTCCCCTTGATGAAACAAGGGGAGCACTATACAGAAAGGTTACTAAAATTCAAAAAAGGTTACTCCTCGTCAAAATCAAACTCCTCGTAATTAAAATCTTCATCATCATCGCACTCCTCGTCAACAAAGTCACTCTCCCAATCGGCAAAGTCGTTGGCAAGCATACGAGCATCGTAGTTGCGATGCACAAGTTCCTCGCGCTTTACAGCCGCCATACGGTTCTCCTCGCTATTCAATGAGGCCCACAAAAGGTCTTTAAGCTCCTGAATGCCCTCACCCGTGGCAGCCGAAATAAAGACGGCAGGAACGCCCTCGGGAAGCGTGGGAAGGAGCATCTCTTTAAGCTCTTCGTCTATAAGGTCGCACTTGGTAACGGCGAGCACACGCTGCTTGTCGAGCATTTCGGGATTAAAGGTCGCAAGCTCATTAAGCAGTATCTCATATTCACGCTTAATATCCTCGGTGTCGGCAGGTACCATAAAGAGCAGCAAAGAGTTACGCTCAATGTGGCGCAGGAAACGAAGGCCCAGCCCCCTACCCTGACTCGCTCCCTCTATAATTCCGGGAATATCGGCCATTACAAACGACTTATTGTCGCGGTGCGACACAATGCCAAGCTGCGGTTCCATTGTGGTAAAAGGATAGTTGGCAATCTTGGGCTTTGCGGCCGACACAGTGGAGAGAAGGGTGGATTTACCGGCATTTGGGAAGCCCACAAGGCCAACATCGGCAAGCAGTTTAAGTTCCAGCGTAACAGTCATCTCACGCATAGGTTCGCCGGGCTGTGCGAAGCGCGGAGCTTGGCGTGTGGGAGTGGCAAAATGCACATTTCCCAAGCCTCCACGGCCACCTTTGAGCAGAGTGACAAGCTGCCCATCCTCCATCACATCGCAAAGGAATTCGCCCGTTTCGGCATTATAGGCCACGGTACCGCAGGGAACATCTATTATCTTGCTCTCGCCGTCGGCACCGGTACTTTTGTTAATGCCACCATTCTGCCCGTTACCGGCAAATACGTGACGCTGATATTTCAGGTGAAGCAGTGTCCAATAGTTACGGTTGCCACGCAGTATTATGTCGCCTCCCTTGCCACCGTCACCACCATCGGGGCCACCGTTGGGAATATATTTTGCACGGTGCAAATGGGCCATTCCTCGGCCACCGCGCCCCGATCGGCACACTATCTTCACGTAGTCTATAAAATTGGATTCTGCCATATTTTCTACTTCTTTATTTTATAAAACAATCTAATTTCTATTTTTATCACTCCTCCTCTCGTAGAGGAGGTGGCACAAGCGTAGCGCAGTGGCGGAGGAGTATTTCCCCTGTTGATTTATCCATACTCCCTCACGGCTAACGCCGTACTCCCTCTAAAAGAGGGAGAGTTTTTAAGCTACTGTCGAACAGAGGAGGTCAAATAACTTTTTATCTCCTCTATTACAGCATCAATATTGCGCCAAACCTCATTATTCTCAAAACGAATAACACGTATTCCTTTTGAATTTAAGTATTCCGTACGTTCAAAGTCTCTTTTATCGCCATCCATAGTAAAGTGCATCTGACCATCGAGTTCTATACACAATTTTTCTTGATGACAATAAAAATCCAGCACATAGTTACCCACTGAAAATTGCCTACGCCATAATGTTCCACAAAGTTGCCTTGACTTTAAAAATTTCCACAAGGTTGCTTCTGCCGGAGTTAATCTATTTCGTAATTCACGACGTATAGCTTTCAGCTCTTTTTTATTATTATCATTTAATGGCATTTGCTATTAAAATTTATCACTCCTCCTCTCGCAGAGGAGGTGACACAAGCGTAGCGCAGTGGCGGAGGAGTATTTCCCCTGTTGCTTATCTATACCCTCACGGCTGCGAGAGGGAGAAAAAATAAAAAAGAGGGCGTACTACTCCTATCCGTACGCGCCCCTTTTATTACTTATATTAAATTCTGGCATCTATTGCCGCAACAATGTCGGCAAAAATGCGATCGAGCTCACCAAGGCCGTTGATGTAGCAACGCTTACCCTCCTTCTCGTACCACTCTTTCAAAGGAGCAGTCTGGTTGTGGTAGACAACAAGGCGTTTCTTGATGGTCTCCTCGTTGTCGTCGGCACGGCCCGACTCCTGCCCACGCTTAATGAGGCGTGTCATAAGTTCCTCCTCGGGGACATCAAGCTCTATCATTGCCGTTACCTCCTGCGCTCTTGCTGCAAGCATCTCTTTCAAGGCCTCGGCCTGTGCTATGGTACGGGGAAAGCCGTCGAAAATAACGCCCTTGCTACCGGTGAGTGTATCGAGCTTTGCCGAAAGTATGTCGAGCATAAGCGCATCGGGGATAAGCTGTCCGTTGTCTATCAACTGCTTGGCAACACAGCCAAGCTCGCTGCCGGCCTTAATCTCGGCACGCAGCACATCTCCGGTGGAAATATGGTCTATTCCGTACTTCTCTACAATTTTCTCACTCTGTGTGCCTTTTCCCGAACCGGGAGCACCGAATATTACTATATTAAGCATTGTTCTTTCTATTTTCAAAGGTTATTCTTCCACAACATCATAAACATCTTGCAGATTGCGTCCCAATCCATCGTAGTCGAGGCCGTAGCCCACGATAAATCTGTCGGGGATGGTGAACACGCTGTATTTCACATCCACAGGCACTTGAAGGCGGGCGGGCTTCAAAAAGAGCGAAGCTATCTGCACCGAAGCGGGGCCGCGTGTTCCCAAACTCTCTATCATACGCTGCATTGTGTAGCCTGTATCCACAATATCCTCCACTATTATCACATCGCGCCCTGCAAGATTCTCGGTGAGGCCCAGCACTTCGCGAACAACGCCGGTGGTGGTGGTTCCCTGATAGGAGGATAGCTTTACAAAGGATATTTCACACTCAATTTCGAGATTGCGCATAAGCTCGGCAGCGAACATAAAGCAACCGTTAAGCACTCCAAGCAAAATGGGACGTTTGCCTGCATAATCCCTGTTAATTTCGGCAGCTACACGTTTAATGGCTGCAACAATCTCTTCGTGGGGAATAGATGTTTCGAAGAATTTATCGTGTATCTTAATGCGTGACATATATAAATTTCGTATTATTCAGGTACAACATTTATATGAATGACTCTACAAAAGTACTATAAACTTCCGAAAAATGAAGAGGCTGTTAAAAATTCTTTCAAAAAAAATACAGTATAGGGCATAAACACCTACTTATCGGCACTGCGAGTACACCAACTGCCGAAGTAAACGCCATTTTTTAAGGAGGAATTCAAAATATTTCGTATCTTCGCACAGAAATTGCGGTTTTTGCACTTTTACCAAGAGCAGCCGCAACAGCACACTGCCCTATGAAACAGATTGCATTTATTCTCGTATCACTTATAGCGTTGCCTTGTATGGCACAATTCGATGTAAGTTCTTTCCTCTCGGGAACATCCGAAGGGGTAACCTACTCGCTACCCTCCACCGCCATTGAGGTTACGGTGGAAACTATGTGCATTAAAAAGACGCCGGGCGAGTTTCACCGATACGCCGACAAATTCCTGCGTATGAGCAATGTAATCACAGCCGAAGAGAGTTTTTGGGAGCTTCAAGGAGTGAGCGTAAGACTCTATGGCAAGGCCGACCCGCAGAAGGTGTACACCGTGAAGCTCGGCAACAGCTCGGCAAGCAATCTGCAACTTACCGAGGATGGAATAATCGCCGGAATAAACACAACACTCCCCAAGGAGACACCGGCCGCACCCGCACCGGCCGAAAAGAGAGCAATTGCCGATGCCAAGCAGTTTATGAGCGAGGAGATGTTGCAAGCAACATCAACCGCCAAGATGGCCGAACTTGTGGCAAAAGAGATTTATTCGATAAGAGAGAGCAAGCTATCCATAATAAAGGGAGAAGCCGACAATATGCCCAAGGACGGCCTCTCTATGCAACTTATACTCGAAGAATTGGAGAAACAGGAGAAGGCCTATCTTGCACTCTTCACCGGCACCACAGACACCACATACATCAGCCGCAAGATAAACTTTACACCGACATTGGAGAGCAATGCAACAAAAAGCATTCTCTTCCGTTTCTCGCGCAAATTAGGAGTGGTGGACAATAAAAACCTTGCAGGTGCCCCTGTATATTACGACTTTCACAATCTGAGCAGCATAAATATACCCGAACAGCCCGAAGGGAAGAAAGCTGCAAAAAAAGAGGGTATCTGCTACAATGTTCCCGGAAAAGCAGAATTCAAAATTTATACGACCCTTAAAACTTTGTACAACAAAGAGCTACCCATTGCACAATTAGGTGTTACCGAAACATTGTCAAAATCCCTGTTCAACAAGAATGCACAGACAAAAGTACTCTTCGACACAGCAACGGGAAGCATCATAAGCATAAACAAATAACAATAAAATAAAAAATATATAGAATATGTTTGAAAACCTAAGCGAGCGCCTTGAACGCTCATTTAAAATACTTAAAGGCGAAGGACGAATTACCGAAGTAAACGTTGCCGAGACACTGAAAGATGTGCGCAAGGCCCTGCTCGACGCCGACGTAAACTACAAAGTGGCAAAAACCTTCACCGACACTGTGAAGAACAAAGCCATAGGTCAGAATGTGCTCACATCCATCCGCCCCAGCCAATTGATGATTAAGATTGTGCACGACGAGCTCACCACCCTTATGGGCGGGCAGACTGCCGAAATAAACTACGAAGGCCACCCTGCGGTAATTCTTATGTCGGGCTTGCAAGGCTCGGGTAAGACAACCTTCTCGTCGAAACTCGCAAACTTCCTGAAAAAGAAAAAGAACCGCAACCCTCTGCTCGTCGCCTGCGACATTTATCGCCCCGCAGCCATCGACCAATTGAAAGTGCTTGGCGAGCAGATAGGCGTTCCCGTATACAGCGAACCCGAGAATAAGAACCCTGTGGAAATTGCCCTCAACGCCATTAAGGAGGCAAAGCACAATGGGTATAATCTGGTGATTATAGACACCGCCGGCCGCCTTGCCATCGACGAGGCAATGATGCAGGAAATTGCAGCCATAAAAGAGGCAGTGAGCCCCACAGAAACCCTCTTCGTTGTAGACTCGATGACCGGACAGGATGCCGTTAACACCGCCAAGGAGTTTAACGACCGCCTCGACTTTACAGGTGTAATCCTCACCAAGCTCGACGGTGACACCCGCGGTGGTGCCGCACTCTCGATACGCACAGTGGTAGACAAGCCCATCAAATTCATCGGTACCGGCGAAAAGATGGAGGCCATCGACCAATTCCACCCCAACCGTATGGCCGACCGCATTCTGGGAATGGGTGATGTTGTATCGCTCGTAGAACGTGCACAGGAGCAGTTCGACGAAGAGGAGGCAAAAAAACTCCAACGCAAGCTCGCACGCAACCAATTCGATTTTAACGACTTTCTCACCCAGATTGAGCAGATAAAGAAAATGGGTAACATAAAAGACCTTATGGGAATGATACCCGGAGTGGGGAAAGCCATAAAGGACATTGACATTGACGACAATGCCTTCAAGAGCGTGGAGGCCATAATACGTTCAATGACGCCCAAAGAGCGTGCCAACCCCGATATTATAAACGCATCGCGCCGAGAGCGCATCGCACGCGGCAGCGGCACCACTCTTCAAGAGGTTAACCGCCTTATGAAGCAATTTGAGCAGATACGCAAGGCAATGAAAAGCGTTGCCGGCGGCAAAATGGGCAACCTTATGTCGCGATTTAAAATGTAAAAAAAGAGAGAATTATGCAACTTATCGACGGAAAAGCCATTGCGGCAACCATAAAAAAAGAGATAGCACAGGAGGTTGAACAGATTATTGCCGGCGGAGGCAAACGCCCCCACCTTGCAGCAATTCTTGTGGGACACGACGGAGGCAGTGAGACCTACGTAGCCAACAAGGTGCGTGCCTGCGAGGAGTGCGGCTTTACATCGACACTCATACGTTACGAGGCCGACGTAACCGAAGAGGAGTTGCTCTCCAAGATAGATGAGCTTAACAAGGACAACGACATTGACGGCTTTATAGTACAGTTGCCGCTGCCCAAGCACATCGACGAGCAGAAGATTACCGAGGCCATCGACTATCGCAAGGACGTCGATGGATTCCACCCGGTGAACGCCGGCCGCCTCTCAATAGGGCTCCCCTGCTTCCTCTCGGCCACCCCCAACGGAATTATCGAGCTTTTGCGTCGCTACAATATAGATACAAAAGGGAAAAAATGTGTGGTGCTGGGCCGCAGTAACATTGTGGGCAAGCCCGTTGCAAGCCTTATGGTGCAGAAGCAGATACCCGGCGACGCAACAGTAACCATCTGCCACAGCCACACACAAAATATTACCGAAGAGTGTCGCAACGCCGATATTATAATAGCTGCCCTCGGACAGCCACATTTTGTAAAAGCCGAAATGGTTAAGGAGGGTGCGGTGATAATAGATGTTGGCACCACGCGTGTGCCCGACGCTACCCGCAAACAAGGCTTCCGCCTCTGCGGAGATGTAGACTTTGAGAATGTGGCACCCAAATGCTCGTTCATAACCCCGGTACCCGGCGGAGTGGGCCCTATGACCATCGTGTCGCTGATGAAGAACACACTGCTGGCCGCAACTCACAAAATTTACAAATAACCACCATTGAGGTTTATTAAACTTATAATATTGACAACCATTTGTGCTGTTACCGCAACAACAGCACAAATGGTTGTCAATCCTTTTTCGCGCATAAGCCTGCTTTTTGCCGGCGACCTTATGCAGCACGAGAGCCAATTGAAAGCCGCCCGCACCGCCGACGGCAGATACTCTTATTCCCCCTGCTACAACCACATACGCAAGGAGGTGAGCAGTGCCGACATTGCCATCGCCAATCTGGAAACGACCATTGGCAATGGCCGATACGGCGGTTACCCATCATTCTGCGCCCCCGACAGTTTCCTTTACGCAGCCAAAGGAGCGGGCTTCGATATTCTGCTGCTTGCCAACAATCATTGCCTCGACCGTGGCAAACGCGGTGCTCTACGCACAATGCAACTGATGGACTCACTGGGAATAACCCACTGCGGAGTGTACCGCGACAGCATCGACCGCAAAGAACGCTACCCGCTCATTGTGGAGAGGAAAGGCACAAGAGTAGCCCTGCTCAACTACACATACGGCCTCAACGGGATACCTGTTCCGCCACCGATGGTGGTGAACCTCATCGACAAGGAGATTATAGCAAAAGATATTGAGCGCGCAAAGGAGCAGAAGCCACACGCAATAATCGCCTGTATGCATTGGGGCGACGAATATGTGAGCCTCCCGCCCAAGCATATAAAGCAGTTGGCACAATGGTTGCTCGACCAAGGAGTGGACCACATAATAGGCAACCATCCACACGTTGTTCAACCGATAGAAGTGCGCAAAGACTCCACTACCGCCAAACGCAGTGCCGTTGTCTTCTCGTTGGGTAATTTAATCTCGGGAATGTATGCAAGGGGGCGTGACGGAGGCCTGCTCGCTCGCTTGAACCTCACAAGAATTTACGACCTATGCTGGTTATCGTCACTGCAATATGCCCTCACTTGGGTTGCACGCCCCGAGCGCGACGGAGTGGAGAATTTCACCATTCTGCCGGCCGACACAAGCATCGTACAGCGAGAAGCAACAAAGGCCAAGATGCAACAATTCATCGACGACAGCAGGGCCCTCTTCAAAAAACACAACAAGGGAGCAGAGGAGTATATAATCACTCCTTGACAAACGCCCCACCCTGCCAACGATAGACAATCGGCTGCAATTTTGGAGCAACAAGCAAGGAATCCTTCTCACTCATATAATGCGGCATTGTATATTCGGCACGCAACAGATTATCGGCCGAAGATAGTTTCAACTGCACAAGATATATGTCGCAACGGGCAAGAAGGCCGGCGAGCGAGTCGGTAGCAACAAAAAACTCCTCGACAGGGGGGCGGAGAAAGGAGAGTGGCGCAATTGTCCAATCGCGATTATAGAATGTGAGACGGCTGTCGCAAGCCTCGGCACAAACACTCCTCACAACAGCCACAACAGTATCGTTGCCAAAGGGCAGCAGTTTCATCTGCACCGTGGAATTCTCGCTGACACGCAACTCCATATAATCATCGGAAATAGAGAGCAGCTCCGAATAACCGTCGAGACGATTGGTAACCCTCGCACGCATTCCCGCATCCACAAAGTCTATGCAATCGGCTCGGTTGTTGTAAGTGAGCAACGGCATTATACTGTCGGGAGCATTAAGGAAGAGCGCACGCATATTCTGTGCCACAGCACCGCTTGCCAACAAAAAGGAGGCGAACAATATGGCTAATTTCAGTTTTTTCATTTAGAACCCAAATATAAAAAGTACAATCCTATAAGTATGAGCAAAATATCAAAAGCCTTGCTCTTTAAATTCTTTTCACGGAGCAGCAGTGCACCAAAAAGGAAGGCTACAACCACACTGCCACGGCGTATCATTGAAACAACGGCTATGAGTGCTCCATCCTGTGCAAGTGCCGTGAAGTAACAAAAATCGGCAGCCGCAAGAAAAAGAGATATCATAGGAATGCTCCAACGCCAATAGAGTCTTTTGGAACGTTGCACCGGCGAGAGCAGATTAAGCACCACCAGCAAGCAGCCCATAAGCAGGCATTGATATATATTGAACCAACTTTGCACCAATACCGGTTCCAGAGTGCGCATAAGGAATTTATCGTAGAGCGCACTCACCGCGCCGAACAACGCCGCAAGAGCCACAAACAGAATCCACTTATTATGCACAAACACAATACCCTCGCGCCTGCCGCTCCTCCCCAGCAGAAAGACCGAGAGGATGGCAATGAGCACACCCGCCCATTGATACAAATTAAGATGTTCGCCGAAAAGCAGCAAGGCACCGAGCAACACAAGCACGGGGCGCGTCGATTGTATGGGCGACACAATGGTTATTGGCAAATGCTTTATGCCTATGTAACCGCAGAGCCACGAAGATAGCACAATAACTGCTTTAAGAAGCAGCAATAGATGAACATTCCACGGAGCCGAGGGAACAAAAAGAGGGCCGGCGGTAATCATACCACCGTGAGAAAGTACTATGAACGGGAAGAATATTACAGCCGAAAAAAGCGTATTCAGGAAGAGCACCCCCACCACAGAGTTACCTTTGAGCGACACCTTCTTGAAAAAATCGTAACACCCGAGGAGTGCCGCCGAAACAAATGCCAACAGTGCCCACATCATAGGAAAATATCGTGAGGATATTTAACATCGACAAGGAAAAGAGCCTCGCCCATAGCCGAATCGCCCGCCTCGCCACGCGCCCTATTCTCAATCACGGCACGGAACCCATCGAGCGACAAACGGCCGCGCCCCACCTGCAACAACGTGCCCACTATGGCACGAACCATATTGCGCAAGAAACGGTCGGCCTCAATCTCGAAACACCACTCGCCGTTGCCCCTGTCAATCCACACAGCCCGTGTCACCTTGCAGTTGTTGGTCTTTACTTCAGTGTGCAGCTTGCTGAAACTTGTAAAATCGGAATATTCATAGAGAATTTCCGCCGCACGGTTCATAAGCTCAAAATCTATATCCGGCTGCACCCGACAGGCGTATCGGCGCAGGAACGGAGATTTATTGGTTACCACCCGATAGTGATATCTCCTCGACACAGCATCGAAACGGGCGTGAGCACCCTCCTTCACCCGACGCAAGGCACTCACCGCAATATCGGGAGGCAGCAAGCGGTTCAATTTATATACAAGGTGGGCAGTATCTATCTCACAAGGAAAATCGGCGTGTGCCACCATAAGCGCGGCATTCACCCCCGCATCGGTGCGACCGGCCCCCACAACCTGCATAGGAGTGCGCATAAGCGTGGAGAGAGCCTCCTCCACCCTCTGTTGCACGGTAACTGCATTGGGCTGCACCTGCCAACCGTGGTAAGAGGCACCATCGTATGAAAGATAGATGAAGTAGCGTGGCATTATATCTCGTTTTTCAAAATATAGGTGTGACAGGCGGCGAGGCCGGCAGTTTCGGTCCTCAAACGCGAGCTTCCCAAGCTCACAGGAATAAACCCAGCCTTAACGGCAAGCTCAACCTCCTGCGGGCTGAAATCTCCCTCGGGGCCTATGAGCACTGTGGCCTCTTCGCCCTCGCGTAGGACATCTTTCAGCAGCACGCGCTCACTGTCGGCGTAACAATGGGCTATATACTTTGCCCCTGAACGTGGCTCGGTTACAAATTGTTTAAAATCGACCATTGCACCCACCACAGGCTTGGTGTATTTCAGCGACTGCTTCATTGCCGATACAACTATGCGCTCTATACGGTCGGTCTTCACCACCTTACGCTCCGAGAAACGGCAATTGAGGAAGGTGAGCGAGTCGAGCCCTATTTCGGTAGCCTTTTCGGCGAGCCACTCTATGCGATCGATATTCTTGGTGGGAGCAATGGCAATGTGTATGCTGCCGCGCCAATTCTTGGGCACCGACACAATCTCGCGCGCCTGTACATAGCAATGCTTGCCCTGTATCGAGGAAATTTCGGCCTTGTAAAGATTGCCTTTACCATCGGTTATCTCCAAGCTGTCGCCTACCGACAGGCGCAACACTCGCAAGCAGTGTGCAGCCTCCTCCTCGGGAAGTTCCCACCCGTCGGCAATATCGGGTACATAGAATAGTGCCATTCTTATATTGTATTTGTGTCGTTATTCTCTTTATTATTGTGTCGGGAGTCAATCTCCTCTTTCAGTTTCATCGCAAGTTCATAGTTCTCCTCTTTCACGGCCGCATCCAGCGCCGAGCGCAATGTATTTTCATCGACAACAGTGATGGGGATTGATATTGCACCGTTATTCTCGTCGCGTATGCACATTCTGTCGAGCAATTCATCGGTTATATATATGGGAGCACCCACGCGCAATGCCAATGCAATTGCGTCGGAGGTGCGTGCATCGAGCGATTTTACCGACCCCTCCTGTTCAAAAAATATCTGTGAGCAGAAGGTGCCGTTGGCAATATTGCTCACCAACGAATACAACAATTTTATACCGAAGAGCGAGGAGAAGGAGGTAAAAAGGTCGTGAGGCAGCGGACGGGCAGGTTGCACATTGCGCATAGCCGAAGCAATAGCCTGCGCCTCGTATAAGCCTATGGCAAGAACTATTCTGCGCAAGCCGTCACGCTCACGCAACATAAGCAGATGAGCGCGCTTGTCGGCAGTTTTTGTCATTATGTCCGTAACAACCAACTCTATCATACTCGGGCACGTTCTTTAAACACTACGGCAAACACTATTGCCACAACAAGTGCATAAGCGGCAAAAATATACCAAGCTGTGGGCCAACCGGCAAAATTTGTACCTCCCTGTGTAAAGTGGTTCACAACCTCCTGTGCCGCAATAACACCTATCGAAGCACCAAGGCCGTTGGTCATAAGCATAAAGAGACCCTGTGCGCTTGAACGTTGATTTTCGGGAACCTCCTTATCGACAAACAACGAACCGGAGATATTGAAAAAGTCGAATGCCGCACCATACACAATCATAGAAGCTACAAAGAAGAGCACTCCGGGCATTCCCGGGTCGCCTATCGCAAAGAAGCCGAAGCGCAACACCCAAGCAAGCATAGCCATAAGCATCACGCGCTTAATTCCGAACCTGCTCAAAAAGAAGGGAATGAGCAGAATACAAAGAGTTTCCGATATTTGTGACAGCGAAATAAGGATGTTTGTGTGCTGCACGGCAAAAGTATCGGCATACTGCGGCAACGCACCAAAGCCGGCTATAAAGCCGTTGGCGTAACCATTGGAAATTTGCAACGCGCCACCAAGCAGCATCGAGAATATAAAGAATATAGCCATACGCTTGTGCCCGAATAGTTTAAAAGCATCGAGCCCCAGAGCCTCGGCCAACGACCTATTCTCGCCACCCTTGCCCACGGGACAATTAGGGAGCGTAAAGCAATAGGCAGCAAGCAACAATCCCCACGCTGCCGATATAAAATATTGATTAAAATCGCCCTGAAAGCCTGTATAATCGACAATCCACATAGATACTATAAAACCAACCGTTCCAAAGACACGAATGGGAGGAAAGGCCTTTACAGTATCGAGCTTTGCCATATCAAGCACAGTATAGGATACAGAATTAGAGAGAGCAAGAGTGGGCATATAGAAAGCCACACCCACAGTATAGAGCCAAAAGAGGTCGTTAAACGAAACAGCATCGCCCTTTGTCAGGCCCATATAACCGGTAAGTATCATAAAGATAGCCGAAACAGCGTGGCAGAAGGCAAGCATACGCTGGGCAGGAACCCAACGGTCGGCAATAATACCGATGATTGCAGGCATAAAAATCGATACAATACCCTGAACAGCATAGAACCAGCCTATATATTCACCAAGACCCACACTGCCCAAATAACGTCCCATAGATGTGAGGTAAGCACCCCAAACTGCAAATTGCAAAAAGCTCAGAACCACGAGCCTTGCCTTTGTTTCAAATCCTTGCATAATTTTCTATTTTATTTATTCTATTCTATATATTCCACTGCAAAAATACTCTTTTTCCCAAAAGAGTAACCATCGCAAGGGAGATAAGTTCGTTTATTCCGCAAAATTCATCGTAAAATAATGTCGGTTATCACCTGCGCCCTCACGTGCTCATTGAGCCGACGAACAATAGACTTTCGGTTCATAAACAATTCGTGACGCAGCACCGACGAAGTGAGCGTCACATAGAGTACCTGATTATATATGCGCAACTCCTTTGTGTAGGAAGCAACGGCGGCACCAAGCACCTCGCCCCACGCATTCATAAGACGATATTCGTTGAGCGGAGTTTCGAGCCCCTCTTCGCGGCACATAGCCTTCACAAGCTCGGCGATAGATTTTGTTTCTCCCCTTTTCATCGTTCTTTTATTAGTTCAACATTGCCGGCCGACACTTCGAAAAGTTTATACTCCCCCTCTATGCGCTCCAAAATATAATCTATATGTTCGCGATTAACATCGGTTATGAATATCTGCCCGAAACGCTCGCCCGAAACAAGGTTCACAATCTGCTCCACACGCGAGGAATCGAGCTTGTCGAATATATCGTCGAGAAGCAGCAACGGCGTCTCCCCTCCTTTGCAACGCAGAAAGTGAAATTGCGCAAGTTTCAACGCCACAAGATAGCTCTTATTCTGTCCCTGCGAGCCCTCCTTCTTTATTGCATAGCCATTGAGCTGCATCACAAGGTCGTCGCGGTGACACCCCTTTGTAGTGTGCCCCAAACGGCGGTCGTCGGCACGCGAAGCACGCAACAACTGCGAGAGGTCGCCCTCGTTAAGGTCGCTGCGGTAACGCAGGCTCACACTCTCGCTGCCACCGGTGATAGCCGCGTGAAACTCAGAAAAAACAGGAATAAGCTCCTCCACAAACTGCTTGCGACCGGCATTTATGCGCACAGCCTCGGCCACCATCATCTCCTCTATGAGAGAGAGCATTTCAGCATCGGGCTCACGCTCTCCACGCAAAAGAGCATTGCGCTGCACAAGAGCACGATTGTAGCGTATGAGGGCATTAAGATACTCCTTGTCGTATTGCGAAATAACCACATCCATAAAGCGACGACGCTCCTCGCTTCCACCGGCAATAAGTTCATTATCGGCAGGAGAAATTATAACAAGAGGCACCGTGCCAATGTGGTCGGAAAAGCGCTCGTAGCTCTTCTTGTTGCGCTTAAATTGTTTTTTATCGCCACGTTTCAACCCACAAGAGACCTCCTCCTCTATGCCACTATCGCTGCTATAAAAGCCCTGCAACATAAAAAAAGGAGCCTCGTGCGTAATATTCTGGCTATCGGACACTGTAACCGCACTCTTGCAAAAAGAGAGATAGTATAGAGCATCGAGCAGATTGGTCTTTCCCATTCCGTTACTGCCTATGAAACAGTTTATTTTGGAAGAAAAAGCCACATTAACCTCGGCTAAATTCCTGTAATTAAGTACTGATATATTTTTAATACGCATATTATTCCAAACAACATTTTCGCGACAGTAACGCAGTTTATATTATTTATTACCACAAAAATAGAGCAAACGAGCGCAGCCTATTTTCGCGATAGTAACGCAGTTTACTATCGCAAAGATACCCAATAAAATGGAAGAATAATCTATTTAAGAGCAAAAAAAAGTGCTATAATTTTTATGCTAAACATAAATTGATTACTTTTGCGATTGAAAATTTCGGAAAATAATAAAAATACATAATTATGAGTAACAAAAACACACACGAAACACCCATCATCGCAGATGAGGTTCTTTCAAAATCGGAAGCATTGGTTATAAAATACAAAAAGACCATTGTAACCATAATTGCAGCCTTTGTAATAATCATTGTAGGCTCTATGTGCTACAACACCTACATTGCCGAGCCCAGAGAGAAAGAGGCAGCCGAGACTATTTTCGCAGCAGAAAATATGTTTGGCGCAAAAGATTTCCAAAAGGCACTCGACGGCGACGGCGTTAATCTTGGATTCATTCAAATTGCCGAAGAGTACAGTGGAACAGCTGCCGGCAACATTGCAAACGCATACGCAGGAATGGCACTTGCACAGCTCGCTCGCTACGAGGAGGCCATCGACTATCTTAAAGCATTCGACGGCGACGACAAAATGGTTGCTCCCGCAGTTTACGGCACACTTGGCAGTTGCTATGCACAGACAGGTGATATTGATGCAGCCATAAGCAACTACAAGAAAGCGGCAAAAAAAGCCAACAACGCAACAATAAGCCCCTATTACTTATTGCAAGCAGGCATTATGTGCGAGCAGCAGGGCGACAAAGACGATGCTGCCGAGCTCTATCAGGAGATAAAAGACAAATACACTGCATCGCCCCTGTCGATGGACATTGACAAATATATTAACCGTGTAAAATAATTTACCGGAGGAACAAACGAGGAAAAGCAGCCTGCGGTCGCAGGCTGCTTTTTTAGTAACTTAAAGACACAAGCAAGTTTCTTACGAGGAGGGAGTTTACTCTCACCGTAAATGACCGACGAGAAAGCAAGCAACAACGAAGCAGATTACTTTTTTTAATAAAATAATACGGCGAAAAAGCCGGCACCTCAAAAAAAAATAAAATTGATTAAAAAAGAGGAGATGCAAGGCCGGCGAAGCGCACGAGGAGGGAGTTTACCCTCACCGTAAATGACCGACGAGAAAGCAAGCAACAACGAAGCAGATTACTTTTTTAATAAATTTTATGGCAACAGAAATGCATAACCTCTCTGCCTACGATACAAACACAGTGGCAGACGGAAAAGGAAGAAAAGTGGGCATAGTATATGCCGAGTGGAACAACGAAATAACATACGCATTAAGAGACGGCGCTATAAAAACACTCATAGAAAATGGAGTGAGCAGCGAGGATATAGACACAAAGAGCGTTCCGGGAAGCTGGGAACTTATATTCGGTGCATCGCAAATGGTGAAAAGCGGAAAATACGACAGTGTGATTGCCATTGGATGCGTGATAAGAGGCGATACTCCGCATTTCGACTATATATGCGAGGGAGTAACAGTGGGGCTGTCGAAACTGAATGTAGAATATAATACCCCTGTGATATTCGGCCTCATCACCACAAACAATCTGTTGCAGGCACAGGAGCGCAGCGGCGGACGATTGGGCAACAAGGGCGACGAGTGCGCAGTGACCGCTTTACAAATGATGGAAATGTTCAAATAATCGGTAACTTGAACGATACACAGCCAAAATTTATATTAACAAAAGATGGTGCCTTACGCCTTGGCGAGGTAAAAAGGCACTACGATTTATTGCGCCCGAGAGAGCGATGCATGGGCGGCGGATTTTACAAGCTCGATTATTTATCGCGCAGATTACTTCTCAACGGGGAGTCGAGTGAGTTTGGCGAGCCTGCGTGGGAGAAGGTCGATTGTATAAAGCTATCGGCCTATTATAAAGGATTGGAGATTGTATATACTTCGTGGGACAATTGGAAGGAGCCCGTTACAATAAGTGATATTTTAGAGATTGTTTACGAATAACAATCCACGGACGACAGAAAACAGTTAAAAACAACAAGAAGATGACTAAAAAGTGTAATTTCTGCGTTACGCTTGCCTTCAAAATCCTCATTTACGCTTAGTAAACTCCGGTTTTTCAGGCTACGCAAGCCTTGAACTACATCTTTTTATTCATCTCCTACACAAAAGAGACCGCTAAAAAATACTTTTTAGTCGGTCTCTTGTATTGAAAATATCTCGTTGAAATGGCAATTATTTACCAAAGTAACGGTGGAAAAGACCTTCAAAGCCTTTGCCGTGACGAGCTTCGTCTTTCGCCATTTCGTGAACAGTATCGTGGATAGCATCGAGGTTGAGCTCTTTTGCACGTTTCGCAATGCGATACTTGTCGGCGCAAGCACCCGATTCGGCATTCATACGCTTGTCGAGGTTAGTCTTTGTATCCCAAACAACATCACCAAGAAGCTCGGCAAATTTAGCAGCGTGCTCGGCCTCTTCCCAAGCGTAACGCTTGAAAGCCTCGGCAATTTCGGGGTAACCCTCGCGGTCGGCCTGACGGCTCATTGCAAGATACATTCCAACCTCGGTGCACTCACCCATAAAGTGGTCGTTGAGGTCTTTTATCATTTCGGCATCACAACCTTTTGCTACGCCAATCACGTGCTCTTGAACAAACTCCAACTTACCATTCTCTACAAGTTCGTTGAAACGCTCCGAAGGAACTTTACACATAGGGCAACGCTCGGGTGCCGATTCGCCTTCGTGAATATAACCGCATACTGAACAAATGTACTTTTTCATAATCGTAAAATTTTAAATTGTTATTATCCTAAATTATCTTTTTCTCATTTTTTACTGCTGCACAGGGGGCAAAGGCCTTTCAAATAGAGCTGTGCCTCTTTTACTTCGAACCCGCCAAGCCCATCGACCATTGAGAGAAACTCATTTTTTATTTTCAGGTCCACAATTTTGCCGCAATTGTCGCAACGGAAGTGTGCGTGCGAGGTTGTGTCACCATCAAAACAGCGCAGGGTATCGTCTATCGTGAGCATCTGCACAAGACCCGCATCGACAAAGAGTTTCAAAGTATTATAGACCGTGGTGAGGGAGAGAGAGCCAAGCTCGTCGCGCAAGGCTGCGTATACAACATCGGCCGTGGGGTGAACAGGATTGTTCTTTACATATTCGTAAATTGCCAAACGCTGAACCGACGGGCGAATACCTGCATCTATAAGCTCTTTCTTTAACTCTGAACGGGGTATCATTTTCTTTCCTCTTTTTAGTTTTTTGCATTTCATTTCTGAAATCATTGCAAATATAAAAGCGTTTTATAATTACTTCCAAATTTTTCGGCAACTTTTTTCGATTTTTTTGAAAAATTTTAGAAACATCCCTCCTGCGCCCTTTATTAAAGAGGTTAAACCTTGCATTTATCATATCAATGAATTAACTTTGTGGTAGTAAAATGGAATTATTGTAATAATTAAAAAATAGAGAGCCTTGCTATCGGTCGATAACATAAGAGTGGATTTTGGCGGTAGAAATCTTTTTCACGATGTAAGTTTCATTGTGAACAAGAGAGACCGTATCGCCCTCGTGGGAAAGAATGGGGCCGGCAAGAGCACTCTGTTAAAGATTATCGCCAACAGCCAACAGCCAACGGAGGGCACAGTATCAAGACCTCGCGATTTTACCGTGGGCTATCTGCCACAGGTGATGAATCACGCCGAAGGACGCACGGTTTTTCAGGAGGCAGAGCTTGCCTTTGAGCACATTCACGAAACAGAGGCACGCTTGGAGTCTATGAACAACGAACTTGCCGAGCGCACCGACTACGACAGCGAGGAGTATCACAAACTGATAGAGGAGTACACCCATCTTAACGAACAATACACTATGATGGGCGGCAGCCACTATGAGGCTGAAATTGAGCGCACACTGCAAGGATTAGGGTTCCGCCGCAGCGATTTTGAACGCCCCACCAAGGAATTCAGCGGAGGGTGGAGAATGAGAATAGAGCTTGCAAAGCTATTATTGCAACACCCCGACATTTTGTTGCTCGACGAGCCCACCAACCATCTTGACATTGAGAGTATCCAGTGGTTGGAACAGTTCCTTGCCCGCAGCAGCAACGCAGTGTTGCTCGTGAGCCACGACCGTGCATTCCTGAACGCCGTAACCAACCGCACCATTGAAATTTCGTGCGGACGCATTTACGACTACAAACTATCGTACGACAAATTTATGCTCGCTCGCAAAGAGCGTCGCGAACAACAGATACGTGCCTACGAAAATCAGCAAAAAGAGATTGCCGACACAATGGAATTTATAGAAAAATTCCGTTATAAGCCCACAAAAGCCGTGCAGGTGCAGAGCCGCATAAAACAGCTCGAAAAGATGGTACCCATCGAGATTGACGAAGAGGACACCAGCCGTTTGCGTCTGCGCTTCGCCCCCGCTACACGCAGTGGCAACTACCCCATCATCTGCAACGGCACAAAAAAGAGTTTCGGCAGCCACACAGTGTTCAGCAACGTAAATTTCACAATAAACCGTGGCGAAAAAGTGGCCTTCGTGGGGCGCAACGGCGAGGGAAAGACCACGCTTGTACGTTGCATTTTAAAGGAACTTGAACACGACGGAGAGATTACCATAGGACACAATGTGCAGATAGGTTATTTTGCGCAGCACCAGGCGCAACTGCTCGACGAGAAACTCACCGTATTCCAGACTATCGACAATGTGGCAACAGGCGACATACGCCTGCGCATACGCGACATTCTGGGAGCATTTATGTTTGGCGGAGAAGCATCGGAAAAGCCGGTAAAGGTTCTGTCGGGAGGCGAGCGCAGCCGATTGGCAATGATACGTCTGCTATTGCAGCAGATGAACCTGCTCATTCTCGACGAGCCCACCAACCACCTTGATATGCAGTCGAAGGATGTGCTGAAAGAGGCCATTCGCGACTTTGACGGCACGGTAATAGTTGTGAGCCACGACCGAGAATTTCTCGACGGCCTTGTCACAAAAGTCTATGAATTTGGCGACGGAAGCGTGAAAGAGCACCTTGGTGGCATTTACGACTATCTTGCCACAAAAAACGCAACGAACATAAACGAAGCGTTGCAGGTGACACTGAAACCCGCGCGACAAAGTGAAGTTCCCAAGGCTGTAAACGACAACCGATTGAGCTACGAAGCCGAGAAGCAGTTGCAGAAACAGCGTCGCAAGCTCGAAAGGCAAGTGGAAGAGTGTGAGAATGCAGTGAACGAATTAGAGGCGGCAATAGCAGCAATGGAGGAACTTATGAGCACCATGGAGGGAAGCACACAGCAGAATTTTACAAAATACGCTTCGCTTAAAAAACAGCTCGCCGACGCAATGAACGATTGGGAAAAGAGAATGGAAGAACTCGAAAATTTGAACTAAATAATGAGACGATTTTTAATTTACGCGGCAATGCTTGCAAGTGCAGTTGCCTGTACAACCGAAAAAAAGATGGAGTCGATGATTGATTTTACAAATATGGACACTACAAAGTGCCCGGGAACCGATTTTTATGAATATGCCACAGGAGGATGGGCAAAAAAGAACCCTCTCACCGATGAATACGCACGATACGGACAATTCGATGCTCTGCGCGAGAAGAGCAAAGAGCAATTGCAGGAGCTTGTCCTTGAACTTGCCGCACAGGATAATGCCCCCGGCAGCAACGGACAGAAAGTGGGCGACCTCTACAATATGGCAATGGACAGCACACGCCGCAACGCTCTTGGCAACAGCCCCATAAAGCCTCTGCTCGACGAGGTTGCACAGCTCACCGACCGAGCCGACATTCTACCCCTTGTTGCCAAGAACTACCGCTTGGGCATAGGCGGTTTTTTTGCCACAGGCATCGGCAGCGACATAATGGACAGCAACAAGAATATTCTCACCGTGGCGCAAGCAGGCCTATCGTTGCCCGAAAAGAGCTATTACAGCGACACAGATGAGGCCACCGTCAACATACGCAACAAATTCAAGCAGTATGTGGCGGATATGTTCAAACTGCAAGGCTTCGACGAAAAAAAGGCTCACGAGAATATGGAGGCGGTGATAAAAATAGAAACACGCATTGCCGATAAGTCGCTCAGCCGCGTGGAGCGCCGCAACCCGATGAACAACTACCACCCGATGAGTTACGACGAGGTGAAAAAGCAGTTTCCGGCCATCGATTGGGATAAATTCTTCGCGCCTTTGGGCATCAATGGCATAAAAGAGATAAACATAGGACAGCCCGCAGCCATCGCCGAGGTTAGCGAAATTATAAACACGATGCCCATAAGCGAGATTATCGCCTATATGCAGTGGAGAATAATAAACTCAACTTCATCGGAATTGAGCGACGAGATCGGCGACCTTGCATTCGACTTTTACGGCCGCACAATGAGTGGAAAGAAGGCTCAACAACCACGCTGGAAACGCGCTCTTGCCGCCACCGACGGCTCTTTGAGCGAAATTATCGGGCAGTTGTACGTTGCAAAGTTCTTCCCTCCCGAAGCAAAAGAGCGTATGATGGAGCTGGTGAAAAACCTTCAAATTGCATTGGGAGAGCGCATCGACGCACAGGGCTGGATGAGCGACAGCACAAAAGCTGCCGCACACGAGAAACTCGATGCATTCACCGTGAAGATTGGTTACCCCGACAAGTGGCAGGATTACAGCAAACTCACAATCGACCCGCAAAAAAGCTATTCGGAAGTGTGTCGCGATATTTCGGCATTCGGCTGGGACGACCACATTGAAAAGAACTTCAACAAGCCGGTGGACCGCACCATTTGGCACATTTCTCCCCAAACTGTAAACGCCTATTACAGCCCTGTGACCAACGAGATTTGCTTCCCCGCAGCCATTCTGCAATACCCCTTCTTTGATATGTGCGCCGACGACGCCTTCAACTACGGAGCCATCGGCGTAGTGATCGGGCACGAAATGACACACGGATTCGACGACCAAGGCCGCCAATTCAACAAGGATGGAAATTTTGCCAACTGGTGGAGCGAGGAGGATGCACAAAGTTTCAACGAGCGTACAAAAGTTATAATCGACTTTTTCGACAAGATAGAGGTTCTTCCCGGCCTTAATGCCAACGGCAAGCTCACCGTGGGCGAGAATATTGCCGACCACGGCGGCCTTATGATTGCTATGCAGGCATTCAAGAATACAACCAAAGAAAACCCGCTACCCACAGAAGAGGGCTTTACCCCCGAGCAGCGTTTCTACCTTGCTTACTCCAACGTGTGGGCAGGCAATATTCGCGACGAAGAGATACGCAACCTCACAAAAACCGATCCCCACTCGCTTATGCGCTGGCGAGTGAACGGCACACTGCCACATATTGACGATTGGTACACAGCCTTCGGCATTACCGAGGAACACCCGCTGTTTGTTCCCAAGGAGCAACGCCTCGATATTTGGTAAGAAAAAACAGAACTTATAACAACCAACCACAACCCCGCAACTATGCCTATAAAAGTACCGACAGGACTACCGGCACTGCAAGCAGTACTCGACGAAGGAAACATTTTCGAGGTTTTTACCACCCCGACGGAAAGAACCCTTAAAATTGCCCTGCTCAACCTGATGCCTATGAAGGAGCCCACAGAGGCCGACTTTATACGTGTACTCTCCACAACCAAAGAGGAGGTGGAGATTGTCCTGATGAAACTGGACACGCACACACCCAAGCACGCCACACCCGAACATATGCAACGCTACTACAAGGGATTCGGCGAACTAAAAGGTGAACATTTCGACGGGCTCATAATAACAGGAGCACCCATCGAGAAGATTGCATTCGAAGAGGTTACCTACTGGCCCGAATTGTGCGAAATATTCGAATGGGCAAAAAGCAATGTCACATCCACGCTCTTCATCTGCTGGGCGGCACAAGCGGGGCTTTACCAAAAGTTCGGCATACAGAAGCATCTGTTGCCCAAAAAGATGTTCGGAGTATTCCCTCACACACAGCTCAATATAGAGCACCCGTTGCTCACGGGATTCGACCATATAATATACGTTCCACACAGCCGACACACTAATATCAACCGCGAAGATGTTGTCAACGAACCACGCTTGGAACTTTTGTCGGAGTCGACAGAATCGGGGGTGTATATTATGCAGGAGAAGGGAACGAGAAATTTCTTCATCACCGGACACAGCGAATATGCTCTATACACGCTCGACAGGGAGCACAAGCGCGACGTACACAAGGGATTGCCCATAGATATTCCCATCAACTACTACTTTAACGACGACCCCTCGCAACCGCCACTTAACTATTGGCAGTCGACAGCCCATAAGATGTTCGACAATTGGTTGCGGTTCTACGCAAAAAAGTAACTACCGCCACACTGCCCCTATGAAAAGAATAGTAATCTTTATTATGGCAATCCTGCTGTTGCTTGCCTGCAACAAGCAGAAGAGAATTGTGGAAGAGAGTGTGCTTCCCGCCCCACTGCGCCACACTGCCGACAAAGGATTTTTCATAGCCGACAATGGGGTAAAAATAATCATTGAGGCACAGGGAGAAGAAGCCTCGCACTTGTTACAGGCCCTCAGCAGTAACAAATTCATAATCAACGAGAATAGCGACAAGCAGATAGTATTGCGCATTGTCGACAAGGTTGAAGGGATTACATCACCCGAAGGTTACAGCATAAACATCGGCAAGGGGGAAATTACAGCCACGGCAACAAATGCCGCCGGGCTCTTCTATGCAGTGCAGACTCTTGCCCAGCTGAATAACAGTGCCGGCCATATTCCCTGCGGTACCATCATCGATGAGCCACGCTTCTCCTACCGCGGACTGATGCTCGATGTTTCGCGTCACTTCTACGACAAAGAGTATATAAAGAAGCAGATTGACGCTATTTCGCACTACAAGATGAACCGCCTGCATCTGCACCTCACCGACGCTGCCGGATGGCGAGTGGAAATTAAGCGTTACCC
Source organism: Bacteroidaceae bacterium (assembly GCA_045634365.1). Classification (GTDB taxonomy): domain Bacteria; phylum Bacteroidota; class Bacteroidia; order Bacteroidales; family Bacteroidaceae; genus HGM04593. The sequence continues at coordinate 108,175 of JAZRAC010000064.1, read as the reverse complement.
GCGCCTCACGCAATTTGCAGCGTGGCGCAGCCAAAAAGAGTGGAAAGATTGGTGGCGCGGCGACCGCCTATATAAAGAGGAGGGAGAACCCGATGCTCACGGCGGCTACTACACACAGGAGGATGTAAGAGAGATTGTAGCCTATGCAGCCGAAAGGTACATAACCATAATACCCGAAATTGAAATGCCGGCACACTCCGAGGAGGTTCTCACCGCCTACCCCGAACTATCCTGTACGCACATCCCCTACAAACAGGCCGATTTTTGCGTAGGTAACGAGGCTACATTTGAATTTCTCGAAAATGTACTTACCGAAATTATGGAGCTCTTTCCAAGCGAATATATACACATAGGGGGCGACGAAGCTGCAAAAGCCTCGTGGAGCAGTTGTCCTCTCTGCACGAAGCGTATGCGCGAGGAGAGCCTCAACAATGTAGACGAACTTCAAAGCTATCTTATAGAGCGTATAGAGCGATTCCTCAACAGCAAGGGGCGCAAAATAATCGGGTGGGACGAAATACTCGAAGGAGGGCTCGCACCCAACGCCACCGTAATGTCGTGGCGCGGCACCGACGGTGGAATAAACGCCGTACGCAAAGGGCATAAAGCCATAATGACTCCCGGAGAATTCTGTTACCTCGACTCCTATCAGGATGCGCCACACACACAACCCGTAGCCTTCGGCGGTTACCTGCCTTTGGAGAAAGTCTACTCCTACAACCCCGTACCCGACAGCATCACCGGCAGCGAGGCTGCGCTCATACACGGCATTCAAGGCAACGTGTGGGCCGAATATATACCCACTCCCAAGCAGAATGAATTTATGATATATCCGCGCATCCTCGCCATTGCCGAGATTGGGTGGAGCCCGCAAGAGAAACGCAACTACACTGAATTTCGCACAAGAGCCTTAAATGCCGTGAAACAGTTGCGCGAAAAGGGCTACAATGCATTTGATTTAAGCCGTGAGTATGGCAATCGCCCACAATCCCTCGCACCAAACAATCATCTTGCCAAAGGCAAAAGGGTACACTATGCGCAAGGCTCGCCCTACTACCCCACATACACAGCCGGAGGCGACACTGCCCTCACCGATGGCCTGCACGGCGGGTGGAACAACAACGATAAACGTTGGCAGGGCTTCATCGGGAGAGGAGGAATAGACATCTGCATAGACCTTGAAAAGGCGACAAGAATAAAATCAATCGGTGCCCACTTTATGCAACTATGCGAGCCGGGCATCTATCTGCCTGCCGAAGTAAACATCGCCGTATCGGCCGACAGCCTCACATTCTCCACCCTCGCCCACATAACACACAATGTTGTGCGCGACGACACATTGAGTTTCAAGAACTACTGCTGGCAGGGCGACACAACTGCACGTTACATACGCTACCGCGCCACTCGCGGGAAGCAGGGCGGCTTTATGTTTACCGACGAAATTGTGGTGAAATAATAGCTATCTGACCCGCGTTACATACTCCGCTGCCGACAGGGCGCAACGCTCCCCATCGACCGCTGCCGATACAATGCCGCCTGCGTAACCGGCACCCTCGCCACAGGGAAAGAGCCCCTCCAACGCAATGTGTTGCAGCGTTTCATTGTCGCGCACTATGCGCACAGGCGACGAAGTGCGTGTTTCCACACCTATCATCACCGCCTCGTTTGTGAGAAAACCGCGCGACACACGCCCAAAGTGCTCAAAGCCACGCTTCAAACGGGTGGCAACAAACTGCGGGAGCCAAAAATGCATCGGCGAGGAGAGGAGCCCGGGAGCGTAGGAGCTTTTGGGCAGGTCGTAACTCAATTTACGATTCACAAAATCGGCCATACGCTGTGCGGGAGCCGTCTGGCGGTAGTTACCCATTGCCCAGCAGAGCCTTTCGAGCCTCTCTTGAAAATTCATCACACGCAGGGGAGAATCATCGGGCACAGGCTCAACGCCATCAACATCTATTTGCATTTCGGGCAAAAGGACATCCTCGGGGTTCACCTGCACAACCATTCCCGAATTACTCCACGCACCGCCACGATGCGACGGCGACATTCCATTCACAAGCAGCTCCTTTTCTGTGGAGGCCGAGGGGATAACAACGCCACCGGGACACATACAGAAACTATAAACCCCACGGCCATCGACCTGTGTGGTAAAGCTATATTCGGCAGCCGGAAGATATTTCCCTCGCCCTCGCGGATTGTGATACTGTATCGCATCTATCAGAGCCGAGGGGTGCTCCAAGCGTACACCCACGGCAAAGCCCTTACTTTCGAGAGTGACACCCGTTGAGTGCAATGTGCGATAGACATCCTTTGCCGAGTGGCCCGTTGCAAGAATTACAGCCGAGGCTGCAATCTCGCCCTTGTCGGTGCGTATGCCACACACCTTGCCACCCTGTACAAGAATCTCCTCCATACGTGTTTCGAAACGCACTTCACCACCGCAACCTATTATAGTGTTGCGCATATTCTCTATCACACGCGGCAGTTTGTCGGTGCCTATATGCGGGTGAGCGTCGGCAAGAATCGTGGGGCTTGCCCCGTGCTGACAAAATACGTTAAGCACACCCTCTATATTACCACGTTTTTTACTACGGGTATATAATTTACCATCGGAATAGGCACCGGCACCACCCTCACCGAAACAGTAGTTCGACTCGGGGTTAACCTTGTGGGTGCGAGAGATATTGGCAAGGTCCACCTTGCGCGTGCGAACATCGCGCCCACGCTCCACCACAATGGGGCGCAACCCCTGCTCTATGAGTTTAAGCGCGGCAAAAAGGCCCGCGGGACCTGCACCCACTACAATTACAGGCTGCCTGCCCTCGACATTGCCATACTCGCGGCTCACATACTCATCGTCCGCAGGATACTCGTTCACAAAAACACGCAGTGAGAGGTTCACATATATTGTACGCTGGCGCGCATCGATGCTACGACGCAACACCCGCACAGCCGTTATTGTACGAATGTCCCACCCCTTCTCTTCGGCAACGAAACACTTTAATGCCTGCTCGTTCACCGCCTGGTGCGGCAATGCTCTTGTCTGAAATTCACTTACCATAGCTGTTTACCCGAATACGAGGCGGAAAGCCTCCTCCACTTTATTCACGGGCAACACCTCAATGGCAAAGCGTGAGGTGTCGAGCCCCTTCATATTGGATTTTGGAATTATTATCTGCTTAAAGCCGAGTTTCGCGGCCTCGGCAATACGTTGTTCTATACGGTTTACGGGGCGTATCTCACCCGAAAGGCCAACCTCACCCGACATACATATTGTGGGCTCAATCTCCACATCCATATTGCTCGACAGTATGGCGGTTATTACCGAGAGGTCTATTGCCGGATCGTTCACACGCAGACCTCCCGCAATATTCAAATATACATCCTTTTGGGCCAATTTAAAGCCCACACGCTTTTCGAGCACCGCCAACAACATATTCATACGGCGAATATCGAAGCCTGTGGCCGAGCGTTGCGGTGTTCCGTATGCAGCAGTGCTCACAAGTGCCTGCGCCTCTATGAGGAAAGGACTCACGCCCTCTATCGCCGAGGCAATAGCAGTGCCACTCATACCCTTGTGACGGTCGCTGAGCAAAAGTTCCGAAGGGTTACTCACCTGACGCAATCCCTCGCGACGCATTTCATAAATACCAAGCTCGGCAGTGCTGCCGAAGCGGTTTTTTATGGAACGCAACACACGATACAGATAATGTTGGTCGCCCTCAAATTGTATAACCACATCCACTATATGCTCCAAAATCTTGGGGCCGGCAATTGCGCCATCCTTGGTTATATGGCCTATGAGTATTACGGGCACATTATTCTCCTTGGCAAATTTCAGCAACAGAGCCGTGCACTCGCGCACCTGCGCCATACTGCCGGGAGAAGAGTCGACAGCCTCGGTACACATTGTCTGTATAGAGTCTATCACCAATAATTCCGGGTTTATATTCTTTATGTGAGTGAAGATAGTTTCGAGCACCGTCTCACAAACAATGTGACACTCGCCACGGGTGTGGGCAATGCGGTCGGCACGCAGTTTTATCTGTTGCACGCTCTCCTCGCCCGACACATAAAGCACTCTGCGCGACGGAAGACCAAGTATCGTTTGCAGCACAAGAGTCGATTTTCCGATCCCCGGCTCACCACCAAGCAACACCAAAGAACCCGGCACAAGACCACCGCCAAGCACACGATTAAGTTCCGCATCGCCCATATCCATACGAGGCTGTCTGTCGGCCGCAACATCGTCTATCAGCACCGGTTGCGACTGCACCTTTTCCATTGCCGGTAACGACACCCGCGAAGGGGCCGATGCACGCACCACCTTCTCGACAAGCGTGTTCCAGGCACCGCACGCGGGACATTTGCCCGACCACTTCGGCGACTCGTAACCGCAATCGTTACATAAAAAAACTATTTTATCTTTTGCCATCGTCCTAAAAACTTTACATTATGGGAAACCACACAAAGACAGCCACATCCCACAATGCGTGTGAAACTATTATAGCAGCAAACCTGCCCGGAAAGAACCTGTATAGCAAGCCCCATACAACACCTGCCACAAGTGCAGCCATTACGAGCATAAAATTCATTGAACCTATGTGTACAAGAGAATAAACAGCCGTGGTGGCAAGAAAACCCCTGTCAGCACCCCAACGTTTCGACAGAGAATCCTGCACATACCCGCGCCAGAATATCTCTTCGGCCGGACCTATTATGAACAACAGCAGGAATGTGAGCAGAAGCGAAGAGGTGCCCTCCTTCATTCCATATATGGTATCGACCTGCGGCCTTGCAAAATCGAACATCAGTTGCGACAACTTGTCACCCACCCAAAAGAAGGACCACAAAGCCACAGCTATTGCCACGCCAAGCAGAATATCGGTCAAAGAAAAACGAATACGTTTCCACCAACGTGGTGCAAAAAGTGTAGCAAGCGTTGTGAGCGTAACGGCCGAAGCTGTCATTGCCCACCAGAAATTGAGATATGGCGCAGTGAGAGGTGAAAACATCACCGTCCACAAGAAGAAGGCCACCGCTATTGACAATACCACCTGTTTCATCCTAAAAAGCCTGCTACAAGGAATGATATTGTGAACAGCAGGCTGAACACGAGTTGCACTTTTGCTGTCATTTCATCGACACCATAAAGTTCTTCGGCACCGCACGACAGGAAACGCACTGCCCTCACCAGGCAGGCAATTGCAGGGACCAATGCTATCAGCACCAGCAACGACCACCACGGGAAGAAACCATATACAATGTTGTACACCACCCACACAAAGGGAAAAAGAATTTCGAAGAAGTAGAACAGCACCGACAACGTGCCGCCTGCAAGCATTGCAAATGTAGTTATGCCGGCACGCCTGTCGTGTTCAATATCGCGGGTGTTGTTTATGTGCAGTATGCCCACCGTTATGAGCCCCACAGGAATGGTGAGCCACATAACCTCCAAGAAGAAATACCCTGTGGCAACATACGAAGTTCCCAGAATGGGCAATATCGAGTATGTGATAAAGATGTCGACATCGCCAAGAGCGTGATATTTGAGCCACGGATAGAGCAGGATAAACAGACAGCCCGCCAAACCGATATAGAGCGTAGGCAACCCTGTACATAGCAACAGCAGCACACCCGAAGCAACCGATAGCGCCATAAGCACTGTTGCAAGAGTGAAAATCTCTTTCGGACGGAACTCGCCACTTGTGAGGGATGTGCCGCCAACGGTATCTTCCCTGTCTACCCCCTTTTTAAAATCGAAATAATCGCTCCAAGTATTGGCAGCCGCGTGAAACAGCACAACATTTGCCAAAGCCCACAAGCCCACAAGCCAATCGACATCGCGTTGCAACCATTGCAGATAGGCCAATGTAACGAGCACAGGCATTGCCGATGCCGGAAACGACCAGGGCCTTGTAGCCAAAAACCATGCTTTCAGTGAGTGTCCTTTCATTTTTGTTGTATCTTTTCTGTGTCAAAGATACAACAAACGAGCAAGAAATATGAAGCTTGCTTCAATATTTTTTAAAGCGAGTGCAGACTATCTTCGAGGTAACTCAAAGATACAACAAACGAGCAAGAAATATGAAGCTTGCTTCAATATTTTTTAAAGCGGCAAAAAAGCAAAGAAAAACTTTGGGCATTACATTCAATGTCACTATCTTTGCATTTAGGCAAGGCCTCAAATTTCAACTCTATGAAAAGAACCATCGAATATCTTGCTTGGGATTCAGACTTCTTCGGATACAGAATCGGACGATTTCTTGTCGGAGGAGAGGATGATTTCAATATCGAAAAACTGAAAGAAGAGAGCCGGGCAGAAGGATACAGGCTTGTATATATCTTTTCAAAAAAGGCACTCGACATCAACATCCCGCCAATAGACATCAAGGTTGTATATTCAAGAAAAATCACAGCGGCCGATTCCGGTTACCCGCTTTTGCCACAAGCAACCAAAGCTACCGACACACTTTACTCCCTGGCCTTTCGCAGCGGGAAATATTCACGTTTCCGCCTCGATGAGAGTATTGGCAGAGAGGCTTTCGAAAGAATGTATAAGCGTTGGATGGACAACTCGCTGGCAGGAACGAGTGCCGACAAGGTACTCAAATATGAAATTGACGGCAAAGAAGCCGGGTTCATAACCATCTCATACGGAGAAACCACCAACATTGGGCTACTTGCCGTAGATGAAAAGTATGGGCGACGAGGCATTGGCTCGGCACTTATGGAGAGTGCATTTAGGGAAGCGTTTGACCACGGTGCAAGAAATGTAGCCCTACCCACCCAGAAACAAAACGTTGAGGCCTGCGCCTTTTATGAGAAGAAAGGTTTTAAAGTAACCGACACTACATATATTTATCACTTATGGGTATAGAGAAAGAGAAAATAAAGATTCTACACCTTGCCACCTACTCACACGGTGGTGCCGGCACTGCAACCGTAATATTCAACAACTATTTGAGGGATGCAGGCTACCACTCCGTAATACTTGCACTCAACACAAACGGGAATACCCCCGGTGTCATACAATACAAAATAAAGAAAGGCGGTTTCTCATTCTTCCGGTACCGGCAGCTGAAACAGAAATACAAGAGCGACACACAAAGGTGGAATGAGCTGTTCAGGGCCAATTCATATTCGACAAGGGTTGCTTTCGATGACCAGAAGAGTATGGCCACCGCCCGCGATATTATAAAGCAGGCAGGCTTTACCCCCGACATAATATTCCTCCACTGGACAAACAATTTCATAACACCCGAAATTATTGCGGAACTCCACAAGCTCACAAATGCCCGAATTGTTGGAATAATGATGGACAACGCCATATTTACAGGAGGTTGCCACTACCCGTTCGACTGCGAGGGCTACACCACGGGCTGCAAGGAGTGCCCTATGTTCAAGGCAAAGACTTCACTCCCGGCCGAGATTATGCAAAGGAAGATTGTCTCTTTCCCGGAAGATATGGAGATGTGGGGCACTACAACCGACTGCCGACGGGCCGAAAAATCACTGCCCGGACAGAACCGCAAGATAACCCCGATACTGTTTCCCATAAATACAGAGTTGCTACCCACGGCAAGCAAGGAGGAAATAAGGGAAGAGTATGGCATAAAGAGAAACAGGAAACTTGTGTTGCTTGGCTGCACATCCTTCAACGGAGTAGATAACCGTAAAGGATTCGAATATCTTATATCAATACTCACACTGATGAAGGAGCGCGCACCGGAACTGCCGGAAGAGGTTTCCCTTGTAGTGGTCGGCGAGCAGAACTCACGGATTTTCGAACATCTCGGGTACAATGTAATGAAGCTGGGGTTCATACCATTGAAAGAACTGATGAAAGTGTTCAAGATGTGCGACCTCTTCGTGAGCACATCGATAGAGGATTCGGGCCCATTGATGGTAAACCAGGCAATAGCAATGGGTACGCCTGTGGCTGCATTCGGGATAGGTGTTGCCGAAGACCTTGTAAAGGATGGCAAGACCGGCGCAAAAGCAGAACTCTTCGACTGCGATACTTTGAGCGACAAAATAATTGAGTTGCTGAAAAGCGACAGGGATTTCAAGACCGGATGTTTGCAGACATTCGAACAGCAAAGCCGCGAAATGTCGCCACTGGCACAACTCGAACGTATTATAAACGAGAGAACAACCAAATAATACCATAATTATGGAAAAGATACCTTTCAACAAGCCATTCCTTACCGGCGACGAAACAAAATATATAGAACAGGCTGTGAAAAACGGCAAGTTGTCGGGCAATGGCGAGTTCACGCAAAGATGCCAGAAATGGTACAGGGAGAGATATGGGTTCAAGAAGACCTTGTTAACAACATCGTGTACCGACGCCCTTGAAATGTGCGCTATGCTTGCCGAAATAAAAGCCGGCGACGAGGTTATAATACCCTCCTACACGTTTGTATCAACAGCATTGGCTTTTGTACGCGAAGGAGCAAAAATTATTTTTGCCGATAGCCAGGAGGATAATCCCAATATCGACGCAACAAAAGTGGAGGAACTTATAACCGAAAGAACCAAAGCTATTGTACCTGTGCACTACGCCGGCGTTGCCTGTGATATGAAAGCCCTTCGCAGCATTGCAGACAAACACAACCTATTACTTATAGAGGATGCAGCACAAGCCGTAGACTCACACTACACAAACCCTGACACCGGCAAGAGACAACCCTTGGGAACCATTGGAGAATTGTCGGCATTCTCTTTTCACGAAACAAAAAATATCATTGCCGGCGAAGGCGGACTATTAGGCATTAACAATGAAAAGTTCATACGCCGGTCCGAAATTATATGGGAAAAGGGAACCAATAGAGCCGAATTTTTCAGAGGAGAGGTAAACAAATATGGTTGGGTGGATTGTGGTAGCTCTTTCCTGCCATCAGAGGTTATAGCAGCCTTTCTTTGGGCACAATTCGAGCATATGGACACTATACAGGCACGACGCAAAGAAATATGGAACAGATACCGCGACAGCCTCTCCCCATTGGCAAAGGAAGGATACTTTAAAATGCCACAAATACCCTCCTATGCCGAAAATAACGCCCATATGTTCTACATTGTGTGCAACTCGCTCGAAGAGCGCACGGCACTCATTAAGCACCTGAAAGAAAAAGAGATACTTGCAGTATCGCACTATCTCTCATTGCACAAGAGCGAGTTCTACAAAGAGAGTCATTGGGGCGGAGAGTTACCCAATTGCGATCGCTTTGCCGACACCCTTTTACGTCTACCGCTCTACTATGAACTTACAAACAAACAAATAGACTATATTTGCGAGTGTATTTATAAATTTTTCAAGCCATAAGAAAATTTAGAGGAGAAACAAAAACAGCCCGGATTTCCGACAAGGATTTTCCGGGTTATTTCATTAAATAACACCATTTAGTCCATTTTTCTTGCCCAATTACAACAAAGTTCATAACTTTGTAGTTTCAATCTGCCAGGCTGCAACATTTTGAGCCTCGCCATATATCTCACACAGAACTAAGAGAAAATGAAAGTAATGAAATTCGGCGGAACATCAGTTGGTTCCGTAAATAGTATCCTTAACCTAAAAGGCATTGTGGAAAATGCCGCAAAGAGCGAGCCCGTCATTGTAGTAGTATCGGCTCTTGGAGGAGTTACAGACCGCCTTATAAAAATATCCAATATGGCAGTAGCCGGCGACGAGAGATTCAACGATGAATTTCAAGCAATCGTTGCAAGGCACCACGATATGATATATGCAATAATAAACAATGAGGAGAAGCGCACAACCCTCTTGCAGGAGGTAGATATGTTGCTGAACCAATTGCAGAATATATACTTAGGCCTCTCCCTCATAAAGAACACCACTCCAAAGACCGAGGCTACCATCGTGAGTTACGGCGAAAGACTTTCGAGCCGCATCGTAACCGCACTTATCGACGGTGCAGTGCGTTTCAACTCACGCAAATACATAAAAACCGAAACAAAGCACAATAAATATATCCTTGCCGACGAAGCTACCGACAAACTCATACATGAGTATTTCTCGAAGAGCAAGGACAGAATTGTGGTGGCCCCCGGCTTTATCTCATCGGACAAGGAGAGCGGCGAAACAACAAATTTGGGCCGTGGCGGCTCCGACTATACAGCAGCCATTCTTGCAGCGGCACTAAAAGCCAATATGCTTGAAATTTGGACCGACGTTGACGGCTTTATGACTGCCGACCCGCGAGTTATAAATTCGGCATACACCATCGACAAATTGAGCTACGTAGAGGCCACCGAGCTATGCAATTTCGGTGCAAAGGTTGTTTACCCGCCCACAATCTACCCTGTATTCAAGGCTAATATACCCATTAAGATACGCAACACCTTCAATCCCGACGGTGCAGGCACCATCATAAGTGCCGATTGCGGCCGTAGCGAGCGCATCATCAAGGGAATATCAAGCATCGCCGACACCGATCTTCTCACTGTTCAAGGACTGGGAATGGTGGGAGTAGTGGGTGTTAACCACCGCATTTTCCACGCACTTGCCGATGCAGACGTGAGCGTATTCTTCGTTGCACAGGCATCGTCGGAGAACAGCACCTCGCTGGGATTGCGCCACCAAGATGCCGATAAGGCTTGCAAAGTGCTGAACGAAGAGTTCAAGAAAGAAATTTCTATGGGTTTGATGGAGGCAGTTACAGCAAAAACCGGCCTCTCTACCGTGGCTATCGTTGGCGAGAATATGCGTCAAACACCGGGAATAATCGGCAAATTATTCCAGACACTCGGCCGTAACGGTATAAATGTTGTTGCTTGCGCACAAGGCGCACAGGAGACAAACGTTTCGTTTATTGTCGACAATGAGCTGTTGCGCAAGACCCTGAATGTTATTCACGACTCCTTCTTCCTTTCAGAATATAAGGTGCTCAACCTATTCATTTGCGGTATTGGCACAGTGGGCAGTAGCCTCATCGAGCAGATTGCTTCGCAACAAGAGACTCTTAAAAAGGAGCACAGCTTGCAGTTGAACATTGTGGGTATTGCCAACAGCCGTCACGCAATATTCGACCGCGACGGGCTCGACCTTACAAACTACCGCGAGGCTCTTGCCGCAAGCAAAGAGAGCGACATTTACAAGCTTCGCGAGGATATTATTGATATGAACATATATAACTCCGTCTTTGTCGATTGCACGGCAAACGGAGAAGTAGCATCGCTCTACCCTGCTCTTCTGTCGCACAATATTTCGGTGGTTGCCGCCAATAAGATAGCAGCATCGTCCGACTATGCGACATACAGCGAATTGAAGCACATTGCCCGCCAACGCAACATAAAATATTTGTTCGAAACAAACGTGGGTGCCGGACTTCCCGTAATAAGCACCATCAACGACCTTATAAACAGCGGCGACAAGATACTGAAAATAGAGGCAGTGCTCAGCGGCACGCTCAACTTCATTTTCAACGTGCTTGGCAAGGATGTTCCTATGAGCGAGGCTGTGCGCCTTGCAAAGGAGAAGGGATACAGCGAGCCCGACCCCCGCATCGACCTATGCGGAAAGGATGTAATACGCAAGCTGGTTATCTTGGCACGCGAAGCGGGTTACACAATAGAGCAGGAGGATGTTGCAGCCAATCTCTTCATCCCCAACGAACTATTCGATGGGTCACAGGAGAACTTCTGGGCCAAGCTTCCCGAGCTTGATGCAAAATTCGAAGAGGAGCGCAAGATTTTGGAGGCCGAGAATATGCATTGGCGTTTCATCGCAAAATTCGAGGATGGCAAGGGCAGCGTATCGCTGTGCAAGGTCGACGACAAACACCCCTTCTACAATCTCGAAGGCAGCAACAATATAATAATGCTCACAACCGAGCGTTACAAAGAGTACCCTATGCTCATTAAAGGATACGGCGCAGGCGCAAGCGTTACAGCCGCAGGAGTCTTTGCCGACATTATGCGCATTGCCAATATTTAAGAATGTTGCACATATAATAAAAAGAAGATAACTAAAAAGTCCATTTTTAAGACATTACACCCTCGCTAGAATACTCTGACGAGGGTGTTTACTTTGTATATATTGACGTGAGTTCGATATAACAGTTTATACTGATTTAGCGTATTTTGTGGCTCAATAGCAAAAAGTTGTGGACCAATAAATCTTTAATTATTGTGTAGTATATCAGCAATGGTAATTCTAAAAAATACCGGCAACGTAAGAGAAAGAATTAAAGGCCGTCGAAGTTAAGGAAACAAGCGAGGAACGAACGAGGGATATTGCGTAGCAATTCGCGAGCCGAGGCGTGAGCTACTTGAACGTACTCGTGTGCCGGACCTTTTGGTTCTTTTGGATACAAAAGAACGTAAAAAACAAATTGTTTAAAGCAAGAACAACTCGCGGGACACCGAGAAGTTAAAAGCAAGAATATTTGACAAACAAATAGTCGTATCCACTGTAAATTTCTACTGAGCCTCTTTTTGCTTCACTGTTTAACCGGTGCCAACGGATAGAGCAACCCCGCCCTCCTCGACAAGCGGGCCTTTGCCGTGCCGAAATTCAACGCAAGGTCGAGCAAAATGGGCAGATGATTATCGTCGTTGGTGATAAAGAAGTTCACAATGGTTCTTTCCGCATTATTCTCTCCGGCCGCCACAAGCGATATTTCTATACACTCATAGGTGAGATTATCATTTGCCGTAATTTTGGTTGTGCCACGATAGATAAGACTCTGCTTCTCCACTCGCTTACCTGTGGCAATCGGGTAGGATATTCGCTGCCCGGGTTTAAAACCGGAATAATCGAAGGTGCGAGCGTAGGCAAGCAGACTCATCATATCAAAAACGGCAGCGGTGCAAGTGTCGGTGCGCAGCACACGCAACTGCCCGTCGCGCTTATATTGCTGATGAAGATTCACGCGCCCATCGGGAAGATAATCGTACTTTACCTCGTTGAGGTATTTGTGACGACCTTGAATAGAGGATTTTCTATAATACAAAGGACGCACACTGCCGGGGGTAAATATGGTTGTCAGCGTATCGCGCATCTTAAAGAAAGCATCGGCCTTCTCGTTGGTGGAGCTCAACAGCGACATATATTGCGCCTTGCAATTATTATAAACAGTATCGCGTATTATGAGTTTCGCACCGCCGGCTCTCACCCACAGCATTCTCCAATTAAAGTAGAAGACACACTCCAACGTTTCGCCCGACTTATAGGCCGGACGACGCTTTATCTCCACCGCCCCCAAAGAGAGGACCACGGGAAAAATCAATATTGCAACGAGGAGTACTCTTCTCACTGTTATTTGAATTTACGCATAAGGTTGCGGCTTATTTTCACCTTCTCAACATCGGGCTTCTGCTTGGTAACCTCCAAAGGTTTCTGCTCATCCAACGGGGAGTTTATATTCCAATCATCCTGCTGATACTCGAAGAGGGCACGCAGGTCGAGCACACGAGGATAGTAGTAGCACTCCTCGGGCTGTTGCTTTTTCTCGTATGAACCTGTGTCCCATTTGCCATTATGGTTTTTATCCATAAAAAGGCGCATAGAGTACTTTCCGGGCTTTACAAAGAAAAACGAACATCTGTTATTCTCGGTACGCTGCTCGGCAACCACCTTATCGGAAGAGGATATCAGCTGCACCACCGCATCGTTGCCCGTGTGCGGGATATTAAGATAAAGCACCGCGTATGAATCGAGGGAACGGAATTTTATTGTCTGCTCATAGGCTGGCGACACCTTGCCATAAAGACCTTTAAAGGCTGCCGAATCTATTTGCAGAGTATAAGTCTGTTCGGGCCTCCACTCGGCGTATAGAGTGTAGCGACGAACATCATCGGGGCGTTGTTTAAAGATAAAAGGAATGGGCTTTGACAAAGAATCCATCACCTGTGAAAGGTGAATAAAGCCATTCTCCACACTTATCAAAGGCTCTTCGAAATATATCTCAAATTCCTCTCCAAAATCCATCATACTGCCAGTAGTGGTTTTTATTTCCAATGTAGGAGTGGGCGGTATATACTCGGGGAGACTATCCTCGTCGTTGGTATTATACTTCTTTGCAAGTTTAAGGAAACGTTTTTTATCCTTTTCAAGCCTCTCGGCAGCCTCTCTCTGCACAGTTTCCAGACGCTTCCTCGATGCTACATAAAGAGTATCGCTGCGCGGAACAATCTGCAACATAGAATCGAGCACATTATAGGTAACTACCATTTTCAATGTATCATTGTTATATACGTCGGGATTCTTGAACCAATAGCGCAAAGTATCCTGCGTGGTATTAGCTTCAAGAATGTAGGCATCCTTTGCATCGAAATTAAGCCCCTCTATCACAGGAAGCTCCTTGTTGGGTGCTGCAAAGTACATTGTAAAATTACTATGCTCCACACGGGGGTATTTCACAAGATACTGTGTGTGGAATTCCTCTTTAAAGGCACGCAGCACAATATCCTCGGTACCATAGCGTGTATACTCTACCGCGCGGACTGTGTCGATGGTCTCTGCATCGCGCCAAATAGTGTCGTAACGCACGGCAAGCGATGCTGATGGAGAAACCTCTGTGTCCATAAATGCAATAGCCTCGCTCTTTTGGTCGAACAGATAGTTACCGTTAGCATCGGCAAGAGCATACACTCTGTATCGGCCGGGGGCCATTCCCTTAATTGTGAAGCGGCCACGGCTGTCGGTGCGCGACACTCTCTCAAAGGGCTTTGTAGTAAATGCCGAGTCGGCGAGCAACGAGTGTACGCCCACCATAATACCCTTTATAGGTTCAAGGTCTTGCGCATTAACCACTGTTCCCGATATTCCAAGCGTGTCCACCATTGTTCCGGTAGAGAATACATAAGCAAAATTCTCCAACGGATTACCCTCGTTGTTGTCGACAATCGCATCGTTAAAGTCGATGGAGTATGTAACATTGGGGATAAGACTATCTTCGAGCTCCACTATTACACGCTTGCCGCTGTATCTTATTTTAGGTTGCTCCTGCTGGGGAGGAGAGATAATAACCCTCTCAAAGGCATTCTCCAAGCGTATATTCTCGTCAAAATCTATTGTTATCTTTTTTTCGGTAACATTAAGCGCATTCATCGCCGGATAACCGCCGAGAAACACCGGTGGCTCTTCGTCGTAAGGGCCGCCATCGGGGGTTCCCATACTTGCACAACCGGCAAGCACTCCTACGAGCAAGATTGATAATATAAATTCTTTTACAGACATATTTTATCCATTAAATGACATCATATCCTCTATATACTGACGGCTGTTGCTCAAACGAGGCACCTTATGCTGGCCACCCAGCTTGCCCTTGCTTTTAAGCCAATCGTTAAACAGGTTCTTGCGCGCTACCACAATCTCCAATGGTTGCAAAGTAATATTTTTGTATCGCTTCGCCTCATAGTCGGAGTTTATCTGCTGCAAGGTAGTGTCGAGAATTTCGGCGAAACGCTCGATGGAAGAGGGCTCTTTCGAGAACTCTATGAGCCATTGGTGACGGCACTGCGCATTTGCATCCATAAACACGGGAGCCGCAGTATATTCCGACACCTGTGCACCGGTCTCCTCACAAGCCTTCTTCAACCCCTTCTCGGCATTATCCACAATAAGTTCCTCGCCAAAGGCATTGATAAAATGCTTGGTACGCCCCGATATAACAATTTTGTAGGGGTCTTTGCTCATAAAGCGCACAGTGTCGCCAATCATATAACGCCAAAGACCGCAAGAGGTACTTATGAGCATTGCATAATTCTTGCCCACTTCAACCTCCCAGAGAGGAAGCACGCGCGGATTGGGCGAGTCTAAATCCTCGAAAGGTATAAATTCGTAGAATACATCATAGTCTATCATAAGAAGCATTGCCGAATCTGTCGGGTCATTCTGAATACCAAAGAAACCCTCGCTGGCATTATATGTCTCCATATATTTCATTTCGGGCTTGCGTATCAGTTGCAGATACTGCTCACGATAGGGAGTGAAGGCTACTCCGCCGTGGAAGAATACCTCGATATTGGGCCACAATTCCTCGACACTTGTTTTTCCTGTAATTTCGAGCATATGTTTAAGCACAGCCATCATCCACGAGGGCACGCCCGACAGGTTGGTTACATTCTTGTTGCAGGCGGCACGGGCTATTTTGTCCATCTTCTCCTCAAAATCGCTCAAAAGGGCAATCGACTTTTCGGGGACACGCACCATATTCACCAACGGGTTACAATTCTCTATAAGAATGGCACTGAGGTCGCCCACAAGGCTGCCGGGAAGGTTATAGTTGGGAGCGTGGCTGCCACCAAGAATAAGCCCGCGGCCCGAGAACATACGACTCTGCGGATTATTGGCAAGATAAAGAGCTACAACATCGGCAGCACCCTTATAGTGAGCATTCTGCAAGCCTGCGGGAGTAACGGGAATAAACTTGCTCTTGTCGTTGGTTGTGCCCGACGACTTTGCGTACCATTTGCAACGCCCCTTCCACAAAACATCCTTTTCGCCGTGACGCATACGGTCTATATACCCTTTAAGCGTTTCGTAGTCCTGCACCCCTACGGTTGCCGCAAACTTTTCATAGCTCATGGCCGAGGAGTAATTGTGCTTAATGCCCCACTCTGTTCCGGCGGCAGCCGACACCAAACGGGCAAGCACGCGACGCTGTATCGTTTCGGTATCTGTCGCATATTTCTCAATCTTTCTGACTCTACTGCTCAGAATAGCTTTTACAAGTGTTGTTTCGTTCATAGTTCTTTATGGTTACATTGTGCAGCAACCGTGCATCTGTTGTTTGCAAAATTCTAAAAGAATAATATACAAATTATCTCTTTTTTATTCCTTTATCGTAAAAATCACTTTTTCTTATAGCTCGACAATCCCTGCTCCAAGAATTTGACAAAAGCATCGGCGTCAAGGTCGAAGGAGTATGAGCC
Organism: Bacteroidaceae bacterium; assembly: GCA_045634365.1. Taxonomy (GTDB): domain Bacteria; phylum Bacteroidota; class Bacteroidia; order Bacteroidales; family Bacteroidaceae; genus HGM04593. Next base: position 91,276 of record JAZRAC010000064.1, on the reverse strand, counting down.
GGCCAAAGGATTACCATCATTGTCAACCGGCACATAGAAAGGTTGCGCATTTGCACCGAACTTATAGCGTTGCAAATAACTCCACAAATCTCCCACGCTGCGTAACTTGCGCATTGCGCCCTGCTCCTCTACCTCTATGGGAGTATCAAGAGCACTCTTGTCGTCGACAAAAAGGGAAATAAGCACATATTCATCGTTCAAAAGGGTTGCCACACGGCTGTCGCTCCACACTGCCGACTCCATATTGCGACAGTTCACACAACCGTAGCCTGTAAAGTCGAGCAGAGCGGGCTTGCCCAAACGACGCGCCATTGCCATACCCTCTTCGTAGTTACTGCTGGCCGGATGAACCTCATTCTCGTATAGATTAAAATCCTGCGTCCACATAGGCGGAGCAAAGGCACTCACAGCCTTGCAGGGAGCACCCCAAAGGCCGGGAATCATATACACGGCAAAAGCAAGAGAGAGCAACGCCGTAAAGAATTTAGGCACCGAAGTATGCTTCTCCTCCGCATCATCGTGGGGGAAACGAATAACATTGAGCAGATAGAGGCCGAGAAGCGCGAAAAGCACAATCCATATAGCAAGGAATACCTCACGGTCGAGCAGACGCCAGCCGTATGCAAGGTCGGCCACCGAGAAGAATTTAAGCGCAAAAGCAATCTCCACAAAGCCGAGTACCACCTTTATTGTGTTCATCCAGCCACCCGAGCGGGGAGCCTGTTTGAGCAGTGTGGGGAAGAGTGCGAAAAGCGTGAAAGGCAAAGCAAGTGCCAACGCAAAGCCAAGCATTCCTATTGCCGGACCGAACAATGAGCCTGCCACCGATACCTCCACAAGCAGAAAGCCGATAATGGGGCCGGTGCACGAGAAAGAGACAAGCGTGAGCGTGAAAGCCATAAGGAATATACTCAGCAGACCGGTGGTGGTGCTAGCCTTTTCATCCACCTTGTTTGTCCACGACGAGGGGAGAGTAAGTTCAAACCCTCCGAGGAACGATGCTCCAAAGAGCAGCAACAGGGCGCAGAAGAATATATTGAAGACCGCATTCGTGGAAAGAGCATTCAGCGCGCTTGCGCCAAAAACTGCGGTTACAGCCAAGCCCAGAATAAGATATATTACCACAATCGAAACACCATAGAACGCCGCCTCACCTATTGCCTTGCGACGGCTCTTGGAGCGTTTGAGGAAGAAGCTCACAGTCATAGGAATTATGGGCCACACACAGGGAGTGAGCAGGGCAAGAAGGCCGCCGCCGAATCCCAAAATAAATGTTACCCACAGCGAGCGGGTTGCCGTTGTTCCCTCGTTGCCAAACGAAGCAAGGCTGTCGGTCACAGGTTCCCACAATGCCGAGAAAGAACTATTATTCCGCACAACAGGGGTAGCCGGTTGCAGTTCCACTGCCGGAACAACCGCCTCCTTCGCAGGCATAGCCTGTGCAGCCGCCTCACCTTTAATATCAAATTCATATTTTGTGGGAGGCATACAATTCTCGTCGTTGCAAGAGCCATATTCAAGATAGCCCTGCACACGATAGGCTCCTCCCGTGAATTTCAGTTTTTGAATAAAAACACCCTCACCCTCGAAATAACTCACACGCATTCCGAAAATAGGGTCCATACTCTCCTTTACTCCCGCACCCGACTGCAACGCACCCACAACCTCGGCACCTTCGAGCGTTTCAAAAGTAATACTCGCCGCAGTGGGACCTCCTGCCGGAATATCTGTGGCATACAAGTGCCACCCCTCCTCTATGAAGGCCGTAAACAACATTTCACCCTCGGAACCTTTCACAGTAAGTTTCTGTTCAATCTCCACTGGGTTAAATATCTGCGCAAATGAGAACAAGGTTATAAAATTGAATAACAACGATAATGTTAATTTTCTCATATAATCTTCTTTTATTTCTTCTTTTATTTAAAGTTCAACAGGATTTTTGCGTATTTTCCACTCTTGCGGATACATATTGTTGGCACGATTGCCTATATTCTTCACAAAGCCCAAGGGAACGCCCTTGTATGTCACAAGCAGAAAGCCCATCGGAGCACCCGGCAAATTAAGCGTTTCACGATGCAGATAGGCCAACGCTTGGTCGCGTTCCACCTCCACTGCGTTGAAAGCCCGCACATTAAGCTCGCTGTTCATTGCCAATGCGTGGAGAGGAATTATTTTGTTATTCTTTATTGTGGCTACAGGGATTCCCGCGTGCAGCACCCTCAACTTCTGTTGCAGTGCCACAATGGCAGCGGAGTGTTCTTTGGGGAGTGCCTGAAGAGTATCGCCCTGCATTGTAAAATCGTAGGCAGCGGGATTTTTGAGCCACTTTTCAACCACGCTTTTCATCTTCGCCGCCACAGGTTGCAGCTTTGCGGGACGCGGGCGGGCAAGCGTCTCCTCGCCATTCTTGCGCAACAGAGCCATAAAAAGCCCCTCTCCACGAGTGTGCCCGGGAATAAAACGATAGACGGGCAACCCCTCGCTTGTCAGCGAGCCGGTTATACCCCACGACTCATCTATATTCACAGCCAAAGGCTCGGCACCAAGTTCCTCGGCAATCCACTCTACACGATTTTCATCCTCAGCGGCATTGAACGTACAAGTACTGTAAACAAGCAGACCGCCGGGGCGCAAACTGTCCCAAATGTCGGCGAGAATCTTCCCCTGACACTCCACACACTGCTTTACCACCGAGGGGCTCCACTGCTCCACGGCAAAAGCATCCTTGCGGAACATCCCCTCGCCCGAACAGGGAGCATCGACCACCACAAGGTCGAAGAAATTACGGAAGGGGGCAAAATCGGCCGGCTCGTTCTTTGTAACCACAGCTGCGGGAGCTCCCCATTTTATCACATTCTCGGCAAGCACCTGCGCACGCAACGGCATTGGTTCATTCGACACGAGCAGGCTGCCAGCAAGCAACGACTGCAACAGATGCGTGCTTTTGCCACCGGGAGCGGCACAAAGGTCGAGAGCCCGCACAGGCTCCTTCACAAACTGCCGCACCACACTGCCGAGGAACATCGAAGAGGCCTCCTGAACATAGTAACAGCCCGCGTGAAAATGAGGGTCGGCCGTAAAAAGAGGGCGCGAGGGAAGATACACACCCTCGGGAGCCCAAGGAACCGCATCACCCTCAAACGAAGCAAAAGGCTTACGATTATTAAGGCGCACGCTCACCACCGGCTCCTCGTCGAGAGCCGACACGAAACGCGAGTATCGCTCCTCGCCAAAGAGGGCACGTGTACCAACCTCAAATTCGCTGTTCAGTTTCATACAAAAAACCTTATAACCGCTTCACAATGAATGCAGAGAAAATTCTTTTGCAATTTATTGCAAAAGTAATGAAAATATAACAGCAACACAAGCACTGCAACCATATTTATGCCGCAAGCACCATTTTGTTGCTGCAACAAGCAAGAAGTTGTTTGAAATTTATTTCACAACCGAGACAGCACTTTATCCGGCCTTGATATATTTCATAAGAAATTTAATACAAACACGCACTATCAATTATCCCGATAAAGTTTCATTGTCGAAAAATATATTGTATCTTCGCAAACAAAGAAAAAAACAGAATACAATGAAACAATATTTGCAACTGCTCGACAGAATACTCACCGAAGGAGCAAAGAAAGACGACCGCACCGGCACAGGAACTTTAAGTGTATTCGGGCACCAGATGCGTTTCAACCTCGAAGAGGGCTTCCCCTGCCTCACCACAAAGAAACTGCACCTTAAATCCATAATACACGAACTCCTGTGGTTCCTCAACGGCGATACAAACGTAAAATATCTGCAAGACAACGGAGTGAGAATATGGAACGAATGGGCCGATGAAAAGGGCAATTTAGGGCATATCTACGGTTACCAGTGGCGCTCTTGGCCGGGATACGACGGCGAGCATATAGACCAGATAAAAGAGGTTGTTGAAACGCTGAAAAACAACCCCGACTCGCGTCGCATAATAGTGAACGCTTGGAACGTGGGCGACATAAAAAATATGAACCTCCCACCCTGCCACGCAATGTTCCAATTCTATGTAGCCGACGGCCGTTTGAGCCTGCAACTCTATCAGCGCAGTGCCGATTGCTTCTTGGGCGTGCCCTTCAACATCGCATCATACGCCCTGCTGCTTATGATGATGGCACAGGTAACAGGGCTTAAAGCAGGAGAATTCATACACACTCTCGGCGATGCTCACTTGTACCTCAACCACATAGAGCAGGCAAAATTGCAGCTCACCCGCGAGCCGAAGAAGCTCCCCCGAATGGTAATAAACCCCGATGTAAAGGACATTTTCGGGTTTAAATTCGAGGACTTCTCATTGGAGGACTACGACGCTCACCCCCACATAAAAGGAGTGGTTGCCGTATAAAATTGTTCAAAAACCGAAAAGCAAATATACAATGCCTAAAATAGCACTAATCGCCGCCATTGCCGAGAATAACGCCATCGGGCACTGCAATAAACTCATCTATTGGCTGCCCAACGACCTTAAACGCTTCAAGGAGATAACCACCGGCCACACAATAATAATGGGGAGCAACACCTTCCGTTCACTACCCAAAGGAGCATTGCCCAACCGCCGTAACATCGTCCTCTCGCGCAAAGAGTGCGAATTTCTCGGTGCCGAGCATTTTAAATCATTGGAAGAGACCCTTGCCAATTGCACCGACGAGGAGATTGTATATATAATAGGTGGCGAACAGCTATACAGGCACGCACTACCCATTGCCGACATTCTTTGCCTCACAGAGGTTAAGGACACACCAGCAGAGGCCGACGCTTTCTTCCCGCAATTCGACAAAAAAGATTGGGAGATTATAGAACAATTCGATTTTTGTGCCGACGAAAAGCATTCACACAATTATCGCTTCGTTACATATATTAAAAGGGTGAATTCAGGCTCAATAGCAAAAAGTTGTAGTCCAATAAATCTTTAATTATAGAGATAATATAGCATTTGCCCCACATTCCAATAGTTAATGTCATCCCGACAGAGCGAATGTTGCGAATAAGCGAGGGAGTGAAAATTTATTTTCAATCGCAACGAGCGTGAACAACTTCGCTGAAAGCAATGCGACGAGGGATCTCTCACACAAGGTTCGAGAATGACAAATACGCAAAAAAAATATTTTTGGGTCAACTCGCGGGACACCGAGAAGTTAAAAGCAAAAATATTTAGCAAATAAATAGTAGTATCCACAGTAAATTTCTACTGAACCTAAATTCATTTTTGGATTAAATATACTTTCTGCATAGCCCTCAGACTTTGCAGATGAGCCATAAAACATCCTCGGTCGTGTCAATTGACACGACCGAGGATGTTTATTCAGTATCCCTTACGGGAGATCTTCTCTTTTAGCGTTGCGACGAAGAGTACACAATGCTCAACGCCCAAGCCTTACGGAGCTCCATCTTAACATCGGTGATAATACCCATTTCTGTATTAACGTCGGCTTTGATAGAAATCTTCATAAAGGGCTTGTCACGCTCTGCCAAGCTCTCGCGCTCGTCCTGTACATATTCACGAATGTGTGATACATCGGCAAATTTGTCGTTCAACTGTATGCGGCTTGCAAGACCAAGTTTCGCACGATAGTCACGTGTAGGCTTACCAATGTAAATATTTGATACCAAAGACTTACGCTCGAGTTTTTCCAACTCGGTACCCTGAGGTATCTTGAATTCCACTTTCAACTCCACTTCACGCATTGATGTTACAATCATAAAGAAGAAGAGGATAGAGAATATCAAGTCGGGCAATGACGAGGTGTTCAACTCAGGCATTTCTGCCTTCTCTTTTTTTCCGAACTTACTCATAATTTCTTATTTGTTATATGTACGGGGTTCTGCCTCCGATATCATAGTTTTATAGTACATACGACAAGCAAACTGCTGGTCTTCGTTACATTCAGCAAACGGACGTCCGAAAGTCTTTCTTGCCAATTCGTCACGCAATTCATTGTAGGCACCATACAACTCATTCTCAACCTGGAAATAGGTGTCGTAGTTTGTCGCACGGTCGGTCTGCAAAGAGATAACGTGTTTGTTGGTAACCATCTGCACTCCGAAGGGATCGGGGAGCTTCTCTGCGTGCTTCTCGGGATAGTCGGGACGGTTGTCGGGGTTAGCGATAAACTCCTTTGCCAATGCGCGCAACTCCTTTACATCAATAACGTAAGGTAGCTTTTCTCCCTGTGTCACAAGAATCTCGTTATTCATATTCACGTTAACAATCAAGCTGTTACGTTTACGAATCTTGGGAGGATCCTGCAACTGTGTTTCATCGGGAGGCTGGGGCAAACGCACCTGCAAACCGCGGTCGGTATCCATTGAAGTGGTTACCAAGAAGAATATGAGCAAGATGAACGAGATGTCGGCCGTTGAACTGGCGTTAATTCCCGGAACTTTTCTTTTACCCATTTTATTATGCTTTTACTTTGTTGAAAAATAACTTAACCACAGGACTGAGCACTGCTACAACAACAGAAATAACCAAAAGAACATATTGCACATAGATGCAAACATCGGTTAATTTCAAAATTGCAGTATCATCAAACGCTGTACCGTTTATCAAAATCGACTCATCCGATGCAATAGCGTACGAAACACCTATCAAAGCAGCCATTGCAAGCACGCCCATAGTGCTCTTTATTGAGCCCATAGGATTGGTTACCATATTGGCAGCGAACTGTATGATGCCAAAGACAGCAACACATACAATGCCAATAACCATCAATGCATACATCCAATAGAGCAAAAGATCGGTGTATTGAGGGTCGGTAACATAAGCACCACCGGTAACAGCCGACTGATTGTCGTAGCCCACTCCGTAGAAAAGGCCAAGCACAACAGCTGTCAGCACCATCAATGCGATGAAGATGTATGATGATATTTTACTAAAAAATTCAGCTTTCATAATTTATTATATTTAGAGCTGTTAAAATTACTTTTTAAGGTTGTACTTTGTGAGCAGGTCGAGAAGAACGATTGAAGAATCCTCCATATCAGCTGTGAGAGCCTCAATCTTACCAAGGATGTAGTTGTAGAATACCTGCAAGATAAGAGCAACGATAATACCGTAGATAGTGGTAATCAAGGCCACTTTCATACCGCCGGCAACGATAGTCGGAGAGATATCACCTGCACGCTGAATTTCGTCGAAAGACATAACCATACCAATCACAGTACCCAAGAATCCGAGTGAAGGAGCCATAGCGATGAAGAGGGTAATCCAAGAGCAACCCTTCTCCAAAAGACCACTCTGAACGCTACCGTAAGAAACTACTGAACGCTCAACAGTATCGAGACCCTCGTCGATACGCATCAAACCCTGATAGCAAATAGCTGCAACGGGGCCGGCTGTATTACGGCAAATATCTTTTGCCTTCTCAACATCCTTTGCCTCCAAAGCTGCGGCGATAGCCTCCATCAACTTCTTTGTGTTAACCTGTGCAAGGCTCAAATAGATAATACGCTCGATGCAGAATGCCAAGCCGATAACCATTGCGATGGCAACCAATGACATAAATGCAGCGTCACCCTCAATGAACTTTGTCTTAATAATTTTGTGGAAACCTTCCGATTCAGCCTCCTCTACAACGGTGGGTGCCTCTTCGGCAACGGGAGCCTCTTCGGCAACAGCTGTTGAATCGGTAGCAACAGAATCACTAACTTCAGTAGCAGCAGGAGCAACTTCTTCCTGTGCATAAACCATTTGGGTACCGAATGTGAACATACCCAACATTGCAACAATTGCAAAAAGCTTTTTCATTGTGTGTAATTTTTAAAAATTGATATTTTAAGTTAATATTATCTCCAAACTGCGGAAAGAGGGGGATTCGAACCCCCGATACGCTTTTGGCGTATACACGCTTTCCAGGCGTGCCTCTTCAACCACTCGAGCACCTTTCCAAAAGGGTATAAACCTGATAATCGGGTGCAAGATACAAAAAAAATCATAATCTGCACTCTATTTCAGGGCAAAAGTAACTTTTTTTTTCGAATACGTAAATATTTACAAAAAACCTTTTATAAAAAACAGCTAAAATAGGCACATTCTGCCCCTCGCCAAACAAATTTATATTTATATAAACGGAGAAAAAGAGATTAAATTATTTAAACTATAAAATTATTTATTAAATTTGCATTAGTAAGATTTTTACGAATGTCACAAAGAAAAGGTATTTTAAAAACAATTGCCGACTTTATCAACCCCTACGGGTGGGTGACAAAAGCGCGGAACAAAGCTTTCGACAAGAATTTGCTCGAAAGCAGGAGGTTCGACATTCCCACAATATGCATCGGCAACATAAGCGTCGGGGGCACCGGCAAAACCCCTCACACAGAATATCTTATACGCCTGCTCAAAGAGAGGGAGAGGGTTGCGGTGTTAAGCCGCGGATACGGCCGCAAGAGTAGCGGATACATAAAAGCAGGGCCCGACACAACTATGCAGACGATAGGCGATGAACCGTTCCAGATTAAACAGAAATTCCCCGAAATTACCGTTGCCGTGTGCGAAAAGCGCGTGACAGGGGTTGAAAATCTGCTCAACGAACAGGAAGCCCCCACGGCAATACTCCTCGACGACGCCTTTCAGCATCGTCACATAAAGGCAGGGCTCAATATTTTATTGGTAGATTACAACCGCCCCATCTGGAACGACTGCATACTCCCCTTCGGCCTTCTGCGCGAGAGTGAAAAAGGGGCCGAGCGGGCCGACATTGTGATAATCACAAAATGCAGCAAGGAGATTACAAAGGAACAGATGCAAAATTGCAAAGCCCGCCTGCAAACAAAAGAGGGAACACCCGTGTTTTTCTCAACAGTAGAGTATGGCACGCCCTACCCGCTCTTCCCCGAAGTTGCCAACAGGGAGTTTGTTCTTAAAAAAGGAATTAACACACTGTTGCTCACAGGAATAGCAAAGCCCGGCCCGTTAAAAAAGGTTGTCGAAAAAAACGGAGCAAAGGTAACACTTATGCAATACCCCGACCACCATAATTTCACCGCCGGCGACATTGAGAAGATTGCGGAAACATTCGACAAGATGCAAGGCAACAAACTGATACTCACCACCGAGAAGGATGCCACACGTTTGCGCAGCATCGACAATTTGCCACAGAGCATAAAAGAGAATATATACGCAATACCCATAAGAGTGAAAATACTTAATGACGAAGAAGAATTGTTCAACAAAAAAATTATATACTATGTTACAGAAAATTCAAGAAACAGCTGAGTTTTTAAAGTCGAAAATGACCACAGCCCCCGAGACTGCCATCATCTTGGGCACAGGCCTCGGAAGCCTCGTAAACGAGATTACCGACAAGTACGAAATCAAATACGAAGATATACCCAACTTTCCCCTCTCCACCGTGGAGGGGCACTCGGGCAAGCTCATCTTCGGAAAATTGGGCAACAAGGAGATTATGGCAATGCAGGGCCGCTTCCACTTCTACGAGGGCTACTCTATGAAAGAAGTAACATTCCCCGTGCGTGTTATGCGCGAGCTTGGCATAAAAACCCTCTTTGTATCGAATGCCGCAGGAGGAATGAACCCCGACTTTATAATCGGCGACCTTATGATTATAACCGACCATATAAATATGTTCCCCGAGCACCCCTTGCGCGGAAAGAATATCCCCTACGGCGACCGTTTCCCGGATATGAGCCAAGCATACAGCCGCGAGCTTATAGCAATGGCCAAGGAGATTGCTGCCGAGAAAGGCATACGCATTGTGGAGGGTATATATTTAGGTACACAAGGCCCCACTTTTGAAACACCTGCCGAGTATCGTATGTTCCACCGTATGGGCGGTGACGCAGTGGGAATGTCCACCGTGCCCGAGGTTATAGTTGCACGCCACTGCGGCATAAAAGTATTCGGAATCTCGGTAATCACCGACCTTGGCGTTGAAGGCATTGTGGTGGAGGTGAGCCACGAAGAGGTGCAGAAGGCGGCCGACGAGGCACAACCCCGTATGACCACCATATTCCGCGAAATTATAAACAGAGCATAACCATCTATATATGAACACAAACAAACGCACCGAAATATCCACTCTTGGAGAATTCGGGCTGATAAAACACCTTACATCGAGCATCACCCTCGGCAACAAAGAGAGCCTGTCGGGGGTGGGCGACGATGCTGCCGTGCTTCGTTTCGACAGCAACGAGGAGGTACTCATAAGCACCGACCTTATGATGGAGGGCATCAATTTCGACCTCACATATTTCCCCCTCAAACACCTTGGCTACAAGGCTGCAATGGCCGGTTTTTCCGACATTTACGCAATGAACGGAGCCCCCAAGCAGCTCACCGTGTCGCTCGCGTTGAGCAAAAAGTTCTGCATCGAGGACCTTGAAGATTTTTACGACGGGCTCAAACTCGCCTGCAGCCAACATAGTGTGGATATTGTGGGCGGCGACACTAGCGCATCGGTCACAGGGCTTGCCATAAGCATCACCGTCATTGGCACCGCGCCAAAGGGCACCGTGGTAAAGCGCGACGGAGCAAAAGTAACCGACCTTATATGCGTGAGCGGCAATTTGGGAGCAGCCTATATGGGCCTGCAACTGCTTGAACGCGAGAAGATTGCCACTGCCGACAAAGATATTCAGCCCGATTTTGCAGGCAAAGAGTACATTCTGGAACGCCAGCTTAAACCCGAAGCACGCAAAGAGATTGTGGAGAAATTGCGCGAGGAGAATATACGCCCCACGGCGATGATTGATATTTCCGATGGCCTTTCGTCGGAGCTTATGCACATCTGCACACAGAGCAAGGCCGGCTGTCGCATATACGAAGAGCGCATACCCATCGACTATCAAACAGCAATTATGGCCGAGGAGCTGAACCTCAACGTAATTACCTGCGCCCTCAACGGCGGAGAGGATTATGAACTGCTCTTCACCGTGCCCATTGCCGACCACGAAAAGGTTGCGGCAATGAAGGAGGTAAAAATCATCGGCCACATTGTCGACGAGAGTATGGGGCTCGCGCTCGTCACTCGCGACGGAGTGGAAATGGAGCTTAAAGCACAAGGCTGGGTAACCACAGAAGGAAAATGATACCTCACCACATAATACAGACGATTTTTGTAATTGCGGGAGTAATTACCACGCTTGCCGCGCTTTTCGATTGGGACTGGTTCTTCACGGCAAAAAACGCCGAGTTTATTGTGAAGCCGCTCGGTCGCAAACGCAGCCGCATCATCTACGGTGCAATAGGGCTATTGTTCATTGCCACTGCGGTATTCTTTTATTATAAGGTAGAGGGCATAAAATAAATTTCGGCCCTAACAGGCAAAGAACAGGTTGCGTAAATATAATGCGCAACCTGTTTTTTATTAGCGAAAAGCACAATTTTATCCTTGTTAACATATTTTAACTACGGGGGGTGATTACTCAATCTTTTGAATTACATTCGTGGCAAGAAATTTCTATTTATTAACATAAAAATTTTATTGCTATGAAAAAGTCTTTTATTTACAACTGCTTGCCACTGCTCTTTGCAGCGATGGCTACGTTTTCTTTTACTGCTTGCGGTGGCGGCGACGGTGATGACACCGATTATGCGGCTATCGCGGCAATGCAAGGTGCGCTCGGTGGAGGAACGGGTGGTTCAATGCTCGACAGCCGTATTGTGGACCTGGGACTCTCTGTTAAATGGGCAAGTTGCAACGTGGGTGCCACACAGCCCTGGGAGTATGGTGGCTACTATGCTTGGGGAGAAACTGAGGAGAAGAGTGAATACACTGATAGAAGTTATATTCATTATGATGATAAGGTTAACTACATAACACATCTTGGAACTAATATTGCCGGCACACAATACGATGTAGCCACCGTTAAGTGGGGCGGAACTTGGCGTATGCCCACCGAAATAGAACTAATAGAGTTAGTCAACAAATGCACTTGGACTTGGACCGCCATTAACGGTGTTAGCGGTTACCGCGTAACCGGCCCGAACGGTAACAGCATCTTCTTACCTGCTGCAGGTTTCAATGGTTTTCATGGCACAGGAACAGGATGGGGACTCAGCGGTCAAGGCTCCTACGCCAGATATAGAACTTCTAGTTCATATACAACCTATTCGACATTTGCAACTTCTTTAAGATTCAGTGAAGGCAATATTGATTATGATGACAAGTTATCTACTATACCCGATGGCCACACCGTGCGCCCCGTGTGCCCATAATATACAACAATAACATACAATAAATAAATCTCGGGTAACCCCGAGATTTATTTGTATAGTGCCCCATTGAGTGGTTGTTGTAGGGGCGCACCGGCGTGTGCGCCCTTTATTTTCTTCCCCGTTTCGGAGGTTTTTGTCATCCCGAACATTTTGTAAGGAGTCTCACAGGATGTATCGTCGGATATTTTTCGGGGCAAGCCCTCGACAACGCGTCTCGTCGCTAACGCTCCCACAAAATGGTACAATCGTTCTTTGGGCGGACACATCGGTCCGCCCCTACATTCGCGGGCGGGTTTAAATCCTCAATCACAAGCGGCAACCACTTACTCCCCGTAAGTCTCCTCGCCCTCGGCTACCAAGCGATTGTCGCTTGCGCTGTCGCCAATAGTGTAGGTGCGGGTCTTTCGGGGAGCCGACAGAGAGGCACGCATCTCCTCAATCTCGGCAACCTCTTCGGGTGAGAAATATTCGAGCAGTTCTTCGTGGGAATACAGGAAAAGGGTTGCAGCGTCGCTCAAAAGCACTTCACCCAAGAGGCCCTCGCTACGCAATTCCTTCAACAGTTCGCGGCACTCGTCGCCTGTGGCTGTGCCATCGATGAATTTCAATATTTTATCCTCGCGGTCCATTGTTCTTTCATTTATGCGTTTCCACTATTTTTGTCTGCGGGAGCTCTTCGTTGCGACGAGCGGTTTTTTCAACCAACGCCGCGGCAACCTCCATAAAGGCAACACTGTCGGGGGTATTTTTCATTGCAATGGGAACGCCCTCGTCACCACTCTCGCAGATACTCTGCACAAGGGGTATCTGCCCTATGAGGGGTATATTATAGGCCTCGGCCATACGCTTGCCCCCCTCTTTTCCGAATATATAATATCTATTTTCGGGCAGTTCGGCAGGAGTGAACCACGCCATATTCTCAATAACACCGAGGATGGGCACACCCACCTTCTCGTTTATGAACATATTAACCCCCTTTATCGCCGCGGCAAGCGACACCTCTTGCGGGGTGGTTACAACCACGGCACCGGTAAGGGCAAGGCACTGCACAATGGTTAGATGAATGTCGCTTGTGCCGGGAGGAAGGTCGATGAGAAAATAGTCGAGTTCTCCCCAATTGGCGTCGGCTATAAGCTGTTTAAGGGCATTGCTCGCCATACTTCCGCGCCACAGGATAGCCTGTTCAGGGTCGACAAAAAAGCCTATCGAGAGGATTTTTACTCCATATTTTTCGACAGGACGTATAAGGTCGCGCCCCTCTATATGCTCGCTGTACGGGCGTTCATCCTCCACACTGAACATCTTGGGGATTGAGGGACCGAAAATATCAGCATCGAGCAGGCCCACTTTATAGCCCAAACGGGCAAGCGCAATAGCAAGATTGGCCGACACGGTGGATTTTCCCACTCCTCCTTTGCCCGACGAGACGGCAATCACATTCTTCACCTGCGGAAGGAATTTTCCAACCTCGGGGCGGGCCGCCTGACGCGACACTGCGGTGATATTGCCCACAATGTCAACATCCTTGCCAACGTATGTGAGTATAGCCGTTTCGGCCGACTTTACCACCGAGCGTATAAAGGGGTCGGTGGGTTTTTCGAATATTATGGAGAAGGATACTTTATTTCCCTCGATGCGTATATTGTCGTCTACCATTTCTGCCTCTACAAGGTTCTTCCCGTTACCCGGGTAGCGCACCTTTGTGAGGGCATCGAGTATAAGTTTAGGGTATAGTGCCATAGGTTAAATAAGCTGTTTAATAAGCTGTTTAAGAAGCTGTTTAAATTTCATAATCAACATCGGCACGCAGCTCGCGCACCTCCTTGCAATATGCAGCCACAGCCAGATGAGCCGGATGCACCTTGTAGCGACCAAGCGCAGCCTCATCGTCGAATGTGGATATAAGCACTGCATCGTATGCCGTTGCCGAGGGAGCCTTGTTCACGCCAACCTCCATAGAACGAATTTCGGGTACCACACCCACAAGGGCTTCGAGATGCTCTTTCATCCACTGCGCATGCTCCACGCGACTTTTTCCCTGTGCGCCTTCAACGAAACGCCACATTACTATATGTTTAAGCATAATTCTTTATTATTTACTTGTCTGCAAACTGCTGCGCTTGCTACGGTTGTAACTGCGATACTCGTCAAGCTCAATCTCCACTTCCGGCTCCACAAAAGAATTTTTGCCGCCAAGGCCGAAGGAGATATATTTTATTGTGAGTCCACGCTCGAGCCACTGCGACTCGTAATATGTGCGGATGGAGAGAATGTCGCTCACCTCCTCTTGCGCATATACATCGCCGATGCACTCTCTCACGGGGAGGACATTAACCTCGGTAACATACTTTGTATATGTGAACATAAAGTTACTGTCGGTCTTTAAATGTATAGTAGCATCGGGAGCAAGAATCCCTGCGTAGCGTTGCAGGAAGAGCGACGAAGTGAGCCTCTTTGTATATTTCTTCATCTGCGGATCGGGGAAAGTGAGCCATATCTCACTCACCTCGCCGGCGGCAAAGAAGTGGTCGATAATCTCAATGGTGGTGCGCAAGAAACCCACATTGGTGAGGTTGTTTTTTATAGCATCGGTGGCACCGGTCCACATACGCGCACCTTTTATATCTACCCCTATAAAGTTCTTGTCGGGATACTTGCGCGCGAGGGCCACGGTATACTCTCCGCGACCGCAACCAAGTTCAAGCACTATCGGATTATCGTTCTTAAAGAAGTCCCTGCCCCAATGGCCCTTCATTTCAAAAGGGCGTGCATCGCCCATTGAGAAGTGGTGCTCAATGACATTGGGATACTGCGCCATTTCGGCAAACTTCTTCAATTTTCCTTTACCCATAATTTTTATTTAGCAGTTTTATTTTCATACTCTTTTTTAACCTCCTCATAAAAATCGGCCATCGCAGCAGTCATATAAGGAAGCACCCAGAAATATGCAATACCAAATGTTATAGTACCAAGAATAATCCAGCCGATGAATGTGAGCCCGAGCCAAAAATATCGCAATTTATGGCCATCCATCATTGCCATACTGCGCTCTATCGCTGCATTGTACGATAGTTCGGGATTGTCTTTCAGTATAAAGAACACCTGTGAATAGGAGATAGACTTTATTATACCCGGAATAATGAACAACAGTATCCAAAGGAATATGTATACATAAGTCAGCAAATATGTGCCCACAATGCGTAAACAATCGTTATATCCGGCAAACAACGATGCAATATTGAAGCCCGCACCGGTGCGTTTATCCTCCAAAAAGGCAGTTACGTATGAGAAACTCGCAGGGATTATGACAATGGTTGTTATTATCGAATGGTTCCAAAAAGAGGCCTCCAACATTGATATTACGACTGCCAATGCCAAATAGCCCAGCGTGAAGAGGGCCGCTTGCGACCACTTTCCACAAAGTTGCTCACGGGCGGCAGCCTTAAATTCTTTTGCACTTTTCATATTAGTAAACGATTAAAATTAAATATCAAGAACCGTTACCCAACCATAAACATCAGGCTCGTCGCCATACTGTATGGCACGCAGACGTTCATACAATTTTGTACACACAGGGCCGGGCTTACCATCCTTTGAGAATACATAGGACTTGCCTGTTTCAAGGTCGTCTATACGCTCTATGGGCGAAATAACGGCCGCCGTGCCACAAGCGCCGGCCTCCTCGAATGTGGGAAGTTCATCCTCGGGAACGGGACGCACCTCAATCTTCATACCCATATCCTTTGCAATCTGTTGCAGGCTGCGGTTGGTAATCGACGGGAGAATAGATGTTGAAAGGGGCGTAACGTATGTATTATCCTTTATACCTATAAAGTTGGCGGCGCCACACTCGTCGATATATTTTTTCTCCTTTGCATCAAGGTAAAATTCGCAAGAATAGCCTAAGTCGTGAGCCAATTTGTTGGCACGGAGACTGGCAGCATAGTTACCGCCCACCTTATATTTTCCTGTTCCGAGAGGAGCCGAGCGGTCATACTCGCGAATAATCACATAGGGGTTGGTGGAGAAGCCCCCTTTGAAGTATGGGCCTACAGGAGTCACAAATATTATGAACAGATACTCCGATGCGGGGTGAACACCCACCTGCGCGCTTGTGCCTATGAGCAGGGGACGAATGTAGAGCGAAGCTCCACTCTCGTAAGGGGGAATATAATCTTTGTTCAGCTCCACAACCTTTGCAACCATTTTGCGGAACAATTCCACACTCACGTGAGGCATCAGAATACCATCGCAAGTACTCTGCAAACGCTCGGCATTAGCTTCGAGGCGGAAAATTCTCACCTTGCCATCCTTGCCGCGAAAGGCTTTAAGCCCCTCAAACGCCTCCTGTCCATAATGCAGACAGGTTGCCGCCATGTGCATATTTATATGCTCCGAAGAGCTTACCTCAATTTCGCCCCATGCACCGTCGCGATAATAGCAACGCACATTGTAGTCGGTTTTTCTGTAACCAAAGCCTATATTGGCCCAATCCAAATTTTTCATCTTTATAATTTTTATTTTTCACATTCAACAAGAAAAGCAACTGCCCGATACACACAAACACGCTTTTAAGCATTCTGCGCAGAAAGTACAATATATCTTCGCAGTTAACCGCAAAGATAATCATATTTGATAAAATAATCTCGCAGGCGCGCGATTTTTTACTCCTCGGCCGGCAATTCGTCGCTCATACGTTGCAATATAGCCTTCACCTCCTCATCGACCCTGTACAGCTTTTCGCGACAGAAATTCACCAATTCATCGGCCTCTTTCAGCAATTCCGACAATTTATCGACATCCACCGCCCCGCTCTCTATCTCCTCCATTATAGATTGAAGGCGCTCCATTGCTCGGGCGTAACTCATAGAAACACTCTTACTCATTATCTTTTTTCTTATTTTTGACAACACTTATAAAACTACCTCCGGCAACGGTTGTCACAACCTGCGCCCCCTCCTCAATATCGTCGATGGAGCGCACCGCCTTACCATTCACACGCATAATCCCATAGCCGAGAGCAAGCAGACGCTCGGGAGAGGCCAAGGCCGCCTTCTGTTCCCATAAATCGAGCTTATGGGCCTGTTGCTGCAAGTAAAGAGCCGTGCACACAGGCAAACGTTGCAACGCAACCGCAAGCTGTCGACGATGCACCTCCAATATATTGTGCGCGGCACCGCTCAAACGTGTGCCAATATCATTTACAGTGACCGCCTGCGCCGCAAAAGCGTGCACAAGCATTTCGGCGGCAGCCGTGGGTGTCTTTGCGCGAGTGTGCGCCACAGCATCCACAAGAGTATCGTCGCGCTGATGCCCAATGCCTGTTATTACGGGCAAAGGAAACTGCGCACAATTATTGGCAAGATCGTATGTATCGAAACAGCTTAAATCACTCGTTGCACCACCGCCACGTATAATCACCACCACATCCCAAAAGTCTATATTCTCGGCTATTCTGTTCAACGCCGATATTACACCCTGCTCCACCTTGTTACCCTGCATAGGCGCGGCAAAGAGGCAGGGGTAAAAAGCAAAGCCGTAGGGATTATTCAGCAGTTGGTCGCAAAAATCGCCATACCCCGCAGCAAACGACGAGGAAATAACGGCAATGCGCTGCGGAAGCACAGGAAAGGGAAGCTCTTTATTGAGGTTTATCACCCCTTCGGCCTTCAAACGATTGAGTATCGCCTGCTTGCGCCGTGCAATATCACCCAAAGTGTAGGCCGGCTCAATATCACAAATATCGAGCGAAAAACCATACAGTTCGTGGAACACCACCGTAACTTTGAGCATAACTTTCAGCCCCACAGAGAAACGCTCGCCCGTCTGCTCCAAGAAATAGCCCTTCAAGAGTGAGTAAATTCGCGACCATATTGTACCACGAGCCTTTGCCCGCATCTCCTGCGTAGCCTCGTCGCGTTCCACAAGCTCCACATAGCAGTGGCCCGCCTGCGTTTCGCGCACCTCGCTCAATTCCCCCACCACCCAATAGGCCGAGGGCAACCCCTGCGCAAGCGTCGCACGCACAAGGTTGTTAAGCGAATAGAGCGACAAAGGTTCATTCTCGTTCATAATTCCCTATCCATTGGTTAATACCACGTTGCGAGGCTATAAAAGCACCGCCAACCACCATATTCCCATCATAAAAAACAGCCGACTGCCCCGGAGTCACCGCCGACACATCTTCGAGAAAGTGCACAAGGAAAAGCCCCTCGGCCACCTGCACGGGCGGCTCGCAAAGAACAGGCTTGCTACGATGGCGCACACGCACTCGGATATTTTTTGCAGGCACGCCGTCGACCCACTGTGGGGCCTCCACAAGCATATATTCTGTGTGCAACTGCTCCTCACAGCTAAGCATCACCGTGTTTTTTGCCGCATTTATCTTCAACACATAGGCAGGATAACCGAGTGCTACGCCCAGCCCCTTGCGCTGCCCTATCGTGTAGAATGGATAGCCGCAATGTTTGCCAAGCACACGCCCCTCACTGTCGACAAAAGCCCCTCCACCGAAGCGGGTATCAATTTCGGGCACCTCTGAACGCAAAAAGTCGCGATAATCGCCGGGAATGAAGCAAATTTCCATACTCTCACCACCCTCGGCAGCCTTCTCCAAATTATGCTCATTAAGATAATCGAGCACACTCTTTTTTTCCCAATCGCCCAAAGGGAAGAGCACACGCCGCAACTGCTGTTGCGTGAGCCTCCATAGGAAATAGCTTTGGTCTTTCCTGTCGTCGTCACCCGTGCAAATATACACCTTTTCATCGATGGTTTTCAGCCTCACATAGTGCCCTGTGGCTATATATTTGCACCCGAGTTTGTCGGCCCACTCTTCGAGCGTGCGGAATTTTATTTCGGGATTGCAGTTTACACAGGGATTGGGAGTGCGCCCCTGCAAATAGGCGTCGACAAAAGGTTGCACCACCTTAATGCGAAATTTGTCGCGAACATCGGCAACATAGTGAGGAATGCCCAAACGGGCTGCAAGCTCCACCGCATCCTCAACCGCCTTCAACGAAGCATCGCAAGTGACAAGCGTCACCCCAAAGACGCGGTAACCCTGTTCGAGCAAAAGGCTGCACACAGCGGTACTATCAATACCGCCGCTCATACCCACCAACACACATTTTTCGTCAACAGCCATAATATTTTTTATTATTTAAACGACCTCTATTCTTAAATTTCGCAGTATATCCTCGCAATTCACCGCAAAGATAAATATTTTTAGTACATTTGCTTCGAAATTTATAATTATACTCAATAAATAATCACAATTCAATATATGGCAACCAACGGTTCTAACACCAAGAAGGTTCCTGCCGAGCTTGGGACCCAGAAAATAAGTAAACTGCTCGTGCAATATGCTGTGCCGGCTATTATAGCCCAAACAGCCGCCTCGCTCTACAATATGATTGACAGCATATTCATAGGGCAGGGAGTGGGAGCCCTCGCAATCTCGGGGCTTGCAACCACCTTCCCGTTTATGAACCTGTCGGCAGCATTCGGTGCAATGGTAGGGCTTGGAGGAGCCACACAGTTGTCGGTAAAATTAGGGCAAAGGGATTATAATTCGGCTAAATTGATATTGGGTAATATTGTAACACTCAACATTATTGTCGGCACCCTGTTTGCCTCCGTTTCGTTACTATTCCTCGACCAAATTCTATATTTCTTCGGAGCGAGCGAGGCTACACTGCCCTACGCCCGAGATTTTATGAAAGTTATTCTGTATGGCAACATAATCACACACCTCTATTTTGGAATTAACGCAGCGTTGCGAGCATCGGGGCACCCGCGTCAGGCAATGACCGCTACCATAATCACCGTGATAAACAACATTATACTCGCCCCGATATTCATCTATGTACTGCACTGGGGCATAAAGGGAGCGGCACTCGCAACCATTATTGCACAATGCACCACCCTTGTGTGGCAGATACGCCTGTTGAGCAACCCCGACGAACTTCTGCATCTGCAACGTGGCATTTACAAGCTGAAAGCCGATATTGTAAAGGCAATTCTGGGAATAGGAATGTCGCCCTTCTTCATAAATGCAGCAGCCTGTATGGTGGTTATAATAGTGAACAAAGGGTTGCGCACCTATGGTGCCGACGGCGATATTGCCATTGCCTCCTACGGAATTGCCAACCGTGTGGCCTTCATTTTCGTGATGATTGTGCTTGGCCTCACACAGGGAATGCAACCCATTGTGGGATATAATTTCGGAGCCAAGCAACAGGAGAGGGTTGAGGCCGCATTCAAGCTCACCTGCATCTGCGCAACGGTTGTTATGATTATCGGCTTTACACTAAACGAATTTGTACCGGAACAGATTGCCAGAGCCTTCACCACCGACACTACTCTTATTGCCAACGCATCAATGGCTATGAGAACAATGTCGCTTGTAATGCCCCTGATAGGTTTCCAGATGGTTACAACAAACTTCTTCCAGAGTATAGGAATGGTGAAAAAGTCCATCTTCCTCTCCCTCACCCGCCAGATACTCTTCTTAATTCCCCTGCTTATCACCCTGCCACTCTTCTACGGGGAGAATGGAGTGTGGTTCAGTATGCCAATATCCGACTTTGTGGCAGCAATGCTCACCATAATAATACTAAAAAGACAATTCAACAGATGGAGCCGCGAAAAGGCCGGCAAATAATATCGCAACTTATTAAACACCATAAAATATATGCAGAAATTCGTAATCTCAATAGGACGACAATTGGGCAGCGGCGGAAAGGAAATTGCCGAAAAGCTTGCCGAGCGTCTGCACATACCCATCTACGACAAGAAGCTCTTGGAGGTAGCAGCAAAGGAGAGCGGGCTCGACACGACAGCCTTCGAAAATGCCGATGAAAAGGAGTCGAACAGTATGTTCGGCAACCTGTTCAGCATACACGGCTCACTGTCGGGATTCCTCTCGGGAGGCAGTTGTATGGAGAGCGACCAACTATTCCTGATACAGAGCGAGGCTATACGCGAAATTGCCGAGAAAGAGGCCTGCATAATAATCGGCCGTTGCGCCGAATATGTGCTGCGCGACAACCCCAATATGATAAGCATCTTCATCACCGCCGACAGCGAGGAGCGCATCAAACGCATTGCCAAAAAGGAGATGATTAGCGAGGAGAAGGCAAAAGAGCTTATTGAAAAGGGCGACAAAAAACGTCGCGCCTACCACGACTACTATGCAACCACCCACTGGGGCGAGGCACAGAGCTATCATCTGTGCGTAAACTCCTCGCTTATGGGCATAGACAACACTGTCGATTTTCTGCACAGCTTCATAAAAGCACGCTTCGGGCTATGATTAGAATAGGGCTTTTGAGCGACACACATAGTTGGTGGGACGACAAATATCTCATTCACTTCAACGACTGCGACGAAATATGGCACGCCGGCGACATTGGCTCAATGCGCATAATAGAGCAGTTGGAGGCTCATTGCCCCGTGAGAGCCGTGTGTGGCAATATCGACGGTGCCGACGTACGGTTCCGTTTCAAAGAGATTGCACGATTCAAAATAGAGGATTGCAATGTGCTTATGAAACACATTGGTGGCTACCCGGGCCGATACGACGCCTCCATACGCGCCACAATCTACAAAGAGCAGCCGCAACTGTTTATTTCGGGGCACTCGCACATTCTTAAAATAGAATACGACAAACTCATAAATTGCCTGCACATAAACCCCGGAGCAGCAGGCAGGCAGGGGTGGCAGCAGGTGCGCACTCTTGTTAAATTCACAATCGACGGCTGCAAATTCAAGGATTTAGAGGTAATAGAACTCTCATAAAAAACAAATTAGGAGTCATTTGTGGACTCCTAATTTGTTTTTTATGAAACATTGCAATCCTATTTTGGCTTCTTGTTAGCCATTCTCATTCTCAAATGAATTCTCTTCACCCTCTTCATACGGTTCGATAAAATATAATAAAGCACCACCATTGTATCTATGCCCACCTTTCTCCCGTAAATGCGGGCAAGGTCCAGCAATTTATCAAGTTCGGCAAAGCACTGCTCGAAAGAGAATACCATTTCGTGAAAGCCGGGAGAAACATCAAACTGCATACGATTAATGTCGGTGAGAGCATAGCGATACTCCCCACTCTCCTCACCCTTATGATAGAAAATGTTGCCACCGTTCATATCCATAGGCTTTATCCCCTTTTTGTGAACAGAGAGCATAAAATCGACAAAGCCTTCGAGAATTGCGGCTCTCTCGTCGGCAGGCACCGATTCGTCGTACACATTCTCGAACAGTTGATACGGCACATACTTTGAAATAAACACCCCATAATCGAAAAGGCCCTTCTTATAGGACTCATAATAGGCAACAGGGAAGGGAGTGTCTACCCCGCGTTCCAGCAATTCAATAGCATATTCATAGGCCCGACGAGCCTTTGACTTACGGAAAAGACAGTAGGCAATTCTGTTTATGAGGGGTGGTTGCTTGTAGCGTTTCACCACAAACTCCTCACCGGCAATTGTCACTTTCTCTACGACGTTGCGTTTATTGCAAAAAACAATATCGGGAGTATAGTCACCGGCTATAATCTTCTCGAAAGAAGACTCCAAGCGGACATATTCAGGATGAATTATCTTTTTCAAAGCCAAAGTATTTTATTATAAATTTATTACTCCTCGTAAGTTCCGAGAATTATCGTAACCACCGCAGTAACATCGG
Source organism: Bacteroidaceae bacterium (assembly GCA_045634365.1). Taxonomy (GTDB): domain Bacteria; phylum Bacteroidota; class Bacteroidia; order Bacteroidales; family Bacteroidaceae; genus HGM04593. The sequence continues at coordinate 68,373 of JAZRAC010000064.1, read as the reverse complement.
CAACATCCACGGTGCCGCTTCCGTCAATATCACCCTTTTCCGTTGCCGGCACAGTATTCAGCACCATCGACACAAGGAGGGTAACATCGGAAACATCCACAATGCCGTCGCTGTTTACATCGCCGGCGACCGATGCTATTGTTGTTTTTGGAGATTTTGCATAAATCTTCACGCTCTTCTGCGTGCCTGTGTAGCACGAGAAACGCGGAGAACTTGTGTTGTACTGCATAACATTGCGGGTGTAGCTTCCCTGCGCCTTTACCTCTGCCGCATTGTCGCTGCCGATGGTTATTTTCCAGCTTGCGTCGGCTGTAACCGCATCCATTGCCAGTGAGCGCATATAGTTGCTGCTGTTTGACACAGCTGCAAGATAGAGCCCGTCGGCATTAAAGGCGTAAGAGCCTTCAACGCTACCCGCTTCGAGAAGAATCTTTTGCGTACCCACAGGGTAGGATATTATTGAATCGCCTGCAATCACTGCACCTTCTATGCGGGTGCGATAATTACCCGATTGCTCACCCATCACAAATGTATCGTAAACAAATATTATCGAGTCGCCCACGGTGAGGTCGGCAGCATCCTTCACAAGGTGGAAATTCTCAAATTCGAATTTACCGTTATTGCCAACGGTTCCGCTATTCTCGGTATTATCGTCGCCACCCGTATCTTCGCCACCCGTGTCGTCGCCATCGCCTGTGTCGTCGCCACTTTCGGGCTCACCCGGCACGCCTGCAACAAGCAGATTTTTAACATTCCAAGTTCCGGCCTTTGCGGTGGTCGATGTATATTTAAAGGCGATTGTCACATTGCTCTTGCCCAGATATTCGGCAGGAACAAGAATGTCGCCGGTGCTTGTAAATGCCCAATCGCTGCTATTTTCGGCAACAGAAAAGTCTATCACCTTCCACGTTGCAGCCGAAACATCGCCATTATAGTCGCTGCTTATGAGCAATTGGTTACGCTCGGCCACCTTGCCCGATTCGTTGTATTTTGTTACATAATCGAAAGATATTTTCACCTCCTTAACAGCCGAGAAGTCCATCGACGGCGACACCAACCAACTCTCGGCCGCATTATTTACATTGTCCACATAGGCCGTTACATAGGCTGCGCCATATTTTATGCTCCAAGGATACTCGCCCGTCACATTAGAGAGGGTGAATTTTCCAAAATCGGAAGAGAAGGATTCCATTATGAATGTATTATCATCGGTATTATCGGTTCCGCCACCGCCAATAACCGCTCCACTGAGGTTGAAGGTGTAATTAACCGAGTCGCCCCACACATACTCGGCAAGTTGGGGATAATCTATATAAGGATTACGGTTACCCTGAATGGCATACACTGCATTGTTGCGTGCTATCTCCTTTTCGCTCACAGGGTCCTGTTTGCTCCATTTTAGCAACAGCTCCACAGCCCAGGGTTTCAGTGTGGGATAGGTGCTGCTTTTGTAGTTCATCCAGGTATATTTATAGGTAAGGTTCTGATAACAGGTGAACATATACATAAAGGTGCGGGCAAAATCACCTTTATACTCATCACAAGGCTCAAATGCATTCATCGAACTGCCGTCAATGGTTGCCTTTCCCACAAAAGTGACTTCGTTGTCCCAAGAAACCGATTCAAGTTCAGCCATTGGGTAGTTGCTCTTGCGGCTGTTCGCATCCTGGTCCGATGGGTTCAGGTGGTGCAAGTCGCAATAAGCATCGTTCTCATCACCGCCCCACCAGCTCTTTGCAACACTATGTTCGATGTTCATACCGCTTATAACCGAGCCTTTGCTGCCGAAGTAACGTACAGTGGGAGAATACATATCGTACACCTGGTTATTGGCAGGGTTACGGTCAGTCGAGTAGAAAGCCCCCCAGGTTTTCGTGGAGCCGCTGCCATAGCTGATACGTTCGTGCACCCTTATAAGTTCGTACAGCGCGGTTTTCAACGCCTCGCCACCCTTAATACCGTCTATTGAAGTATAATACGACTCTTGCGCAACCAATACGCCACACAAGGTACATACAGCAAACAGGAGAAAAAATCTTTTCAAAAAAATCATAGCAATTCTGTTTTAACCTTTCACACGCTCAAAAAAAAGGGCAACAACACCCCTGCAAGAGCAATCTTAATCTTTGCAAAGTTACGTTTTTATTTTTAAATAGGTACTCTTTTAAAATATATTTATAACTTTGCTGAAAGAAAAGCAGAAAAAACAACAATTCTGCCGACAAAAGAGCAAATAAAATAGAACTTATGTTATATTTGCCAACGGATTTAATTACAGAAAGTAAAAACAGAAAAAAACAACATATTTATGGATACAAAGGAGAAACTATTTAATGAATTTCCACCGATCAGTGCCGAAGAGTGGAAAGAAAAAATAATTGAAGACCTCAAAGGTGCCGATTATGACAAGAAAATGAAATGGAGAACCAATGAGGGATTTACCGTAAACCCATTCTACCGCAAGGAGGATGCAAGCAACGCAACATCCTCGTTACCCGGAGAGTACCCCTATACACGAGGCAACAAAGCCGATAACAAATGGCTCATAAGAGTGGAAATACCCGTAGACGACCCTGCAACCGCCAACGCAAAAGCAAAAAAAATGCTGGCAGAGGGCGCAACCTCCATCGGGTTCAAAATAAGAGGCAAGATTGATGCCGCCACTCTCCTCGCACAGTTGCTCGACGGGATAGACCCGCAAACAACCGAAATTAACTTCGACATTTGCCAAAAATGTGCGACAGGCTTCACGCATCAGCTCGTGGCATACTGCAAAGAGCAGGGATACGCCTTCGACAAGGTAAAAGGCTCCGTAAACTACGACCCCATAGGAAAAGCCCTTTGCAAAGGCATAGAGGCCGGCGATTATACCGAAAATATAAAGCAACTGGCCGAAGCTGCCACGCAGATTCCCGGCCTGCGCACCATCGGCGTAAACAGTGCCAAACTCTGCAACAGCGGTGCCTACATTACACAAGAACTTGGATACGCTCTTGCTTGGGGTAACGAATATTTGTACAGTGCCACAGCCGCAGGCATTCCCGCCGAGCTTGCTGCAAAGAGCATAAAGTTCAATATGAGCATTTCGAGCAATTTCTTTATGGAGATTGCAAAATTCCGTGCAGCGCGTATGCTGTGGGCAAAAATCGTGGAGCAGTACACCGGCGACAAAGAGGCCTGTAAAATGATTATACACGCCGAAACAACAGCCTTCAACCTCACACTGTTCGACCCATACGTAAATATGTTGCGCACACAGACAGAGGCTATGAGCGCAGCCATCGCAGGAGTGGAATCAATCACAGTGAAGCCCTACGATTCGGTCTATGAAACACCCACCGACTTTGCCGAGCGCATCGCCAAAAACCAGCAACTTATACTTAAACACGAGAGCCACCTTGATGTTGTTGCCGACCCTGCCGGCGGCTCCTACTATATTGAGAGCCTTACCGCATCCATCGCATCGCAAGCGTGGAAACTCTTTCTTGAAATTGAGAATGAGGGAGGATTCGGGAAAGCCGTGGAGAGTGGCAAAATAAAGGAGAGCATCGAAACTGCCGGCAAAGAGCGTCTCACAGCCCTTGCCCGCCGCAAGGAGATACTTTTGGGAACCAATCAATACCCCAATTTCACAGAAACAGCCGGCGACAAGCAGCCCCTGTCCGCTGCGTGTGGTTGCGGTTGCAACGCACAGGAGGGCAACGGATTGCGTCCCCTGCGCTTGGGAGAGGAGTTTGAACAACTGCGCCTTGCCACCGAGGCAAGCGGCAAACGCCCAAAAGCCTTTATGCTCACCATCGGTAATCTTGCAATGCGCCAAGCAAGGGCACAATTCTCGTGCAACATCCTTGCAGCCGCCGGATACGAGGTTATCGACAATTTGGGCTTCAAGAGTGTGGAAGAGGGAGCAAAAGCAGCCATTGAGGCAGGTGCCGACATTGTGGTTATCTGTTCCAGCGACGACGAATATGCCGAATATGCAATTCCCGCATACGAGGCTGTTAAGGAGAAAGCCATATTCATTGTTGCAGGCGCACCCGCTTGCAGTGAGGAGTTGCAAAAGGCAGGAATTGAGAATTTCATACACGTCAGGGTAAATGTACTTGAAACATTGAAAGCACTGAACGCAAAATTAGGCATTTAATAAGCAGCAGATTATGAGAAAGAATTTCAACGACATAAATATATTTGCGGGTAACACCGCCACTATGGCACAGCCCGCCGGCGAAGCAGTTTGGGAAACAGCCGAGCACATTAACGTTAAACAGGTGTACACAGCCGAGGACCTTAAAGAGATGGAGCACCTCGACTATGCTGCGGGCCTCCCACCCTTCCTTCGCGGTCCCTACTCTATGATGTACACCTTCCGTCCGTGGACCATCAGACAATATGCGGGTTTTTCAACCGCCGAAGAGAGTAACGCCTTCTATCGCCGCAACCTTGCGTCGGGACAAAAAGGGCTCTCGGTGGCATTCGACCTTCCCACGCACCGCGGTTACAACCCCGACAATGAGCGTGTGGTGGGCGATGTTGGAAAAGCCGGAGTATCAATCTGCTGTATGGAGAATATGGAACAGTTGTTCGACGGAATACCCTTGAACAAAATGTCGGTCTCTATGACTATGAACGGTGCCGTGCTACCCGTGCTTGCATTCTACATAAATGCGGCATTGGAACAGGGTGCGAAGCTCGAAGAGATGGCAGGAACCATTCAGAATGATATTCTGAAAGAGTTTATGGTGCGTAACACCTATATATACCCTCCCGCATTCTCAATGCGCATAATAAGCGACATTTTCGCCTACACTTCGCAGAAGATGCCCAAATTCAATTCAATTTCAATTTCGGGCTACCATATGCAGGAGGCGGGTGCATCGGCCGACATTGAGCTTGCCTACACCCTTGCCGACGGATTGGAGTATGTACGTGCCGGAGTGAATGCAGGCATCGACATTGATGCTTTTGCGCCTCGCCTGTCGTTCTTCTGGGGCATAGGAATGAACCCGTTTATGGAGATTGCCAAGATGCGTGCGGCTCGTATGCTGTGGGCAAAAATCATAAAGCAATTTAATCCCAAGAACCCAAAATCCATGGCTCTGCGCACCCACTGCCAAACATCAGGCTGGTCGCTCACCGAGCAAGATCCCTTCAACAATGTGGGACGCACCGTGATTGAGGCTTTGAGCGCGGCGATGGGACACACACAATCGTTGCACACAAATGCACTCGACGAAGCTATTGCCCTGCCCACCGATTTTTCGGCACGTATCGCCCGCAACACACAGATTTATTTGCAGGAAGAAACAAACATCTGCCGCGTAATAGACCCGTGGGGCGGTTCCTACTATGTTGAGAGCCTCACCAAAGAGATTGCCGAGAAGGCGTGGAAACTCATTCAGGAGGTTGAAGAGCTTGGAGGAATGGCAAAGGCCATAGAGACAGGCCTGCCAAAAATGCGCATCGAAGAGGCTGCTGCACGCACGCAGGCACGCATAGACAGCGGCAAACAGATTATTGTGGGCACAAATGCCTATTGCCTCGACGAAGAGGAGCCCATCGACATTCTGGAAATTGACAACACCGCCGTGCGCAAAGAGCAGCTTGCGGCCATAGAGCGCAACCGAAAGAATCGCGATGAAAAGGCGGTAAAAGCGGCACTCGACAAGATAACCGAATGTGCCAAGAGTGGCAATGGCAACCTATTGGAGGCAGCCGTGGAGGCAGCCGGCCTTCGTGCCACATTGGGAGAAATTTCAGACGCTTGCGAAGCTGTCGCAGGCCGATACAAAGCAATTATAAGGACTATTTCAGGCGTGTATTCAGCAGAGAGCAAGGACGACGAAGTATTCAAAGAGGCTTGTCGTCTGACCGAAGAGTTTGCAAAGAGAGAGGGCCGTCGCCCCCGAGTGATGATTGCCAAAATGGGACAGGACGGGCACGACCGCGGCGCAAAAGTGGTAGCCACCGGTTACGCCGATTGCGGCTTTGACGTGGATATGGGAATGCTCTTCCAGACACCCGCCGAGGTTGCCCGCCAAGCAGTGGAGAATGATGTTCACGCAGTTGGCGTGTCGTCGCTTGCCGCCGGACACAAGACCCTTGTGCCGCAGCTCATTGAGGAGCTTGCCAAGCTTGGTCGTGAGGATATTATGGTATTTGCCGGCGGTGTAATTCCCGCACAGGACTACGATTTTCTCTATCGTGCAGGCGTTATCGGCATTTTCGGCCCCGGAACAAGCGTGGCAAAGGCCGCTTGCGAGCTTATGAACATATTTCTGAACCGTGAATAAGAAAGGGCGAGAATGGTTGTTTGTATAGCAGAAAAACCATCCGTTGCAAAAGAGATTGCAGATGTGCTTGGCGCGAAGAGCAAACGCGATGGTTTTTACGAAGGCAACGGATATTACGTTACGTGGACCTTCGGCCACCTTTGTACCCTGAAAGAGCCCGGCGACTACACCCCTATGTGGCAACGATGGAGCCTCGGCAGCCTGCCGATGGTTCCGCCTCGTTTCGGTATTAAGCTCATCGACAATAAAGGCATTGAAAAGCAGTTCTCTGTAATTGAGAAACTGATGCAGAATGCCGACTGCATAATAAACTGCGGCGATGCCGGCCAAGAGGGAGAACTAATACAACGCTGGGTGATACAAAAAACCCAAGCAAAATGCCCCGTGAAGCGCCTGTGGGTATCGTCGCTCACCGAGGAGGCGATACGCGAGGGTTTTGCCACGCTCAAAGACCAGAGCGAATATCAATCGCTATACGAAGCAGGCCTCTCGCGTGCCATAGGCGATTGGCTTTTGGGAATGAACGCCACACGCCTCTACACCCTGAAATATGGAAAGAACCAACAAGTTCTCTCCATAGGGCGCGTGCAGACACCCACGCTCGCACTTGTGGTAAAAAGACAACAGGAAATTGAAAATTTCGTGCCCAAGCAATATTGGGAACTTAAAACCACATACCGCGACACGCAATTCAGCGCGGCAAAAGGCAAATACGAGAGTATCGAAGAGGCGCAAGAGGCCCTACAACGCATCACCGGGCAACCATTTATCATAACAGATACTACCGCAAAGAATTGCACAGAGCTCCCCCCACGCCTCTACGACCTCACATCCCTGCAAGTAGATTGCAACAAGAAGTTCGGTCTTTCGGCCGAAGTTACCTTGCAAACAATACAATCGCTTTACGAAAAGAAACTCACCACCTACCCTCGCGTAGATACAACTTTTTTGAGCGACGACATCTACCCCAAATGCCCCAACATACTGAAAGGGTTGCGCGACTATCAGCAACTGACTGCCCCACTCACAGGAAAGCCGTTGCTAAAATCGAAAAAAGTATTCGACAACAAAAAAGTCACCGACCACCACGCGATTATACCCACAGGAGTATACCCACAGGGGCTCACAGAACTCGAAAAGAAGGTATACAATCTTGTTGCGTTGCACTTTATTGCAATCTTCTACCCCGACTGTAAATTCCGCACAACCACCGTACAAGGAGAGAGTGGCGGCGTGCCATTCAAGACCACAGGAAAAGAGATTACCGATGCAGGATGGAAAGTGGTCTTTGCCACAGAACCCGCCGGTGAAAAGGACGAAAATGAGAAGACTCTGCCACATTTCACAAAAGGCGAGGAGGGGCCACACACGCCCGACCTCGCCGAAAAATGGACCTCGCCACCCAAGCCCTACACCGAAGCAACCCTCTTGCGAGCTATGGAAACTGCCGGAAAATTTGTGGACAACGAGGAACTGCGCGACGCAATGAAAGAGAATGGCATTGGCCGCCCGTCTACCCGTGCCAACATCATAGAAACCCTCTTCAAGCGCAACTATATGCGTCGCGAAAAGAAGAATATACTCCCCACACAAACAGGAACCGAACTTATAGGTATAATAAGGAACGAACTGCTGAAAAGCGCGGAACTCACCGGGCAGTGGGAGAAAAAGCTACGCGATATTGAAAAGAAAGAGTACGAGGCAAAAACCTTTATCGAGGATTTAAAACTGATGCTCGTTAAGATAATCAACGACGTACTCGGCGACAACAGCACCATAAACAATTAACCCGAAAAGCAACAGTCGGATATAATAAATTCGAAAAAAAGCAGTTATTAAAAGACGAATATTATTATATGAAGAAAATTCTCACATACTGCATTGTTACATTCACAATAGCAGCCACACTATCCTGTGGCAGCGAAAGGTCCATAAAGAAAGGCGACCAATATGCCGCGCTGAACGAATACTACGAAGCAGCAAAGCATTACAGAAAGGCCTATCGCAAAATCTCGCCCAAAGAGAGAAGCAAACGCGCCGTGGTTGCTTGGAAGCTGGGCGAGTGCTACCGCAAAAGCAACAACGCCGTGCGCGCCGTGGGCGCATACGGCAACGCCGTGCGCTACAAATACCCCGATTCTACTGCTCTGCGCCACCTTGCCGATGCACAGCTTGAAAAAGGCGACTACAAAGATGCGATGAACAACTACGAGGCCTATCTGCAACTGAACGCCGAGGACCGCCTTGCCATCGTGGGCCTGCAAGCAGCCAAGCAGTCGCTCGAATGGAAAAAGAACCCCAGCCGATACATTGTGAAAAAAGCCAAAGAGCTCAACGGGCAACGCAGCGACTACTGCCCAATGTATGTGGGCGACGACACCACAATGATTGTCACCACATCCACCCGCAAAGAGGCCAGCGGCGAGGATTTAAGCGGAATTACCGGACAGAAAATGGCCGATATTTTCCTCACCCGCCGCAACGACAAAGGCAAATGGCAAAAGACCGAAATTATAGAGAGTGAAATTAACAGCGAGTATGAGGATGGAGCCTGCGCCTTCACTCCCGACGGAAAAACAATGTATTTCACACGCTGCATAAACGACGACCAATACCCCCGCTACGCTGCAATTTACCGCAGCAACCGCAGCGACGCATCGTGGAGCGGAGTGCAAAAGGTGGAAATATCGAGCGACACACTAACCTCATTTGCACATCCGGCAGTGTCGCCCGACGGCGATTGGCTCTATTTTACATCGAATATGGCCGGCGGAGCAGGCGGGCTCGACATTTGGCGATACTACATAGGAGCAAATAAAGCCCTCGAAGGAATTGTGGAAAATCTTGGCGAGGGAATAAACACCGAGGGCGACGAGCAGTTCCCGGCCTTTGGCCCGCAGGGTGAGCTCTTCTTCTCATCGGACGGCTACCCGGGAATGGGAGGCCTCGACATTTATTGTGCCACACAGGTGAACGACAGCGTGTGGGACATAAAAAATATGATGGCACCGCTCAATTCCAACGGCGACGACTTTGGAATAACCTTTGCCCCCGGGCTCTATCGCGGATATTTTTCTTCGAACCGTGGCGACGCACGCGGATGGGACCACATATACTCGTTCCTGTTGCCCGAAACAATACACACGCTCTATGGCTGGGTATACGAGAAAGATGGCTACGAACTTCCCGAGGCTGTAATTCATTTGGTGGGAAAGGATGGCACAAACACCAGCTTCGGAGTGATGAAGGATGGCTCATACTCGGTGAGAGTAACCCCCGGAGTGGATTATGTGATGCTCGGCAGCTGCAAAGGCTACCTTAATACTATGCAGGAACTATCGGCCAACACCGACGAGGGTTCCGTGCAGTATCAACGCGATTTTGCACTGCCATCTATCACCCGCCCTGTGCTCATAGACAATATTTTCTATGAATTTGACAAAGCCACCCTCACCGCCGAGTCGGAAGCATCGCTCGACGAGCTTGTAAAGCTGCTCAACCTTAACCCCAACGTAACCATTGAGTTAAGCGCACACTGCGACTATAAAGGCAGCGACCAATATAATATCAAGCTATCGCAAGCGCGTTCCGAGTCGGTGGTAAAATATCTCATAGAGCACGGCATTGAGGCCGAGCGTCTCACCCCCAAAGGATACGGCGAGGAGAAGCCTAAAATAGTACACAAGAAACTCACCGAGAAGTATCCTTTCTTAAAGGAGAATGATGTTCTCACCGAGGATTACATAAAGAACCTTGAAAGTGAGGAGGAGCAGGAAATTTGCAACCAGCTGAACCGCCGCACGGAGTTTCAGGTGTTGCGCACCACATACAAGCTGTATAAATATTAAGAGATTAAGGATGCGACAAAAGAAATAAGGTCGAGGGAACTACCCCTTGACCTTATCGTTGTTTTTACGGACATAATCGGCCCAACTGCTGTATTTCACGCTGCGCACCGGGCTGTTACGCTGCAAAAAGTGGCAGAATGCTGCACCAAGAGCATCGGTAGCATCCATAAAGCGAGGCATCTCCTCGGAGGAGATATTGAGCATACGACGCAACATTTCGGCAACCTGCTGTTTAGAGGCCGAGCCGTTACCCGTAATTGCCATTTTTATTTTCAGCGGGGCATATTCGTGTATGGGAACGTCGCGACTTATGGCTGCGGCAATGGCAACCCCCTGCGCACGCCCCAATTTCAGCATACTCTGCACGTTCTTGCCAAAGAAAGGAGCCTCAATGGCAAGTTCATCGGGAAGAAAGGATTGTATGAGCCCCTGCACACGAGTGAAAATCTCGCCCAATTTTATATAGCTGTCGTGACACTTGCGCAGGTCTATAACCCCCATAGCTATAAGGCGGGCTTTATTGCCGTTAACACCTATAAAGGCATAGCCCATAAGATTGGTGCCCGGGTCGATTCCCATAATAACTCTGTCGTCGGTGGGCGTGAATTGTTGCATACTACATTCCAAGATAAGAGATTAGACCTTTGCACCCACGCTCTATTTCGGCGTATGTCTGCGAAAAGTTACCGTGATACCACGGATCGGAAATATCGTCGCCGACCAACCGATTGGCCTTGCCGGGGGTTACGCAACCATCAAAATCGAGCAATTTCCACACTTTTGCCCTATTATCATCGGTGAGCAGGCTGCGCATATTACGCAGATTATAATCCTCCATCACCACAATCATATCAAAATCCGCAAAGTCGGCTGCTGCGATGCGACGGGCACGCTTGCCACTGCACGATATTCCGTGACGGGCAAGCTCACGCACAGCCGGCGGATAGACCGCATTACCAATCTCCTCGCTGCTGGTGGCAGCCGATTCTATATGCAACGTTGCTGCAACACCGGTGGTTGCAGCAATTTCCTTCATTATAAATTCCGCCATCGGGGAACGACAGATGTTCCCGTGGCACACAAAAAGTATCTTTTTCATTCAATCAAGAAAAGCAGAATCAAAAGAGAGTGGCAGAAGGGCTTTTATTCCATCCTCAACAATATAGCTCTCTTTTGTTCCATATAATATAATTCTGATAGTGTTCCCGAACCGTTTTTCTGTTTCAAGAATAACCTGTCGGCAGGCTCCGCAGGGAGGTATAGGCCTTTCGAGCTCCCCATTGTCGGTGCGGGCAGCTATTGCGAGAGTGAGGACCGCACGGGAGGGGTATTGCGAATTTGCCCAAAAGAGCGTGGTACGCTCGGCACACAGGCCCGACGGGTAGGCGGCATTCTCCTGATTGCTGCCCGTAACAATTGTTCCACCCTCCAAACGCACCGCCGCACCCACATTGAATTTCGAATATACAGCATAGCTGTTGGCAGTTGCGGCACGCGCAGCATCCACCACCTCCTTATCTTCGGGCGAAAATTCATCATAGGAGCAGACCTTTACTTTTGTCTGCAAAATCAACTCTTTCATAAAACTTTCTCGTTTAAAAAATGACACATTGCTATATCTCACGCAACACATTAACAAACCAATGAATAGAATGGATTAGCAAACTTTATGTGGCGAAGATAAAAAAAATGTTGCGCAAAAGCAATTTATTCACTTATTTTGTAAACTGAATAAAATATTCAATTATGAAACATACACACATTCTTCCACTATTGATTGCAATAACATTGTCATCCTGTGGCGCATTGAAGCAGACCCCTCCCACACAGCCCGCCAAGCCCGTTTCTATGGTAAACAACGACTACGAGAAGTACATTCTCACCTACTACCCCGCAGCCGTGGAGCAGATGATAAAGCACAATATTCCGGCAAGTATCACACTCGCACAAGGCCTGCTCGAATCGGGAGCCGGCAAAAGTCTTTTGGCCCGAACATCGAACAACCACTTTGGAATAAAAGCCGACAAAAGCTGGAAGGGGAAGCGCACAGCATCTATGGACAATGGCAGAATGTGCTATTTCAGAAAATACAACAATGTAAAAGAGTCCTACGAAGACCACTCGCTCTTCCTTGTCAACCGCCAACGCTACGCCTCCCTGTTCAGCCTTAAAAAAGACGACTATAAAGGATGGGCAAAAGGATTGAAAAAAGCCGGATACGCCGAGGATAATGCCTACCCCACGAAACTGATAAGCCTTATAGAGAGATACGAACTTAATCGTTACGACTCTTACACCCTAAAAGATATAAAGGGCAAAGAGGCCGACAACAGTAGCACAGCCAAAAGAACAATATACAAATCCAATGGACTATTATACATTTTCGGGAACACCGGCGACACCTTTGAGTCGCTTGGCAAAGAGTTTGGAATTTCACAACAGAAACTGATAAAATACAACGAATTATACAAGGAGTACAACATAAAGGCCGGCGACATTATATATCTTGAACAGAAACACAAGAAAGCACAAAAGAAGTATCCCCCTCACATAGTTAAAGCAGGAGAGAGCCTGCACCATATATCACAGATCTATGGCATAAGGCTCGAAACTCTCTACACGCTGAACCCCCGATATTCGGAACAGGGCGTAAGAGTGGGCGATATTATAAAATTGCAATAACGCATTTAGTGCCACGAGCATATCTCCCGCAAATATTTTTATTAGAAGTTGTTTGAATTTATATCGCCAAAATTTTTATAGAGCAAGAATAGGATGTTTATCTCTTTTTTAAGGGCGTGTAGCGGGCTACATAACTGCGAAAAAGAAGGAAACAGACATTCTTGAATATAAAAATGGCGAAACAATCGGCTTCTATAAGAAAATATTTTTTAGAAATTCAAACAACTTCTTAGTTTAATTTCGCTTTTTTATAAAAAATTCCTACCTTTGCTCAGAATTAGGCTTTTATTGCTGTAAATTAATTAACAAACATTCATATTTAATCCCTAAAAAGATGAATAAAACTACTATTTTCAAAGCGCTGTTGATTGGCGTTGCATTCTTTTTCGGTAGCGAAATAGAGGCACAGACAATCAAGACGGACACAATCCGCGAGTCGCGCCTCGACAATTTGGCAACAGTTTTAGGAGGCACAGCCGACAATATTATTGCCGACGATGCAGCCCTTAATCAGAAAAATTGGTTCATTTCTCTTGGTGCAGGTATCAACGCTATTGCAGCCGAGGGCAACGACAAGGTTAACAATTTCATCGACCGTCGCAGAGTCAGAGTGCAGGTAACAGCAGGTTACTGGTTCAACCGCTACTTCGGCCTCAGAGGACAGGCCGGCATTGGCAAAGTGAGTGCCTACTACCTTGCAGGCCCTGTATTTGAGCAGAATCCCGGAGTTAATGCAAATAACTCGGCTGAATTCCTCATTAAAAACAACGGCTCAACCTTCTTCCGCAGAAAGTTCACATACGTAGATCTCAGCCTTGCCGCAATGACCGATGTTGTAAAATGGTTCGAGAGTGGCAAAGATAGCAAATGGGGTGTACAATTGTATGCAGGCCCCACATTCACTTACTCTTTCAAGAAGCAGAATTTCCACAACAACTGCACTTGGGGCGCAAAGGTGGGTACACAGATTGACTACAAAATCACAAAGCGTCTCTCTATTATGACCGACTTACAGGCAAACTTCCTGAACGAATCGTTCGACGGTATTGTTGGCGGTGAACTTGGCGGTGACTACAAGAAACTCGACTTCCTTGGAGCTGCCACCATCGGTTTCAGCTACTTCTTCGGCGGAGCACCTGCAAAGGCAAACGTAGAGATACCCGTTGTATATCAGGATGTATACACCCCCCAGCCCAAGGTTATAAAAGAGGTGAAGGCTCCTGCAAAAGAGATTATCGCACCTTTCGCAGTTCGCTTCCTCATCGACAAATCTTACATCGAAAAGAGCCAAAAGCCACAAATCGACAAGATTGCCGAGTATTTGAAGAACAACGAGGATGCAAAGATTATGCTCACCGGTTATGCCGACAAAGAGACAGCATACCCCGAGTACAATATGCGTTTGAGCCAGCGAAGAGTAGATTCAGTTAAGAAATACCTCATCAACGAGTGTGGCATCGACGAAGAGCGCATCAGCACAGAGGCAAAGGGTGACACCGAGCGTGCATACGACGAAGACTTCCGTTGGAACCGCGTCGTTCTTATGAGCATTATCGAAAAATAATTAGAAACCGAAAATAGCAAATAATATGAAAAAGCTTACAATATTATCTCTATTGCTAATGGCGGGTATTTCGGCATTTGCCCAAGGCAAACGAGTAGAGACCACCACAAAAACAGAGAATGTCACAGTTGACTACAAGACACAATACAAATCCTCGTTCTTCGACAACTTCTATGTACAAGGTTCATTCGGCGGTGCAGTATTGATGGGCGAACAAGATACACACCTCTCGTTCAAAGACCGCATCAAGCACGGCTTTGCAATTGCTGTCGGCAAGCAGATTACACCCGTATTCGGTGTACGCATAAGCGTTGACGGCAACAGACTCAAAGGCTGGAACTTTGGCAACGGTAACTACCCCAACTATTTGGAGGACCCCAGAAAAGTATATCTCGAATCGAAAGGCGTCGATACACGCTACGGCTACATACAGGACCTCAAATACTACTCTTTGGGTGCCGATGTAATGGTTAACCTCATCAACCTTTTCTCTGACGAGAAAAAAACAGACAGAGCAATTGACGTAGAGCTCTACATTGGTGCCGCAGCACTGACAACAATCGAGAGAAAAGGTGTTGATGGTCGCACACTCTTTGCTGCACGCGGCGGTCTTTCAACCACATACAACGTAACAAAGCGCATCGGTATTAACCTCGACCTTGGCGTAACAGGCACAAGCGCCACATTCGACGGACAGAATGGAATGAAAACCGATTTTGACGGTATACTCTCGGGCAAGGTTGGTTTAAAATGGAAGATTGGCAAGCAGGGTTTCACTGCTAAACACGCTATTTCTTCGGAGCAATATGCTGCGCTCAACAACTACCTCGCAAAGGTTACAACCGAGCAGATGGAGAAGGGCAAGCCCGAGGAGAAAGTCGTTATTATCCCCGCAGAGAAAGACAATTTCCTCATCCCCTACGTTGTGTTCAACGACAAGAAAGATACCTTCAACCAAGAGTTGCAGATGGTTAACATCTCAAACGTAGCAAAACTTATGCAGGCTAATCCCCAATACACAATGGAGATTATCGGTAACACCAACGCCACAAAGGCCGAAATTGCCGAGAGCCGCGCAAACAAGGTTAAGGAAATTCTCGTAAACCGCTACTCTATCAGTGCCGACAAATTGATTGTAAAGACACAGGATATGGGCGAAAAGAGCCAGACTGTACACTTTGTTACAAAGTAATTTAATTCAGGACACAAATAGATAAAAATATGGGCTACCCAACGGGTAGCCCATATTTTTATTGGTAGTACAGCAAGAACATTTAGCAAAAAAAGAGCACACATTCGCCGGCACGCCCTGTCAAAGACTACAATATAATATCCGTTACTTCTGCTTCTTCAACTCCTGCGGAATACGATAGGCTGTGTACAATTCGAGCAAGGCACCGATGAACATTGCCACCATCCACTCGTTGCGCACCATAGTAAACATCAACACACCGGCAACCACCAAGGCAACACCGCCAATCTGCTGCTGCACCACAAGGCGACGCACCACAAAGCCACCGCCCCTCTCGCGCAAAATAAACTGCGAGACGGCAAGTGCCACAGCCGCCACCATATACACATACGAGGCTGCGCCCCAAAAGAACAATTTGCCCGCAGCACCGACAAGCAGCGCAATCCAAGCAATTTTATTTATCAAATTCCAAAATTTCATAATCAATCCTTAACAATAAAAACCTCCTCGCCCTCTTTGTGCATTCCATACTTCTCGCGGGCAACCTTCTCCATAATCTCAATATCCTTATGAAGTTCCGCCGACCTGTGGCGCAATTCATCGAGTTCCTTCCGGAGCTCTTTATTTTCGGCTTTCAACGAAATAATCTCACGCTGATTCTTGAAGTGCTCTATCAAATTATGTTTGTCGAAAAAGACC
The DNA here is from genome assembly GCA_045634365.1 of Bacteroidaceae bacterium. Lineage (GTDB taxonomy): Bacteria > Bacteroidota > Bacteroidia > Bacteroidales > Bacteroidaceae > HGM04593. The sequence goes on along the minus strand of JAZRAC010000064.1, from coordinate 52,098 downwards.
ATTATAACCACAAATGCAATGGTTACAAAAAGATATTTATGGTTCAACACCCATTTAAACAGCGAGGCAATGCTATCGTTATTCATAGTTCCGGAATATTTACAACAATAATATAATTCACACATTAGTACAAAGATAAAAACAAACGAGCGAAAGTTGCACAAGCGAATGGAGAAAATTTTATTTTCACAAGAAATTTAAACAGCATCTTATTTTGTATTGCCCGCAGATTACACTATTTTTGCAGTAACAATGCGAAAATAGGCTGCACTCGCCTGGAAACCTACAAGCAAACTTGTGTTTCGCTCGTTTACACTATTTTTGCAATATATAAAAAGGAAACAATGGGAAATTATATAGTATCGGCACGTAAATACCGCCCCGACACTTTTGAAAGTGTTGTTGCACAGAAGGCGCTGACAACAACACTTAAAAATGCCATTCAGAGTGGCAAGCTGGCCCATGCCTATCTGTTCTGCGGCCCCAGAGGAGTGGGAAAGACCACTTGTGCACGAATTTTTGCAAAAACCATAAACTGTATGGCACCCACCGCCAACGGGGAGCCGTGCAACAGGTGCGAGTCGTGCCAATCGTTCAACGAACAGCGTTCATACTCTATCTATGAGCTCGATGCAGCCAGCAACAATTCGGTCGAGGATATTCGCTCGCTTAACGAACAGGTGCGCATTCCGCCGCAGGTGGGCCGATACAAAGTGTATATAATAGACGAGGTTCATATGCTGTCGCAGGCAGCCTTCAACGCCTTCCTTAAAACTCTCGAAGAGCCACCCGCACACGCAATATTCATTTTGGCCACCACCGAGAAACATAAAATTCTCCCCACAATCCTCTCCCGTTGCCAGATATACGATTTTAGCCGCATAGACAACAGCGACATTATAGCCCATCTGCAAAATATTGCAGAGAAGGAGAATATACACAGCGAGTATGAGGCTTTGCGCATAATAGCACAAAAATCGGACGGATGTATGAGAGACGCCCTTTCACTGTTCGACCAGATGACAAGCTTCACACAGGGCAACCTCACATACACCAAGGTAATAGAGAGCCTTAATGTGCTCGATTATGAATACTATTTCCGCCTCACCGATTATATTATAAACGGCAACACATCGCAAGCACTCCTGCTATTCAACGAAGTGCTTGGCAAGGGCTTCGAGGGCAATATATTCATAGAGGGTACAGCATCGCATTTCCGCGACCTTCTCGTAAACGGTGACCCTGTAACAGCACCGCTTTTCGAGGGGAGCGACGACCTACGCAAAAAATATGTTCAGCAGGCGGCAAAGATACCGCCCAAGATACTGTTCCGCGCCATAAAGCTATGCAACAACTGCGAGCTTAACTACAAGAGCAGCCGCAACAAACGCCTGCTGGTGGAACTCACCCTCATACAGCTGTCGCAGCTTACCACAGGCGAGGACAGCGAAGATGGTGGGCGTGGCCCAAAGATGCTTAAACCCATATTCAACAAACTGCAACACCCCCAACAGACAGCAGATAAAAGCACAAGCAGTGCCGTAACCCCACAGCCTGCTGCGCCCATTATAAAAGAGGAAAGCCCCAAGCAGGAAGAGGCTCCGGCACCGCAGCCCCAAAAACGACAGATTTTAAACGGCCGCCCCGACTCCTTGCGTCAGCAAGCAACCGCCACAAGAAGCTTGGGAGGAATGTTTCAACGCGCAAGAACCTCGCTCACACAGGAAAGTACCACGGCACAACAACCGGCACCGGCTGCACCAAGCACCCCTGCCACCCCCGTCGAGGCCACACAGCAGAGCAACAGACTCACACCGGAGACTCTCGTGCAAGCGTGGACCACAATAGCCCTGCAACTGCCCGAGAAAGAGAGAGCGCTTGCCGACAGAATGAAAATCATCACCCCCACGCTCGAAGGCGAAGGAATTTTCAGCATATCTGTCGACAACCAATTGGTAGCCGAGCTATTCAATCAACAGGCCGAGCGCATTACGACAGGGATTGAGAAAATCCTGACGATTGCAAGGCCGACAATGAAAATCAACGTAAACAAGGCAACCGTGGAAAAGCACGTTTACGACAGAACCAAGCAGTACGAAATACTTGTTAAAAAGAATCCCACAATAGAGAAGCTACGAAAAGTGCTCAATTTAGAACTATCATAAAGAAGGATGACTCAAAAGTCCCTTTTTAAGACATTACACCCTCGCTAGAATATACTCTGGCGAGGGTGTTTACTTTGTATATATTACTTTTGGGGCACCCTCCTTTTGTGTAGGAGATGAATAAAACCCCCAATACATTATAAATATAAAAAGCAAATAAAAACAGCTCTTTTTTTTAGCCATTTATGTCCCTTGAACTATTTATTTAATAAAAAAATTTTTCGGCTTATATAGACTCATTCCAATTAAGACGCAAGCAACGACACAAAACCACAGAGTTGCTAAATATTTTCCATAAACACGTTTAAAAGAGGAAAAAGCCAGCCGTTGCATATAGACAATCACTATGCACAGCACATATAAACGATTAAAAATCAAACAATTAAAAAAAATATTATTTTCTCCACTCTTTAAAACAAGCCTTTTATAACCACCTGATAAACAAACTATTACAATAGCCGTTTTTCCTCACATATTTTTCCCGTTTGTATTTTAATTTTTCTTTTATGATATTTGCATTGGAAAGAGATGAGAATAATATTAATCACGGCAAAAACCTTGGTTAATTTCTTACGCAACCACCAAAATTTGAACACACAAATGGTGGTTGTTCGCATCTAAAAAAGTTACACAGCAAGAATAAAAGTTAATGGACTCACACTTGATAGAAAAATGGAATAAGTGCCTCGGAATCATTCGCGACAATGTTTCGGAAGCAACTTATAATACTTGGTTCGCCGACATAAAGCCAATCAAGTACGAAAACTCCATTCTCACAATTCAAGTGAAGAGCAGCTATGTGTGCGAACACCTCGACGAAAATTACGTGAGCCTGCTGCGTTCAACCCTGTACAAGGTGATGGGCAATGGCACAAAACTGATGTACAGCATACTCACCGACAAAGACAACAATCTAAGCGTTGAGGTAAGCACAGACAACTACTCATCGAGCCACACTGCACATAGCGGAAACTCCGGCAACAGCGCACCCGCGGCAGCGCAAGCAACAATTCAAGAGCTCGACTCTATGCTCATAAACCGCTACACCTTCGACAACTTTGTAGAAGGTATCAGCAATCGTTTGTCACGAGCAGTGGGAATGAGCGTTGCCAACTCCCCGGGACGAGTGTTCAACCCCTTGTTCATCTATGGTTCGTCGGGCGTGGGAAAAACACACCTCATCAACGCCATTGGTGCAAAAATAAAGGAGTTACACCCCGAACTACGTGTACTTTACGTATCGGCTCACCTGTTCCAAGTTCAATACACCGACTCAATCCTGCAAAAGAAGTTCAACGATTTTATGAAATTCTATCAAAGCATAGATGTTCTTATAATCGATGATATTCAGGAATTTGCCGGCCTTCAAAAGACACAAACAGCCTTCTTCCACATATTCAATCACTTGCACCTTAATGGCAAGCAACTAATAATGACCTCCGACCGCACACCGGCGCAGTTGCAGGGAATGGAAGAGAGACTTATCACCCGTTTCAAATGGGGAATGACCGCAGAAATTGAAAAGCCCGACCTTGAACTACGCAAGAACATACTAAAAAGCATTATCCGCAAAGACGGATTGAGATTCCCCGAGGAGGTTATTTCATACATCGCGGAACGAACAAACGCCAGCATAAGAGACCTCGAAGGCACAATAGTCTCTATTATGGCCCACTCCACTATAAACAATGCCGACATTGACCTGAATCTTGCCCGCAAAATCTTGGACAATGTATCGTCTTACGAAAAGCACACTATCACGATAGACGAAATATTGAAAAAGGTAGCCGACTACTATGGTGTTGAGCCCGAGAGCGTAAACACACGCTCACGCAAGAGAGAGGTTGTGCTTGTACGCCAAGTGGCAATGTACTTCTCAAAAAAATACCTCGACCTATCGACATCAAAGATTGGACAACACATTGGCAAACGCGACCACGCAACAGTGCTACACGCTTGCAAGACAATCACCAATCTTGCCGAGACCGACAAGCAATTCCGCAACGAACTAAACGAAATAGACCTTTCGTTGCAAAGTGCATAAAAATATTTTCAAAAAAAATCAAAAAAGAGGATAACTCAAAAGTCCCTTTTTAAGACATTACACCCTCGCTAGAATATACTCTGGCGAGGGTGTTTACTTTGTATATATTACTTTTGGGTCAGCCCCTTTTTGGGGCTCAGTAGCAAAAAGGTGTGGGTAAATAAATCTTTAATTATTGTGTAGTATATCAGCAGTGGTAATTTAAAAAAAATAACCGACACCGTAAGAGAAAGAATTAAAGGCCGTCGAAGTTAAGTAAACAAGCGAACAGCCTTTAATGACAAGCGAGGAACGAGGGATATTGCGTAGCAATTCGCGAGCCGAGGCGTGAGCGACTTGAACGTACTCGTGTGCCGGACCTTTTGGTTCTTTTGGGTACAAAAGAACGTAAAAAAGTAAACTTTTTAAAGCAAGAACTACTCGCGGGACACCGAGAAGTTAAAAGCAAGAATGTTTGACAAACAAATAGTAGTATCCACTGTAAATTTATAATGAACCCTTTTTTGATTCGTAAAATACGGCTACAAGGAAACTTTTACAAAAACCACAAGCGGCACTCAATTGCCAAAATAGCGCACCGACAGCAATAAACCACACAACAACAAACAGCAAAGAAAATAAATCAGAAAATATAAACGATTTCTCTTTTGGAAAACTTTTCACGCGACATCAAAAATTAAAATACTGTTTATCAACAAAATAAAAAATATTTTGGAAAACTTACAAATATGTTGAAAACTAAAAATGAAAAAATTTGGTTATTAAATAAATGCAATATATTTTTGTAATCGCGCAAAAGAAACAGCTCGAAAATTTCTAATAATTAAAACATAACCAACCAAAGTGAAAAAGCAAACCTACACCTACGAAGAAGCATTCAAGGCTTCACTCGACTATTTCAACGGCGACGAACTCGCAGCAAGAGTTTGGGTAAACAAATATGCCGTGAAAGACTCTTTCGGAGCAATCTACGAAAAATCGCCCGAAGATATGCATTGGCGCATTGCAAATGAGGTTGCCCGCATAGAGGCAAAGTACAACAACCCTATGCAGGCACAGGAAATTTTTGAGCTTCTCGACCATTTTAAGTACATTGTACCATCGGGCAGCCCTATGACAGGAATCGGCAACGACTTTCAGATTGCCTCATTGTCGAACTGCTTTGTAATAGGCATCGACGGAAAAGCCGACTCCTATGGCGGTATCATACGCATTGACGAAGAACAGGTACAATTGATGAAGCGTCGTGGCGGTGTAGGACACGACCTCTCACACATACGCCCCAAAGGCTCTCCCGTAAAAAATTCGGCGTTAACCTCCACAGGCTTGGTACCATTTATGGAGCGCTATTCAAACTCCACACGCGAGGTTGCACAGGATGGCCGTCGCGGCGCGCTTATGTTGAGCGTATCAATCAAGCACCCCGATGCAGAGGCATTCATCGATGCAAAAATGACCGAGGGCAAGGTTACCGGAGCCAACGTATCGGTGAAGATTGACGACGAGTTTATGAATGCAGTTGTCGACAGCAAGCCCTACTTACAAAAATACCCCATCGACTCCGACGCGCCCATCTACCAGAAAGAGGTAAACGCCGGCGAAATATGGAAGAAAATCATTCACAACGCTTGGAAATCTGCCGAGCCCGGAGTTCTCTTCTGGGATACAATAGAGCGCGAATCCATCCCCGACTGCTACGCCGACCTTGGATTCAAGACCGTATCGACCAACCCCTGTGGCGAGATTCCACTCTGCCCCTACGACTCTTGCCGCCTTATCGCCATCAACCTCTACTCATACGTAGTAAACCCCTTCACACCCGAAGCACGCTTCGATTTTGACCTTCTGCGCGAGCACACAAAGAAGGCCATACGTATGATGGACGACATTATAGACCTTGAACTTGAAAAGATTGAGGCCATCCAAGCAAAAATAGAGAGCGACCCGGAAATTGAAGAGGTTAAAGCTGCCGAGAGAAAATTGTGGGAGAAGATCTACCGCAAGAGTAGTATGGGCCGCCGCACAGGCGTAGGCATCACCGCCGAGGGAGATATGCTTGCAGCAATGGGATTGCGCTACGGCAGCCCCGAAGCAATTGACTTCTCGGTGGAGGTTCACAAGCTCATCGCCCTTGCCGCATATAGCTCATCGGTTAATATGGCAAAGGAGCGTGGCGCATTTGAGGTGTTCGACTACAAACGCGAGGCAAACAACCCCTTCATCAACCGTCTGCGCGAGGCCGACCCACAGCTCTACGAGGATATGAAAAAGTATGGTCGTCGCAATATTGCCTGCCTCACCATCGCCCCCACAGGCACAGTGAGCATAATGACACAGACAACATCGGGCATAGAGCCGGTATTTATGCCAGTGTACAAACGCCGTCGCAAAGTAAACCCCAACGACCCCGAAGTACACGTAGACTTCACCGACGAGAATGGCGACACATTCGAAGAGTACATAGTATATCACCACAAATTCGTTGAGTGGATGAAAAAGAGTGGCATAGACACCACCAAACGCTACTCACAAGTGGAGATAGACAATATTGTGGCACGCTCGCCATACGCAAAGGCTACATCTAACGACATTGATTGGATTGCCAAAGTGGAGATGCAGGGCCGCATACAAAAGTGGGTGGACCACTCGATAAGCGTAACCATCAACCTTCCCAACAATGTAGACGAAAAACTTGTCAACGAACTGTACATCACCGCTTGGAAATGCGGTTGCAAGGGCTGCACCGTGTACCGTGACGGCTCACGCGCCGGAGTACTAATTGCAACCGACAGCAAGAAGGAGCAGAAAAGCGAGGAGATGAAGCCCACAATTACCGAAGTGCGCCCCACAATTCTTGAAGCCGACGTTGTACGCTTCCAGAATAACAAAGAGAAGTGGGTGGCATTCATCGGCCTGCTCAATGGCGAGCCCTACGAGATTTTCACCGGACAGCAGGACGACGAGGATGGCATTCCCTTGCCAAAGAACGTGACACACGGCATTATCATCAAGCACATAAACGAGGATGGCAGCAAGCGTTACGACTTTCAGTTCGAGAATAAGATTGGCTACAAGACCACCATCGAGGGACTCTCGGAACGCTTCAACCCCGAATTCTGGAACTACGCCAAGCTAATCTCGGGAGTATTGCGCTACAAGATGCCCATCGAGCAAGTGATAAAGCTAATCTCCTCACTGCAACTTGGTTCCGACAATATCAACACTTGGAAGAACGGCGTTGAGAGAGCATTGAAACGCTATATTGCCGACGGTGCCGCATCGGCCGAGAAGTGCCCTAACTGCAAGAATCAGTTGATTTTTGAGGAGGGTTGCCTACACTGCCCCACCTGTGGTTACTCGAAGTGCGGATAAGAAACTTTATTATACACACTATATAGATTCCCGTGCAGCCTGCCTGAATAAACAGGCAGGCTGCACGCTTAAAGAAGCTGATAATGAAAATTTCGGAATATAACATAGAATTGCGAGGCATACATCTGTATGCGCATCACGGAGTAATGCCACAGGAGAGAAGGGTGGGTGCCTGGTTCACGATAGACTGCACGCTCACGATAGGCAATCACGAATGTATACACAGCGACAATATAGAAAATACCATAAGTTACGCCGATGTATACGAGAGGATAAAAAATGAAATGTGTGCTCCGTCGAACCTGCTCGAAAATGTGGGCAAACGAATATTGGAAAGACTATTCGAGCAATTTGCCACCATTGAAGCGGCCGAAATTACAATATGCAAAGATACTCCTCCGATGGGAGGCGACAGGCTGAACGCCTGTGTAACGCTGAAAGCCACACGATAAAAGAATTATATGATAAATACCCTCACATCGCTAAGGCTCTTCTTTGCCTTATTAGTCTTTACCTCACACCTTGTTATAATAAGCGACAGCTTTTCGGGACACCTATTCATTGAAGGATACGTGGGGGTAAGTTTCTTTTTTATATTAAGCGGCTTTATCATCGCGCACAACTACAACAACCGCGTGAGAAACTCGTACGAAAGGCGCAACTACTATATTGCACGTATCGCACGCATATACCCCCTGCATCTGCTCACACTCATTGCCGCGGTAGCCCTGTCGGGGTTTGCCGCCACAAAGCTACTATCGTGGATACAACTGACAATGTCGGCAACACTCACCAACGCATACATTCCTCGCTCCGACTTTTTTTTCGCCCTCAACGCTCCTGCTTGGAGCCTCTGCTGCGAACAACTATTCTATATAACATTCCCATTTATACTGCCATTTATAAGAGAGCAAAAAAGGTTCGTTGCCATAATCCTCCTATTCCTTGCAATAATAATAATTGGAGAACAGATTACTCCCGAAGCATATAAGAAAGGAGTGTGGTACGTGAACCCAATAACCCGCTACCCCGACTTTCTGATAGGTATTGCCACACTTGAAACATACAATAGGGTTAAGGAAATGCACATAGGCCGATTAACTGCAACAGCCATTGAAATTTGCTCGATTCTCCTTTTTGCGCTCTTCTATATTTATGCCGAGGAGATACCAAAAATTTATCGCTATTCATTTTATTACTGGCTACCCATAGTGGCTATCATTCTAATTTTTGCATTACAGAAAGGGCTGTTGTCAGAATTTCTTTCCAACAGGGTATTTATACTTGGCGGCGAAATAAGTTTCAGTGTCTACCTTATACACCTGTTCATTGTAAATGCAATAGGTGTACATCTGCCACACATTAACGCGTGGACAGGAGCCGGCCTTGCACTTGTTGCGACACTCGCAATAAGCTACCTTTCGTATCAATATTACGAAAAGCCGATGAACAGGATTGTAAAAAAATGGTTGGGGTATAGGAAGAATATTGGTTAAGGCAACCTCTTTAATGCAGACTCCGAAGCATTTTGCTGGCTCTCGCGCTTTGTAAAACCCTCACCACGGCCATAGGGCTCGCCATCTATACACACTTCCGACACAAAAAAGACACCATCCTTGCGTTGTTCCTCCTTAACAACGACAAAAGAAATTTTGCGATGTTTCTTTTGAGCCCACTCTATTATGCGACTCTTAAAATTCCGGTCGTCGCGTACAAGTGAGTCAATATTATCCAGCCTCGAAAATACCCTGTCGAGCAAGAAACGACGGCAATATTTATATCCCTTATCTATATATATAGCACCTACCAACGCCTCCAAGGCATTGCCATATATATAGCTGTTATGATGATTCACGGCACCACACGCATGCACGAACCTGTCGAGCCCTATCTCCACGGCCAATTCGTTCAAACGCTCACGGCACACAAGATTACTGCGCGACTTTGAGAGAAAGCCCTCACGCTCTTTGCGGAATTTAGAATAGAGAAAATCGGCTGTAACGGAACTGAGCACCGCATCGCCCAAGAATTCCAAACGCTCGTTGCAGATAAGTTTGCGGGCCGAGCCGGCAAGCTGCGAACTATGCGTCATTGCCATTCTATAAGGCTTTAAACTGCCCGGCACAAAGCCCAGGATGGAATACAACAAAAGATAAGACTCCCTGTCCTTGTGGGACAGAAGCCTTATCTTGTCTATAATCTTTTTAAAAACCCGTTTAGCCTTCAACTTTCTTAAAAGCTATTGATGCATTATGCCCACCAAAGCCAAAGGTATTGGAGAGGGCCACCTTAATCTCGCGCTTTTGAGCCTTGTTAAAGGTAAAGTTCAACGCATAATCAATTTCTGGATCCTCGTCGCCATCGGCGTGGTTTATTGTGGGAGGAACAATTCCATCCTTAATTGCCATTACCGTGAGCAGTGCCTCGATGGCTCCTGCCGCTCCGAGCAAGTGACCGGTCATTGATTTTGTGGAACTGATATTCAGTTTGTAGGCGTGCTCACCAAAGAGACTCTTTATAGCCTTAACCTCGGCAATATCACCTGCGGGAGTCGATGTTCCGTGAACATTTATATAATCGACGTCGGCAGGCTGCAAGCCGGCCTCCTCTATCGCATTACGCATAACGCGCATAGCTCCATCACCTTCGGGGTGAGGGGCGGTTATGTGATAAGCGTCGGCTGTAAGACCCGAACCTACAATTTCGGCATAAATTTTAGCACCACGGGCAACTGCGTGCTCATACTCTTCGAGTACCAAGCAGGCTGCACCCTCGGCCATAACAAAACCGTCGCGACTCTTGCTGAACGGACGCGACGCCTTTCCTGGCTCTTCGTTGCGTGTTGACAGGGCGTGCATAGCATTGAACGCACCCACACCCGTAGGACAGATAGGAGCCTCAGTTCCTCCGGCCAATATAACATCGGCTCTGTTCAAGCGTATCTGGTCGAATGCATCGATGAGAGCATTTGACGAAGAGGCACAAGCCGAGGTTGTTACATAGTTGGGACCTTTAAGGCCGTATCTGATAGAGATTATTCCCGCTGTCATATCGGCAATCATCTTGGTTACAAGGAATGGCGAGAATCTGGGACCATTCTCCTGATTCAGCGCGTAGGCACGAATTTCATCCTCCAACGCTCCAATTCCACCGATTCCCTCACCATATATAACGCCGATGCGGTTGCAATCGAGCTTTTCAAATTCCAATCCGCTATCTGCAATAGCCTCAATGGCCGAAGCTACGCCATAGATGGTTACATTGTCCACCTTGCGCAACTCGCGACGCTCCATCACCTGCGAGGAATCGAATCCTTTTATTTCACAGGCAAATTGAGTCTTGAACAGATAAGTGTCAAAATGAGTAATAGGCCCTGCACCGCTCACACCGTTAACAGCATTCTCCCATATTTGGGGAACATTGTTACCTAATGGAGATACGGCACCAAGACCTGTTACAACAACTCTTCTAAGTTTCATTATAGAATTGTTAGGAGAGAAAGTTTATTACTTTTCAGCAACTTTCTCCTCTACATACTTAACAGCATCACCTACTGTTGCTATTTTTTCTGCTTGCTCCTCGGGGATTGAGATACCGAATTCGTCCTCTATCTCCATGATAAGCTCTACTCTGTCAAGAGAGTCTGCGCTCAAGTCGTTTGTAAAATTAGCCTCAGATGTAACTTCTGACTCTGAAACACCGAACTTCTCTACAATAATTTCTTTTACTCTTGCTTCAATTTCTGACATAGTTGTAATATTTTGAGATTTGTAAACTATTTGCTTACAAAAGTATGATAAAATTCACTAATCACAAAGAAAGATTGATTTTTTTTAGTCCCATACTGCACATTTTTGCATTTTTGTGCAAAATAATACCGTAAAAAGGCCTTTTTTACCCAATTTTTATATTAAACGCCGAATTTTCACGACGAAGATTATAGTTATTTCTCAAATCCTCGAACAGATGAGGGGATTGCTTCAATGCCCGAGAGTCGCTGTGCGGATTATATATTTTCAGAACCGCATCGGCAAAAGAGGACGCCTCTATGTTCGGCTGCGCCGGAGCGGGAAGCGCAAGTGAAGGCAATAAATGAGTACAATCGAAGTGTTTGCAAAAGGAGGTAAGCACCATTCTCGTTGCATTCATCTTACCCTCGGCCGAATAACCGGCTATATGCGGGGTGGCTATATATACCTTATTTAATAAAGAGGGATTAACATCGGGCTCACCCTCCCACACATCTAGCGCCACATCAAGAGAGGCGTTATTCTCCATTGCACGCAACAGCGCAACATTATCCACCACCGGACCGCGCGATGCGTTTATAAAAAGACGGCACCTTTTCATTCTTGCGAAAAAGGCATCATCGGCCAAATGAAGGCTGGGAAAATCGCCACCCACATTCAGCGTAGGGTGAAACGTTATAATATCACACTCCTCGGCAATGCGTTCAAGAGGTACAAAGCCCGCGCCACCCGCAGCCTCGCGCGGAGGGTCGTTAAGCAACAGGCGCATCCCCTCCGATGCAGCCCATCGTGCCACACGCGAGCCAATCTCACCCACTCCCACAATGCCAAGCGTAAGCCCTTCGAGCGACACGGCACGCTCCTTTGCCCAAGAATAAATTACAGCCTGAACATACTGCAACACAGCATCGGCGTTACAGCCCGAAGCATTTGCCCACTCTACTCCCGTGGCCGCACAATAGGATGCATCTATATGGTCGTAACCTATTGTGGCTGTGCCGATAAACCGCACAGCAGAACCGGCAAGAAGCACCTCGTTGCACATTGTACGGGTGCGCACGAACAATGCCGACGCATCCTTTACATCCTTGCTCGATATTGCAACGCCCGGAAGCGCAAGCACATTATGCCCCATTGCCGACAACGCGTCGCGCAAATAGGGAATTTTCTCATCGATAACTATTTTCATTCTTCTCCTTATTAAATCTCGCACAAATTGGTTGCAACCTTCACACTCGAAACAGGCAAAGCCTTATAGTTTCGCAACGAGCGAAGCCTATTTTCGGCATATTTATACGCCAAAGATAAATAGTTTTTAGATAAACTTTTGTCTATATCACAAACTTTCGTTAGTTTTGCCTTTAAATAATGCATAACAAGGATTGCCGAGTATAGGTTTATACAGAATATTTACCAAAAAACAATAATATTATGGAAAAATTCACAGAAATGAGCTGGCCCATCTTCAATCAGGCCATCGAGGACTACCACAAAACCGACAATGTAGACACACCCATAAACAACCCCTATCCGGTAAAAAGCATTGAATACTACCTCTATTTGAAATGCTGGATAGACACCGTGCAGTGGCATTTCGAAGATATTATACGCGACCCGAACATCGACCCCGTGGAGGCACTCACACTCAAACGCCGCATCGATAAGTCGAACCAAGACCGCACCGACCTTGTGGAACTCATCGACAGCTACTTCCTCGACCTTTACAAGGATGTTACCCCCGCAGCCGACGCCACCATCAACACCGAAAGCCCCGCTTGGGCAGTGGACCGCTACTCCATCCTCTCATTGAAAATATACCATATGCAGGAGGAGGTTAACCGCACAGATGTCGATGCCGACCACCTTGCAAAATGTCAGGCCAAACTCGATGTTCTAAAAGAGCAGTACAAGGATATGACAACCTCCATAGGCCAGCTGCTCGACGACATTGCAGCCGGTCGCAAATATATGAAAGTGTACCGCCAGATGAAGATGTACAACGACCCCGCCCTTAACCCCGTACTCTATGGCGCAGGCAAAAAATAAAGATAAGGCACGCACTATCCTAATAACACGATTTTCGGCAGTAGGCGATATAGCAATGACAATTCCATTGCTATATTCGCTTGCTCGCACATACCCGAGTGACAAGTTCATTTTTGTCAGCCGTGAGCGCTTCGGACAATTCTTCATAGACAAGCCCGAAAACCTCCATTTCATCGGGATAAATTTAGACAAATACAAGGGGCTTGCCGGCCTTTTCAAGCTATACAAGGAGCTTAACAGACACAAGCCCGACGCCTTTGCCGACCTGCACGATGTTCTGCGCACAAAAATCCTGCGCGGATACTTCTCGGTGTTGAGCGGAGCAAAAGTAGCCAACATTGAAAAAGGGCGAGCCGAGAAGAAACGCCTGACACGCCAAAATAACAAAATTCAAGAGCAACTCAAAAGCACATTCGAGCGTTACCGCGAAGTGTTCAACCGCATAGGAATGCCTTTCACTCCCGAATTTACATCGCTCTTCAACGGTGCGAAAGGGAATATAGAGGAATTCGGTGCCATAATACCGGCAAAAGGCAACGACAAATGGGTGGGAATAGCCCCGTTTGCCGCCCACAAAGGGAAAATATACCCCACCGAGAAGATGCGCGAAGTGGTTGCCATTCTTGCGCAAAAGCCGGGTATACAGATTTTCTGCTTCGGTAACGGGCCAAAGGAGGAGGCTGTGATAAACGAATGGTGCAAGGAGTTCCCCTGCGTGCATTCGTTCCTCGGGCGCACCAATTTCAACGGCGAGCTTCGTCTCATAAGCCACCTTGACGCAATGGTGTGTATGGATTCGGCCAATATGCATATGGCCTCACTCACGGGAACACCCGCAATCTCAATTTGGGGCGCAACATCACCGTTGGCCGGTTTTTTAGGCTGGAAGCAGAAAGAGGAGGATTGCATCGGGCTGCAACTGCCCTGTCGCCCCTGCTCCATCTTCGGCAACAAACCTTGCATCTACGGCGACTATCGCTGTATGAATATCTCTCCCGCAGATATTGCGGCCAAGATACTCGACAAAATAGGCAAATAGCCAACAGAGGTTGATTTTCGGGCTTATGAAGTTCGGAAAAACATAGTCTACTTGGGCGTAAATAAGCATTTGAGGGTGAGCGTAACGACAAAAAAGTCTTTTCAGCCACCCTCTTTCACAACCGACACCTATGAACAATACAATAATACCGCGCGACAAAGACCCTATGGGGCAGGCCATTGCCGAATATCACAAGAAAGGCAGGGCCGGAAAGCTGAGAGTACTCTCCTCGATGTTCTACGAGGATGAAATACCCGTATCGACACTTTTCAGAACCTTCGGCCAAATGCCGCCGCAGGAGCAGGAGGCTATCAGCCTGTGCCGTGGAAGAGTACTCGACGTTGGGGCAGGCTCAGGCTGCCACAGCATCGAGCTTGCAACGCGAGGCCTGCGAGTGACGGCTATCGACATTTCGGAGCAGTCGGTGGAGGTTATGAGGGAGCGCGGCGTTGATGCACACTGCATCAACTTTTTCGACGAGACGTACGCCGAAAAATTCGACACTATACTCTTGGCGATGAACGGAATAGGCATTGTGGGCAAAGTAGAGAACCTGCCTGCATTCTTCAAGAGTGCCAAACGACTCCTCAACAGCGACGGGCAGATTCTGCTCGACTCCTCGGACATACGCTACGTGTTTATGAACGACGACGGCTCTATGGATATTAACCTCGCCGCCGGATATTATGGCGAGGTTGACTACAAGATGCGCTACCGCAACACCACCGGCGAACCATTCGACTGGCTCTATATAGATTTTGAAACACTCGCAATGTATGCCGAGGAACACGGCTTTGTGTGCGAAAAATGCCTCGACGGGGAACACTACGACTATCTGGCACGCCTCACAATGAAGTAATAGCACTTCGGCAATTAGCGTAGCAAATAGAGGAAAAAATCACTCAAATATAACAATTATTATTTGTTTATTAACATCTCTTTCAATATCTTTGCAAAGAGAGGTGCTTTATATATATGCGCGCACGCGCGAAATTTTCGGGCGCAGCCGAATACAAAGTTCTTCTAAAATTCGTAAAATATTGTAACTCAATATGTTGTACACACATTGAGGAGCCAAAGGAATACCCATTTTTGAACAACGTCACTCTCTATGAGCGGAAACAACACCGACGACACACCCGTGTGGTTCGCAATGAGCGCCCCCTATCGCCGAGAGCTCAAAGCCAAAGAGTATTTAGCGGCAAGAGGCATCGAGAGTTTTGTTCCAATGACAAAAACCATCGTAGAAAAGGGGCGCACCAAGAAAAGCACAATGGTTCCCGCCATACACAATCTGCTCTTTGTGCACACCACAAAGGATATATTGCAGCAAGCGAAGCAAGGCATCGACTATCTGCAATACCGCACCCTCCCCTGCAATGGCAAGAACCGCCCCATAATAGTCCCCGACAAGGAAATGGAGCAATTCATCGCCGTCACACAGGCCCGCATGGAGGAACTCACCTACTTAAAGCCCGAAGATATTGACATTGCAAAGGGAACAAAAGTGCGCATACACGGAGGCACATTCGACGGCACCGAAGGTATTTTTGTCAAGATAAAAGGCAAGCGTAACCGCCGTGTGGTGGTGCTCATAGAAGGGCTCGCCGCCGTTGCCATAAACGCCGAAATATCGCCCGACCTCATAGAGGTTCTTTAACCGCATAATCACAAATTCCGGAAAAACATAAAACAAAATAGAAACTATGAAAAAGACATTAACCCTGCTGTTTATCGCAGCACTGCTTGCAAGCTGTACAACCACAAAAAAAGTAACCTATTTTCAGGACCTCAGCAACGGTGATACAAAAACCATCACCACCCTTGTCAACAAAATAAAGATGATGCCCGGCGACAAACTATCCATTGTTGTGAACAGCAAAGACCCCGAGCTTGTGGCTCTGTTCAACCTTGTTGTGCCCACCCGTCAATTCGGTAGCGAGGTCTCATCAAGCAACAACACCGGAAACACAGCCGTATACACCATAGACAGCTATGGCAATATAAACTTCCCAGTCATCGGGAAAATAAACATCGAAGGAAAGACCCGCGAGGAAGTTGCAGAGTTCATACAGAATGAGCTTATATCGAGAAAACTGGTGCTCGACCCCATAGTAACAGTCGAGTATGTGAACCAGGAAATAACCATTTTGGGCGAGGTTAACAGACCCGGCAAGATAGGCATCGACAAAGACTATATTACCATTATCGATGCAATAGCCGAGGCCGGCGACCTGAAAATCGAGGGCTTGCGCCACAATGTAACAGTCCTGCGTCAAGAGGGCGACACACAGAAGGTTTACGAAATGAACCTCACACTGGCCGAGAGCGTATACTCATCGCCCGCCTACTATCTGCAACAGAACGATATTGTCTATGTGAAGCCCAACAGCAAACGCGCCGGACAGGCTGATATAAACAGCAACACAATGCGCTCAACATCATTCTGGATGTCACTTGCATCGTTCCTGATGTCGTTCATAACCTTTATGGACAACCGATAATCGCACCGACAAAAACTACTTAAAAGAGAAATATGGCAACAAAGAACAGACGACAGCAGAAAGGCAACGACACCCTGCCCATTGCCGACCTTCTATACCTCTGCCTTGGCAATTGGCATTGGTTCGCAATATCGCTGTTTGTAACATTGAGCATTGCCGTGCTCTACATTCTCGCAACCCCGCCCATTTATGTAAGCACTGCATCCATCCTCATAAAAGACAATAACGAAAGTGGCAAGGGGGCAGGCGGCAGCACCTTTACATCGTTCAGCGACACCTATCAGAGCAATGCCAACGAGGAGCTTATGGCAATAAAATCGCCGGCCATTATGCTCGAAGCGATTGAACGCCTTAATCTTGATATAAGTTACACAAGTGAAGGAACCTTTCACGACCCCATAATTTTCAACAATGCAATGCCGGTGAACGTAACCCTGCTGGATGTGGGGCGCACCGAGGATGTGAGCTTCACAATGAACCTGCAAGAGAACGGCGATGTATGTATGTGGAACTTCCACAAAGAGAACAGCGAAATTACGGGAGGATTCATCAGAGCGCAAGTAAACGACACTGTAAACACAGTATTGGGGCGCATCGTTATTACCCCCACCGAGAATTTCGAGCGAGGGAGGAATAGCAACATATTCGTGAAGCGCACCAACATAAACAAGACTCTCGACTACTTTACCTCTCATTTCAGCGCAGCATTTGAGAACGAGAACACCACCATCGCCAATCTGCGCATACGCGACATTTCCACCCAACGAGGGCGTGCCGTACTTGGGGCTGTTATTGACATATACAACGAGCAGTGGCTTAAAGACAAGAACCAAATAGCTGTGAGCACCGATAGTTTCCTCAACCGCAGAATAGATATGTTGCGCGACGAGTTGTGGGCACTCGATGGCGAAATAGCATCGTACAAAGGACGCAACCTCATACAAAGCGAAAAAGATGATGGCAGCAAATACCTGAACGAGAAAAATGCAAACGAGAGCGAAATACTCGCCCTCACCAACCAGCGCGAGGTTGTGCAGTATCTCATAAACATTCTGAAAGACGAGAAAAACCTGCTACTCCCCGGCAATATAGGCCTCGAAAATGCCAACGTGCAATCGCTCGCCACAGACTACAACAACACACTCCTGCGCCGCAACGCCGTTGCACAAAACAGTAGCGACGAGAACCCCATTGTAAAAGACTACGACAAGCGACTCAAAAAGCTCAAAGAGACTATAATCACAGCAGCCAACAACGAAGTTGAGGCGATAAACTCCCAAATAAGGTTCAAAAAGAAAATCGATACAAGCAACACGCAAGCCCTCGCCTCGAACCCCGAGCAGACAAAAAAACTGCAATCCATTATGCGACAGCAGAAGGTGAAAAACGCCCTCTACATATTCCTGTTGCAGAAGCGCGAGGAGAACCAACTGTCCAAAGAGTATGCCGTAAGCAACACACGCATAATATCAGCACCCGCAAGCATCGGCGCACCCGTTGCACCAATGCAGAAAAATGCCTTTATGATGGCCCTTGCCGTGGGCCTGTTGCTCCCCACCGTGATAATTTTCCTTAAAGAAATATCGAACAACAAAGTGCGCGGGCGCAAAGACCTCGAATCGCTCACCATTCCCTTTGTGGGCGAAATACCAATGTACCTCCCCGACAATGCCAAAGAGGCTAAAAAACGCCTCAACGGCACCGAGGAGAAGAGCCTTCTTGTGAAAGAGGGCAGCCGCGACATAATAAACGAAGCGTTCCGCGTATTGCGCACCAACATACAGTTTGTTGCAAAAAAAGATGGCAAATGCGAGGTTGTAATCCTCACATCGTTCAACCCGGGTAGCGGAAAAACATTCCTCACAATGAACATCGCCGCCAGCCTCTCACTTAAAAACGAGAAGGTATTGGTGATAGACGGAGATATGCGCCACGGTTCCTCTTCGGCCTATGTAGGCTCGCCCTCGGAAGGCATAAGCAACTATTTAAGCGGCGGGCTTGCCAACATAAACGAGGCAATCATAAAGCACGAAGAGTTCCCCAACCTTTTCATTCTCCCCGTAGGAACAATCCCGCCCAATCCCACCGAGCTGTTGCACGGCAAGCACTTCGGCGCCCTCATAGAGCAGTTGCGTTGCGAATATGACTATATTCTAATCGACTGCCCTCCCATAGACATTGTGGCCGACACGCAGATTATAGAAGTACAAGCCGACCGCACACTCTTTGTGGTGCGCACTGGTCTCCTTGAACGCCGTATGCTTGGAGAGCTCGAAGAAATCTACGAAACAAAGCGCCTTAAAAACCTTGCAGTAATACTCAACGGCACATTCAGCCACGGAGGTTACTACAAATATGGCTACCGTTACGGCTATCGCTACGGTTATCGTTACAGCTACCGCTACGGCTATCGCTACGGCTACCACGGCGAGAAGAAGAATAAGAAATAGGCATACCACAACCCCTTCCTTATGTTGCCAAAGGTTTCAATTATTACGGTTGTCTTTAATGACAAGAGCGGATTTGAGCAAACCGCCAAAAGTGTAATTTCACAAACGGTATTGAAGGATATCGAATGGATTGTTATTGACGCGGCATCAACCGATGGAACTGTCGATAGTATAAAAAGCATAAACCAACACATTCAGTATTGGGTGAGCGAGCCCGACAAGGGGATATATGATGGGATGAACAAAGGTGTGGCAAAAGCCAAAGGGGAGTATCTCCTCTTTTTGAACGCCGGTGACACACTATGTTGCAGCGATGTAATGGAAAAAGTCATAAACGATAAAAATTTCGGCACGGCCGACCACCTTACCGGCAGCCAGTACATTACATCAAACGGCAGGGTTATCAATGTAGATATAGCAAGAGAAGAACTCAATACGCATATACTTTTCTTATATGCATTGCCACACCAAAGTACTTTTATAAGACGCGAGCGGCTTAAAGATGCAGGTGGCTATGACACGAGTTATAAAATATGTGCCGATGCCAAATATACATTCCACGACTTAGTAATCAACAATGGAGTGTATAAAAAACTGGACTTTTTCATATCCAATTACGACGCAAGCGGAATAAGTACCGTAAACCCATCTTTAAGCAAGAGGGAGAGAGAAAGATTCCTTAAAGAGTTATTGCCTGAGAAAATCTACGAAGACTATTACAAGATGACAGCACCTGACCGAAAGGCAGAAAGCATACTGAACAGGTTTGAAACAACCGACCTCCGTTACAAGATAATATCCTTCGTTTGTTTTGCTTGCTACATACCGGAATATCTAAAAAATAGATTTATAAAATTTTGCCACAAAGTCTCACAAAAAAAGGTGTCTCAATATAAGTAAAGGAATTATGTGGTTTTTCAACAAAAAAAAGACGGTTGAAGAATGGGGCCTGCTCACTGGTGCCACAGACTACCACACGCACATTCTGCCGAGCGTTGACGATGGCGTAAAAACCGAGCAGACTGCATTGGAGATACTCGAAAAATATGAGAATGCCGGTTACAAAGAGTTGTGGCTCACCCCCCACACAATGGAAGACTACCCCAACCGTGCCGACAGACTGAAAGAGCGGTTCGACGAATTCCTTAAAGCATACAACGGCGGGCTCACCCTGCACCTTGCGTCGGAATATATGCTCGACAACCAATTTATGCAACTGTTGGAGAGCAACAATCTGCTTCCCATTGGCAAAGAGGGTAACCATCTGCTGGTTGAAACATCATACTACACCCCGCCCATATACCTATACGACACATTGCTGCGCATAAAAGCAAAAGGGTATCACCCCCTGCTGGCTCACGCCGAGCGATATTTATATATGGAGAAGAGCAACTACCAAACACTGCGAGATATGAATGTGAGGATGCAACTGAACATTCCCTCCCTTGCAGGAGTATATGGCCCCGAAGTTCAGAAAAAAGCCTTTTGGCTGTTAAATGACAATATGTACAGCGTTGCCGGCAGCGACGCACATTGCCCCAGAGCCATAGAGGTTGTAAAAAACTTGTCGATTGACAAAAGCACCTACAACAAAATAAAAAACATTATACAGGCGAAATTATAACCCGCCACACATAATAATCTCACAAATGAGCAGAACCACAAAAATCACCCCCGCACAGCAATGGCAAAAAGTTGAAGAGGTGATTGAAAGCCACAGAACCCGGGAAGAGCTGAAAAAGGATGGCTACTCACCCGATGCACCAATCGTTGCAAACGAGAAAAAAAGAGTGGTGCTCATATACAACGAGCATAAACAGAGTGGTGGCCTTGCCGACAGATTAAGAGGTATTGTTTCAGTGTATAAAACCTGCAAGGAACAAGGAATAGAGTTCAAAATACACTTCACCCACCCATTCAATATGAACAAATATCTTGCTCCCAACCTTGTCGATTGGAGTATAAAAGAGGAGGAACTGAACTACAACACAAGCGTAACCGATATTTGCAACATTCCCACCATATTGGGAAACAAATTTGAGCTTACGCAACAGGAAGAGTGGTTCCGCAAGGAGTTTCGCAAGGATTATCGCGAATTTCACGTAACCACAAATGCCGCCTATTGCTATAAATACGACTTTCACACACTCTTCAACGAGCTCTTTAAGCCCACCGAATATAGCGAGAGCCTCCTAGCGCCCCATAAAAGAGCATTAAAGAGTGGCTATATAAGCACAAGTTTCCGCTTCCTCGACCTTTTGGGCGATTTTAACGAAGTGTTCGACAGAAACATAAACCTTAACAACGACGAAAAAGAGAGAATCATAAAAGAGAGCCTGCTCCCGCTGGAACTGCTGCACAAACTCCACCCCAACAGAATAATACTCGTAAATTCCGACAGCAGGAACTTTCTGCAAGCGGCCGGCAAGCTCGGTTACACCTATGTTATTCCGGGCGAAATAAGCCACATAGACAACAAAAAAAGTACCGGCAGCGACAATGCACACGACAAGACATTTACCGACTATCTTATGATAGCAAACGCCGGCAGCATATATATGTTCAAGACCAACAAGATGATGTTCACCAGCGGGTTCCCCAAGCAGGCATCACTCATTAACCGCCGGCCCTACCACAAGGTGCGCAACATAAAACAGTGGATTTTCATCACAAAAATTAAAATCGCACTCAAAGGAATATTTAAGATTTTCTGCAAATAACCCTGCAAACACAAACAGATGAGCAATCACAGCGAAGATAACAAACGAATAGCCAAGAACACAATGCTGCTCTACGGCCGTATGGGACTGATGATGATAATCAGTTTCTTCACCGCTCGCATCACACTTGAAGCACTCGGCGTTGAGAACTACGGTATTAACAACGTAGTTGGCGGCCTTGTGTCTATGTTCTCGCTAATATCCGGCTCACTCACAGCCTCGGCCGGTCGTTTCATCACATTTGGGCTTGGTGCGGGCAACAAAGAGAGGCTCAACCGCATATTTATAACATCGGTAAACATACACATTGTGCTTGCCGTGATTGTGGTGCTCGCCATTGAAACAATAGGCATTTGGTTCCTCAACAACAAAATGGTAATACCCGCCGACCGACTCACAGCCGCCCATTGGGTGTTGCAATGTTCGGTAGTAAGCTTTGTGGTAGGCCTCCTTTCCACGCCCTACAATGCAGCCATCATTGCCCACGAGAGAATGGATATTTATGCCTACTTTTCACTCTTCGACGCAGTTGCACGCTTAGCCATAATCTTCTCCATTAAATATTACGGTGGCGACAAGTTAATACTATTGGCAATAATTTCACTTATTCCAATGCTCATAAAGCAGGTCTATTATTGGCAATTTACCAAAAAGAACTTTGAGGAATGCACCTATCATCCAATTTGGGACAAAGCCCTGTTCAAGGAGATGACCTCGTTTGCCGGGTGGAACTTCTTTGGTAGCACTGCCTATATGTTCAATACGCAAGGAGTAAATATGCTGATAAATCTCTTCTTCGGAGTTACACTCAACGCTGCAAGAGGAATATGCGTTCAAATAGAAAGTATTGTCACCCAATTTGCCGGAAATTTCAGTAGTGCCATCAATCCTCAAATAACAAAATCGTACGCGGCTGAAGAGTATGACTACACATATACACTTATAAAAAGAGGAGCAATTTACAGTTTCTGCCTAATGCTTATTCTCACAACCCCCATTGTTATGGAAATCAATAACATTTTAAGAATCTGGTTGGTGAATGTTCCCGAACATACTGCTAATTTTACTTGTCTATCCCTGTTCAATAATCTTGTTATGACACTGGGTGGTTCTTTATACACAGCTATTATTGCTAGCGGAAATATAAAGAAATATCAAATAATTATAACCATAGCAGGAGCATGGGTATTCCCATTGACATACATCGCTTTTTGGCTTGGGATGCCCGCAGAATCAACATATATAATATACTTTGCTATATACTTTATGCTTGTAATACTGCGTGCATATCTTGCAATAGAGATTATAAATCTCAATATGTGGCAATACCTCAAAGAGGTTGTTTTAAAAGCTGTTTGTATAACAATTATAGCCTTTATTCCGGTTATTGCAATAAAATACTCTTTTGAAGAAAGCATAGTGCGCACATTTGTCGCAGGACCTATTATTGCAGTATTGACAGCTCTGATATGCTACCAATTTGGACTAGACCAAACCGAAAAGGCTTTTATCGACCGAAACATCAAAAAATATTTAAACAAACTGCATAGATGAAACTGCTTATGTACCTTAAAAGGGCATTGTGGTGCATAAAAAACGGACCTACCGTCATTAAGCACATAACAGCCGACATACACTATTTGAACCCCGATAATAAACTTGCCTGTAAAAAAATAATTATCACAGGAGGAGGAAGAGGTTTAGGATACGCCATGGCAAAGAGGTTCGTATCCGAAGGAGCCGATGTGCTCATTGCCGGCCGCAATGAGGATTTACTTGCTGAAAAAGCTAACGAACTGAACTGTAAATATCTTAAACTGGATGTACAAAACAGCTCCGAATTCGATAAATTTATAGAGCAAGCGCATAAATTGCTCGGTGGGGTGAATTGCCTTGTCAACAATGCCGGCATTTCACTACACGAAGGAGAAATAAGAAATGTTACTGAGGAACAGTTTGATTCACAAATATCTACAAACTTGAGAGGTGGATATTTCTTGGCACAGAAATTCATTAAATATTTTGAAAACAGCAGACAAGAATACGGGAACATTCTTTTCGTATCCTCGGAACGCGGTTTCTTTACTGATGACCTGCCATACGGGCTTACCAAAGCCGCTGTAAATAGCCTAATAAAAGGACTTGCTTACAGACTCGTCGGGAACCATATAAGAGTAAACGGAATTGCCCCTGGCGTCACCACCTCGGACATGACGGGTTTTAAGGCCGATGGAAATTTGTATGCACCCTGGAACACGGGAGAGCGTGTTTACTTACCCGAGGAGGTTGCAGAGGTTGCCTGTTTCTTACTGTCCGATGCGGCCAATTGCCTATCAGGCCAGATTCTTGAATGTAATAATGGTAAAACTGCTAACACGCATTGGAGATAAATATGGAAAACAAATTTTATACAAGTGAGAAGAATGTTCAAATAGTGATTGCGCTACTTAAAGCCAATGGAATAAAAAAGATTGTAGCATCACCCGGAACAACCAATATGACCTTTGTGGCAAGCGTGCAGCGTGACCCATTCTTTGAAATATACTCTTCGGTCGATGAACGCTCTGCTGCATACATAGCTTGCGGACTTGCGGCAGAAAGTGGCGAACCCGTTGTTATAAGTTGCACCGGTGCAACCGCATCCCGTAATTATATGCCGGGCCTTACAGAGGCTTATTATCGCAAACTTCCGATACTTGCTATAACATCACACCGCGGCAACCATAAAGTGGGACACCTGTTCGACCAGCAGATAGACCGCAGAAGCATACCAAATGATATCGCGAATGTGAGCGTAACGATACCGATGGTGCGATGCACAGAAGACGAAAAGACATGCGCAATAGAGGCAAACAAAGCAATTCTTGCTCTAAAACGGCACGGTGGTGGCCCTGCACATATAAATATGTTTACCGACTACAACCCCGATTTCAGTATTCAAGAGCTACCGGCCGTACAAACTATAGAAAGGTACGCGGCACACGACACACTGCCATCAATTGACAAATATAACCGAATTGCTATTTTCATTGGTTCACACAAGAAATTCTCCCAAGCCGAAACTGAAATCATAGAAAAATTCTGCGAATGTAACAATTCGGTAGTACTATGCGACCACACAAGTGGATATTACGGTAAATATCGCATACAATATCCTATTATTAACTCAATGATGGGATATTTCTGTGAAGCCGAAAAAACAGACCTGCTTATTCACATTGGCGAGGTTTCGGGTTCATACGCCCCACGCAGAATTAAAGAGGTATGGCGAGTGAGCGAAGATGGAGAAATCAGAGACACTTTCGGCAAGCTTACCAAAGTTTTTGAAATAACAGAATCGACATTCTTTAACGCCTACTGCAATAAAGAAAAACAACCGACAACCATATATGCCGAATGGAATAAAGAATTAGAAGAAACAATAAGCAAATTCCCGGAACTGCCATTCGGGAACATTTGGATTGCACAGCAAACAACACCGCGACTACCGCAAGGCTGCAACCTCCATTTAGGCATACTGAATACCTTGCGCTCTTGGAACTTCTTTAATATCGACAAAACAATAACCACCAATTGCAATGTCGGTGGATTTGGAATCGATGGCGGCGTATCCACACTTATTGGAGCATCGCTCACAAACAAAGAAAAGCTCTATTTTGGAATCTTTGGCGACCTTGCATTCTTCTACGACATGAATGTTATTGGCAACAGGCACGTTGGCAACAACGTGCGCATAATGCTAATAAACAACGCAATGGGAGTGGAGTTTCGCAATTACGCGCACCCTTGCTATCCATTAGGAGAAGAAGCCGAAGAGTTCCTTGCCGCCGCCGGCCACTATGGTAATAAATCACCCAAGCTTGTAAAGGATTATGCACACAATCTTGGTTATAAGTACTTATCGGCAGCAAACAAAGAAGAATTCTTAAAAGCCCTCGATGAATTCACAAGCCCCACAATGGAAGAAAAACCTATTATTTTTGAGGTTTTCACAGACAGACAGAATGAGAGCGATGCACTTGAAACTATTTTAAAATTAAGAATGCCCACACAAGAAGATATCGTAAAACGTAAAATAAAAACAGCGATAAGACTTGGAGCGGAAGGCATAAATAAGATTTTCAAGAAATAACTTAAATAAAAAAATGAAGATTGGAATACTCACACTTCCACTACATACCAACTACGGAGGCATTTTACAGGCATACGCTTTGCAACAAGTTTTGAAGGGACTTGGGCATAACGTTACAACCATAAATCGTGATTATATAGTAAAATTGCCACTTAAAACTCGGTACCTCATTTATTTAAAAAGAGGCTTCGAACATTATATTTTAAGAAAGAACGTCATTGTATTCCCCGACAGAGAAGAAAATAAAACCCTAAATATTGTAAGGCAGCATACTAATATTTTCATAGAAAAACACATCCACTGCACTAATATAAAGTGGTTCAATCAATTAGAGCCAACCGATTACGATTGTCTTGTAGTGGGCAGCGACCAAATATGGCGATATATATATAATTATTTTTTCCCGGGCTACAATAATGCCTTTTTGGACTTTGCAAAAGATTGGAACGTAAAACGCATTGCATACGCAGCTTCATTCGGCACCGATGAGTGGGAATACTCACCCGAAGAGACAGCCGAATGTAGCACGCTGGCAAAAATGTTCGATGCAATAAGTGTGCGAGAAGCGTCGGCGGTGGAAATATGCAAAGAGAGATTAGGTGTTGAAGCAACGCATCTGCTCGACCCAACAATGTTGCTGACAGCCGAGGAGTATATTAAATTATTCCAAGAGACAAAAACACCCAAAAGTACAGGTAACTTAATGTGTTACATATTGGACCGGAACGAAGAAACAAACAAAATTACAGGTCTTGTCTCCTCCCAAAAAGGATTAACCGCATTCCACACAAACTCACGAGTGGAAGATGGCAACGCGCCAATAGAAGAGAGAGTACAACCACCCGTTGAAAATTGGTTACGTGGCTTCTACGATGCAGAATTTGTCATCACCGACTCCTTCCACGCCTGTGTATTTTCGATACTGTTCAACAAGCCTTTTATCGTTTATGGAAATAAAGAACGTGGAATGGCACGTTTCAATTCCCTATTATCTATATTTAATTTGCAGGAACGCCTTGTCGCAACACCGCAAGAGGCGCAAAGGATAATAAATAAGGCTATCGATTGGAAAAATGTAAACACCACACTCAATAAATGGCGAGAAAAAAGTAACAAGTTTCTTAAAGCACATCTTTAAGGGAAAAGAATAGAAAATGTTCATTTTTTCCAAAAAACTTGCTATTTTAAACAAATTTTGGGGTAATTTCAAAAATAAATGGCAAAAACCCTTGACAATGGCTTAAAAATGTTGTAATATTACAAAACAAAAGCGAACATAGCACAAACGAGCGAAAAAAACGGGACCAGTTTCAGTATTTTTCACAACGAGTGCAGACCATTATATCACAATTCATATCCAATCAACGCAGGGAGAAAAGTAGAAAACCTGCAACAATGAAAGAGAGGGGGGTGACACCTTTTTAACCCCTTTGCAGAGGAGACAAACAAAAAAATAACACACAAAAGCAACACTCCGATGCATTCTTTACAATAAATTAGTGTTTATGTCAAGGTGCCACTCCCCCTTTCATTGTTCTTCACAAAAGTCTCTTTTATTTTCATCTGTTATTATGAACAACAAGATTGGAGTTATTGTACCCGTGTACAAAACCGAAAAATATGTTGCTGAGTGCATAGAGAGCATTCTCGCACAAACATACACGAAATTCCGTTTAATCCTCGTCGACGATGGTAGCCCCGATGATGCAGGCAAAATATGCGATGAATACGCAAAAAAAGACAACCGCATAACCGTTATTCACCAAGAAAATGCCGGAGTAACACGCGCAAGAGCAGCCGGAGTTGATGCAGCCGACGATTGCGAGTGGATAACTTTTGTGGATAGTGACGATACAATGCCACACAAAGCACTTGAATATTTATTCTCCGCGACCCAAAAGAATATAGAAATAGACATCGTGCTTGGTTATCGCTCCGAAGTTCTAGAAGGAAAGACAAGAGAGATTCATAACATTGTAGGCACGGGGCTATATTCACCAATTGAATATATAAATGCAATGCTTATAGATGATTGCATTTTAGGCCCGTGGGCCAAAATAATAAGAAGAAGACTTTTCACAAAAGAATCTCTAAATATATCTCGAAAGGTTGTTCAATTTGAGGACTTATATATGAATATAATCACCGGATATAATGCTCGACTTATTTATATAGACAATACTATACACGCCTATCGCCACATCGAAGATAGTTCGTCCTCTCAATTCTTGTACAACAGATATATGCAAGAAGACGGGTGGTTTATTTTGATATCCACCTTGAAAGACTTTTTTATCCGCAACAATATAATGGAACAAGTTTCCGAAAGATTTTCAAGATTCTCGTATATCAGAATTGCAGCTTGTATGAGGTTTTACAACAAACGATTCAAGAAGTGTTCACAACTTGGACTTAAAACATATACTAAACCTCAAAGAAGTATTGAACTTGCAAATAGAAATATTTTCACCTATTTACTATACAAGTTTCAACAGATATTAAAATCTGTCATATATTATAAATAGCTATGAAACAACACAATATTCTTTGCGCCACAGACAATAACTTTATACCATATTGTGGTATAATGTTAACATCTCTTTTTGAAAAGAATAAAGATATTAAATTTAATGTATTTATTCTTTCCGAAGGGCTCAACAAAAAAAATATAACAGATATTGCAACACTTGCAGATATATATCAGCAAAATATAGAGATTGTAATAGTAAAAGAGGAACTACTCAAAAATTGCCCTATTAGAAAGGGGGACCACGTTAGCATTGCCACATATTATAGAATAATTGCGCCGGAACTTTTGCCATCAAGAATAGATAGAGTCTTATATCTTGACTGTGATATAATAATAAATAATTGTATCACAGAATTATATAATACCAATTTAGACGATAAGGCATTTGGTGCCATTATTGACGAGGACCATTTAAACACAGAAAAATATTCAAGGCTCAATATCGCATTTAATAAAGGCTATATAAACGCCGGTGTCCTTCTTATGAATCTAAAATATTGGCGAGAACACAACTTGGTGAACAAATGTCTCTCATTCATCAATGAAAACCAAAAAAAACTTAAACAACACGACCAGGATGCATTAAACGCAGTCCTTTACGATAAAATAAAATTACTACCGCTTAAATACAACTTTCAAACAGGGTTCCTTTTCAAAAATGTTTACCCGTTTGATGAAAATGTAAAAAACGAAATATCCGACACCGCATACAACCCGACTGTCATTCACTATACGACCATTAGAAAACCATGGGTTAAGCGCTGTCAACACCCATACAGGAACCATTTTCACTATTATCGAAAAAAATCATTGTGGAAAAACACCACAATGATAGACACCGATAGTTTAAAAGCAAAGCTTATATACTATTTAGCAAATATAGTGTGGACTTTGGGATTAAAAAAACGCCAAAAGCCTTTTATCATTGATACTCAAAAGAAAGTTTGAGGGATATGAACATTTGTTTTACTAGTTGGGATTTCAGCCCGAATACAATTTATGGAATTAAACGAGTATACCGCGCCCTCGCCGAAGAGTTTCACAAGATGGGACATAAGGTGTACCAATTAACTATTGGAACTGAGGAGTCACGCACAGAATATATTGGATGCATTAAACAATACTTCCTTCCAAACAACCACGAATACGCAGCAAAAGAGAATGTATTTTTCTTTCAAAATTTTATAACTGAAAAAGGAATTGATTTTGTCATACATCTGCATGGTGAAAACAAGGCATTTACCCAATTATGCGTTGAGGTCAAGAACCATACAAAGGTAAAACTTATAACCCACTTGCACTTCTCCCCTACATTTTCCATTGACCAGGCAAAAAACATGTTCTTTATTAAATGGAAACTTGGATATTTGCCAATAAAATGGATAAAAGATGTTCTATTATATTTAAAATTCCATTTAATAACAAAAAAAGGCTTACACTTGATACCAGGAATTTGTACACAAACATAGCAAAGAATTCCGACAAAGTGGTCGTTATTTCAAACAAGTTCATAGACATAATAAAAAACGAATTACACATTCACAATAGGTATTTAGGAAAATTTACAGCCATAAATAACCCCATCAAAACTGACATCTGTAAAAAAGAATATGAGAAAGAGAAGATTGTATTATGGATTGGATGGGTACAATATGGAATAAAACGCCTGGACCATATGTTGGAAATATGGAGTAGCATTTCAAAGACTCACCCTGATTGGCAATTAATAGTGTTAGGAGATGGGTATATCGACTACTTTACAAGACTTGCAAAGAAGCATAATACAGGACAAGTTGTGTTTGCAGGATTTCAAGACAGCTATGAATACTTCAAAAGAGCATCAGTCTTATGCGTAACCAGTTCGTCGGGAAGTTGGGGTATGACAATAGTTGATGCACACAAATTCAAATGTGTGCCCATTGCTTATAATAGTTTTGTAAGCCTACCCGAGGTTATAGAAAACAACAAGAATGGTTTTATCATAAAAGCATACAACAAACTTGCTTACATTCAGAAGCTGGAAAAACTGATTACAGACGAGCCATTAAGGGAATCGTTTGCACAAGAAGGCCTATTACATATAAAGAAGTTTGAAACTTCAAGTATCGCAAAAGGATGGATTAGTCTTTTTGAAAATTTATCATAACTGATATGTATAAAATATCCATCGTAATGCCTGCATATAATGCCGGTAAGTACATCGCCGAAACCATCGATTCTATTACAAAACAAACATTTACCGACTGGGAACTGGTTATATCGGACGATTGTTCAAGCGACAACACCACCGATATTATTAAAGAATACCAGAAGAGATTCCATAATATCAGGCTGATAACAGAAGGGAAGAATCATGGCGGGGCAAGAATACCCAGATATAACGCGATTCTGGCCGCAACCGGTGAATTTATATGCCCGATTGATGCTGATGATTGCATTGAAAAAGATTTTCTAAAAAAACTGATTGAGAGAAAGGAACAGACAAATGCCGACATTGTGCTATGCCGTATGGTTATGTGCAACGAAGATTTAAGCCCAAGAAGTACCTGCATACCTCATAAAGACTATAACACCGATGAAATAATTACAGGAAAGGAAGCCTGCCGCAGGACAATAGGCGGGTGGCAATTGGCAATGGCCGGTCTTTTAACCAGAACAGATTTATATAGGAACTTTATACGGTCGATTGACACATCGACATATAGCGAAGGTTTTGCCGACGAGATAGACCAAAGGAAATTTCTTCTATGTGCAAACAGTATAGCAATGGCCGATGCGCACTATTTTTATCGCCAACAACCGGGTAGCGTAGCCCACACAACTTCGCTAAAAGCATATAACTCTCTAATAACGAATAAAGAGCTGTTATTATTTGTTTCAAAGATATTCGGGAATGAAAAGGGTATTCTGCAAAAAATGTACGATGAATATATAGAAAAGATATATCGTGCGCAACAACGTTACTCCCAACAGTGCCACCTGTATGAAGAAGAGGAGAGGAGAAGGATAAAAAGACTTATAAAAGAATCATACATCTGCATAAAAGAGCACAAAATGGTGTTTAGCCAATGGAGAAACAAGTTGTTGGGAACTTCGTTACTGATTTTCAAGCTATATACATCGATTATCACCCTGCTTATTAAGTTACAGAAAAGATGAGTATCGCCATATCCGTTATTGTACCCATATATAATGTCGCGCCATACATAGAAAGGTGTGTGCGTTCGCTTATGGAACAAACATTCAAAGATGTTGAATATATCTTTGTTGACGATTGCACACCGGATAACAGCATTGAAATACTGCAACGCGTTATAAAAGAGTACCCCGAAAGGATAGCACATATAAAGGTTCTTCACAACAAGGTCAACAAAGGGCTTGCCGCTACACGTTTTGTAGGACTGGACCAGGCCAGTGGGGAATATGTACTACATTGTGATAGCGATGACTGGGTGGAGAAAAATATGCTACAATGTATGTACGAAAAAGCAATAAAAGAAGATGCCGATATTGTTTGCTGTGAATATAAAAAAGAGAGCATTCATAACAGTATTGCGTACAAGTATCTTTATGACGAGGAAACAATTGAGAACGGTTTGTTGGCTTTAAGCTTCGAGGAGATTCACAGCGCAATTTGGAACAAACTTATAAAGAGGACCTTATTCACCAATCATAATATAAGGAATTACAGCATAAACATGTGCGAAGATAGCGCAATGACAGTACGATTGAGGTTTTTCAGCAAGAAGACAGTCATTGTACACAAACAACTATACCATTACAACAAAATGAACCAAAATTCCATGGTTGCTAACATTTCTGACAAATCAATAGATGAGTCTATAAAATATGCACAACACATGGAAGACTTCTTCGAGTCAATAAATGAAAGTGAAAGATTCAATAAGGTAATTAATTATATCAAATTTAGAGCAAAAGAGAATTATGTGCGCTTCCGGGGTGATATAAAGAAATGGAGAGAGACTTTCCCTGAATCGCATAAATATATCTTTCAATATAGCCAACTCACGATAATTGGCCGAATCAAATGGTTTATACTAGCCTATTTCCCTTTTACTGACAAATATATGAGAAAAGGACAATAGCGATATACAACATACAGCCATTATGCAGAATGTCACATATATATGTTGCCAAAACAACAAAAGGCAATTAGAAGAGATGTTGTTGCCTTCGATTGCACTATTACAATCGGAAGTACAACACTCTTCCACTAATTTAATACTTATAGATGCACAAGCAAGCGGTTATAAAAGTGCAGCAGAAGCTTTTAATGTGACTATAAAAGAGAGGATTTGCGAAATTGGAGATATTATTGTATTCTGCCATCAGGATATAGCATTCAATACAATGCTGTTTCATCAGCGGCTCTTAAAAGAACTCACTCAAAATCCATTTCAAATATTAGGAGTAGCAGGAATCGATAAATCTGGAACAGTTTTTTCCAATTTAAAATATAGAGGAAATAACGAGTTCATCACCAAAAACAGATTGAAAGAGAAAACGGAAGTTGTTTCGGTTGACGAGTGCTGCTTTGCTACGAGCAAGAATTTCTTTTTAAAACTAATGTTTGATGACATAAATTGCTCACATTGGCATCTATACGCTGTTGATTTATGTTACCAGGCCCATCTTCATGGAGGGAAAAGTTTTGTTCTCCCCGAAAGTATTTACCACAAGGAGAATAATGAGGAAGGAATGTATACAGATATGAATTTTATAAAGACAATGTGGAATTTAGTTTTAAAATACAGAAAACATTATACACACATATACGCCCCTTGTTATATCTGTAATACAAATCTCCTTTATGCCGGAGCAAAACTGCTGAAAACCATTCTAAAAAATATTCGAAGAATATGAAAATCGCCACCATAATACTAAACTACAACAGTTCGGCCGATTGCAAGAGATGCATTGGCGACTTGCTCAGACAAGAGAATGTGGAGCAGGAAATTATTGTTGTAGACAACTGCTCAAAGGAAGAAGAACGGTCGGCTGTGGAAAATCTGTGCAACGAACAAACTGTTACATTCATTGCCAATGACAAGAACAGCGGTTACAATGCCGGGAATAACATTGGCCTACGTTACGCAGCAAAAAGAGGCTATGAATACGCCCTTATTGCCAACCCCGACATGCAATTCCCCCATAAAAACTACCTGCAAAAGCTACTCGAACCGATGCTCAACGATAAAGAGATTGTTGTTTGTGGCAGTGATATTGTTACCCCGGAAGGGGTACACCAGAACCCGGCATGCAGGGATGGCGACTGGCGTAGCAGTTGGGGATGGTGGAGTGGCCTCTTTAAGAAGCAACCCAAAAACACTTACAGTTGGATAGACAACTTTCAAAAAAGCCATTATTGCCACAAAGTAAGCGGATGCTGTCTTTTGATTAACATTGATTTTATTCAAAAGATCGGTTTTTTTGACGAATACCCGATGTTGTTCTGTGAAGAGGCAATACTCTCACGACAAGTCGAAAGCGCAAAGCAAAAGATGTATTACACTGCCGAAACACAGGCCATACACGCACACAAAAAGAGCGAAAAGGGCAACCCCATACCACGCTTCAAGCAGTGGCGGCGTTCGAGACTTTATTTTATTGAGAAATATAGTGGTGATACAGTTTGGGGCAAGTTTATGGCAAGCCTTTCAACAATTATATATATCGAAATAATGATAACTAAAAACCGATTATTACCTTGATGTATAATAATAGCACATTAAAGACATATGCGACACTTCTCCTTATATATTTTGGTATAGCATATACACCCATTGAAGGACATGTCGGCTTTGGAATCCCCAAAATAATTTTATCGGTAATAAGTATATTTATATTATTGGTATATGAATTTAAAGTTTCCAAAGCCTTTGTTATTGGTTTCCTATACTTGACATACCAGTTCGCATCTGCAAGTTTCCATCCCGAAAGTTTCAGATGGTCAACGTTGCTGTTCTCAACAATATTAGTTATGAATTATATCTGCCTATACAATATTGTTGTGATTGACAGAGTGTTTTCCATTGAATATTTTATAAAGATATGTAAATGGGCTATGATGATTTTCTTTGTTGTATGCATTATGCAACAACTTGCCATTATTGTGGGAATACGCAGCCTGCCAATAATTAACTTTACATATTATTTGAACCGCGGTATTGGGTGCAACTCCCTTTCGCTTGAACCGAGCCACTTTGCACGTATTATGCTTATATTCTATTATGCCTACATAAAATGTTGTGAATATAAACGCGATGAGGGGCCCTTCTCTATAAAAGAACTTTTCAATGGGGAACACAAATGGATTACAATACGTTTCTTGTGGATGATGTTAACAATGGGTAGTGGAACCGCTTATATATGCCTTATTCTTTTAAGCCTCTATTTTATACGCAAAAATAACTGGTACTATACTGTTCCAATGTTGTTCATTATATACATTACATTAGAAGCTATCGGTATTAAAGAATTAGACAGAGCAACAAGTACAATTGAGGCAACCACAACAATGGACCTCCAAACTGTTAAAGAGAACGACAGTTCTGCTTCTGCAAGAATTGCCCCGTTATTAAATTCGCTGAATGCCGACTTTACAGATATCGAAACCTGGTTTGGGCATGGTATTGATTATGGAGCCAGAAACCAAACCTTTTTAAAGCAAACAGGTACATATTTCGATGACTATGGATTAGTATTCGTTATAATTTCTCTATTGCTAAACTTCTCTTGCGCATATAGCTTTTGGTCGTTAGGCTCCATATTCCTAATTGCAGGTGTAGGTGGAGGATGCGGTGGAAATATTTTTTATGGTTGGGCTCTTATGATGATAATGACCTGTGTGAAATATTTCCACGACAACAGATATGACCCCGACATTTACGAGGAAGAAGAAAACGAGGAAGAAACGTGTGAAAGCCCATTAATAGAAACTACCGACATTGCCACAGATAATGATTGACCTCACCCTTGCTATCTGCGTTTACAACGCCGAGAAATATATTAAAGATACACTGCAATCGATAATGGCACAGACAATGCAGGATTTCCACCTGCTCATTGTGAACGATTGCAGCACCGACAGCAGCGTTGCTATAATTGAGGAGTTCTTTGCCGAAAACCCACGGCAATTTGAACTTGTGAACCTCCCTGTAAACGGAGGATTGAGCGCAGGACGAAGATATGTCGAGGAGCACGCTGCAACAAAATACATTATGTTTGTTGACGCCG
Source organism: Bacteroidaceae bacterium (assembly GCA_045634365.1). Lineage (GTDB taxonomy): Bacteria > Bacteroidota > Bacteroidia > Bacteroidales > Bacteroidaceae > HGM04593. The sequence goes on along the minus strand of JAZRAC010000064.1, from coordinate 16,090 downwards.
ATGACTGCCCGCACCCCACACTCGTTGAAAAGCTATACAACAAAATAGCATCGGACAAAGACCTTATGGCCGTGGGATGCCATCTCGAATATATGGACAGTAAAGGCCGAAAAATAAACGGCGGTATATTCCTGGGCGAAACCACAAAAGAGGGCTTTTACCGTAAAGCAGAAAAAGAGAAACTCATATTTATGCAGCCTACTGCAATATATGACCGCGAGGTTGCGTTGAGCGTAGGCGGGCATAACATCACCGGGTTCCCTGCGGGAAAGCCGCGCTACCAGGACCTATGCGAAGACCTCGACTTGTGGACACGTATGAGCGACCTGTACAAGGAGGGAAAGGCCATAATTGTAATACCCGAAATTCTGTGTCGCTACCGCAAACACGAGAATGCGATGTCGGCCAACTCAATTGGAATGATACTGCGTATGCGGCACATAAAAAAGAACCTTAAACTGCGCCGCCGCGGGGAGAAAGAACTCTCATTCATTGAGTTCAAGGAGAGCCTTACAAGCGAGGAACTAAAAAAGATGGAGAAAGATGCAATGGCTGCCGATGCGTTGCGACAAGGTTATTATGCGCTAAAAAAGGGACGTATTTTTACCTTCATCGGCAAAATAGCAACATCCATCTGCAACAATCCCGGGTATATTGTGGATAAGTTCAAGCACAATGTATTGAGGAGGAAATAAGGAGCAAGAAGCATTATTGACTGTACAAACTTTTTAATGTTAAAACAGAAGAACAAAAGAGCAAAAAATTGTACAATGGATAAAGAGGACCTTATAAAACAGATTATTAAATGCGCATACAATGTAAGAATGAAATTGTATGCAGGATTTCTTGAATCTGTTTATAGGAATGCACTATTAATTGAACTTAGTAATAATGGATTAAGTACTCGTAAAGAAGTTCCAATTAATGTGTATTACAACAATGCAATTGTTGGTGAGTTCCGAGCTGATATTGTGGTAGAAGACTCTGTTATTATAGAGTTAAAAGCTGTACAGAAACTATCAACCATTCACGAAGCACAACTTGTCAACTATCTTACTGCCACCAATATTGAGCATGGCCTACTCATTAATTTTGGAGCCGATAAAATAGAGATAAAAAGGAAATACAAGACATACAAGAATACTAAAAATATGTAACTTATGTACTTATGTCTAAAATGATAGAACAACAAACCGCCACACATATAAAGGAAGTAATTGGCTTTCTTAACAAGAAAGCCGACTACGCTGTGCTACGCAATTTCGAGGGGCTGCCCGATAAAAATGCAGCCCGCGACATTGATATTATAATCACACGCAAAAGCTACAAGGAGATAAAAAAAGAGCTTGTGGAACTGATAGAGAGGAGCGGGTGGAAAATTGTCACCTATCTGCACAGCGACCGCCTTATAACTTTTGTATGTGCCACGACCACCGAGAAGGCAACCGACATTGTGCAGTGGGACTTTTTCTTCGACACATCGGTGTGGGGAATACAACTGATGAGTGCCGAGGAGTTTCTTGCCCACAAACAGTTCAACGGCTTTCTCTACTATGTGGGCGTGGAGGGACAATTTCTCGATAAATACCTGTATAACAGGGCTGTGGGCAGCCACTACCCCGAAAAGTACCGCGCCACACGCAAGGCTGTGGAGGACTCCCCCATTGTCGCAGAGAAACTTTTAGCCACATTTGGCTATAATGCAATAAGTGAGTGCGACAAGGCTAACGGAAAAAGGCTGTTGCTTGCCGCGCTGTGGGCAAACGCCAAGAAACGCCCGTTGGCACAAATATGTAGCATAATATATTTTCTGTACACATTCATCGGCAACTACATCTGCTCGCGCACGGGTGTGAGCATAGGCTTCACCGGCCCCGACGGCAGTGGAAAAACCACCGTGATTGATATGTTGCTCGAAAGGATTGCTCCCGTTTTTGGAGAGGCACATAAGTACTACCACTTTCGCCCCACGCTCTTCGGTAATTTGGGCGACGTTGCCCACTCGGCCGGTATTAAAAAGGAGGTGGACCGCGATTACAGCAACCCCCATCGTGGCGGAAAAACAGGGAAATTAAGCTCGCTCGCACGCCTCGCTTACTACTCCATCGACTATATTGTGGGGTATTTCGTGAAAGTAAAGAGCGCGACCCGCATCACCCGCGTGGTAATTTTCGACCGTTACTACACCGATATTATCTGCGACAGTCGCCGCTCACGCATCTACCTTAATCCTAAATTTCTCTATTGGTGGGGCAAATTGTTCATTCCCTCGCTGGACTACAATATTCTGCTCACGGCAAGCAGCGAGAGTATTCTCGCCCGCAAACGTGAGCTCGACGAAGAGGGTATAAATACCATAAATGCAAAAATAGACTACCTATGCTGCAAGAATGGCTACCGCAAGGTACTCAACGAAAAGACACCGCAATGTGCCGTGAACGAGATACTCACTTATGTTTTCGATGAGCAGCACAAGAAGAATTTAAAGAGATTGAAGTAAAAAGTATGAACACAACACCATTTTTTTCTATCGTAATTCCTGTATATAACGGACTTACACACGGCCTCCCAAAGTGTCTCGACAGTATATGGAACCAGCCGCTCGATAAGGAACTTTACGAGGTTATATGTGTTGATGATTGCAGCACCGATGATACACGCTCCTGGTTAAAAGAACAACAAGCGCACCATGCAAACCTGTATATAATTGAAAATGAAGTAAATATACGACAAGGCGGGGGGCGAAACAAAGGAGTCAGAGCCGCAAAAGGAGAGTATATTGCATTTATCGATTGCGACGATTATTTTCACAAAGATAGTCTAGCAAAGGTTTATCATTACATAAAATGCAAGAACCTTGACATTCTTATCAGCGATTCTGCATACCAGTTCAAAGGATATGAACATAACAACCTACAACTCAACTTTAAATACACAGAAGAAACAAATGGCGAGAATTTCATAAAAGAGAATGGCGTACCCATATCACCATGGAGATTTTGTATAAACAGAGAATTCTATTTAGGAACAGGATGTATGTTCATCGAGAATAGGCAATGTGAAGATGTGGATTGGGCGGCCAATATAATATACTATGCAAAGCAGATACAATACCAACCCATCCTTTTAGTACATTATAACATTGTTGAAAACAGTACAACTGGCTCAACATATAAAAACAAGCGTATTTTGAGTGATTGTATAGCTGCTGCCAACAGGTGCATAGTTCTATCAAATACTCTTTATAAAGAATCTATATGCAAAAGCACTATTATATCGTTGGCAAACTCATACTATAAAAGAACTTGTATGGAACTCTTTGGTCTTTTCTGTAACATCAATGATAAAAAGAGCATCATTAAAGATATTGCAATAAATTCATCACCATATAAGATTGTAGATTTTGCAATAAAGAACCCTACAACATATGCAATAATAACCAATTGTTTCGTGCCCTTGTACAGAGTTACAAGAAAAATACATAGAAAGAGAAACGCAAAGAGCTTACAAAATAAATGACACACCCAAAGCATAAATTTTTCGTTTCGGCATACGCCTGCGAGCCCGGGCTGGGCAGCGAGATTGGCGTAGGCTGGCACTGGGTACTCGAAATGTCGCGCTACTTTGAACTATGGGTGCTCACACGCGAGAGCAACCGCCCCACCATTGAGCCGTGGATTAAGGAACACCCCGAATACCGCAGCATACACTTCCTTTACTTTGACCTGCCCAAGTGGGCGAGGTTCTGGAAAAAGGGGTTACGCGGTGTGCGCACATACTACAATATATGGCAATTCTGTACCGATGGCATTGTGAAGCGCACAATGCGCGAGAACGGCATTAAAATATTCCACCACATAACATACGGCAACGTGCTGTGGAAGGTAAGTTCCTACGGGCAAAAGCAGTTCTTTGTTTGGGGTCCTGTGGGAGGTTTGGAAACAATCCCCGCCGAGTACAGCAACCACTACGGGCGCAAAGCACGCATCATAGAGTGGGTGCGCCGTGCGGCAATAAAGTTGTTGCCGATAAATTGGGGGTTCAAACAGCGTTGCAAGCGAGCCGACCTTATATTGTGCAAGACCGAAATTACCCGCGACCTTATCCCTGCGAAATATCGCGACAAGGCTGTTCTCTTCACCGATGTTGCGGTGGAGTGCCTCCCGACGGTTGCTCCCGTGAGCGAGAATAGAGAGAGCGACTGCATAAACTTTATTACCGTGGGCAGGCTCGACGCTTGGCGAGGGTTCGACCTTGCAATAGAGAGTTTCGCCCGTGCCACAAAAGAACAGAGTAATATTCACCTTACCATTGTGGGCAAGGGTGGCGACAAGGAACGCCTGCAAGCGATTGCGAAGCTGCACGGCATTGAGGATAAAATAACCTTCACCGGCAAAGTGGAAATGGAGGAGTATTACCGCCTGATGGCCGCAAGCGACGCTGTAATAAACGCCTCGCTGAAAGAGGGTGCGGTAACCGTCTCATTCGACACGCTGGCAATGGGCAAGCCGCTTATATGTCTCGACACAACCGGCTACACACGCTATTTCTCCAACGAATATGCAGTGGTTATCCCTCGAAGGGAGCGCACACAGGTTATTGAAGATATGTGCACCGCCATTCTGCGCCTGTGCGACGAAAAGGAGAGGAAATCCCTCGGAGAGAAGGCCAAAAGTGCCGGAGCGCAGTTTACCTGGCAGGCACGCGGCGAGGAGTTCCGCGATTTGTTGATGAGCAAAATAAAGAGTTGTTTATAAAAAGCTTTTACTATGAAAATTACAAGAGAAAGCAACATAGAACTTTTGCGCATTGTTGCAATGTTTATGATATTGGGACTGCATGTAAATATGTTTGCATTAAACCTTCCTGAAAAAGAAGATATAATTGCAAACCCTATTGGCTCTTTCGCCCGTTTCTTTTTTGAAAATTTATGTATAATTGGCGTAAACATATTTGTTCTAATTTCGGGATGGTTCGGAATCAAATTCAAGACAAAAGGGTTGTGCAGTTTTCTGTTTCAATCGCTCTTTTTCTCAATCATTCTGTTTATCCCATTTGCAATTAACGGAGATATAGAACTTAACAAAATAAATATTTTATCTGCTATACTTCTATATAAAAACGCCTACTGGTTCGTATGGGCATATATTGTTTTATACATTCTATCTCCGGTCTTGAATGCTTTTGTCGATTACAGCGACAAAAATACTTTTAAAAAAGTTTTGCTTCTTTTTTATGCTACACAATCTATAATATTTCTTTTTACGCAGTGTGGTTTTTTTATAGGAGGATACGATCCTTTGTCCTTCATAGGACTCTATTTGTTAATGAGATATATAAGGAAATACCCTATCGAATTAAAGAAACATCATTTATTAGCAATTTGGCTTATATGTACATTCATCAATCTTATATTTTGCTACACCGGGAACAATACTCTAACCACAATTTCCACTCTCTACGTCAATCCCCTAAACATTATTAGTGCAGTGGCTGTTGTCCTGTTTTTTACAAAATTAAATATAAGAAGCAATTTTATAAACAACATTGCTGCGTCCTCTTTCGCTGTATATTTGATACATATGCATTTCTGTATTGCAAATCACTACAAGAATTGTTCTACAACAATTTATAACAATTATTCAGGAATAGTATATCTTGTTTTAATTTTGTTATTTATGATTGCTGTTTTTACAGTTTCAGTTTTGATTGACAAGGTACGCATCTTCACATTCAATAAACTATGGAATATTGTTGAGAAAAGAAAGAATGTTACTCAATAAAATATTATCCCACGCACAAGGAAGATTGTTCTACCGCTTCGGCAATGCCGACGGCAAGCGGTGGATTGTTCCAGCACGCAATATGCGGATAGCACTCAACCTGTACCAACCGAGTGGGCGCAACGGCAAGCTGGTGAAGGCATTGTTCCCGTGGTTGCACAGCCTGTTGCCTGTGCGCCGTGTTATAAAAGCCGAAACCATCCAATGCTCCCTGCAAAAGGAACTGAACGGGAAGCTATGCAATATATTCGGCGTTGAGGAAGCGGATTTCGCCATATTCGAAGGAACCCCCAGCGTGCATCAGAAGGTAACGATGCAGCTGAGCTGTGGCAAGCGCATTCTTGGCTACTGCAAGGTGAGCGACAACAAGGAGATTCTCGCCCTTTTTGAAAAGGAGACCGCTACACTGCAACAGCTTGCAGCGATGGGCGTAAAAGGAATACCGCAAGCACTCTATTGCGGGACATTGAGCAACGGAGCGCACATATTCGTGCAAAGTACTGTGAAAAGCACCCGTTCGAAAGTGGTACACCAATGGGGGGCGTTGCAGGACAGATTCATTGCTGCACTCCACGAGAAAACGAAACAGACTATCCCGTTTGAGGAGAGCGACTACTATAAATCGCTCACTGCGCTGCAAGAACACCTTCATTGGCTGCCGGCAAACATCGACAAGGAGGTTGTAACAACAGCAATGGCAGAAATTATGGCAAAATACAGCGGTAAAATGGTGGAATTTTCGGCCTGCCACGGCGACTTCACCCCGTGGAATATGTTTGTGGAGGGGGGAGAACTTTTTGCCTTCGACTTTGAATATGCCTCACTCACCTACCCGCCCGGAATTGACCGCCTCCACTTTGAGCTACAAACAATGAGGCTGGTGCAAAAAAAGGAGAACGACGACATAATAAAACATTACCGGAACAAGCCGGCCCCCTTATTGAAGGAATACCTTCTATCTATCATTGCACAATATGTTATGCGCGAGAAAGGGGTATATGACAATGAAACAGTACAGACTTTTGGTCTGTGGGTACAACTTTTAAAAACAAATTGAACGAACTATGAAAGTACTTTTTCAATCGAGAAAAACACTCTTCACGGCACCAGGCGGTGACACCACGCAAATACTTAAAACAAAGGAATATCTCGAAAAATTAGGAATAACAGTCGATATATCATTGGATTTGACACCCGATGTGTCGGCATACGACATTGTACATGTCTTCAACCTTATGCGACCCCAGGAGTTGTATCTGCAAGTGAAAAACGCAAAGAAGTATGGGAAAAAGGTTGCTCTATCAACCATTTACGGCCCATACGAGGAGTATGAAAAGAAGGCACGAGGCGGTATTCTGCAAGTTATGAACAACCTCCTTTCCATAACCCAGATAGAGTATCTTAAAGTCATTGCAAGAGCTGTGCTCAATTGTGAATTCTCAAAAGGGACTGCAATTTACCTTTTGAACGGACATAAAAGATTGCAACGAAAGATTATAAAGATGGTTGATGTATTTCTGCCCAACTCGCACTCCGAGATGCAGCGTGTTGCCAACGATTTCAACCTAAAAACATACAACTACATCGCTGTGGCTAATGCTGTTGATATAAACAAGTTCAGTTATGACAATGTAGAAGTAGATGCCGAACTCGAAAAATACAGGGACTGCGTGCTGTGTGTTTCAAGAATCGAAGGGCGCAAGAACCAGTTGAACATTATAAAAGCCTGTAAGGATTTGCCATATAAGTTTGTGTTTATAGGCAAAGCCGGAGCCAATTTCAAGAAATACTACGAGGAGTGCAAGAAAGAGGCAAACGGGAATATGCATTTTCTGGGACAGATTGAGCACGAGAAACTGCCTCAATTCTACAAACTTGCAAAAGTACATATCCTTGCGTCGTGGATGGAAACCCCGGGCCTTTCATCCCTCGAAGCCGGTGTAATGAGAACAAACATCGTGGTAACCAAGAAAGGAGATACCGAGGACTATTTTAAGAATTATGCTTTCTATTGCGAACCCGATGACCTGAATACTATAAAGGATGCTGTTGTAAAGGCATACGAATCACAATTCGACGAAGCATTTCTGAAACATATTTTGGAGAACTACAAGTGGGAAGACACTGCAAAACAGACTTTGGCCGGGTATAATTCCATCAAATAACCATTGTAATTGAAGAGAATATAAAAAATATTTTATCCAATCGGGAATTATATATATCTTTGTCTATTGGTGCACTTAAAACATCAAAAAAGTACAGTGCCACACAAATGACCTGTGCCATTTTAAACAGAATAAGAGACGACAAAAGCGACCAATGAAGAGAGTTGCAATAATAGGCATACAGGGCGTTCCCGCCAACTATGGAGGGTTCGAGACGCTTGTTGAAAATATTATCGGCGAGAGAAGCAGCGATAATATAGAATACACCATATATTGCAGTAGCAAGGATATGCCCGAAAAGTTGCAAACATACAAAGGGGCAAAGCTAAAATACATTCCCCTGCGTGCAAATGGAGCGCAAAGTGTTTTTTACGACATTGTAGCAATGATACGCTCCATATTCGGTTACGACGCGTTGCTCATTCTTGGCGTTTCGGGCTGTATATTTCTTCCCTTTCTGCGCCTGTTGAGCCGTGCAAAGATAATTGTAAACATCGACGGGCTGGAACACCGCCGTAACAAATGGACCGCACACATACGCAAATTCCTGCTTCTCTCCGAGGTTGTTGCCGTAAAATGGGCCCACACTATAATAGCCGACAATAAAGGAATTGCCGATTATGTAAAATGGCGTTACAAGAAGGATGCAACGCTCATAACATACGGCGGCGACCACGTGATGCGCCCCGTGCCACAAGAGACACAGGATAGAATTCTGCGTAGTTACGGATTGGAGAAACGTGGCTACTCGATGAAAGTGTGCCGCATCGAGCCCGAGAATAACTGCCACATAGTACTCGACGCATTTGCAAACAGCGGCAAGCAGTTGGTATTCATCGGAAATTGGAAAAAGAACGAGTATAGCCGCCGCCTGAAAGAACAATACAAAAATCACAGTAATATTACACTGCTCGACAGCATATACGACCTTGAAATTCTCTACACCCTGCGCACAAACACAGAATTCTACATACACGGGCACAGTGCCGGCGGCACCAACCCCTCACTTGTGGAGGCAATGTTCTTCGGGTGCCCCATCCTCGCATATAACTGCGTGTACAACTGCGAAACTACCTGCAACAAGGCCAGCTATTGGAGCAACAGTGAGGAGTTGCAGCAACTATTGCAGAAGCAGGGACTCACAGGGGAAGCAACAAAAGAGATTGCTTGCAAACATTACACTTGGGAAAAGATAACCAAGGAGTATGAAAGTATCTATTAAAAACAATTATATCTTATGAATATCCTTAAAGAGATTACACGCCTTGTTACCATTTTGAAATTCCGTTACAAAGGGGTGGAGTTACAATTAGGCCGCGGTTCGCGTCTTAAAAGGTGCAATATAAAGAATAAAGGAAAAGGCAACAAGATAATTATTGAACCCGGCACACTTATCAGTGGTTGCACATTCACGTTCCTTGCATCGGACAGTTCCATAAAAATAGGGAGCAGTTGCAATATATGTGATATGGAATTTCATTTAGAGAATAAAGGAAATGAAATAGTAATTGGCGACAGATGCGGCATTGCCCGTAACGTGCAGTTTGCAGCCTGCGAAGGGAAAAAAATTATTGTAGGAAATGATGTTGCTTTTGCCCACGACACGCTGATACGTACCACCGACTCGCACTCAATAGTAGACAGCGATGGCAAGAGAATAAATCCGGCGCAGGATATAGAAATTGGCAACCACGTGTGGGTGGGATTGGGAGTTCTCATTCTAAAAGGCAGCCGAATAGCCGACAATAATATTATTGCTGCAAAATCTCTTGTATCGAGCAAAGTGCCATACGAGAATAATATAATTCTGGCCGGCAGCCCAGCAAAGAAGATTAAAGAGAATATCAATTGGGATGTGAATTTATTGTAGCAAACAGTTGTAACTTCTTGTATAAACAATATAGCCGACACTTTGCAGTGTCGGCTATATTGTTATATGTATGTGCGAACTACTTGCGTTCAAGTTCCTGCAACTCCTCCATCTTTTTCGACGCGAGAAATTCATACACGCCGCACAGATGCTCGCGCACACGCCCATGACCGAATTCATAGACCTTTGTTACAAGGCCATCGAGAAAATCGCGGTCGTGACTCACGCAGATGAGCGTTCCGTCGAAGTCCTGCAATGCCTGTTTAAGAATATCCTTTGTTTTAAGATCGAGGTGATTGGTGGGCTCGTCGAGTATGAGCAGATTCACAGGCTCCAACAGCAGTTTCATCAATGCCAAACGGGTGCGCTCGCCACCCGACAGCACTTTCACCTTCTTGGCACTCGCCTCGCCACCGAACATAAACGCGCCCAGCAGGTCGCGTATCTTGTTGCGTATATCCCCCTTCGCAACATCGTCTATCGTTTGAAATACTGTGAGATTTTCATCGAGCAACGATGCCTGATTCTGTGCAAAATAACCAATCTGCACATTGTGTCCCAACTGCAACGAACCCTCGTGTTCAAGTTCCTTCATTATGCACTTTACCATAGTGGACTTTCCCTCGCCGTTGCGTCCCACAAAAGCCACTTTATTGCCTCGCTCTATTGTGAGGGTGGCACCCGAGAAGATGCGCTTCTCGCCAAAGTCCTTGCCCACACCCTCCATTATCACAGGATACTGCCCCGAGCGAGGCGAGGGTGGAAATTTCAGCCTCAAAGCCGAGGTATCCTCCTCGTCAACCTCAATTATTTCGAGTTTTTCGAGCATCTTCACACGGCTCTGCACCTGCAAAGTCTTTGAATATGTGCCCTTGAAACGCTCAATAAAATCCTTGGTCTCCTGAATCATCTTCTGCTGCTCCTCCCACTGCTTCATCTGCTGCTCGCGGCGCTCCTTGCGCAGCACAAGATACTGCGAATAATTGACCTTGTAGTCGTATATGCGCCCCATTGTAACCTCGATGGTACGTGTGGTTATATTATCCACAAATTTACGGTCGTGGCTTATCACAACCACCGCCTTGCCGTTGTTTATGAGGAACTCTTCGAGCCAGCCTATCGACTCAATGTCAAGGTGGTTGGTGGGCTCGTCGAGCAACAGTACATCGGGATTGCGCAGAAGCATTTTTGCCAGCTCTATGCGCATACGCCAACCACCCGAGAATTCACTCGTCTGGCGGTTGAAATCCTTACGCTCAAAGCCAAGACCCAAAAGAGTCTTCTCTACATCCTCCTCGAAGTGAGTCATATCTATGGCATAAAACTTCTCGCTCTTTGTGGCAACCTCCTCGATGAGTGCCATATATTCGTCGCTCTCATAATCGGTGCGTGTGGCAAGCTGATTATTCAGATTTTCAATCTCGGCCTCCATTTCATACAGATGGGCAAACGCCTGCGAAGCCTCCTCGAACACCGTGCGACCATCCTCGGTCATCAAATGCTGCGGCAGATAAGCAATAACAGTATCCTTGGGTGCCGACACCACACCGCGCGTAGCCTGCCTCACCCCCGCAAGAATTTTAAGCAGCGTGCTCTTGCCTGCTCCATTCTTGCCCATAAGTGCTATACGATCCTTGTCGTTAATAACAAACGAAACATCGCTGAAAAGAGTTGTGCCGCCAAACTCAACGGCAAGTCCATCGACCGATACCATATATATACCATTCTTTTAAATTCCCCGCGAAGATACAACAAATTTGCGACATTAAAGATAAATGGCTACATTTGCAATAAAGAACAACCAAAATGAAAGCAATGATATTCGCCGCGGGGCTTGGCACCCGCCTGAAACCCCTCACCGACACTCTCCCCAAAGCACTCGTTCCCGTGTGCAAAAAACCGCTCATAGAACACGTTGCACGCAAACTACAGGCAGCAGGCATAGACGAAGCGGTGGTAAACATACACTATTTTGCCGACAAAATAGAAGATTGGATAGCCTCGCAACCTTGGATTGTGCGCAACAAAGAGCAGAAAAACGAAGGCAAAATGCTTATGGAGATAAGCGACGAGCGCGAGCAGCTTCTAGAAACAGGCGGTGCAGTATTGCACGCACGCCCCTATCTGCAAGGCTGCGGGAAGTTCCTCATACACAACGTAGATATTCTCTCTAATTGCGATATTGAGTGGTTCGCCACACAAATGCGCGAGGATGCTCTTGCAAGCCTCTTGGTGAGCGAGAGAAAGACCACCCGTTTCCTTCTCTTCAACCCCGAAGATATGCGCCTCGTAGGGTGGATGAACACCGACACAGGCGACCACCACGTTACCTCGCCCGACATTATCCCCGCACAATGCCGCGCACTCGCCTTTTCGGGCATACACATATTGAGCGACAAAGTATTAGAACTTATGGAGGAATATGTTAAAGAAAAAGGATTGCCCATTGACGAAAAGCGCGGTACACGCTTCCCCATAATGAGTTTCTATATGTGGGCCGCAGCCAAGTACCCCATATACGGCGTTGTTGCCGACAAGCTCGAATTTATAGATGTGGGCAAGCTCGATGCATTGAAGCCTGCCGAAGAGTTTATAAACAGCTCCCGTAAATAACCAATAAAAAAAAAACGAGCCTGAAAGCTCGTTTTTTTTATTGGTTATTTACATCTCCCGTCTCGCGCCACGGCACAGGCACAGCCGGTTGCCATCTGTTTATAAAACAGGTAATCACAATCACTGCAACAGAGAAAAACAGCACAGATGATAGCTCGCCACCCGTTCCGGCAGGAACATCAAGGTCGCCATCCATTCCCCATATAAGCCCGTTGACCACCGCCAACGAATTATTCAATATGTGCCCCACAATTGCAGGCAACAGACTGCCCGTGCGATAATAAACCCAGCCGAATCCCACTCCCAGACAGGTAGCATAGAACACCTGAATAGGATTTATATGTATAATGCCAAACGACAAGGAGGCAAGCAATATACCCACCCACGGATTTTTGAAATAACGCATCAGCATCCCCTGTATAGCCCCACGGAAGAGGAGCTCTTCAAGAATGGGAGCCAGAATAGCCATCGACACAATCCCCGCACCACTTTTAAGCAATAGCTCAATATCCTGCTGCATACTATTTTCAAGCCCCAGCCACACTGCAACAATATTGAACACCACCATCATACAAAATATAAAAAGCGTGCAGAGGGCAAGCACTCCGCGACCCACCTCCTTCAAAAAACCTTTTCTAATGCGCACATACCCGAAAATGAGAAGGTGAGCTATTGTAGCCAACGAAGAGAGAAACATCCCCACAGCTACACCCTCCACCGCATACGCGGTCATTGCAGCAGTGGGCGAAGCTGTAAACACACTATACGACACAGGCTCCACCAATTGCCGGAAGGAGATAAAAGCCACCAATTGCCCCACTATCACAAAAACATACTGATAGACCAAAAAAACGGCCAGCAGTTTTACTATTGTGACAAACGGATAAAAACGCTTTATTGTAATCAAAGGCATAATAATCAACAATTAAATACCCCGTTTCACACGAGCCACATCCACCCCAATCTGCAAACGCAACGCATCGACACTCCCAAACGATTGCTCATCGCGCAGACGGCGCACAAACTCCACCGCAATCTTCTCGTTGTAAATATCGGCCGAAAAATCGAGAATATGAACCTCGGCCGTGCGCACATTTACACCCTGCAAAGTGGGCTTTACCCCAATGTTCATCACCCCCTTGTAGCGCTCACAGGCTACCAGCACCTCAACCTCGTATACTCCGTCGCGGGGCAACATCTTTATTTCATCGCCAAGCACCACATTTGCCGTGGGAAAGCCTATTGTGCGCCCAAGCGCCGCTCCGTGCCCCACGGTACCCTGTAACGAATAGGGACGCCCGAGCAAATTTGCAGCCGCCTGCATATCGCCCGCAGCAAGAGCCCTGCGCACCTGCGACGAACTAACCTTGCTACCATCCAACAAATACTGCTCCGTGCGGAAAACCTCAATGCCAAGAGCCTTACCATATTTCACATAATCCTCAATACCCTCTTCTGTCTCCTGCGGCCGTCCAAAATGGTGGTCATAGCCCACGGCCAACAGTTCCACGCCCAGTTTCTCTTTAAGAACCTCCTTCATAAAACGCTCGGCACTCATCGAGGCCATATAGCTGTCAAATTCAAGCAATATGCAACGCTCCACGCCCAGTTCTTCGAGCAAGGTAACTTTTTCGCTGTTGGTGGTGAGCAGGAACGGCTCACATTCGGCGCCGAACAATATGCGTGGGTGCCGTGCAAAAGTTATTACACAAACAGGCATTCCACGCTGCTCGGCAACACTGCGCAGCTCATTTATCATCGCCACGTGCCCTTTGTGCAGCCCATCAAACGAACCGATGGTTGCAGCCATCGGGATTATATTCAAATTATCTATATCTGTAATTATCTCCATACTCTCTACTTTAATCCTTCAATAAAAAATCGCCCCAAGGAGAATTTCTCTCAACAAGCACCGATTCAATGCCCACACTCCTTGCCGCAGCGCAATTATCGGCCGAATCGTCGAAAAACAGCGTATCGGCGGCAGAAATCCCAGCCTCGGCAAGCACTCGGGTGAAAATCTCGGTACAAGGCTTGCACAGATTCATTTTGTATGAGAGAAAAAGGCGGTCGAAATACTCCTCGACCCTGCGCCCCTCCAACGCCGCAATATTACGCGAAATTGCCTCCCAATGCATTGCATTTGTATTGCTCAACAGGAAAATATTATGCCCGCAGTCACGCAACTGCGACAGTCGCTGCCATTTATAGAGCGGAAGCTCGCCAATGAGCGCACACCAAGCATCGCGCACGCGAGTTTCAAGTTCCTCGGCAGGGAGATTACGCGCCTCGGGTGGCAATAAGGTTGCTATATAGGAGAGCAATTCCGGGATTGAAATTTTCCCCGTTTCAAAAGCCAACATAGTGCTATTGGCCAACGAATGAGTCTCTGTGAGCAATTTCTCGTCCACCCCCAACCGAGCAAAAGCCGCAAATGTGCGCGAAGGGTGAATATCGAGCAATATTCCGCCAAGGTCGAATATGAGATTTTTCTTCTTAAATGCCATAATTACATAGTGGAAATACCACAATCTTTGTTTCTTAAACGCGAAGATATATTTTTTTTCTCAAAAACCTTGTTTCTATAAATAAAATGTATTACTTTTGCACCGTATTTCTAAAAGAGATACTCGGGCTTTTAGCTCAGTTGGTTAGAGCAACAGACTCATAATCTGGAGGTCCTAGGTTCAAGCCCTAGATGGCCCACTTAAAGAGAACCTTACGGTTCTCTTTTTTTATAGGTAGGGCTTTGACAACGCCTCCTTGTCGCCACCCGCAGGGCGTGACTTCTCCACGCTGTCTGCGACTAATGGCTGTCGGTGTTGTCGAAGCCTCGCTCATTGGCTCAGCTTTCACCTGCGGTTATCTCCTTCGTTTAATTGTTTGCACCGGCTACGCCGACTGCAAACACGAAGTCGATGGGTCTCTGCGAGACAAATCTCAGGCCCTGGATGGCCCACAAGAACAAGAGAGGTTAAATATCTGAGAATAAAGATGTTTAACCTCTTTCTTTTTTGTATAAATTACTATCTGTGGGCGATGGAGGAGATGGAACTGATGCAAGAAATCCCAAGAAAAACAACCCAAATTCGGTAGTTTTATAGCCTTTTTACACGGTTTGTTTCTAATTGTTTCCTAATTTTAACACGTGTAAAATACTGACTATCAACGCGGAAATCAAGAAAGAAGAAAAGAGAGGCGACAAAACTTACAATGTAAAGCTAAGATTTTCTCTCAACCGAAAAATCAAAAGACTGTCCACTAACCTCTTTGTAACACCAAAAGATTTAACTAAAGACTTCAAAATCAAGGAATCAGCACCAATTTACAGAGAGAAAGATGAACTGGTTCGCAATTATCAAGAGAAATGCTCCAAGCTTTTGAATATCATCTTTGAATTTCTCTGGTATAATCACAATGTACTCTTTTTCTTCGATTACATTCGGGGCACAATCCGAACGTCTATCCTGTGATTCTGAACCACAAAACAGGTTGTATAATTTTTTTATGAGCATAATGCTACTATTTAAATTCACCTATTAGGGCTTGAGTGGAGTTGGACTGCGTTTTGTTGATTTGAGCGAGATTTGACAAGAAGATACATATAACGTTTATTGTTTTTTTTACAAATCAGTTCTTATGGGATTGGATTTAAATTT
>JAZRAC010000063.1:0-3700 GCA_045634365.1 Bacteroidaceae bacterium | reverse complement strand
TACAGGCAAATCTTGGTATATAGATTTCCTCGCCTACGACCCCGCCGAAGGTCGTATGAAGAGAAAAAAATACACGCTTGACAATATTCCCACCAAGACACAAAGGCGCATCCGTGCGGCCGAACTTATATCTTCCACCCTGGTATTATTGCGCACCGGGTGGTCGCCATGGGTAGATGCATCGGCGGCGCGTTCATATACATTATTAGAGGTTGCCCTCGGCAAATATGAACGCTATATCGAACGATTATCGAGGTATCAAACTCGAAAAATGTACCAATCGCGAGTTAATATATTGCGGGAATACAATGCGACCTTGCCTATTCCCATTAAATATGTCTATCAATTTGATAAGGCATTCATCAGTGGATTCCTGGACTATGTGTATTATGAGCGCGAGACAACCGGCCGCACCCGCAACAATTACAAAGGCTGGTGCAGCTCTCTCTCCTCCTACTTTATTGAGCATGCCTGGCTCAATGAGAATCCAGCAGAAAAAATACGCAGCATAGAAGAAACTGCGAAGAAAAGGCGAGCCTTGACACAATTAGAACTGCGCACGTTAAAGTCCTACCTTTCAAAAACAGATAAGCATTACCTCCTAGCTTGTATGTTTGAATACTACACGTTTATAAGGCCGACAGAACTGAGCAACGTGAAGATTGGTGATATCAATTTGAAAGAGCAATCAGTTTATGTGCCGGCAGAAGTAAGCAAGAACAAACGTGATGGCAAGGTTGCGCTAAACGACACCCTGATAAAGATGATGCTAGAATTGGAAATATTCAAATATCATAGTGGGTGCTACCTTTTTGGGAAAAAGATGTTGCCCAGCGAGAAAAAAGCATCAAGCGAAATCTTCCGGCGTGAATGGTTGAAACTACGAAAAGCATTGAAATGGCCTGATGCACTACAATTTTATAGCTTGAAGGATAGTGGCATTAGGGACCTCGCCAATAGTGAGGGCATTGTAATCGCACGCGATCAAGCGCGACACACAGATGTTTCGACAACGAATAAATATCTTACAGGGCGTGACCTTCCCGTTCACGATGAAACCAAACACTTTGAGGGTGTATTATAAAAGGTTGAGAGTGCTTCACAGCACTCTCAACTTGAATTTAATAATATAAATGATAAATATGATGAAAAGAATACCGGCTATAAAATTCCACGTTTTAAGCTTAATGTTATTCCAGAAACCCAGTTTCTTTTCAACTAAAACAGTTTCGACCTTGGGAATGGTGTCGGCCAACCATACTGTGTCACGTATAATTTTATCGCGCCAGCGGTCACGCCAACGTGTTTCTCGTATGGTATCACCGTTGATATATATGTATATACTATCTATTATATGAACACTGTCTTTGTCAATTGCTGTATGTTCGCTATGGTGTGCCTCTCTCACCGGCATGACTTTATTTGTCGTGCAAGAAAAAAGCGTCAAGAATAAAATTGTCAAAAAGGTAATAAATTTTTTCATATCTCAATTATTTATAACAACTCCCAACCTTTCTCAACGTCGGCCATCACCGCCGGCACTCCATTCTCCATCTGCGACATAGCCGCCACAATGCGGCACATTACCACCTTATTATTGATGTTCGGCTCGCAGCCCTCACCAACCTCGGCAATCTTGCAAACAAAGGCGATGTAGCCCTCTGTGTCGTTTTCGCAAGGCGGTGCCCAACGCGAAATCCACTCTCTCACTGTGGTTAAACAATGCATACGGCGGTAGTTCTGTAACGTGCGGAATGCTGCACGGTAGCCCCATTCCGGTGCAATGAACGTGAAGAAACTTTTATCTTTTTGTCGCTCGGCCAAACCCTGCCACTTTGTATTATTTCTCCGTATATTTAGCGGGTTATTATTTCTCAATCCCCTTGTCATAATCGTTGATTTTGTCAGTAAGGTCCTTTATTTCCGAAATGAGTCCGACCGTATCTTTTACATTTGCTATATCTACAATCTTCTGCGCAATCTTTGGAATGTCGGCTGCTGAACTCTTCATTTTTTTATATTTTTCGATTACGCTCCACCCTTCAATGAGAACAACAGAAATTGCAACAATCACAGCAGCGAAAGGAATAGAGTACCACGGAAACGCTAGCCCGAGGACATCTACGAGAATGCCCACGATAAGAAAATGATAATAATCCGTGATTTTTGACACCGTTCTGCGCAACAATCTGCTTTTAATAGGCTCTTTACATATTTTCGCGGCCTTGTATCCAGCTGAAAAATCGATGAGCACTGCAATAAAAATTGCGACGAAACATAAAAAGATGAGCGTTAATCCGTGCCCAAGGTCTTGTGTAAGGTTTAGATGTAGATTCATATTTTGTTAAATTTTGACACAAAAATATGACATTGACAACCTTGGTAAAAAGACAGATTTATTCCAGTTCCGGTGTAAGAAGTTCTCTCAAAATCATACTTCGTCAAATTTAAGCAATTCCTCCTCTTGTTTCTTCTTGTAATCCTCCCACGCTTGCACTTCTGCGTCTGTTGCCACTCGGTAGTGCTCGTTTGTGGCACTCACACCCTTGCCCTCGCGGAAAAATACACGCTCCTCTATGGGCAAGTTCTCAATATTCTGTGTGTAGTACACACCCTCTTTTTTCTTTAATGTATTCATATTAAGCAGATACTAATGTTATCAATGGCTGTGCTTCGAGTGCCGCAACAATATCGGTGTCCTCGGCAAGGCGTGCATACGCATCGGCGTGCAGGGTAATAGTAATAGCCGTGGCGGGTTTGGCTTCTTGTATCATATACAGCACACTCGCTTTTGACAGAAGAGGACTATCTTTAAATACAATATTACTTTTCAGGATGTTTATTCGCACCTCTTCAAGTTTTAGACATTTTTCAAAAGCTGTAGCACTCCAAGTGGTTGTAGATATTATGGCACGAGGGTCTATTATTCGCAGATTGGGAGCGTTACCAACAAACTGGTCAGAAGATGCTAAACCAAAATTTAATGTAGTTTCCATAGTATTCGCCGTTGTTATATGTAAATTCAGCGTTTCAGAGGCCGTGCCGTAAGCAAAATAAGAACCGCTAATACCTTGCACGTTCCACATACCTTTGCGACATAGGTTTGTTCTGACAGGATTGTGTGAGCCATACCCCAAAGGACATTTATCATTGTCGTTGAACAGACCGCGATTATATATCTTTGCCATCTGTGCCTCGGTAATATCGCCAAGCCCGTTAAGGTAATAATGCCCGGGGAGGTGCTGCACGCTCTCTCCCCACGGTGAAGTGCGTGTGATTGGAGCATCGGTGTCGTTGTAAAGAGCCCCGGCAGCAACAAAAAGGTCACGTTTGGCAAGTGCACGACCTTTCTCGATTGCGGCGGCTTCGGCGGTCTTTATGTCATCACCAAGGTCTTGAAAAGTATCTTTATAGGCGGCATCGTTACCCTGCACGGTGTTTCGTAGGTCAATAATCGCATGTCCATTTTCTGTGGCAAGTGGCTCTATCTTGTCAATTCTTTCGGTTTGAAATTGCAATTCTGCTTCCAACTCGTTTTCTGCTAAAATCGCACGATCTGTTTCTGTATTGATTGCCTCCTTGTTTTCGCTAACCTGCTTCGCCATCGCCGCAGCACCGCTTGTGTCATTCAATATCCACGCAGCTATCTCGTGGATAGAATCAAGCGTTTCGGGACTTTCCCCAATAAGGTCACTAACCA
>JAZRAC010000062.1:0-6869 GCA_045634365.1 Bacteroidaceae bacterium | reverse complement strand
GGTAAGAAATCGCTCACTGAGCTTGATGATTTGCTCGAGAGTCTGAATCTTTCGTTTGGAACAGATATTTCAAAATATAAATTAGACAAAGAATAATTATGAGACATAAAAAATCTTTTAACCATTTGGGCCGTACTGCATCTCACAGAAAAGCTATGCTTTCAAATATGGCTATTTCGTTGATTATGCACAAAAGAATCACTACGACCCTCGCAAAGGCAAAGGAACTCAAAAAGTTTGTTGAGCCTTTGATAACAAAGTCGAAAGACGACACAACCAATTCTCGTCGCGTTGTATTCAGCTACCTCCAAAGCAAGGAGGCCGTTACAGAGCTCTTCAAGGAGATTGCTGTAAAGGTTGCCGAGCGCCCCGGTGGTTACACACGCATCATCAAACTCGGAACCCGTCCCGGTGACGCAGCTGAGATGTGCTTCATCGAGCTTGTTGACTATAACGAGAATATGGCAAAAGCTCCTGCAAAGAAGACACGTCGCCGTCGTTCTACCAAAAAGGCAGTAGACGCTCCCGTGGTAGAGGAGGCAACAGTGGCAACTGAAGAGCCGGCTACAACAGCCACAGCCGAATAACGAATTACTTACTTAATAGATGTGAGAGGGTACCGTGAGGCACCCTCTCATTTTTTTTTGTTCTATGGTAATCAGAAACTAATCTTTTCCCTTTAAATACTCTCCCTCTTTTTTGTAATAAAGAGGGAGTACCCGCAGGGGGGAGGGGGATAAAATTATGTCTTTCTGTCTTTTAAAACTCCCTCCTCCATTAGAGGAGGGGACCGCTCCACGGTGGAGGAGTTGCGCCTCTTGTTGCTTGTGCTTTTTTATCCCCTCAGTCGCAAGCGACAGCCCCCCTTAAAATTAAGTGGGGCAGCTTAATTTGTTTTTTTTGTGTTTTTGTTGCTTTGTTTTTTCTTTTGGGCAGACACCTCGGTCTGCCCCTACGCTTGTTGCTGCCTGTTGTTGTGTTTTTGTAGGGGCGGACCGGCGTGTCCGCCCGCTATTCGTTGCGTTTTTTTTTTGACATAAGAACGCAAGTACATAATGTTTTTATCTCCTCAGTCCTTTGGACAGCTCCTCTTAATTGCAAATAAGAGGTGCATTTGTTTGCTTTTTAGTGCTCCCCGCAGGGTGAGAGGGATTATTGTACTTAGTATCTTTTGCTTTTATAGTTCTCCCTCTCCTCATAGGCACAAAAACCTTAAAATTAAATATTCAGCCAATTTATTGTGTTAAAATGTTTAGAATTACAGAAAAAAATCTTTAAATTTGTACCGGATAATGTACTAACGTAACTCAATTTATATGCACAGAGTCGTAAAAATTACTAAGGGATTGAATATCAATCTGAAAGGAGCTCCCGCTGCCGAGTTTGTATCGGTAGCCGAAGCAAAGCAATATGCTTTGATGCCTGCCGACTTTACCCGCGTAACACCCAAAGTGGTTGTAAAGCCCGAGGATAAAGTAAAAGCCGGCGAGCCCCTTTTCATTGACAAGAATTGTCCCGAATTGCAATTCGTTTCGCCCGTGAGCGGAACAGTTGTAGCGGTTAACCGCGGAGAGAGAAGACGCGTATTAAGCGTAGTAGTAGAGTCGGACGGTAAGTTTGAGTCTGTGGAGTACAAGGCAAAAGATGTACTTTCTCTGTCGTCGGAGGAGGTAAAAGCCGACCTTGCAAAGGCCGGTCTTCTCGCCTTTATGCGCCAAAGACCCTACGATGTTATCGTCACTCCCAGTGATTCACCCCGAGCCGTGTTTGTATCGGCATTCGATTCAAAGCCCCTTGCAGTAGACTTTGAGGTAGCCTTGAAAGGTAACGAGGACGATTTTCAGACAGGCCTCGACGCCCTCTCACGCATCGCCCCCGTTTATCTGGGCGTGAGCGCGAGCCAGAAGGCCGCCGCATTGAGCGTGGCCAAGAACGTAACCACCACAATCTTCAAAGGTCCTCACCCCGCAGGCAACGTAGGCGTGCAGATTAACAAAGTGGCCCCTGTGAACAAGGGAGAGATTGTGTGGACCATCGGAGCCGAAGAAGTAATCTTCATCGGTCGCTTCTTCAACAAAGGCAAAATCGATTTCACCCGCACCATCGCCGTTGCAGGCAGCGAGGTAACAAACCCCGCATACAGTAAGGTAGTTCTTGGCGCACAGATAAGCACCCTTATCGCCGGCCGCACAAAGAACGAAAATCCCCTTCGCATAATCGACGGCAACGTGCTCACCGGCAAGAAAACCACAGCCGACAGCTTCCTTGGAGCCTTCTCCACCGAAGTAACCATCATCCCCGAGATAATGGGCGGCGACGAAATGTTCGGTTGGATAGCACCCCGCTTCTCAATGTTCAGCACCAGCCGCAGCTATTTCAGTTGGCTTATGCCCAAGCGTGCCTACACAATCGATGCCCGCATCAAAGGTGGTGAGCGTCATATGATTATGTCCAACGAGTACAACAAAGTATTCCCGATGGATATTTATCCCGAGTACCTTATAAAAGCCATCATCACCGGCAACATCGACAAGATGGAAGAACTCGGAATCTACGAGGTTGCACCCGAAGACTTTGCCCTTTGCGAGTTTGTCGATTCATCGAAACTCGAACTGCAACGCATCGTACGCGAAGGCCTCGACAAACTCCGTGCCGAAATGTGTTAATAATCGACAAGCACAATAAGTGATTGCTAACCAGAACAGCAAAATAAAAAATACATCGTATGAAATTTTTGAGAAATTATCTTGATAAAATTAAACCCAACTTCGAAGAGGGCGGCAAATTGCACGCACTCCGCTCGGTGTTCGACGGAATGGAGACATTCCTGTTCGTGCCCAACGATACATCGAAGAGTGGTGTTAACATTCACGATGCGATAGACAGCAAACGCATAATGTCGCTTGTGGTAATCGCACTTGTTCCGGCACTTCTGTTCGGAATGTACAACCTCGGCTATCAGAATGCTCTTGCAGCAGGAATGCTTGCCGAGACTACCTGCTGGGAGATGCTCCTCTTCGGTCTTATGGTAACCCTTCCCAAAATTGTGGTAACCTATCTTGTGGGCCTTGGAATAGAGTTCATTGTAGCCCAGTGGAAGAACGAGGAGATACACGAAGGCTTCCTCGTATCGGGTATCCTCATCCCTATGATTGTTCCCGCCGGCTGCCCCTTGTGGGTGCTTGCAGTGGCCACCGCCTTCTCGGTAATCTTTGCCAAAGAGGTGTTCGGCGGTACAGGAATGAACATCGTAAACGTGGCACTCATTGCCCGCGCGTTCATCTTCTTCGCCTATCCCTCGGTAATCTCGGGAGAATCAGTATGGGTGGCAACAAGCTCCATCTTCGGAATCGGTTACGACCTTCCCGACGGCTACACCTGCGCAACCGCATTACAGTTTGTTAAGGATGGTGCCGCCATCGTTGGTGCAACAGGTGCCGAATTGAGCGTTTGCGATATGATATGCGGCTTTATGCCCGGCTCCATCGGCGAGACAAGCGTAATAGCAATTGCTCTTGGTGCAGCCCTTCTCTTGTGGACAGGCGTTGCAAGCTGGAAGGTGATGGGTTCTGTGTTCGTGGGCGGTATCTCAATGGTACTCCTCTTCACCTACCTTATGCCCGAGAATCCTGCATTGCAGCAGCCCATCTACACCCATCTGTTGCTTGGCGGTTTCTGCTTCGGAGCCGTATTTATGGCAACCGACCCTGTTACAGCAGCCCGCACCGAAACAGGCAAGTTCATCTACGGCTTCGGCATTGGTGCAATGGCAATCCTCATCCGCGTGTTCAACCCCGGTTACCCCGAAGGAATGATGCTTGCCATCCTGCTTATGAACGTAACAGCCCCCTTCATTGATTACTGCGTGGTACAGTCCAATATCAAGGCTCGCGCTAAACGTCTAACCAAAAAGAACTAAAAGATTATGGCTAAATATGTATGTAAAGTGTGTGGATATACACACGAAGGAACAGAGGCTCCCGCAGTGTGCCCTCTCTGCAAAGCCCCGGCATCAGAGTTCGAGCTGGTAGGCGGCGAGAGAAATAGCGAGAAACCCGCGAAGAAAGGGTTTAACACAGCCAGCGACTCCTACGCCATCATCTACGCATCCATCGTAGTGGTGATAGTAGCCTTCCTTTTGGCCGGCGTGTCGTCGCTCCTTCGCCCCTTGCAGGATGATAACATCCGCCTCGACAAGAAGAAGCAGATACTCTCTTCGCTTAACCTTAAAAACCTCCCCGACGCAGCAGCCACATATTCCGAGGTTGTTAAGCAAGAAATGATAATCGACGCACAGGGTAACACCGTAGCTGCCGAAGGCGGTTTTGATGTTAAGAACGACGCTGTGAACGACAATAACCTCCCCCTCTACATCTGCGAGGTAGACGGCGAGACAAAATATGTAATACCTATGACCGGTAACGGTCTTTGGGGCGGAATCTGGGGCTATCTTGCCGTGAACAACGACGGTAACACCATCTACGGTGTATACTTCTCTCACGCAAGCGAAACTCCCGGCCTTGGAGCCGAGATTGCAAGCGACAAATTCCAGAGTCGTTTCCCCGGTAAGAACATAATAAAAGATGGTGCGGTAGGCCTTGCCGTAACAAAGAAAGTTGCCGACGAGGCTTGCGAGGTTAACGCAATCTCGGGTGCCACCATCACCTGTAACGGTGTTAACGGAATGCTCGCAAAGACAATGGAGAGCTACAAAGCCTTCCTTTTGGCAGCACAGCCCGCACCGGTAGTTGTTGAACAAGAGCCTGCTCCCGCCGAGGAGGCACAAGTAACAGAGGAGGAATAATACTATGGGACTATTTTCAAAGAAAAATGTTGAGGCACTCCAAACGCCTCTGTTGAAGGAGAACCCTGTAACCATTCAGGTACTCGGTATCTGTTCGGCACTTGCCGTTACAAGCAAGCTCGCCCCCGCCATAGTGATGGGCCTTTCGGTAACCATTATTGTAGCTATGGCCAACGTGATAATTTCACTCATTCGTAACACCATTCCCTTGCGCATCCGCATCATCATCCAGCTGGTGGTGGTTGCCGCGCTTGTGACACTCGTGAGCGAGGTGCTCAAAGCCTTTGCCTACGACGTGAGCGTTCAGCTCTCGGTGTACGTGGGACTCATCATCACCAACTGTATCCTTATGGGTCGCTTGGAGGCCTTTGCAATGCAGAATAAGCCTTGGCCCTCGTTCCTCGACGGTATTGGTAACGGCCTTGGCTATGCAATGATACTTGTTATCGTTGCAATTGTTCGCGAATTGTTCGGCTCGGGTACTTTGCTCGACTTCCCCGTGATACCCCAATGTGTTTACGATGCGGGATACATTAACAACGGTCTTATGCTTATGGCTCCTATGGCATTCTTCCTCATTGCCATAATCATCTGGGTGCAGAGAGCAAAAGACAAGAGTTTGCAAGAGTAATAATTTAGATACAGAAGAAAAATTATGGAACATTTTATTAGTTTGCTTGTCCGCTCGATATTCGTGGACAATATGGTTTTTGCCTTCTTCTTGGGTATGTGTTCATATTTGGCTGTATCTAAGAGTGTGAAGACAGCGATAGGTCTTGGATGTGCCGTGGTATTTGTACAGGTTATCACCCTCCCCGTTAACTACCTGTTGCAGACAGCGGTATTGGCCAATGGTGCGATAATCGAGGGCGTGGACCTCACATTCCTCGCATTCATCCTCTTCATCGCCGTTATTGCAGGTATTGTGCAGTTGGTGGAAATGATTGTAGAGCGTTTTGCTCCCGCATTGTACAGCCAGCTTGGTATCTTCCTCCCTCTTATTGCCGTTAACTGCGCCATTATGGGTGGCTCGCTCTTTATGCAGCAACGCATAGGCTTGGAGGCAACAAACTCACAGGCAATCCTCAACTTCTGGGATTCTGTGGCCTTTGCATTAGGTTCGGGTTTCGGTTGGATGGTAGCCATTGTGCTGTTTGCCGCTGTTCGTGAGAAAATGGAGTACTGCAATGTTCCCAAGCCCCTCCGCGGCCTTGGAATAGCCTTCATCACCGTAGGTCTTATGGCTATGGCATTTATGTGCTTCTCTGGTATTAAAATGTAATAAATAAAAGCTATGGATATACAATTAGTATTAGCAAGTATAGCAGTCTTCCTTGTAATCATCCTCCTGTTGGTGATTATCCTGTTGGTAGCGAAGAAATATCTCCTTCCTTCGGGCAATGTAAAGGTTAAGATAAACGGCGAGAGCGAGGTTGAAGTAGCTGCCGGCGGCACCCTTCTGGGTACAATGGCCGAAAATGGAATATTCCTCCCCTCGGCTTGCGGTGGTAAAGGCTCTTGCGGCCAATGTAAAGTACAGGTTCTTGAAGGCGGTGGCGAAATTCTTCCCTCCGAGACAGGACACTTCTCGCGCAAGGAGCAGCAGGCACACTGGCGTTTGGGCTGTCAGGTTAAGGTTAAGAACGACCTCTCGCTCAAAGTACCCGAGTCGGTTATGGGCGTAAAAGAGTGGGAGTGCGAGGTAATCTCCAACAAGAACGTTGCAACCTTCATCAAAGAGTTCATCGTGGCACTGCCTCCCGGCGAGCACATGGACTTTGTCCCCGGTTCTTATGCACAGATTAAGATTCCTGCCTATGATATGACATACGACAAGGATATCGACAAGAGCCTTATCGGTGACGAGTATCTGCCTGCATGGGAGAAGTTCGGTCTGCTCGGTCTCAAGTGCAAGAACACAGAGGAGACAATCCGTGCCTACTCTATGGCCAACTATCCTGCCGAGGGTGACCGTATCATGCTTACAGTACGTATCGCAACACCTCCTTTCAAGGCTGACCGTTCAGGCTTTATGGACGTACCTTGTGGTATTGCATCTTCATAC
>JAZRAC010000061.1:0-1900 GCA_045634365.1 Bacteroidaceae bacterium | reverse complement strand
AGACGGCGCAGGAACTCTTCCGATATGGAAAACGAAGTCTGCCACACCTCGGCCGTTCCCACCTGCTCTAAAATCCATTCCAAAATGTCTGCAACCTGTAGCACATTGGAGAGGTAGGCTTGGTATGGCTTATCTCCCAATGGCTTCAGAACTTGGTCTATTGAGGTATTACGCTTCATTTCTTCTTACGGGTTTTGCGTGCCGGCTTCTCTTCACTCTTGGGGGTCTCTACAACTTTCACAACCTCCTGCTCGGAGCCTGTATAATGGTCGTACTGCTCCCAATTTGCGTGCATCTTCTTATCCAATTCGATAAGCTCTTTAAGGAATGGGTAACGCTCGGAGTCCGGGCAAGGAGCATCAGCGGTAGAGAGTGTACGCAAACGCAAGTGTACCTCACGCATACGCTGTAGAAGTGAAAGATTTTCCACATACAATGCCTGTATTTCATCGGGCAGTGTATCGTGGTCCGCACGCTTGCCCTGCTTGAACTCCTTTGCAGGATTATCCTCTGCGAATGAGTAATGTTTCTTCTCTATCTGCTCAACCTGCTTCTGCATTTGAGTAACCTGCTCGTGTGTCAATTCCTTTACTCGGAAATTGAAATGTTTGCGAAGGTGGTACTCGATGAACTCGGCCTTGCCCCGTGGGTTAGCCATCAGGTTGCGGTACATAATCTGATTGCCGTTGAGCTTCAGCAGATACAATGCACCTTGCTCATAATCGCGCTCTTCGTGCGCTGTCTCCAGCCACTGCTGTATCTTCTCGGTAAAATCGTGGTCAATAGTCATAGCTTGTTGTTTATTCCTGTGTAAAATAGAATGTTCTTATCGTACTGCGTCAAAAGGCGGTACATACTCCCAAGCGTTGAGCCTGTGGTAACAAAATCGTCAAAGACTATTATGTTAGGCTCTTTGGGAAGTATGTTAAGGGTGTATTCAGCATTGATACGCTGTTTGTTCTTGCAGAAGGCAACATCTTCATAGAACGGTATGCCCAACAGCCGGGCAATCTCCTCGCTTATGCGTGTCGCAAAGTTCTTCGTAAGGTGTCTTCTCTTGGGAGCAGTGCATATTGCCCAGCTGCCAATGGAAAGGTAATCACCGACTATCTGCCGTATGAGTTCGGCTGTATTGTCCGCGAAGAACTGCACCATACTGTCATCAGCCTTTATATCGGTAAGTGTACGCCCGAAGATAGACTTCTGCCATAGCGATATGAAGAATACACCGCCACGACGGGTAAGGCGCACTTTCCTTGTAAAGTCGCACCTTGCCTCGACACTCTTATCCCAACCTTTACGCTGCTGTTCGGCAAAGATGTCCTTGCCCTCCTGCGAAGCAGGTGCACCGAGTACACCCACTTCAACAGGTGCAACCTCGATACTTTCAAGGATAGCACCTATATCATTTATGGTGTCCCCGGTGCACATAATCAGCCGTCAATGATGTTCTCATCATCGGTGATGTCGCAAACGATGCTTCCGTCCTCTGTTTCGAGTGTACCTTTGTAGAAAGGTGCCGGGCATTCATCGGTAGCCTCTGCGGTAATGGTGGTAGAGGTAGTGCCTGTTGCCCCTTGCCCCAAGTCCTGTGCTACGGTGGCTTTGGTAGGCCACTTCTCACTGCCGACAACACGCCAATTACCCTTCATATCCTGCACTACAAAAACAATGTCATTATTGTTGATGTAGGCTGCTGCTGCCGATGCCTCCTCACCGACGGCCGGGTGAACAAGCGTAAGTTTATTGAGCTGTGTCTGCGAGGGAACTTCACCCTGCGGGTCGCTTGTGAGCTGGGATTTGTCGGGGAGAATGTCAATATACTTCCATTTCTGTTCCGCCAACAGCTCAAAGCTGCCGTTGAGGATTGCCGACACAAGGCGACCATTGGTATAGTGCT
>JAZRAC010000060.1:0-2944 GCA_045634365.1 Bacteroidaceae bacterium | reverse complement strand
GGCACGGCGGTCGGGATCTTTCTCAAGGCCCTGCTCCTCTTTTGTGTCGCTGCTGCGGTCGCGCATTTCGGGGTTGGCGCTTATGAACTGTATAATGCCCTTGTCAAGCCCCGCTCTCTCGGCCCAACGCAACCACTCGTCGGCCGATGGGCGGAATGTGTAGATGTTGAAACGCGACACCAATGCCGGGTCGAGGTCGGTGAGCTGGTACTCGTCGCCATCGTTGCCTGCCGAAATTATGCGGCTTCCCTCGGGCAGGGGCCGTCCGGCGAGCTTGCGGTTGAGCACAAGGTCCATCACAGTCTGCAGAATCTCGGGGCGTGCGCGGTTGAGTTCATCGAGGAACAGCACAATTGGCTTGCCGTCGATGGGGAACCAGTAGGGTGGCATAAAGGTTGTCTTGCCTGTTGCCTCGTCCTTTGCCGGCAAGCCAAGCAGGTCGCCCGGGTCGCTCATTTGGCCCAGGAATAGGGTTTTAACCTCTATTCCCCTGCTCTCGAAATATTTTGTCAAAATCTGCGACTTGCCAATGCCGTGACGGCCTGTAAGCATTATATTCTGCCACGATGGTGTTACCTCGAGCAGTGTCATAAGTTCTTTACTGTTTATTGCTATTGCCATAGTTTATATTATAATTTCTCATCAATAAAATCTACAGTAGGGAAAGTGTTGTAGGAACCGTGTCCTGCAAAAGAACGCACATCCTGGTTCCATCTATCTCGATGCAGGGGATGCAGCCAACTATTTGCCTTAATCCACACCTGTTCATCCGTTGTTTCAGGGTTGGCGCTGTACACATGGCTGCACTCGGCATTAACCCATTTCTCTTTGATTAATTCGTCTCCGTAGATTAAAGGAAAAAAACTTTTAATCTCTCTTGCGGTGAAATTAAAGGAGGTGTCGCCTGTTACCGCAATTGTGTGGGAAACTGCATCTTGCTTCATCAGGTTTCCGGTACTCCATCGCAAATATTTCATAAACTTGCCCACGGGCTTTCCTGCATATTGGGCTGATAGTGCCGCAAGGTGCTCCACAATCTTGTTGTACTCTTCATTCTGCTGACACATCAGATTGTCATAAATCTGCAAAGCCTTTACAATGTATTCATCGACACGGCGATTGATTGTCGGCATATGTCCAAGAAATTTCACGACGGCACTCATCGGCGTCGATGTAGAAATGTCTATGTTGAAATTGTCGTAGCCGGCATTGGGCGAGAATATACCGTCCTGCCAATCGTGGTTTTTAATGCAGCAACTATAACCCTGTTTAGTGAGAACTGTTGCGTGTTTGGTAAGCGATACGTCAACATCCTGCATCCCGGCTTCCTCTAAATGTGGGCGCAGACGATTCTCCACCCAAGATTCTTTGTTGATGCAATGGTAGAAGTTGAGCAAGGTATCATTTTGAGTCATTATACTCTGTTCAGTGGCGATAGAAAAATACTTCTTTACCGCTGTTTTATAAGGGCGCAACACTTGGTCAATCACCTGGTTTATGGTATAGCCTTTTGCAATGTACTCCTCGATTTTCTTTGCCAGTTTATTGTCGTCCCAAAGGGTGAAGTCGATACTGTCGTCGGCAACAACAGCCTCCATCGTGCGCAAGCGCAGTTTCTTGGCGTGGTAGTTGAGTTCCTCGTCGCGGAGTTCCATTTCGGCAGCAATCTCCATAAGCAATGTCGCAACAGAGAGCATATTGAACTCTGTCTCTTGCAGCAGCATGGCATACCTCGTTAGCCGCTCGCCAAAGTGCAGGCCATAGAACCCGAAAGGAGAGTCTTTTGTGCAATAGCGGTTGATGGTCATTGTGGCTTGCCCTAAAGTGATGCGCACCGTGTCGACATCGGTGAGCCTTGTACTTATCTTCTTGAAAAACCGCTCATCTTCATCCGGGAAAAATTCCGGCCGTCGCGGGTTGGCTGTCGTAATATCCTGATGGGTCGTTTCCATTCTGAAACTTTTGAGGTCGGCCCCTTCGGCTTCCAATGCATCACGCAAACCGCTCTCCGAGAAACGGAACTGCATCTGTTCCCATAATGCAATGGGGTTCTGTTTTGTGTAATGCGATTCTATGTAGTCGTGATAAGCGTAATGATTCAACAGGGTATGCACGGTTTCGCGTATATCCTCCAGCTGAGCATGCTTATCGGCAAAACGCCTGGCGGCCGCCGCCCACGCCTTGCGCCGTTTGTCGGCTTTTTCTTTCCAGTAGTCGTTGAAGCTCATTTTGGCAGGGCTGACATTACATAATGTTCAATCTCATCATAGTGAGGGGTTCCTTTGCGTATCTCCTCGAGCATAGCCTTAGCACATCGAACCGGATCGGTCACGGCATCATACACCGTAAGGCCCAACTCGGGTGCAGGACTTACATACCAGATGGCATAGGCGATTTCATACACCGCACCTTGAAACTCTTTCCACTCACCGTCGCCCTCGCCCAAAATGCAATATTGCAGACCACCAAACTCGGGGTAGTCCTCGTCGTGCTTCATACACACCACCTTCACCTCGGGCATCAGTTCGCCCACTTTGGCGACAATTTCATCACACACCTGAGCCTCGTTCTCCTCGGAGTATCCCCAGGTGATTTCTTGTGTATCGTCATTCACCTCGGCTTCAATCCCCTGCGTGGTGAGCAGGGGCATGGCACAAGCCACCAGTTGGTCAAAGTCATCGGCAGCGTCAGTGTGGAGCGATACCTTCAGAGAACTTACGGGGAAGAACTCGCCGTCCTTCGATTCATATCTGTATATGCCTTGATTATCGGTGTTGAACTGGGTGAACTGCAGTTTCATATCGGGGAAGTGAGCAGCCACCTTGTCACCAATCTCGTTGAACTGCTCCAACCGCTCTCCAATCCCATCGGTGTAGCATACATAGTCATCGCCATATTCCAATCCTGCTTGATACCATCCATCATTGGGGTCATCGGATGTTGG
>JAZRAC010000059.1:0-4898 GCA_045634365.1 Bacteroidaceae bacterium | reverse complement strand
CAACAACCCCGACGTGATACTGGCCGATGAGCCCTCGGGCAGTCTCGACAGCCATAATAAAGAGGAACTGCACAAACTCTTCTTCGACCTGCGCGACCGTTTGGGACAGACCTTCATCATTGTAACGCACGACGACAACCTTGCAACCTACACCGACCGTACAATACGAATGGTCGACGGCGTGATAGATTCAGAAAGCGTTAAAAAAGGTTAATGCTTTATATCCTCGTTTTACTTTTGTCATATATGTATGTCATATAATTGAATGATGAGCCAAAAGCTCGTTGTTTTTCAATGTTTGTCTCTACTGCCTCCGCTTGCGGGGGCAGTACTGCAAGATAGAGTACGGAGAGCAGATAACAGAGTACAGAGTACAGCAATCTCTCTTTAAGAGGGAGTACCCGAAGGGGGGGTGTAAATGTTGATTTTAGACATAAGTACATAAGAACATAAGATATGCTCCGTGTTTTTGTTTATCAAATCCTTGTTTTCGTCCTTGTTTTTTGCCTTTTTCGCCGAAAAGTTAAACACCTGCTATTTTCTTTGTAAAAGTTTGGTTAATAGATATTAAATGGGTAACTTTGCACCGCTTTTTGGAGAACCTTGAAAAGTCCCACCTTAATTCTCCCTTGTAGGTAACCGGAAAACTCCTCCACTCGATGTTGAGAAGAGGTGGATTCAAAACTTGTTTTTGAAGACGGATGGGAGCGTGTAGAAAATTCACAAAACACAATTAAAATAAATTATTATGAAAAAATTTTTACTTTCAATTTTTGCTGTGCTCTTCGCATTTGCAGGAGCGCAGGCGCAAACTTGGACTAAGGTCACCGATGCTTCTACTTTGGATGTAGGTGACCAGATTGTGATTGTTGCAAGTAATTATGATTATGCGCTTTCAATCACACAGAATAGTAATAATCGTGCCTCTGTGAGCATTACTAAAGCTGGTGACAATGTGGTTATTGGTGATGATGTTCAGGTTATCACTCTTGAGAATGGTTCTGTTGCTGGTACTTTTGCGTTCAATGTCGGTACTGGTTATTTGTATGCAGCATCATCTAAATCAAATCATTTGAAAACACAAGCTACAATAGATAGTAATGCCTCTTGGACTATTACAATTAGTGACGGTGCTGCAACAGTAAAGGCTCAAGGCACGAATACAAGAAATTGGTTGAGATTTAATAATTCAAATAACCCAAAACTCTTCTCTTGTTATAGCAGTGGTCAAACAGACATTAGTATATATAGAAAACAGGCAGCTTCTGCCGATTATGTAGCACCTCCAACAATTACAGGTAATGCAACATTCGTTCGCTCTCAGAATATTACTATTGAGGCAGAAAACGGTGATGTTTATTACTCTTTTGAGGAGAATGGCGAGTTTGAGAAATATACAGCAACCATAACAATTGTGGGAACTAAAACTGTATATGCAAAAGCTGTCAATGGAGAAAATGAGAGTGATGTTGTATCTGCAACATTTACTCGCGTAGCTGCAGACCCTGTATTGGTTTATAATGCAACTTCTTTTGATGATGAAATAACTGTTTCGGTTACATCTGAGAATGATGTTTACTACACTTTGGATGGTACAAACCCTAATGCAGAAAGCACACTTTATGAGGGCGCATTGACTTTGAAGGCTACAGCAACACTTAAAGTTATTGCAATTGACGCAGATGATTATGCAAGTGCTGTAGTAGAGCAGAAGTTTACCAAGAATGCTGCTGCCTCTGCTGCCAGCGAAACGACTTTGGTGACAGATGCTTCTACTTTGGCTGTAGGTGACCAGATTGTAATTGTCGCAAGTGATTATAATTATGCACTTTCAACAACACAGAATAATAATAACCGTGGTCAGGCAGCTGTAACTAAAGACGGCGACAACGTTGCTTATAGTGAAAATGTTCAGATAATCACTCTTGAAGAAGGAAGTGTGGATGGTACATTTGCATTCAATGTTGGTACAGGTTATTTGTATGCAGCATCATCTGGTAGCAATTACTTGAAGACTAAGGTAGATTTGGATGATAATGGCAGTTGGACAGTCTCAGTAGCAGATGGTATTGCTTCGATTATTGCACAAGGTAGTAACACTCGTAATATGATGCAGTACAATCAAACAAGTTCTTTGTTCTCTTGCTACGCAAGCGCATCTCAGAAGGCTCTTAGCATCTATAAGATAAACAAGGCTTCTATTGAGGCTTATACACTCTCTGTATCTGCTGCCGGTTGGGCAACATTGTTCTTGAACTACGATGCTGAGATTCCTACAGGTGTTACTTGTTATGCAGTTTCTGCTGTTGATGGCGAGTCTGCAACACTTGCAGAGGTTGAAGGTGTTATCCCAGCAAATACAGGTGTAATTGTAGAGGCAAATGAAGGCAATTATACATTTGAGGTTGCAACAGAAGAGGGCTCAGATGTAGCCAATGAACTTATCGGTACAACTGTAAATACATATATTACTAAGGAGGCTTATGTCCTCGGTATTGTAGACGACGTAGTTGGTCTCTACAAGGCTGAAATGGCCGGTGGGGTTTGGTTGAACAACGCAAACAAGGCATACTTGCCTGCAAGTGTTGCTAACGGTGCTGCTTCTTACAGCTTCCGTTTCGGCGAGGGAACAACACCGATTGAGAATGTAGAGGTTGAGAACGAGGTTAAGGCTATCTTCGACCTCACCGGCCGCCGTGTTGAGGCTATCACAGCTCCCGGCATCTACATTGTAAATGGTGTTAAGCGCGTAGTTCGCTAAATATAAATTTTAGACAAAGCTGCGAGTAAGTGAGTGTGTGGAAGTTTACTTACACACAAAGCGAGCGAAAGCAGGTTCAACGAAGTTAAAAGTACAAAAGAACAAAAGTTTAAGAATAAAGGTATGCAATGGAACAGATAAACAGATTAAACAAACCCGCTTGCAAATGAATTTGCAATCAGGCTTTTGGTAATCTGTTTATCCCAATGCGCTCTCAAGCGCATTATAACAACAATGTTGTTTATCCATTGTCAGTATTGGG
This sequence comes from Bacteroidaceae bacterium, assembly GCA_045634365.1. Taxonomy (GTDB): domain Bacteria; phylum Bacteroidota; class Bacteroidia; order Bacteroidales; family Bacteroidaceae; genus HGM04593. The sequence continues at coordinate 1,875 of JAZRAC010000059.1, read as the reverse complement.
AATCCGCACCCTTATGTTCTTCTGTTCTTCTGTCCAAAAAAAGAGATCCCTCGTCGCTGCGCTCTGTCGGGATGACATTGTGCGCGTAAGGGTATCTTTAAAAACCAAAAAACGAATAAAAACAATAACGATATATGAAGAAGACTTATGTATCACCTCTTGCATCAGAGGTAAACGTTGCAGCAGAGACAATGCTTGCAGCATGAGTAAGAATTGACAATACAAAGACAGTAGATACCACAACCGAGAACGGCCAGCTCTCAGGCGGCAGCCGCGGTGAATGGGGCAATTTGTGGAACTAATCCACAAATTGACCTATCGACGAGTTTTGCAGCAATAGGTCACGCGCAGCGCAGACGTAGGTTGCGCCGCGTGGGTTGCGGAAAGTAAAACGAGTCAATGGGGTAACCGCAAATAGAGTTAACGGCGAGGAAATTTCCTCGCTGTTGCTTTTTATATGATGAACAATGTCTTTTTCTTGTGTCGATTGCTTGCCTTGCGGCAGGCACTTTTTGTCTAAAAAGCAGTGCATTTTGTGTGGTTTGTCCTTCAGATTTGCGAAATTCGGAATAAAATCGTAATTTTACACGTTTTCGTAAGATTTTGCATGAAATGGCTGTAGAGATAGTAAAAGTAACCACAAACAGGCAATTAAAACGTTTTGTGCGTTTTAATTATGAACTGTACAAGGACTCCCCCTATGCGGTGCCCGAACTGCTGGAGGATGCTATGGGCACATTGCGCAAGGACCGCAATGCGGCATTCGAGTTCTGCGATGCCGACTATTTCCTTGCTTACCGCGACGGCAAGATTGTGGGACGTATTGCTGCCATTATAAACCCGCACGCCAATGAGAAATGGGGCTTGAAGGCTGCCCGTTTCGGTTGGGTCGATTTCATTGATGACAATGAGGTTGTCGATGCTCTCTTTTCGACAGCCGAGGCTTGGGCGCGTGAACGTGGAATGACTGAAATCCAGGGACCGCTTGGCTTTACCGATTTTGACCCGGAGGGAATGCTCATTGAGGGCTTTGACCGTTTGGGTACAATGTCGTCGATATATAATTTCCCCTATTATCCCAAGCACCTTGAGCGCCTGGGCTATGTGAAGGATGTGGATTGGGTGGAGTTCCTCTTCAAGGTGCCCGGCGAAAAGTGGCCCAAGGCCGAGCGTGTTGCCGCAATTGTGGAAAAGAAGTTCGGCTTGCGTGTTGTGAGGGCAAAGTCGTGCGCCGAGATTGCAAGGCGCTATGGCAAGGCATTCTTTGATTTGTGCAATGAGAGCTATGCAAACCTCTACGGCTACTCACAGCTCTCGCCAAAGCAGATTGAGCAGTTTGTGAAGATGTACCTGCCGATGGCCGACAAGAGGCTGCTGTGTCTTGTGGTGGATAATGACGATAATCTTGTGGCGCTTGGCATAAGCATATTCTCGCTTGCCCATGCGTTGCGCAAGGCAAAGGGCCGCCTGTTCCCATTCGGGTGGTGGCACATTCTCAAGGCTCTCTTCATAAAGCAGCCCAAGAGGCTCGACTTCCTGCTTGCGGCGGTGAAGCCCGAATACCAGAGCATGGGCGCTTTTGCGTTGGTGTTCAATGAACTGATTGGGCACTATATTGAGATGGGGATTGTTGACATTGAGAGCAACCCCGAGCTCGAGGACAACAAGGATATGCAGAATCTGTGGAACGACTTTGAGAAGGAACAGCACAAACGCCGCCGCGCGTTCAAGAAAGGTCTGGTGTAAAACACGCACTTTTAGAGTTTTCGATTTACTCAGGATGACAATATGCCTTTTGGCCCTTTCAGCCTTTTTGGCCTTTTGAAGCGTAAAAAAGAAAAACAGTAATAATATGTCCGAAGATAAAGATTTGGA
>JAZRAC010000058.1:0-21088 GCA_045634365.1 Bacteroidaceae bacterium | reverse complement strand
TATTATCTCTCCTGTTGCAATGCAGCCCACATTGTCGTACACAATGCTGTTGCTCTTTTGCGACACAAAGGCAGTGGTGTAGTATGTGTGATTTTTATATTCCCATTCGAGCTCCACCATCTTCATACCCGGCTCGATAATTTCGCCGAGTTTCTCTTTCAGTTTCTCTAAATGTGTCTCGATATTTTCTCTTTCGGGCAACAGGCCGCCAATAAATCCAATGTTGTATATCCCGTATTGTGTAGCCTGTGGGCCGTTTTTCAGTGCAATGCAACCGTGCGGGGAGAAAAGCTCTTTTATCACCTTCTTCTTGTGCTTCTCGTTTTTTACGGTTCCCGTTTCTTTGTACCCTTTAAGTTTGATGGGGGCATTGCTTTTTTCACCTGTTTTTTGTGCAAGCTGCAAATCCTTTTCCCAGGCGGTAGAAAGAACATTGTTTTTTCTATAAGAATCGCTTTTCTTCAAAGAAAAATAGTGATCAAGGTTGCTTCTACTTTCTTCGTATCTGCTCGATTCGATATTATTTAGGCCGATTTTTATATTTTCGATAATTTTCTCTTTGCTCATATCCCAAACATAAATGCTGTCTTCCCAAGGGAGGGCAAATGCTTCGTGATACTCGTTTATTGCAGTCTTAATATCGTGGTGCCAGTCGGGTGATGCATATTTTTTGTGTAGGACAAAAAAATCATTCCAATAATCGCCACGGTGTGCTTTTTTCAACCGTTTATCATTTTCTAACCCTTCTATTAATTCTTCTTCATACTCTTGTGCATAAACGGAGTCTTTTTTTCTTTTCTCGAAATGAACTCTCCAAGATTCTATGTATTCTTTCTCTTTTTGAGTAAGTTCGACAACATATAAAGAAGTGTCATAAGGAATACTATAATTGAATGTTTTATAACCATCTATATATGTGAGATAGTCAAATTCTATTTTATGGACATATTCTTGAATCATCTTTTTTTGGAAGATATGATTTTCCAAGTGTGATTTTTCAACGCACTCCTGTAAATCCCATCTGTTTACTCCAACAACGGTTCCGGCCCACGGGTTGTGGTATTTGCACCTTAATTTTAATGTATCGGTAGTATATGCCGAATTGTTTATTGCATTGCAATATGTGGTACAAATAAGAAATAAAGATAATATTTTAAATATAGCTCCCATAAAAACTTCTTTTTAATTTTAATGTTGTATTATTTAAGTTTCCAATTATTAACACCGCCAGGATGCACCCCAAATATTATAATAGCTTTATCTTCTATAGAAACCTCGTACGAGTAATTGAATGCAAAATCATTGTTTTGTGGATTTTGTTTGTTTATAGAATTACTCTTAAAAACTATTTGTGTGTCCAATAATTTTAAAGAGTTGTTAACATAACTTACTTTGTACTGCTTTTCTAATGATTGATATTCGCTATAATATAAATCTTTATATTCGTTTTTTACATTATCACTGCCATACACTGTTAAGTCGGTAAATGATTTAAAGGAAAGGCTATCCGGACTGTTGGGGAAGTATTCGAAGGTATAATCTACTTCAAAATTATATAATAGAAACGGTGTTGCAAAACTTTTGTCGGAGAAATGTTCAATATAAAAACCGCAACGTGCAAAACCATCTCCTTGATAATAATCAATGTCATTATCAGCGTTATCCCCGCCCTCTAATTTTGTTTCTCCGGTTGATGCTACGGCAATTTCATTTATGATTACATCATTGATAAGATTCTCTGAACCTGTTATTATATTGTCGAGCCCTAATTCGCTACGGGTGAACCTTTCCAAAGATATGAAGTATTCTTCGTCGAATGCTTCGATAGATTGCTCGTAGTTTAACATCCATTCTACTCCATATTTTTCATTTATTTCTGCCAATCTTCTTTCAACATCTTCCCAAGTTTGATATGAAATACTGCGGGTTTTTACATTTGCTTTTTTACTTTGTTGTATCGCGGAATAATTCTCGATGAAATCATTAGTTTCGTCATTTGTACACGCAATTGTAACGAATAATGTAAAAAGTAATAATCCCGATACTTTTAATAAATAATTTTTTACCATAGATAAGATTTTGTTTAAATAAAATTTAATGAATTGTTTTTTGTTTTGCGGTACAAAATTACCACCAATTTCACTCCATCGCAATTTTTTTGTTGTGTAAAATCTATCGTTTTAAATTTGTAAAGTGCTTGTAATTAGTGCATTGCGTAGCCTGTGTCGCGCAAAGATCTATCGCTGCGAGAATGTGGTGAATTTTAACAACCTTTTTTGTTATTCAAGGTCCTCTTCTTTGGGGCTTTTCGGGCTTTTTCGTATCTTCGCACTTGATATTAAAATGAAATTACTATGGAGCGTCCTTTAATTCTTGTTTCGAACGATGATGGCTACAAGGCCAAAGGTATAAACTGCTTGGTGAGGGTGTTGATGGAGTTTGGTGATGTTGTGGTAGTTGCTCCACACACAGGCCGCTCGGGCAAGGGGTGTGCCATTACCAGCGAGGTTCCCGTTAAAGTGTGGGAGGTGGCCTCGGAGCCGGGGTTGCAGATGTATGCTTGCACGGGTACTCCCAGCGATTGTGTGAAACTTGCCTGCCACAGTGTGGTGCCCCGTACCCCCTCATTGGTGATTGGAGGCATAAATCACGGTGATAATTCGGCGGTGAATGCTCACTATTCGGGAACAATGGGTGTGGTGCTCGAAGGGTGTATGAAGGGTATTCCCTCTATTGCCTTTTCGCTCTGCTCGCACGACGACGATGCCGATTTTTCTCCAACCTACCCCTACATACGCCGCATAGTGGCCGAGGTGCTGCAACGCGGGCTTCCTGCGGGTAGTTGCCTTAATGTAAACTTCCCCTCAGCTCCCTCTTATGCGGGCGTTAAAGTGTGCCGTCAGGCTATTGGCAGTTGGGTGAACGAGTGGGAGAGTCACACGCATCCTCGTGGAGGGGAGTGGTGGTGGCTCACAGGCGAGTTTCTAATCGAAGATAGCGATGAGGGTGCCGACCGCGTTGCGCTGAATAATAACTATGTGACTATAACTCCCACCAAAATAGATTTTACCGATTACTCCCTGCTTGACGAAATGCAAGGGTGGAACTTGTAATCAATAAAAACAGAATAGTGCTATGAAGTATTATCTTATAGTAGGCGAGGCATCGGGCGACCTGCACGCTTCGAACCTTATGAAGGCCCTGAAAGAGGCCGACCGGAATGCGGAGTTCCGTTTTTTTGGCGGTGACCTTATGTCGCAAGTGGGGGGCACCTGCGTGAAGCACTATCGCGACCACGCATTTATGGGGTTTCTTCCCGTGCTGCTGAATCTGCGCACCATATTTGCCAATATGGCAATGTGCAAGGCCGATATTAAAGAGTGGGCTCCCGATGTGCTTATTCTTGTGGACTACCCCGGCTTTAATCTCTCCATTGCCAGCGACATTCACGCCACCACCGATATTCCTGTCTATTATTACATTGCTCCCAAAGTGTGGGCCTCGCGCGAGGGGAGAATAAAGAGCATTAAACGCGATGTTGACGAGATTTTCTCCATCCTCCCGTTCGAGGTCGATTACTTCAAGAAGCACAGTTGCGAAATAAACTATATTGGCAACCCTTGTGTGGATGCTGTGGATGCTTATCGTCGTGCCCACCCGCGCGACGAAGAGGCTTTTCGCACCGCATATTGTTTGGGCGAAAAACCTGTTGTTGCTTTGCTTGCCGGCAGCCGTAAGCACGAAATTGCCGATAATCTCCCGATGATGCTCGATGCGATGAAACGCTTTCCCGATTATCTTCCGGTGATAGCCGGTGCTCCCGGAGTAGAGGAGGAGTTCTATGCACCCTTCATCGAGGCAGGTGCAAAAATAATATTCGGCGATACTTATCGTCTGCTCAACAATGCATACGCAGCACTTGTAACCTCGGGTACCGCCACGCTGGAAACGGCTCTCTTCCGTGTGCCGCAGGTAGTGTGTTACAGCACCCCTGTGCCTTGGCTCATTTCCAAATTAAAGCCCTATTTCCTTAAAGTGAAATATATCTCTCTTGTGAATCTCATTGCCGATACAGAGGTTGTGCGCGAGCTTGTTGCTGCGGATATGAAGGTGGGCAACATTATAAGCGAGCTTGAAAAAATATTGCCCTCCTCTTCGCCCGACAGGGCTGCGATGCTTGCAGGATACGACCGTATGATTGATATTCTGGGCGAGCCGGGTGCTTCGCGTCACGCTGCCGAGAAGATTGTGCAGTTGTTGAAGAATTTATAAAGCAGGAGGGGGTTGAAAAGGGCTCAATAGCAAAAAGGTGTGGGTAAATAAATCTTTAATTATTGTGTAGTATATCAGCAGTGGTAATTCTAAAAAAGTAAACTTTTTAAAGCAAGAACTACTCGCTGGCCACCGAGAAGTTAAAAGCAAGAATGTTTGACAAACAAATAGTAGTATCCACAGTAAATTTATACTGAACCCTGAAAAGGCTCTTTTTGTTCAACCTTAAAATAATGGCGGTGACCTAAAAGTAAAATAGGTTACCGCCATTGATTATATGCTAAATGGTTGCTTAAAGAGCACCCACAATGCTCAAATAGATTAGTGCGCTTGGAACGGCAACGATGGTGCTGTCGAAGCGGTCGAGCAATCCTCCGTGTCCGGGGATGATTGTGCCCGAGTCCTTTATGCCCATTTCGCGCTTCATACACGACTCAATAAGGTCGCCGTATGTGCCTGTGGCAGCCACCACAGCTGCCATTCCCATCCATTGCCACATATTCAGCTGGGGGCTGTAAAGTGAGATTATATATCCTGCCAACATTGCAATTGTAATGCCGCCAATGGTTCCTTCCCACGTCTTTTTAGGTGACACACGCTCCCACATTTTGTGGCGTCCGATGGAACAGCCCACAAAAAAAGCCCCTGTGTCGTTGCTCCATATAAATATAAATATTGAAAGTACCATCACATAATTGTATGTGCCGTCTGCGGCTCCCACTGTCGATAGAATGTTCAGCAGAGCAAAGGGCAGGGCTGCATACACTTGTGTGAGAATAAAATAGGCGTAGTTGTCGAGTGAACTTCCCTCGGTCTTATACAGCTGTCTGATGAATGTGTATACAATCAACAGAATGTAGGGCGCGTAGAGGGTGATGCTGCTTTTTACTCCCAAATGCGAGGTTGCATATAGCGCAAAGAAGAGGTAACCGCCTCCAAGCACGGCAAGCAGGGTGCTGAAATTGGTCTTTTTGTACTCGTGCACGAGATTGCATAATTCGTTCACAGTTAGCATTGTGATTATTGCGAACATTACAGCGAAAGATATATGGCTGTAAATCATTGCCCACAATGCCAAGAGCCCCAATGGAACTCCTGTCATAAAGCGTACTAATAGTTTGTTCATATTTTTTGTTTATTTTGTTGATTGTCTATTCTTTTGTCTCTTCGGGCGCAGTGTCGGTGGCCTGTGCTTCGGGTGCGGGTGTGCTCTCTTGCTCTTGCGGCTCGCTTTTCTCCTCTTTCTCGAAAATCTCCTCGCTACGCGATGCCCAAGGGCGTTTGCCAAAGATTTTCTCTACATCCTCGGCAAAAATCACTTCGCGCTCCATAAGCACTCTTGCAAGTTCGGCGTGTCCCTCTTTGTGCTCGGTGAGCAGGGCTTTTGCACGTTCATATTGGCTGTTTATCATTTTGTGTACCTCGCTGTCTATAAGCTCGGCGGTCTTCTCGCTGTATGGGCGGTTGAAGGTGTATTCGCTGTTGTTATAATAGCACAGGTTCGAAAGTTTGTCGCTCATTCCTGCGTATGCTATCATTCCGTATGCTTGCTTTGTGACACGTTCAAGGTCGTTCATCGCTCCCGTGGATATATGTCCTGTGAATATCTCTTCGGCTGCACGGCCGCCGAGTATGGCGCACATTTCGTCGAGCATCTGTTCTTTGGTGGTTATCTGTCGCTCTTCGGGCATATACCAAGCGGCTCCCAATGCGCGGCCGCGTGGCACGATGGTTACTTTTATCAGCGGGTTTGCGTGTTCGAGAAACCACGATAGGGTGGCGTGTCCGGCTTCGTGTATGGCAATGGTCTTTTTCTCTTTTTCGGTCATTACCTTGGTCTTTTTTTCAAGGCCGCCTATTATGCGGTCTACGGCATCGAGAAAATCCTGTTTTTCCACTGCCCGTTTCTCGTTTCGTGCGGCAATAAGGGCTGCTTCGTTGCACACGTTGGCAATGTCGGCTCCCGAGAAGCCCGGTGTTTGGCGGGCGAGCAGGTCGACATCTACCGACGGGTCGAGCTTTAACGGGCGCAGATGTACCCCGAAGATAGCCTTACGCTCGTTAAGGTCGGGCAGGTCCACGTGAATCTGGCGGTCGAAGCGACCGGCACGCAGCAGGGCTTTATCCAAAATATCGGCACGGTTGGTGGCTGCCATAATTATTATTCCGCTGTTTGTGCCGAATCCATCCATTTCTGTGAGTAATTGGTTGAGGGTATTTTCGCGCTCGTCGTTGCCACCCATCGAGGGGTTCTTGCCACGTGCGCGTCCCACGGCGTCAATCTCGTCGATGAATACAATGCAGGGGGCCTTCTCTTTTGCCTGTCTGAAAAGATCGCGCACGCGCGATGCGCCCACGCCCACGAACATCTCCACAAAGTCGGAGCCCGAGAGTGAGAAGAAGGGAACATCGGCCTCGCCGGCAACAGCCTTGGCTAAGAGGGTCTTTCCTGTTCCCGGAGGGCCCACGAGCAGTGCTCCCTTGGGTATCTTGCCACCCAATTCTGTGTATCGGCCGGGGTTTTTAAGAAAGTCGACAATCTCTTTTACCTCCTGTTTAGCACCCTCCTGTCCGGCAACATCCTTGAATGTTATTTTGTCGTTTTTCTCTTTTTCAAATAGCTTGGCCTGCGATTTTCCCACATTGAATACTCCTCCTTGTGAGCCACCGCCGCTCATTCGTCGCATAAGGAACATCCACAGTGCTATAAACAGCACTATGGGAAGCACGTTGACAAGCATACTGCCCCAATAGTCGGGCTTTCTATCATATTGCAAGCTGCCTGTGAAGTTACCCTGCGCCTCCTGTTCGTTTATAAACTGTTCGAATTTCTCTTTGGAGCCTATGAGCGATGTTACTTTGGGCTCTTCGCCTATCTTGTCCACCTTTCCTTTGAAAATATATTTTGCAGAATCGGGGACTATATTTGCTTCAATATCGTTGTTGTCGTAAACGGTAATGCTCTTTACGTATCCTTTTTCTATATAGGACATAAGTTCGGAGTAGTCGACCTTCTTAACAAGTGAACCCTCTCCGTCGCCCCACACGTAAAAGAACAGAAGAATGGCTGCAATACCTATGTAGAGCCAAGTGAAGCTGAATTGCGGTTTTTTATTGCTGTTTTTTGTTGTCATAATAATCAATCGAGATTGGGGATATTTGTTATTTTCGCATCGGCCCACAGGTGCTCAATGTCGTAGAAGGCACGAATGTCGGGCAGAAATATGTGCACGAGTACATCGCCATAATCCATTGCCACCCATTGAGCGTTTCTTAAACCATCCACTGCATAGGGCTTGCGTTTGCATCCTTTGCGCACCAACTCCTCTACCGAGTCGGTTATTGCGCTCACTTGTGCGGGGGAATTTCCTTGGCATATAACAAAATAGTCGCAGATACTGTTCCCCAATTTTTCCATATCCACAATGGTTATCTCCTTGCCTTTCTTCTCTTGAATGGCATCTATTATCTGTTTAATGAATTCTTGCATATATTGTTGTTTCAGTTTCTAAAAAGTATTTACAAAATTTATACCACGCCTCATTTTGCGGCATTTGTGCCAAAATGACATATTCTGCTGCCCTATATGTAACAAGGTGTATTTGTTGTTACACAATGTGTCATTATCGCAAAGATAGGTAGATTTTGCCCTAAAACATATATTATTATCTTTTTTTTTGAAATATTTAAGTAAAAAAATGGGCAAAACATTTTTTTTAACGAGAATTGTTGTATCTTTGCATCGCATTTGAGCATTGGGCTATGGTGTAATGGTAACACTGCAGATTCTGGTCCTGCCTTTCCTGGTTCGAGTCCGGGTAGCCCAACCACAAAAAAGTCTTGCCGATTGGCAAGACTTTTTTGTGTGGTTTATGTATGTGGTCCGGGGGAGCCGTGAATATGGCTCAATAGCAAAAAGGTGTGGGTAAATAAATCTTTAATTATTGTGTAGTATACCAGCAGTGGTAATTCTAAAAAATAACCGGCCTTTAATGACAAGCGAGGAACGAGGTATATTGCGTAGCAATTCGCGAGCCGAGGCGTGAGCGACTTGAACGTACTCGTGTGCCGGACCTTTTTGGTTCTTTTGGGTACAAAAGAACATATAAAACAAATTGTTTAAAGCAAGAACTACTCGCGGGCCACCGAGAAGTTAAAAGCAAGAATGTTTGACAAACAAATAGTAGTATCCACTGTAAATTTCTACTGAACCGCATTTATCTGTTTTTCTTCTGTCGCTTTTTGAACTGCTCCTTTGTGATAATCCCTTCGCTCGCCTCGCTATCCTCCACAATCTCCTTGCTCAATAACCAATGAAAGATATTCTCATTCTCGCCGGCAATCACATAAGCCTGTTCAAAATCCCACCCCAAGCGGCCCATATAGTTCATTGCGTCAATCATAGAGTTAAATGTGATTTTCTTTCCTCTCTCGTCGACGAGTTTGCTATTCTCGTATGGATTCTGCCCCATATCTATCTCCACCGTGCATTTTGCACTTAAAAATTTCTGTTTCCCCACCAATTCGCAGAATACCTTGTGCGGATTGTTGGCGCTGATGGTTGCGCAAATGATTGTTGCAACAAATAATAGTAAAATCTTTTTCATAATTATCGGTCTGCTTGTTTATATGGTTGCAAATATAGCATAAACCGTTTAAATAAAAAAAGTTGTTTAGGTAGAAAAACAATCGGCAACCTTGCGGGTTGCCGATTGCGATATTATGTAACCGATAGAGGCTTTTTAGAACAATTTGTTGGGGTATTCACCGGCCTCAACAAGTGACTGTATCTTCTCGACAGTGGCAGGACGGTCGGCAGCGTATGTAACACCGAACCATTTTGCAGTTGTGTCGAGAACCTCGCAAGTAGCCTCGCCGCTGTTGATGAGGTTGTCCACCACCAAGGGGATAAAGTACTCGGCCTTGGGCTTGTCGGCATTCTCTTTGAGGAAGTCTACAAACTGCTCCTCGCTGTATTTGAAGTAGTCGGGTGTGAAGCCCCAGAAGTTCATGGAAACAGGTGTCTGCTCGCCAACGGGCTGCCACTCGCCTTGCTCGTCCTTGTAGCAGATGGTGCCATCTACGCGCATAATCTCGGTGCGCTCAACAACGCCGGTGAGAAGGTCTTGGTCGTTCTTTGAGCAAACGCCGCGTGCAACGCTACCATTCTCGCTCAATGTGTTGCAGATGCGGAAACCCACCATACTGTATTTGCCTGTGCTGCCCTCGGGAAGCTCGCTCAACCATTTACCCATTACAGCAAATGCGTCGCGGCCATAGAAGTCGTCGGCGTTAATAACAGCAAAAGGCTCCTTGATAACATCCTTGCCCATAAGAACAGCGTGGTTGGTACCCCAAGGCTTTGTGCGCTCTGCGGGAGCTGTGAATCCTTCGGGAAGGTTGTCGATTGCTTGGAATACAAGTTCTGTGGGAATGTGTCCTTCGTACTTTTTGAGGATGATGTTACGGAAATCCTCTTCAAAATCCTTGCGGATTACGAATACCAATTTACCGAAGCCCGCGCGGATAGCATCGAAAATAGAGTAGTCCATAATTGTTTCGCCGTTGGGGCCAAGACCATCCAACTGTTTCAAACCGCCATAACGGCTACCCATTCCGGCAGCCAATACAAATAGTGTAGGTTTCATATTATATTAGTTTATAAATTAAAAAAATAAATTCCGTTAATATATTGTCGGGAACGGTTGGTTCTCGGCGATTGACTACATATTTCACAGTCTACTGCAAATATACAGAATAGTTTTCTTTTTAAACAAAATTTTATACTATTTTTTTAAAAAGGATAGCCTATTGCAAAATGCCAAGCAAATCCGTCGCCAAATGGCGACAGGTTAAAGTAGCCGTTTCGCTTGGTTTTATAGGGTGCGTGCAGCCCAAGGCCAAAGTCGAGGCGCAGCACCAGAAAATCAACGTCGTAGCGTATGCCGAAGCCTGTGTTCAGCGCAAGCTGTTTGCCAAAGTTTTTCATTTCGAACAATCCGCCCGGGCGATTCTCGTCCTCTCTTAAAAGCCAAATGTTTCCCGCATCGACAAAGAGCGCACCGTGCAGTTGTGAAATTATTTTGAACCTATATTCGATATTTGCCTCGAATTTAAGGGTTCCCGTTTCGTCGAGGTATGAGTAGCGCGTTTCGGCTGCCGGATGGAAACTGCCGGGCCCCACAGTGCGCACGGTGAATGCACGCAGGCTGTTGGCTCCGCCAATGTAGAACTGCTCGCTGTAAGGCGCCTGTTTCGAATTTCCGTAACAGGGTAGTACTCCGGCCATAATGCGTGTGGCGATGTAATTGCTTGAATTTATTTTATACAGCTGCCGAAGCTCGGCGGTGATTTTTATAAACTGTGCATAGGGGTTGTTAAATAATTTCTTGTTCTTCTCGCTCCATTTTTCGCCAAAGGCACACATTGCAAGCGAGGTTATGTTGCCGGCCGATGTTATTGAGCCCTCGAAACGGGTTTTGTTGCGGTGAGCGGTGCCGGCATTGTCGTATGTGAATGTGTATTGCATTGCCGGAATAAATTGGTCCTGAAAACTATATTGCAGTGAACGGTTCTCGGCAACAATTGCATCGAATTTTGTGGTGGTGCTGCGCAGAATGTCGTAAGTGAGCCGGAAGGGGGTGATTGTGTGTGTGGTGGTGCTGTGCGAGTATATGTTGTATGTAGCATCGCCACCCACCTGTATCATTCTGAAAAAACCTGAACGATTAAGGCGGTTGGCATAAATTTTGAACGATGTAGTAGCCGGCGTGCGCAAATATCTGCGGTGCGCTATTGGGAGAAAAAGCCTTGGGAATGTGAGGGTTACGTCGGCACCTGTTTCCCAGGAATTTATAAGAGAGTTATCTTCGTCGGTCTTTTCGCCTGTCTGCCACTCATAGGAACCTTTCAGGGCAAGAGTTAGCGTCTCTCCCCCGCGAAAAAGGTTCTTGCGCGAGAGGCTTATCTTGCTGCCGGGCCCTATTTGATTGTTACTCTTCGATGTAAGGTTCAGCTCAAAAACAAAGTCGTAGGGTTTGTCGAGCTGTGCCGTGATATTTAAATCGAGCGTGTCACTCTCGCCTCGCGGAGTAAAATTGAAATTTGTACCGCTAAAAATATTCATCTTGCTGAGCTGTTGCAGGCTCTTTTGTTGTTGCTCCTGCGAGTAGATGTTCCCTGTTCGCAGATAGATGTTGCGCAACAGGGTACCTATGCGCACGGTGGGCTTTTTCCCACTATATATATAGGTGAGGTTGTTCCGGCTTATTGTGTCGCGTGCCTCACGCTTGCTGCTTGCATTGTTGTTGAGCAGCTCTATTTTTATATTGCCGATGGTGTAGGGGCGGTTGCTGCGTGCCGGTAATCCTTTTTGCGGTTCTATGCGTATGTCCGCCATTCCAGGCTTGTTTATTGTGTCGGCAAAAATTTTGGTGAAGGAGGGCTGGTAATAGTAGTAGCCGTTGTTCCTGAGCAATGTATTTATTCTCTCCCTCTCGTTGTTTATGGCGTATGCGCTGAACTGCTCTCCGCTGTTTATCAGCCTATCTTGTTTGGTGGTTTTTATAAGGCTGTCGGCTTTGCCAGTGAAGCCGCGATACTCTATGCTGTCGTAAACGTAGGGCTTGTGCAGGGTGATATTGTACGATACTTTTGCCTTTTTCTCGTTCTTTTTGTTGGTTACTATATTCTCGGTTACACTCCCGTTGAAGTACCCATAATATTTAAGCACATTGCTTGCAACCTGTGCACGCAGTTCCGGATTAACTTTGGATATAAGCACGGGTGGGGTGCCGAAGGTGTCGAACAGCCATCGGCCGAGGCGTCCCTTGCTGTTGTAGAAGGTGTTGTACCACCATAGCCCGACAGAGAAAGTCTTTATGCGCGAACTTCCCGCAACGGAACCGTTGGGTGCGCAGGCAAGGGCGGCAATAACTTCGTCTATTGCCATTTGCCCCACTGGTGAGGAGGCATACTCCTTTGCGCCTGTAATCTCAATCTTCTTAATGCCTGTGTACAGTTGCTCGCCATCGGCTATGTGTCGTGTGGGAGAGCAGGCCGACAGTATAATGATGAGCAATATGTATAGGATGCTGTTTTTCATCTGTTGGTTGTTGCTTTTGTTCTTGGTTGCTTGTCGCGTTTCTTGAAATATAACAATTCGTTCAGATTGTTCAGTTTCCGTTTATAGATATATCCTACTCCCGTTTCGGAGATTTCTCCTTCGAGTATGGAGTCGTAGTTCTTGTCGTAGAATATTCGCAGATAGCGGTTGCCGCTGTTGCTTATCTTCCATTCGAGCGAAATGTTGTTTATGAAGCTGTTGCTGTCGGGGTGGTCGCCACTGTTCACCTCTCCTCCCACTATTATGGTTAAGCGGTCGTTCCAGAATCTTTTTGCGAAGCTGAAACTGTAATTCATATACGAGCCGCCCGTTTCGCTATTCTCAACATCGGCTATTCCCACGTTTATGCTCACATTTTTCATTGCGTTACCGGCAATGTCGTTTATTTTTGCGTCGAGGAACGATGTTAATGCGTTGGACACTGTGAGCCCGCCTTTGCTGCCGACGTATGCTCCTGTTATCAGCATCGTGACGGCGTATTTATTAAGCGTTTCCGCATCCATTTTGTTCAGCTCGTCCTGTATTACGGCATTTTCGGGTGCCTTCATAGTGAAGTTCAATGCCATATTGTCGAGCGATTCGCTCAAATTAACCCCAACATCAAAGGCGACAGGCTGTGTGTTGCCGCCGTCGATGCTCACCGGTGCTACCACTCGTTCAAGGGCTGTTATTTGTATCAAGGGGTTCAATGCGTCGCCGGTCCAGTGAATGTAGCTGCCAGGGCTTATGCTGAATGTCTTTAATGGTATTATGGGCAGGCTGTACTTCATTTCTCCATTGTTGAGCGTGTAGCGTCCGGTGAGTGTGAGCCCCTCGGCCTGATTGTAGTTCATATTCAGATGCCCGCCGCCTTGTAACTGTATGTAGCTGCTACGGTCGGGGAGCAGGTCGGCATTTATCCACGCGCTCTCCTCAATGTCGAGGGTTATTGCCATATTGATATTGCCAAGCATTGGCAACTCCTCGGTGTGTCGTGTGGCTGTGGAGTCTTTTAGGTTGACAAATTCCACCAATCCATCGAATTCGTTGTTGTTGGCGATGGTGCTCTCCTCCATTACGTAAGTAACATTGGTGTTTCCCAGAATTGTAGCATTGCCATTTACGTTGAGCGAGTTTATGTATCCTTTTATGGTGGAATTTATGTTCATATTAAGATTGCCATAGACAATGGAGTTCTTTTGTCGCCGCGCGTTCACAAGCGCGTAGTTCCTTGCCCTCATTTTTATATTGAACAGCGGGTTCAATATGTTGGAAATGTCGATAGAGCCATCTATATTGAACGGAGTGTCGCCCTTGGCATATATGTTGAATTTGTTGAACAGTATCTTGTTCTCTTTAATGTCTACCTTGTCGTTCATCAGGCGCAGACGGCTGCCAAGCAGTGGCGCGTCTATGTGTATGGAGTCGAATT
Source organism: Bacteroidaceae bacterium (assembly GCA_045634365.1). GTDB lineage: Bacteria > Bacteroidota > Bacteroidia > Bacteroidales > Bacteroidaceae > HGM04593. The sequence continues at coordinate 7,280 of JAZRAC010000058.1, read as the reverse complement.
TTATATATCCGTCCGACTGCGGGGTTGCTATATTGCCATTGAGCGAGAGGGCACCGTCGATGCGTCCGTCGATGCTTATTCCACTCTCTTTAAGGAAGGCGTTTGCTATCTGTAACGGGAAATTTGTGATTGTGGTGCTGCCTGTGATGTTGCGATTCTTGTCGTTGTAGTCGCCGTTGAGGTTCAGAATCTCCTCGTCGTTGTGGTGCATAAGCAGTGCAAGGTAGTGCGAGCCATCTTTCTTGGGCAGATAGACGGCCTCCACAATCTCGTTGCCAATGTATGTGCCGTCGTATGCAATGCCGTCGCATATAATATCCCCGCTGAATGTTTCTCCCCTGTCGTCGTTGCGGTAGCGTATGTCGCAGTTTAGGGTTCCTGCTATGTTGGGGGCGTAGGGGAATGTGCCTGTGAGGGTCGATAGGTTAATATCCGATAGTTCCAGTGTAATATCGTGCTTGGCTGTGCTATCCTCTATTGTGTATAGGTGCAGGCCTGCACCTATCTTGTCGGTGGCTGCGAGGTTGGCACTTATGGTGCGGTTTTTCCCGATTGTTATATGGTTGTCGCTGTTTATGGTTATTGGAGTGCCTATAAAATAGCCTTTCGGTGCAAAATGTATGCTCAACTCCTGTGGCTTTATATATGTGGTGCTGCCGATGCTTGTCTTGCTCTCATCGTCGTAGCCTTTGAAGAATATGTTTGTGTTAAGGGTGTCCTTGTTGAGGTTGCCGTGCATGGTGGCAGTGTATTGCTCCTTCTTCTCTTTCGAGGTGTTGCGTGCTTGTGTGAAGAATGTGATATTATCGCCATTCTGTCGCATTCTCACGCGTATGGAGTCGGCTTTAATGTCGGCTGTGGCGATGTTGTCGGCTTTTCCTTGCAGGCGTATTCCCTTTATTGTGTCGAGGGTGGCCGATAGTTCAATGTCGGTGAATTTAATATTGTTTATGGCGAGAGCATTGGCCAGCAGATTCTCCTGTCGGCAGTGGAATTTGATGCTTGCGGCAGGCAGCAATCTCTCAAATTCCGTGGCATAGTACATTGTGTCCCTTTTCAGGCTTGCATTCTGAACGAGGCTTTGCAGTTTATCGGCCTGTTTGAGCAGATGGGTGTAGCCGCTTGCAATTTCCCCATTGAGCATCAGGTCGCCATTCTCAATGTCGATGCGCGAGCCGTCGGGGGCTGTTGCAAACTCTATATTAAGGGTGCGCGGAGTGTATCTCTTTTGGGGAGTGTTTATGGTTATTCCCGAGCCTGTGAGGCTCAGGCTGTGTGTTTCGTTAAGGTCGGTGCTCCCTTTTATGGCAATGTTTGCACTGCCGCTTATGGCATTTTCTCCTATTTTTAGCGCGGCAAGGTCTATGTTGTATATGTCCAATTTAGTGTCGGTGGATACTTTAAGGCTGTCGAGGCGGTTGCTCGACAGGAGTGTGAAGGATGCGTCGCGGCTATAAGATTGTACCGAAAGGAGGGCAAGGGAGTTCGCTTGAAAGGCACTCAATGTTATACCGTTCAGTGCCGTGTCGTTGTAATTTATGCTATCAACCTCGGCTATAAGCTGGTAGTATGTGTCGGCATTGAAAATGTCTGTTCCTTGCCCCGACAGGGCTGCTTGCATTGTGAGCCCTGTGAGAGGAACAGCCGGTATTGTTGCTTTTATATTCAGTTCCTCGGTCGATATTTTTGTGTTGTATATGTTGCTTTTTGTGTCGTAGTATGCTGTGATTTTTCCACGGCCTTTGCCTGTGAGGGCAATGTCGGTGTAACATAAATCCCTTTGCAGGCGTGCTTCTCCCTCTATTTTTAAGGGGGTGACAGGGGTGTCGCTCTTGCTTCCCGTTATTTTGTCTGCATTCAATATCCGGCCGTCGAGGGTTATCGAGGCCTCTCTCTTCGCGCTGTCGGCAATGTTTTTTATATTGCCGCGGAGGGTTGCTTGGGCCATTGTGGGAATCTCTATGCTTGCCCTCTCTATGTTAATATCTCCAATGGCTCCGTCGATGGTTATATTGCCGTTGAGGAGGGAGTCGGGGAGTGAAGCGAGCGATGAGGCTTGCTCGGGGGTGAGGAAGTTGTGTATGTCCCGCTTGTTGATATATGCGGCAAGATTGGCTCTCACAGGGCTGTTGCTCCCCATTGTGATGTTGAACGGAATTTGTGCCTCGCCCTCTAAATATGTTCCGTTGGCACTCCTGATGGTTATTGCCGGAATATCAATGCCGTCGGCACCGGCTGTGGCGGTTATTTTTCCTTCGGTTATTGTCACTCCATCGGGCTGTGCAAAGGTCAGCTTGTCAATTTCGGCAGCATACAGGGGGTGGGCGTAGAGTATATTTTCGCCGTGCAGGGCAATTTCGTTAATGGCTATATTTCTTGTGCCCCCCTGCCTGTATGTAACGGCGGTGCCATCTATGCCCACCTCTTCTATGGTGTATTTGTTGGTAAAAATATCGGCAGTAACCCCTTTAATGCCGAACCTCTCTATGCTTGTACCTAAAAACAGCGAGTCGTCGGGGAGGTTTATGGCAAGTTTCGTATTTTCGATATTTCCTTTTTGCAGTTCTATAATCCACTTTGCGTCGGGGGAGTCTTTCTCCGTCGGTACGTTTCTGCCAATGTCGACGGTGATATTTGTATCGTGCAGATTAAAATATTTTATATTGGCCTCCTCTGTCACAAGATTTATGTTGCGTGCCACGGCTCTTAAATAACCAATGTACCCATCTATTCTGGTGCCATCTATAAGGTCGCCCGTGTTTATAAGTGTATTTTCGAGTGAGAGATAATCGACCTCCACAACCCCTTTCAGCAGCGGGAGCAGCCGCACGCTTGCAGCAGCCTTTTCGCCTCTCACGATTGTATCTTCCATTTGTGTGAGAATAAAATCGCTCACCGCAAGTTTTAGGGGAAACGAGAGCCCGATGCTGCCTACGGTTATTCTGAAATCGCTGCTCTCGGCAACGGCCTTCTCTATTCTGTTTATGGCATATTTCTGCACCGGTGGCAGATAGAAAAGCAATGCAAGGCCCCATAGTATTACTATGGGGGTTGCGATTATGATAGTCGCAATCTTTGCTAATCGTCCTATTTTTATGCCTTTTGCCATATTTGCGCAAAGTAATCAAAAAAAATGCTATTTCAGCCCTTTTTATCGTTGCTTTTTTTCTCTTTTTATCTCTTTTAAACACATTCAATGTTACTATTGCAGGCTTTTTACGAAGTTTTATCTCCCGATAATGGTTTTTTAATGAAATATGTGTATTTTTGAACTAAAATAGCTTGCATTATAAATTATCGATTATGAGTAAAATATATTTGCCTCTTTTGGCTTTTGTTCTTTTGTGCGCCTGTTCGGCACCGCAGGGCGATAAAGTAACCACCGAGTTTGGAATAAAGCAGTTGAACGACAGCAGCCCCGATTGCGACCAATATGTGCTTATGCAGACGTCGATGGGCGATATTAAGATAAAACTCTACAAGGATGCTCCCCTGCATCGCCAGAATTTTGTAAACCTTGTGAAAAATGGTTTTTACGACGGGCAGCTCTTTTTCCGCGTGTCGCATAACTTTATGATACAGGCTGGTGACCCAAAATCGCGCGGCGCAGCAAAGGGCGTGAAATTGGGAACCACCGAGGTGAGCTATAATATCCCTATGGAGATTGATGTTGAGAAACGTTGGCACAAGCGCGGAGCATTGTCGGCGGCGAGCCTTAAACCCGGAATTTCCTCTTCGGGCTGCCAATTCTATATAATCACAGGCAAAAGAGTGTACGACAAAAATCTCGATGCACACGAGGTTAAATATAATAAGACCTTGCGCCGCCTTATGTACGAGAGCCTGCAAAAGCCGTATGCCGACAAAATAAACAAACTATATGCCGAGAGCAAGAAGAGTGCCGCAAAGAAACGCGAGCTTAATGAAATGATTCATCTGTTCAGCGAGAAGACCGACTCGGCTATGGAGGGCAAAAAGTGGAGCTACACAAAGGAGCAGCGTCGCGGCTACAAGGAGGATGGCGGTGCCTTTCATCTTGATGGCTACTATACGGTCTTTGGCGAGGTTATCGAGGGTATAGAGATTGTGGAGGCAATTTCGGCTGTCGACTTTGATGTACACGAGCGCCCGTTGAAGGATGTTGTAATTAAAAAAGTAACCCTGTTGCCCGATGGAGATAAATAGAGCCACGCTTGCCAACGGCCTGCGCATTGTGCACCACCGCAGCACAGGCTCGCAGATGGTCTATGTGAATACTCTCTATGCGGTGGGGGCAAAAAACGAGGATTTTGAGTACACGGGCATTGCCCATCTGCTTGAACATCTTATGTTCGAGGGAACGGCCACCGTGCCATCATTCGACGAACCGTTGGAACGGGCCGGTGGCGAGAATAATGCCTACACCACCAACGATGTTACCAACTATTATATCTCGCTCCCCAAGCAGAATGCCGAGCTTGCCTTTTGGATGGAGGCCGACCGTATGCGTAACATTTCGCTCAATGCAAAAAAGATTGATGTACAGCGCAAGGTGGTGATGGAGGAGTTCAAGCAGGGCGACCTTAATCGCCCCTACGGCGACGTGAGCCATCTGTTGCGGGCAATGGCATTTAAAAAGCACCCCTATCGCTGGTGCACCATAGGGCGCAAGCTCTCTCACATTGCCGAGGTTCCCGCCTCGGTGATACGAAAGTTCTATAATCGCTACTATGCCCCCGACAATGCGGTGCTTGCAGTGGTGGGTGATATTTCCTTTGAACAGGTGATTGAGTGGAGCGAAAAGTGGTTCGGTCACATTCCCGCAAAGAGGTTTATGCATCCGCAATTGCCACAGGAGCCGCGTCAAGAGCGTATGCGTCGAAAGAGAGTGGTGCGCAACGTTCCCGAAAATGCCCTTTATATGGTGTTTCATATGGGTGGCAGATGCAGTCCCGACTATTTCCCCTGCGATGTTATTTCCGATATTCTCTCCAACGGCTATTCGGGGCGGTTGATGCAACGCCTTGTGAAGGAGCAACACCTCTTTACAAAGATAGATGCTTTTATAGCGGGCAGCGAGCATCCGGGCCTTTTTTCAATATACTCGCGTGTGGCCCCCGGAGTCTCATTCGACGAGGCCGAGGCTGCCATTTGGGCGCAGCTCGATGAACTGAAAGAGCATATTGTGCCTGCCGAGGAGCTCGAAAAGGTGAAAAACCGCTTCGAGTCGGAATTTCATTTCCGCAATCTTGGTGGCGAGAATTTGTCGAACAATCTTGCTCTTGCCGAGCTGCGCGGCGATGCCCGCCTCCATTTGCAGGAGGTTGAAAATTACCGCGCCGTCACGGCCGAAGAGGTGAGAAACTCTGCACGTGAACTGTTCCGCCGCGGCAATGCATCGGTGCTGCGCTATGCTAAAAAGGAGGAGTCAAGAGGTTCTTGAATTTATAAATAAGATGGTGTATTCCCCTAAAAATAGTTGACAGATAGAGGTCTTTTGTTTTTTTGGGAATGGCTCCCGAATGGCTGTCGGCTGTTTATACTGTTTTTTCTACACTCCGAATGTGTGCCACAGCTTGTCGGCGGGCAGGGGAGCGGTTATTTGTATAAGTTCTTTCGACACGGGGTGTATGAATTCAATGTAGCGGGCGTGCAGGGAGATGCTGCCGTCGGGGTTCGAGCGTTTCGCGCCATATTTAAGGTCGCCTTTTATGGGGCAGCCTATGGAGGCAAGCTGGCAACGTATCTGGTGGTGGCGGCCGGTTTTCAACTCCACTTCCACAAGGTTGTAGTTTTGCGACGATGCTATGTGGCGGTAGTGCAAAAGGGCTTTCTTTGAGCCTTTTACCTCTTTGGGGTAGGCGAAGCTCTTGTTCATCTTTTCGTTGCGGTATATCCAGCATTCAAGCTCTGCCTCGGGCTGTGCGGGGTGTTCTTTGGTTATTGCCCAGTATATCTTTTTTACGGCTCCCGTGCGGAACATTTCGTTGAGTCTTTCGAGTGCCTTGCTTGTTTTTGCAAGCACCACTACGCCGCTCACGGGGCGGTCGAGGCGATGGGGGAGCCCCACAAATACATTGCCAGGCTTTGCGTATTTCTCTTTCAGATAGGCTTTCATTGCATCGCACAAGGATTTGTCGCCGGTCTTGTCACCCTGCACAATCTCTCCTGCGGCCTTGTTTACCGCTATTATGTGGTTGTCTTCGTATAGAACGTTCATCGGTGGGTGGCGTTAGCTGGTTATGATGTTACGGCCAAGTGCGTTGAGAATGATTTTTTCGGTAAAGTGCTCAACAAATTTATCGTCGTTGTTTTTGCTCACAATGCCATTGATGAAGGGTATTTCAATGCCTTTGAGGCAGAAGTGAAGGAAGCGTGCGGTAAGGTCGGGGCTCTCCACGGTGAACAGGCCTTGTTGCTTGCCTTCGGCAATGATTGTGCGGAAGAGTGCAATTTCGCGTGCGTCGAATGTGCGTCGAATGTGCTCCACAATCCACACATTATTAAAGTATTCGGCGTGAAGGCCGCTGTTGCGTCTTACAATGCTACGGGTTGAGTTCAGGCGTACGAATATCAGTTTTACAATCTTCTTGTCGGGGGAGAGGTTCGATGCTGCAACCTTTGTGATTGCTGCCGATATTTTTTTTACCTCCATTTCTATAGAGGCTTCGAGTAGCTCTTCCTTGCTCTGAAAATAGGTGTATACCGTGCGACGGCTGCGGTTGGCTGCTACTGCAATGTCGTTCATCGTAATATTATCAATACCTTGTTTCGCAAAGAGCCTGCGTGCCACTTTTATAATATGCTCTCTTGTGTCTATTGTAGCCATTGTGCATGAGTATCTTTTCTGCTGCAAAGGTAGATTATTTTGCACGCTTGTGCAATATCAAAAGTATTAAAAATGGATAAAAATTGCGGCGCGTGTCGAAATTTTTGCTATAAAATTTGGTTATTAGGGAAAAAGGCCTTACCTTTGCATCAGTTTTAAAAACCGCACCGCGGGGTGGAGCAGTGGTAGCTCGTTGGGCTCATAACCCAAAGGCCGGAGGTTCGATCCCTTCCCCCGCTACTCAAAGAGAGAAGTTCGCTTCTCTCTTTTTTATTTTTGTCCAACCTACCGCAATCGGCTCAACGTAAAATGGGGCTCACCTGCAAAAGTTGGGGGGAGTAAGCAAAATATTATCAGTCCAAAGATGTATTTGCTCTAAAATCCTCGGTGTTATTTTCGGCTATTCTCACAATCGGCAAAAATTTTTACGTTCTTTGTCGCGCAAAGAACCAAACGCCCGGCACAGACCTCA
>JAZRAC010000057.1:0-76259 GCA_045634365.1 Bacteroidaceae bacterium | reverse complement strand
GTTTTTGTTAATGGTCATTTAGGTTCGCTAAACTCCCATTCTCAAAAACTGCGCGGGCCTTGCATCTGCACTTTTTATAGAACCAACAGTTTTTGTTTGCATCTGCTGTGTTGTGCTTGTTTTTGTTAATGGTCATTTAGGCTTGCTAAACTCCCATTTTTGCACTTTATTTACTTCTTAATATATGAACCAAGCGAGAGTAGCCAAGCTACCACTATGCTTGCCACCATTCCTGTGGCTCCGAAGAGAAAGAAATTGGCGTCGGTACATTCGCTCATCCAGAATACTACGGCCTCACCAGCCACAAATCCGGCAAGTGCTGCATAGCCCTTTACTCGCTTCATAAATACGGCTATGAAGAAGAGCCCGCCCAATCCGCTGGTGAGCAGTCCCAAGGCTTCGTTAAAGAAGTCGAGGAAAGATTGAATGTCCCACGTAGCCATAAACAGGGCAAGCGAGAGGCCTATTATTCCGCTCACCATCGATGCCCAGCGAGCCACAACCACCAGCTGTGAGTCGGTGGTGGCGGTGCGGAAGCGTTTCCAAAAATCGATGGAGAATGCTGTTGCCACACTGTTTATATTGCTCGAAATAGTACTCATAGTAGCTGCGAAGATGGCGGCAATGAGTGCGCCGGCAATTCCGGCAGGCATCTGGCTCATCATAAAGAAGGGGAATATTGCGTCCGATTGCCCCATTGTAATGTCGAGCTCTGCGGGGTGAGTCTTGTAGAATGTGTAAAGGCCTGTACCTATCATATAGAAGGCTACCGATACAAACACGCTCATTACTCCGTTTACCAAAATACCGCGTCCGGCCGACTTTTCGTCGGGGGTGGTGAGGTAGCGTTGTATCACTGTCTGGTCCGATGTATAGGAGATGAGGTTATTGGCCAATCCTCCGAGGATTATTACCCACCACGTGGCTTGTGACCAAGAACTGCTCCAATCGAATAGTCGCAGTTTGTCATTCTCCAAGGCAATATTTATGCAACCGTTTATTCCTCCCTCGGTACCAACTGCCAAATATATCACGGCAAACAATGCTCCGAATACAAGTATAAGGCCCTGTACAACATCGCCCCAGATAACCGCCTCAACGCCACCCATAGTGCAGTAAATGATGGTGACAAGGCCCATAAGCACAATGCACAGGTAAATATCGATGCCTGTCACGGCTGTGAGTGCCAGCGAGGGCAGATAGAGCACGATGGCCATACGCACAATCATAAATATGCAGAAGAGTGTAGAGGCCAGCATACGGGTGAATAGGTTGAAACGCTGTTCCAGAATTTCGTAGGCGCTGGTAACATTCAGCTTGCGGAAGTAGGGGAGATAGTATTTTATGACGGGGAAACTCACCAGCAGTATCATCCACAGCATAGGGTAGTAGGTCCAGTCGGTTGTGTAGGCCTTGGCCGGTATTGTCATATAGGTGATTGCTGAGAGCATTGTGGCGTATATACTTATTCCGGCAGCCCACCAGGGGATGCGACCGCCGCCCTTGAAAAAGTCGTCGGCACCATTCTCCTTGCGCATAAAGTAGATGCCCATTCCCAGCATTGCCACAAGGTAGAAGATTAGAACAGTCCAGTTGACCCATCCGAAGCTCTTGTCGTTGCTCACCTCTATGTGTGTAACATCGGCACTGCGAATGCCGGGCATCGGTTCGCCGCCACTGTAACTCCATCCTTGGCCGCCAACCTCGGGAGTGAGACAGGCACCGGCACGGGCCAGCAGGCTGTTGCCGGGCAGGAGCCCCCAAGAGTCGGTTACTGTGTGGTAGGTGAGTACATCCTCGCGGAAGTGGTACCATTCGGGTGTGTGACGCAGGTACATACTATCCTGTTGGCCGTTGATGGCGCTGAGGAATATGTCGTGGTCTACACCTCCAAAGAACAATATGTGGCTGTAACCTACGGGACTGCAAGTGCTGCCCACAATGGCCTGCTTGCGCTTTCCATCGTCGGTACTTTCGTTCCGCGCCAAGGCCGGTGAAGTGCGTTTCCATTGTGTGGGTGATACATCGCCTTTTTTAAGTTCGGCAATGGGGATATATACTCCATCGGTGTGTACTATGGCCTCTTGCCCTTCTGCTTTTGGTTGGTAACCGCCAAAGACAAAGAGTGCATAGCCTGTGGCTGTGTTTTGTGCGGCCACGCAGGGTTGCAGGCGGCATTCGTCGGGCAGGGTTGCTGCTTTTGCCCACTCCTTGCCGTTGCCGGGGAAGGGGAGGGCGTATACATTCTTGTTGGGTGTGCCGTTTGTCTCTCCTCCGGCTACCCATATTGTGCCGTCGTAGTATGTAGCTGCAAAATTGTCCAATCCTTTGGGCAGCGAGGCGATGGTGGTTATTGTTCCATCTGCGGCGTTAACGAACAGGCACTCGGCAATTGAGGCTGTGGCGTTCATTCCACCCAAAAATACGGCGCCTCCGGGCACTTGTACGCTGGCTCCGTAGGCTCGGGGGTAGTATACTTTTTGTCCGCCGTCGGCACAGGGAGTGTCGGGGAAGTTGCATCCGCCGTAGGTTGTAAGTGCGCCATTTATCCACCCTGCATAATGGCCGGAGACGGCTTTGTCCATAGGTGCTGCTTGCGACACTGTTACTCGGTTCTGCGCCAAGCAGAGCAGGGAGCAGAGGAGGAGTGGTAGCAGGAAAAGATATTTTTTCATAAGGTTATTTTTTGCTTTGTCAATGAGTGAGTGTAAAGCCTCTCCATCGAGGTTTTATTTTATTAGCTCTTTGCACAGGTCGAATGACTTAATCATCATACGCGGAATGTGGAACGGCCCTTTGAAAATATTACCCTTTGCAGGCTGTGCCACAGTGCCGTCGCGGTGCAGATAGCCGTACCATTCGCCCTTCTCCTTGTCGGGGAAGTGTGCGTATGTCCACTCGCTTATCTGCTTGTGCCAAATGAGATATTTATCGTCGCCCGTTGCTTCATAAGCATAGAGGGTGGCAATTATTGCCTCTGTTTGCGGCCACCAGAATTTCATATCCTGCGAGTAGTCCTGCGGAGGCAGATTGCGGCAGTCGCGGAAGTTGATAATGCCGCCATACTCTTTGTCCCAGCCCCACTCCCACGACCAGTCGAGAATTTGCAGAGCTTGTGCGGTGAGCTCTTTCTCCCATCCGCGGTGTTTAGCCTCTTCGAGCAGGAACCAAGCTGTCTCTATGCAGTGCCCGGGGTTAATGACGCGGCCGTTGCAGGTGTCTATGAATTCTCCGTTGGGGCCTACCATTTCGAGCAGTGCCTTAAATTCGGGCTTCATAAAATCTTTAAGCGATTCTATCGACTCGTTAATCTGCTTGTCGAGCACAGGGTCGGCAATGACATTGCGTATGCGCGATGCGGTATTTATGAGAATCATCACCAACGAGTGCCCTTTTGCCTGCAAAGTGTCGAGGTGTTTGGGGGGCATATAGCCGGGTGTTGCCACGAATTTGCGTATATTTTTGAAGAGGTCGAGTGCCTTTTGAGCATAGCTCATATTGCCCGATGCTTTTGCATACTCGGCCATAGCTATGGCGGCGAAACTCTCCGAGAATACGTAACGGCGTTTGCGCAGAGGGGTGCCGTCGGCCATTACTTCGAAGTACATACGTCCGTCGCTGTCGAAACAGTGTTTCTCAATAAACTCAATGGTGCTTTTTGCCGCAGCCAGCCACTCGGGGTTCTGCTCTATGGTGTTATAGGCGAAACTGCACACAAAGGCGAAGCGGCCTTGGAACCACACAGATTTTGTGCTGTCAATGAGCGAGCCGTCACGGTCGAGGCAGGTGTAAATGCCGCCGTTCACGCGGTCGAGCCCGTTTTTCAGCCAAAAAGGCATTATATTGTCGCACAAATCTTTTTTGTAGCAATCCTGCCACTCGCTAAGATATTTTTTCCAATCCATAGTAGTGTGTCGTTTAGAATTTATTACAACGTTCAAAGAAATTGATTGCTTCGAGCTCTTTGCGCATTGCTGCCTCCTCTTCGTCGGTCATATTCTGGAAGGGGGTGCGGTTCTTGCCAAGGTCGAGGCCTATTAGTTTCATAATTCTCTTGCCTCCCACAATATTGCCACGATAGTGGCATATTACATTGATAACCTCTTGCGAGAAATTCTGCAATTCGCGTGCCTTCTCCAAATTGCCGGCGTTCCAAGCGTCGATAATGCCGGCAAGGTTGCAACCATTGTAGTTGGTTGTGCCGCCAATGCCGCCTTGTGCGCCACCCATTGCAAGGCAGGGGAGTATTGTTTCGTCCTGTCCGTGCAACATATCAAATTTGCCGTTCTTGTAGAGACGGCACTGGTTATATTCGTACAAACTCTCGAAGGTGTATTTTATTCCGGCAAAATTGGGGATGCGGCCATCCACCGCTTCGAGGAATTTTACCATAGGAAGGAACGCACCGTTGAATGCGGGTATGTGGTAGAAGTAGAAGGGAAGCTCGGGTGCTGCCGATGCAATCTCCTCGCAATATTTCACAAGTTCCTCCACGCGGCCCACTTTGGGGAAGGGAGGAGCCATAGCTCCAATGCCGAATACTCCCATCTTTTGTGCGTGCTCGGCCATGCGACGGCTCGATTTTACACAGGTGCTGCCCACGTGTACAATAATTTTAAAGTCTTCGGGGGCTGCTGCCACCCACGCCTCGGTGAGTTTTATGCGCTCCTCCTCGGTGAGCATATATCCCTCGCCCGAAGAGCCGTTTATGAACACTCCCTTCATTCCGTTCTTTGCCAGCATCTGTGCATACGCGGGGATTGGTTCGTAGTTTACTTCGCCATTCTCATAAAAAGGGGTAAAAGGCGCATCGATAAGGCCAATGATTTTTTCCATAATATTATAAAGTTAATTGTTATTTTTGAATTATATGCAAAAGAATATAAATTTTATATAAGCTACAAATTTAAAGGTGCTTAAAGCTATACTTTCAGGAATATTTTATTCTTGTATAGCAGTCGCAGAATGAAGAAAAGGATGAGGCTGTTGGCAGCGGTGAGCAGCACACTGTACCAATCGTTGCCTATATATTGTGCAGTGCCGCGCAACAACGAGTGGGCTATGCAACGGAAATTTATTATTTCTCCAAGCAGATAGGCGGTGATGGCGTTGCAACCATAATAGAGCAGCCATTCCCAGCCGCGGCGGTGCCCCTTTACATCTATCCACCAATAGAAAAGTGCGAGCAACAGGTAACAGAGGCCGCCGCTGTAAACGGTCATACTGCCGTTCCACACGCGCTTAATCATTGGTTGCCAGCAGTCCCATAATAGTCCGGCGGCAACGAGTGCCGCACCTGTTACCAGCAGTTGCAGGGCTGTCTTTTGGCGGTTGTCGTTCCCTCTTTTTATTATGTGGCCGGCAAGGCTGCCCATTGCCACAGTACAACAGAATGTGAGGCTGCTCCACACCCAAGTGTAGTCGTACCACGGGGCAAAAATCACACTGCCATCGGCAGCTATTTGGCTCTGGTCGCGGAAACGGCCGAGGATGAACTTGTCAACCTCGCAGGCAAAGTTCCCTTGCGGGCTCCAATCGCCGCAGAGGCTCATCGGCAGGGTGTAAATAACAAGCAGGGCTGCTATTGTTGCCACTTGCCAGCGTGGTTTAAGGTAGAGTACCAACGGCACGGCGAGCAGATAACCCACGGCAATAGCTTGCAGGGTGTTGCTGTAAAGATACACAGCGTCGGGGTTCAGGGCGAGAATATTTCCCTGCACCAATATTCCAAAAGCAAATAGCGTGGCGAAGCGTTTGAGCACACGTTTCCACACGGCAAGGTTGCTATTTTGTTTAAGGTATTTAGGTAGAGAGAATGGCATTGTTACTCCCGACATAAAGAGAAACAGAGGCATCACAAGGTCCCACGCTCTGAACCCCTCCCATTGTGCGTGGTCCAATTGGTAGAGCAACGTTTCATTGAGCGTTTCGTTGTTCAAGGTGAGCAATGCGCCACGAAGAACCGGTTGCAGAGCCACCAACATAAAAAGGTCTATTCCGCGCAGTACATCGAGCGAGAGCAGTCGGTCGTTTTTCATTTTCCTTATTTAAAATACTTATTGATAAAATTGCACGAATATAGTCAAAATTTTATAATTTTGTGTGGCAGGTGTTGCAAAAAAGAGAAACAGGATAGTAATATGAATATCACCCCCATTGCTTATTTTCATTCGGCATTCCCCACAAAGTTCGGTATTCCACGGCAGAGTGGGATTGTCGAGGAGTTGCGTGGTACCATAGTCTTTGAACCGCAGTATCGTAACCCCGATGCGTTGCGCGGGCTCGAAGGATTTGATTATCTGTGGCTCCTGTGGGGCTTTTCCCGGAACCTGCGCGAGGAGTGGAGCCCCACCGTGCGTCCGCCGCTGTTGGGTGGTAATGTGGCTATGGGGGTGTTTGCCACACGCTCGCCGTTCCGCCCCAACGGGCTCGGTCTCTCGTCGGTGAAAATCCTCTCCATAGAAAAAAACGTCGACAATGGGATTGTTGTAAATGTTGCCGGTGCCGACCTTATGCACGGCACTCCCATCTACGATATAAAACCATACGTTGCCTATTGTGACGCTCACCCCGATGCCCGCAGCGGCTTTGTCGATAAAAAAGAGTGGGGCAGCCTGCAAGTGATTTTCCCCGAGGATTTTGCCTCGTTCTTTTCTCCCTGTGATTATGAAGCGTTGCTGAAAGTGCTTGCCCTCGACCCTCGCCCGCAGTATCAAAATATCCCCGAGCGAGTCTATGGAATGCCTTTTGCTGGGTGTGATGTCCGTTTCATAGTGTCGCAAGAAGGGGTGCTCACCGTGGTAGATGTTGTTCCTCTTTAATCAGGTGTTGCAGAATTGCAGAATTTTTACTATATTCGCAGAGTTATTGTAAAGATGCATTGCTTTTGTGTGTCTAAAAATCGGAGTGCCGTCTGTCGGCATAAGTAATCAGACCTTTAATTAGGCGGTTCTTATGAGGCAGACGGTTTTTTATATAAATAGATTACACAAGTTCTTGTGGGTTACCCCCTATTTTGCCTTTAACCAAGATAATGAATATAGCAATAAAATATTCCGTGGATATAAACTTTATAAAGTTTATATCCACGGAGGTTAATTACTGTTAATTTGAATACTTCTTGCTATGTTATTCTCTCTTATATTTATGCATATATTTTAGAAAGGTAAATAGCGTATATCGCGATATTTTATACTTGTAACTTTCCCTCTATAGTAGGTGATGGTTAAATACATAGCTGGTGCCCCATTGTCAGGCTTTATAAGTAGGTTTGTCCCATCTTCTATTGTATATGTTCCTGTTATTGCTATTCCGTTTGAAGGAATGATTTTAAAAGTACCATTTGTATATAAGTATATCCTTTCGTCAATATCTCTGTTTATAACTTTTACGGTGGTTCTAAATACAACATTCATTTCTGTTGTATTAGAAAGAGGTTCTTTTTTTGTAAAAGTTGCTTCCTTGGCATTTATAATACCAAAACCAATAGATAAAATAAATAATAAAATAATCTTTTTCATAATAATATATTTTAATGTGATTAATATCTGTATTCAGCAGGTGCTGTAGCATTCCATCCCTCTCTAAAACCACGTTGAAAATCAGGGCTGCTGCAAGCCTGAATAGTAAATAATGTTGCTAAAAGTGCAATTGCAAAAAATACCTTTTTCATAATAATAAAGTTTTTAAATGGTTATAATAAAATTTAGTTTCTCCTCTCCATAACTATATTGCAAAGGTGCGCTAAAAAAGAATATTGTTTGCATAAATTGCGTATACACGATTTACTGTTCCGTATAAAAATTATACGCCCTCCTGCGTCTCTTGTGAGTAATAAGCGAAGAAATCGTGGTTCAATGCGCGAGAAATGCGCAATAGAAGGTCGGTGTTTATGGATTCTTGTTTGAAGATATAATACACATTGGGTCGCTCGCAATTTATTTTTCTTGCGAGCCACGCAGGGGTGCGTTCCTGGCGTTGCATTTCCTCAAAAATTAACTGGCCTATGTGTATCATAAAAGGCGGAACTGCTTGTGACATTATCTTCACTGAGGTACCGCCAAGCACCCTGACACAGATAAGCACAAACAGTTCACGCCTCGTGGCATGAACTTTATCGCGTGCTTATTCTTGTGTCTCTGTAAATTGGCGGTTTTCAGTGAAAGAATAAGGCTATAAGCTCAAATAAATATTAGTTTTATCTCTTTTTGTTTTATTTCATATTGCGAATATACAACATTTGCGCGAATTAGAAATACTTATTTAAGTTATCATTTGTTATCTTTTTCACCTTATTAATATTAGTTACGCTCTTTTCCTTTAAAAATAATAGAGTTTCATAATTTACGATGATGTTGTATTTGCTTAAAAAACAAGCGGCTGTCCATCGAGGACAGCCGCTCTATTGTGGATTTTATGTTCCTGTGATTACTCCTCCTCCACAGCAGCCTGTGCAGCAGCCAAACGTGCGATGGGCACGCGGAAGGGTGAACAAGATACATAGTTCAAGCCCACTCTGTGGCAGAACTTAACCGACTCGGGCTCACCGCCGTGCTCACCGCAGATACCGCATTTGAGGTCTGCGTTCACCGAGCGGCCCTTCTTGGTAGCCATCTCAACAAGCTGGCCAACACCTGTCTGGTCGAGAACCTGGAAGGGGTCGTTCTTCAAAATCTTCTTGCGCAAGTAGATGGGCAAGAATGAGTTAACGTCGTCACGAGAGTAACCGAAGGTCATCTGTGTCAAATCGTTTGTACCGAATGAGAAGAACTGTGCCTGCTCTGCAATCTGGTCGGCAGTAAGAGCAGCGCGAGGAATCTCAATCATTGTACCGATTGTGTACTCTACGCTGTCGCCCTCTGCTGCGAACAATGCGTTTGCAGCCTCGATAATAGCGTTCTTCTGCTCCTCAAACTCATTGATGATACCTACGAGGGGCACCATAATTTCGGGGTAGATAACCTTGCCCTCTTTCTTCAATTCGAGAGCTGCGCCAAGGATGGCAGTTGTCTGCATCTTGGTAATTTCGGGATATGTGTTACCCAAACGGCAACCGCGGTGGCCGAGCATGGGGTTAAACTCTTCGAGAGACTTAACGCGACGCTGAACAGCCTCTACTGTCTTGCCCATAGCCTCGGCGAGCATCTGCTGGCCTTTTGCATCGTGGGGAACAAACTCGTGGAGAGGGGGGTCCAAAAGACGCACTGTAACGTGCAAGCCCTCCATAGCCTTGAAGATACCAACAAAGTCGGCCTTCTGGAAGGGGAGCAATTTGTCGAGAGCTACCTGACGCTCTTTTGCTGTCTCGGCAAGAATCATCTCGCGCATAGCCTTAATCTTCTCACCCTCGAAGAACATATGCTCTGTACGGCAAAGACCAATACCGATGGCACCAAAGTCGCGTGCAACCTGTGCATCGTGAGGAGTATCGGCGTTTGTGCGTACGCCCAAACGTGCGTAGCGGTCGCAGATGTTCATCAATTCGGCAAAGTCACCGCTGAGTTCGGGAGCCTTTGTCTCAACCTTACCCTCGATAACCTGTCCGGTAGAACCGTTCAATGAGATATAGTCGCCTTCGTTGAATGTGATACCATCAACGGTCAATGTGCGTTTCTTGTAGTCGATAACTAATGTACCGGCACCCGATACACAGCATTTACCCATGCCGCGGGCAACAACGGCTGCGTGAGAGGTCATACCACCGCGAGCAGTGAGGATACCCTCGGCTGCTGCCATACCTGCGAGGTCCTCGGGAGAGGTCTCGATACGTACGAGTACCACCTTCTCGCCATCCTCGTGCCATTTCTCGGCGTCGTCGGCGAAGAATACGATGCGACCTGTTGCGGCACCGGGAGATGCGGGAAGACCGTTAGCGATAACCTTTGCCTTTGCAAGAGCAGCAGTGTCGAAGATGGGGTGCAAAAGCTCGTTGAGCTTCTCGGGCTCCATACGTTTCAAAACTGTCTTGTCGTCGATGATGCCGTCGCGGTAGAAGTCCATAGCGATTTTTACCATCGCTGCACCGGTACGTTTACCGTTACGTGTCTGCAAGAACCAGAGCTTGCCTTCCTGAACGGTGAACTCCATATCCTGCATATCTTTGTAGTGGTCCTCCAAGCGTGTCTGGATAGCGTCGAGTTCTTTGTAAATCTCGGGCATTGCCTCCTCCATAGAGGGGTATTTCGATGCACGCTCCTCCTCGCTGATATTCTGCAATGCAGCCCAACGCTGAGAACCGATTTTTGTAATCTGCTGGGGTGTGCGGATACCTGCAACAACGTCCTCACCCTGTGCATTGATAAGATACTCTCCGTTAAAGAGGTTTTCACCTGTTGCAGCGTCGCGTGAGAAGCAAACACCGGTAGCCGATGTATCGCCCATATTGCCGAATACCATTGCCTGAACCGATACGGCTGTTCCCCACTCATCGGGAATTTTCTCCATACGACGATAAAGGATGGCGCGCTCGTTGTTCCAAGACTCGAACACTGCGCAAACTGCGCCCCAAAGTTGCTCGTAAGCGTCGGTGGGGAAGTCTTTGCCGGTCTGTGCCTTTACGGCTGCCTTGAACTTCTTAACGAGCTCCTGCAAAGCCTCTACGCTGAGGTCTTTGTCGAGAACAACTCCCTGCTCCTCTTTCACCTTCTCGATGATAGCCTCGAAGGGGTCAATCTCCTCTTTGCTTGTGGGCTTCATTCCGAGAACCACGTCGCCGTACATCTGTACGAAACGGCGGTAAGAGTCCCACGCAAATTTGGGGTTACCTGTTTTTGCTGCAAGACCTTCAACTACTATGTCGTTAAGACCAAGGTTGAGGATTGTGTCCATCATACCGGGCATAGAAGCACGTGCACCTGAACGTACAGATACCAACAAGGGGTTGGTGGGGTCGCCGAATGTTGAGTTCATCAAATTCTCGATGTTCTTTACTGCGGCCTGAACTTCTGCTTTAAGAAGCTCTATAACCTGCTCTCTGCCAAGTTTGTAGTACTCGTTACAAACGTCGGTTGTAATGGTGAAACCGGGAGGAACGGGAATACCGATGAGGTTCATTTCTGCCAAGTTGGCACCTTTACCTCCCAACAAGTTTCTCATTGACGCGTTACCCTCGGCAAGGCCGTTGCCAAAGGTGTAGACTCTTTTGTCTGCCATAATTTTTGAGTTTATTGTTTGTTGATAAATAAAAATAAGTAACTTAATCACAATGGATGGTCCCTTTGCGTGGGTAGTCCATCTAATTTGCAAATATAAGGAAAATGTTTGTATTTCGAAACTTATTCGGGAAAATATCGTGTATATTATTAAAAATTTAAGTTATTGCGTTAAAAATGCCGATAATCGGGAAAATAGATGTATTTTTGCCGAATGTGAGAATTATGCAATAATTTGAAAATGGCAAGAAAAAAGAAAGAATTACCATTGCTTGAACGCATTGAGATAACCGGAGTTGCTGCCGAGGGAAAGGCTCTTGCGAGAGTGAACGATCTTGTGGTTTTTGTCCCCTTTGTGGTACCCGGTGATATTGTCGACCTTAAAGTGCGTCGCAAAAAACATAGTTACGCCGAGGCCGAGGCTGTAAAGTTTTATGAATATTCGCAGGAGCGTGCAACGCCCTTCTGCAAGCATTATGGCATTTGCGGTGGTTGCAAATGGCAGTGTTTGCAGTATGAGCATCAGTTGAAGTACAAGCATCAGCAGGTGACCGATGCACTTCGTCGCATAGGCAAAGTGGAGATTCCCGAGGTTAGCCCCATTTTGGGTTCCGAGAATACACAGGCCTATCGCAATAAACTCGAATTTACATTCAGCAATAAACGTTGGCTCACTTGGGAGGAGGTTGCACAGGGTGTTGAATATGATAATATGGATGCGCTTGGCTTTCACATTCCCGGAGCCTTCGATAAGGTGCTCGATATTGAGGAGTGCGGCCTTATGTGCGCTCTTAACAATCGCTTGCGCAACGGCATAAGAGAATTTGCCGTAAAAGAGGGTATTCCCTTTTTTGATTTACGCTCGCAGATGGGTGTGTTGCGCAGTATGATGTTGCGCACATCCACTACCGGTGAGGTTATGCTTCTTTTGCAGGCAAAGGTGGAGAGCGACAAGGATATGCAGCAGTTGAAGAGCGTGCTTGGCTACGTTGCCGACACGTTCCCCGAGGTTACCTCTTTGTTATATGTGGTAAATAATAAATGTAACGACACATTCGGCGACCTTGAAGTGCATACGTTCAAAGGTACCGATGTTATCTTCGAGGAGATGGAGGGGCTGCGCTTCAAAGTGGGGCCAAAATCTTTCTATCAGACAAATAGCGCACAGGCGTATAATTTATATAAAGTAGCGCGCGATTTTGCCGCACTCACCGGTGAGGAGGTTGTCTACGACCTATACACAGGAACCGGTACCATTGCCAATTTTGTTGCAAAAGGGGCGAAAAAGGTTGTCGGCATCGAGTATGTGGAGGATGCAATTGCCGATGCCCGTGTAAATGCCGAACTTAACGGCTTTTCGAATCTCACATTCTTTGCAGGAGATATGAAGGATATTCTCACCCGTGAATTTATAGATGTTCACGGCCGTCCCGATGTAATTATCACCGACCCTCCTCGCGCGGGTATGCATAATGATGTGATTGATACAATTCTCTTTGCGGCTCCCAAGCGCATTGTGTATGTTAGTTGTAATCCGGCGACGCAGGCACGCGACCTTGCTCTGCTCGATAATGATTATAAGGTGACTGCGGTGCAGCCTGTGGATATGTTCCCCCACACGCATCACGTTGAGAATGTGGTGCTGCTCGAAAAGAGATAAGATTTTTTTCTACACACAAAAAACGATTAAAGAGAGATAATATGCGTCGAAATATAAAATCCTTGCTCACTTTTAAGGTGACTGCCGAGACACAGCTTATAACTTTTCTTATGGAGAAGATGCACGGCATAAGCCGCAATAGGGCTAAGGCTCTCATTGTGAACCGTGTGGTGCTTGTCGATAATAAAATAACTACACACCCGCTCGCCGAGCTTGTTCCCGGGCAGATGGTGCAGCTCGACCGCTCCAAACATAAACATTCGTTCCACTGCAAGAACCTCGATATTGTGTACGAGGACCCTTATCTGCTCATTATTGACAAACACGAGGGACTACTGTCGATGAGTAACAATACCCGTCAGGAGACTGTGCAGACTATTCTCAACCGCTATCTTGAAAAGGGTGGCGGCCGCAATACCTCGCATCTTGTTCATCGTCTCGACCGCGATACGTCGGGCCTGATGGTCTATGCAAAGGATGTTCAGACACAGCAGTCGCTCATAGATGGCTGGCAACAGTTGGTGACCGACCGTCGTTACATTGCGCTCGTGTCGGGCACGTTGGAGCAAAAGGAGGGAAAGATAGAATCGTGGCTCACCGAGGATAAACGTTTCGTCACCCATTCGAGCCCTGTGGATAATGGCGGTAAATTTGCTGTAACATATTACAGGGTGTTGCAGGAGGGTGGTGGCTATTCGCTTGTGGAGTGTGAATTGCAGACAGGGCGCAAAAATCAAATTCGCGTGCATCTGGCCTCTCTCGGGCATCCTGTGGTGGGCGACCATAAATATGGCAGCACCGACGATAGTATACGCCGTTTGGGGTTGCACGCTTATATGCTCTGTTTCCGTCACCCTGTCAATGGGAAATTGTTGCGCTTTGAGACTCCTGTGCCTTCTTGTTTCGAAAATTGTCTGAATGGTCGTTGACAGATTGAAATATCTCCTCTTTGTCTTGCTCCTGTGGGGTGTGTGCGTGCCGGTTCTCTGTTGCGATGCGCAGCCTGCCGATACAACCTTTGTGTTTAAGAAAATGCCCATCGACACGGTTGTTGTAAAGACGGTTACCGTGAAGCAACGGCGGCAGACCAAAAAGGGAGCGGCTGCAAAAAAGAAGAAAAAAGTGTCGGCTCCCAAAAAGGCTGCCGCGGGTGCAGTAAAGGATACGGTTGTAAAGAGTGCGCCCAAGCGTGTGGCAAAGAGGAGTAACGATTCGGTACTTTACGAGGAGAGGCACTATTCGCTTGGCGACAGGGTTATTATGCGGGGCGATTCGGGTGCCGATGTTAAGAAACTTGCCGAGATTATGGTGAAGAACCTCTATCTGGATGAAAATTCCATTCCCTATACAAAGAGTGGCAAGGTACTTTACGAGGGAGAACTTCTGCGTGCTGTAAAATTATTTCAAAAGGTGTCGGGGCTCTACGACGATGGGATTGTGGGAACGACAACCATAAAAGAACTGCGCAAAATTCATCGCTGGCGCAGG
Organism: Bacteroidaceae bacterium; assembly: GCA_045634365.1. GTDB lineage: Bacteria > Bacteroidota > Bacteroidia > Bacteroidales > Bacteroidaceae > HGM04593. The sequence continues at coordinate 61,961 of JAZRAC010000057.1, read as the reverse complement.
TCGTCGCAATAACAAAAATGGGGCTGACCCAAAAGTAATATATACAAAGCAAACACCCTCGCCAGAGTATATTCTGGCGAGGGTGTGATGTCTTAAAAAGGGACTTTTGAGTCATCCTCTTTTGTTTGTATTATAGGTTCCAAGGATTAAAATCCAACGTACTCTCCAATGTATTTTCCAATTTGTCGGGCAGGTTACAGAAGAAATCTATCCCTGTAATCTCTTCCAGTTTGTCGATGCTCATTGCGCAATCCCTAAGGCTTGTGCCGGTATTGTTATTGTGCTCCATAAGGAATGCAATTCCATAGTAGGCGTTGCCCTTTTTGCGCACAAGTGCCATAAAATAGTGGTTGGGAATTGTGAGGGTGTTTTTTACGGTGTATTCTCCCTCTCTTATGGTTGCACCCTTCACCACATAGAGAACATCGCTGCTTTTTACCCAGCCGTTGCTCCTGTTGTTTATCTTTGTTTCGAGCTTGTTCCACGGGCCATCTTGGTTGAATCGGCTCTTCATTGGCGACATATTTATTGAGTAGAATGTCTGCCTGTTGGCCTCTTGCGATATTAGTCGGTCGTACGATGCTACAAGGTGGCCGCGATCGTATCCGTCTAATCCATAGATGGAGTATATGCCACGATGCGAATCCATCTGCTCCTCTTCGGGAATTTCGGGGGCGTAGTCCCAGGGATCGCCTCTCCATTCTGTGTTTTTCCAGTTGTTTCTGTTCCAATTGGTATCTTTGTTGCTGCCCTCGAATGTGAATGCCACCCAGCGTGCGTGTTTACGCTCGCTGTTGTATGCAATGCTGTATGTTACCAGTTCCTTGCCTTCATGGGTGGTGGTGTAGGTGAGGAAAATATCCTCCTCGTTCAGGCGGGGCTGTTCGTAGAGCGAAGCGTATGCGCCACCGGTGGTATTGGTGTTTATGTTGTTGGGGTCTGTGGTTGCGCCGAATCCCTCATTGTCGGAACCGCCGCCACAGGCTGTAAGCAGCAGGGTGAGCAGCAGTGTAGGAAAGAGTTTTTTCATTTTGGAATATTGGTTGCAATGTGGCAAAAAAAAGAGGTGTATCGGAGTACACCTCTTTTGTATATTTTGTTACGCTTCTTATTTCTTGATTTTTCCGTAACGGCTCATGAACTTGTCTACGCGGCCGGCAGTATCCACGAGTTTAGCCTTACCGGTGTAGAAGGGGTGAGAGGTGTTAGAAATTTCAAGTTTTATCAAGGGGTATGTCTCGCCCTCGAATTCAATGGTCTCCTTTGTGTTACAAGTTGACTGTGAAAGGAAACAATCGCCGTTTGACATATCTTTGAATACAACGGGACGATATCCTGCGGGATGAATGTCTTTTTTCATTATTTTAATTTTTTAATTTTTATTTGCTGGTAACAAAAAATGTGTGTAATGGCTTTCGAGGTGCAAAGGTAATATATTTGCTTTAATTGGCAAAATTTATTGTGCTTATTTTTGTGGTTTTTCACAAAAAAATATCGGCTTTGTTCGGCGAAAGATAACTTTGTTACAAAATATGTTGAGTGAGAATTGTGCAGCAATTCTCACTCAACATATAGTACAAGGCCTTTGAGGTATTCTCCTTCGGGGTGGTAGATGTTCACGGGGTGGTCGGCCGGCTGGGTGAGCTGGTGCAGTATGCGCACGTTGCGCTTTGCCATTGCGGCGGCTGTGAACACTGCTGTGCGGAAATTCTCTTTGCTCACCACTTGCGAGCAGGAGAATGTGAAGAGAATGCCGCCGGGCTGTATCTTTTCCAATGCTTTTGCGTTGAGGCGGCGGTAGCCTATGAGGGCGTTACGCAGCGAGTCGCGGTGCTTGGCAAATGCAGGCGGGTCCAGAATTATGAGGTCGTAGTTGCTTCCCATTCTTTCGAGGTAGTCGAATGCATCCTCGGCAAATGCCGCGTGGCGTGTGTCGTCGGGGAAATTTATGGCTACGTTGGCATTGGTAAGGTCGATGGCTTTTGCCGAGCTGTCGACCGAGTGTACAACCTCGGCACCGCCGCGCAGGGCGTATATAGAGAAGCCTCCTGTGTAGCAGAACATATTTAGCAACTTGCGCCCTTTGGCATATTTTTCGAGCAGTGAGCGGTTCTCGCGCTGGTCGACAAAGAAGCCTGTCTTTTGGCCTCGCATCCAGTCGATGTGAAATTTAAGGCCATATTCGGTGGAGATATTTTCGGCGTTGCCACCCATTATGTAGCCATTCTCTTTGCTGATGTCGGCTTTGTAGGGGAGGGTGGTCTCCGACTTATAATATATATTGTCGAGCTTGCTGCCCAGTGTGCTTTTGAGTGCTTCGGCAATCTCCATACGGTTCACGTGCATTCCCACGCTGTGGGCCTGCATTACTGCGGTGTTGCCGTAGATGTCTATTACAAGGCCGGGAAGACAGTCGCCCTCGCCGTGTACAAGACGGTAGGTGTTGTTGTCGGGGTGCGACGATATTCCGGTGCGTTGGCGCAGATCGTAGGCTGTGGCGATGCGTCGGTTCCAGAATTCTTGGTCTATGGGCTCGTCGACGAATGTGAGCACTCGCACGGCGATGCTGCCCACTTGAACGTGTCCGCGAGCTATAAATTCGCCACTGTTTGTGTAAACGGTGACAATGTCGCCCTCCTCGGGTTTGCCGTCGATGCGTGCTATTGCTCCCGAAAATATCCAAGGGTGGAAGCGGCGCAACGACTCCTCTTTGCCGCGTTTTAATATTACTGATTTTTCCATAGTGCTATTTTCTCTCTAATTCTTTCAGGCGGTTGTATATGTTGAGGCAGGCCCACGCGTCGGTGGCTGCATATTGTTTTTGCTTGTCGGTGAGAATGTCGTGCTCCCAATTTGTCAACTGCTGGCTTTTCGATATTTTCTCGCCGAATATTATGGCGTATATTTTTTGGAGGCTCATCTCCTCAATGCCGAATTTGCTCACATATTTTTGCAGGTCGAAGAAGCCGCCGGCTTTGAACTTTTTGCGGCGGGCGAGTGATTGGTAGTCGTCGTGCAGCGATACGCCTATTTTCAGTATTTCGCCATTTTCGAGAAGCTCTATCAGCGAATCGGGCATTCCTGTGTGGCAGAGGCGTATGAGGAAGCAGGTGTCGGCGGTGGATAGTTGCAGCAGCGACACTTTGTATTGCACTCCCTTGCGGAACGCCGGGCGTGTCTCTGTGTCGAATCCGAGGATTTTCTCCTTTGAGAGGGCTTTTGCCACTTTGTCAACGTCGGCTGCCGTGCTTATGGTAATTATGCGTCCGGGGAAAACGACGGCGGGCATTTGCGCAATTTCGCTCTTTTCGATATGTGCATTAAAAATTGTCATTGTCGTTTTCCTCTTCGTCGTCGGGGCTTGTGTTGTAGGCAATGTCGTGGAGGGCTCGCAGGGTGTTCACTATTCTCTGCCCCCAATATTGCTTGAAATGCTCGTTACATTCGATTATCGCATCGTGCATTGTCTCGTTTATGCCGAGGCGGAACAGGCAGACAAAGTTTTTTATATCCTGATAAATATCGGCAAGGTCCTCCGAAATGTTTATTGATATTGGCGTGTCGCTGTACTTCATCTCCTCGACAAAAACATCGAGGTAGGTGTCTTTGTCGGCGAGCAGATTGGCAATTGTTATGCGCAGTACTTCATAGCTGTCTTCTGTAACAAAATCTTCAAGGTCGCTGTCGCTTATGCGTTCCTCGTTGGGGAGCATTTGTGCTTTCAGGTAGAGCAGGGGCAGAATTTTGAGCATTGTGCCCACAAATTCCTTGCGGGTGTGCTCGTTGGTGCGCTCAATGTAGGCGCAGAATTCTGCGGCAACCGTTACAAACTCTACTGTGTTGCGCTGAAAAACAATATCTGCTGTTTCGTTCATTGCGTTGTGTGGTTTTTGCTGGTTTTTTCTAATTTGCCGCGAAGTTACAAAAAAATAGCACAGGTGAGGGGCGCTGCTATCTTTTTTTTTACTATCTTCGCAATGTTTATCCCTAATTTGTAATTTAGGGGTATTTTTTAACAGGCAATATACTATGGCAAAAAAGAATACAAGGGCGCAGGAGAAGAAGGCGTCGTTTTTTAAGAAAGTGAAATTTGTGCTCAAACACCCGACGTTGCACTTTTTCCTCGGGCTCTTTTTCGGAGCTATGGCAATTTTTATATGCAGTTCGTTCCTTTCGTTCTTCTCTTCGGGAGGTGCCGACCAGAGTGTTATTGAGGCTTTGGGCGAGAGTGCGGCTACCGTTGAAAATACATCGGGCAAGAGTGGTGCGCTGTTTGCCAATTTTCTGATAAACGGCTGTTTCGGCTGGTCGTCGGTACTTGTGGTGCCTCTGCTTGTGGTGCTGATGCTCTATTTTATGAATATTCGTCGCCCCAATCTGGTAAAATGGTTTATAATGACAATTTTCTCGGTAGTGTGGGGCTCGGTCTTTTTTGCCTTCTCTTTGGGTAATCTCTTCGCCGGCAGTTTTATGTCGCCCGGTGGCCGTCACGGTGAGTTTGTGAGTGGTTGGCTCGTGGATAAAGTGGGCTTTGTGGGGCTTATATTGATACTTGTTATTACACTCATAATCCTTATGACATACCTCACCCGCGAAACTATCACTTGGTTGCAGAAGATGCTCTCTTTCAGCTTTATTCCCAAGGCGCAACCGTCCGAAGAACCTGCAACGGAGGGCGTTGCCGAAGATGAAAAGCCCGAAGAGGCTCCTGCCGCAGAGGAGGATAATATCATCGAATATGATGATGAGGATACTTTTGTGGAGCCCGCAGAAGAGGAATTTGAAGTGGAGGCTCCCGAGGAGGAGATTGTGAGCGAGGAGGAACCTGTGCCCGACGAAGAGGATGTTGCCGCAGTATTCGACCGTGTGGCGCAACGTGCCGCCGCGGCAGCAACAGCCGATGGCGCACCCATAGAAATGGAGATTGAGGATACGACAGGCGAAGAGGATACGGGCGGTAATATGCTTCGTCCCATAAATCCCAAGGATGAATTGAGTTACTATAAGCCGCCCACCGTTGATTTGCTCGATAAATATGAGCAGACGACATTTGCGGTGGATAAGGACGAGCAGAATGCCAACAAGGAGAAGATTGTGGAGGTGCTCAATAATTTTGAAATTAAGATAAGCTCCATAAAGGCTACCGTAGGCCCCACAATCACGCTCTACGAGATTACTCCTGCTCCGGGTATCCGTATCTCCAAGATAAAGAATTTGGAGGATGATATTGCGATGAGCCTGTCGGCATTGTGTATTCGTATCATTGCTCCTATTCCCGGCAAGGGTACTGTGGGTATAGAGGTACCCAATGCCCATAAACAGATTGTGCCTATGGCCTCTCTGCTCAACAGCCGAAAATATAAGGAGACGGATATGGCACTTCCGCTTGCGCTTGGAAAAACAATCTCCAACGATGTGTTTATGGTGGATATGGCAAAAATGCCTCACTTGCTTGTTGCCGGTGCTACGGGTATGGGTAAGTCTGTGGGCTTGAATGCTATTATTACATCGTTGCTCTATAAAATGCATCCTGCATATTTGAAATTTGTGATGGTCGACCCCAAAATGGTGGAACTGAGCCTCTATAATGTGCTGGAAAAACATTTTCTTGCGAAACTCGAAGGCGAGGATGAACCTATTATAACCGACGTTAACCGCGTGGTGCGCACGCTTAAATCTCTGTGCGTGGAGATGGATAACCGCTATAAATTGTTGCAGATGGCATCGGTACGCTCGGTTAAGGAGTATAACGATAAGTATTTGAATAAGGAGTTGCTGCCTACAAAGGGGCATCGCTTTATGCCATATATTGTGGTGATTATAGATGAGTATGGCGACCTTATGATGACTGCCGGCAAGGAGGTGGAGGTGCCAATTGCCCGCATCGCTCAAAAGGCTCGTGCCGTGGGTATTCATATGATTATCGCTACCCAGCGCCCCACGACAAATATTATCACCGGTACCATTAAGGCGAACTTCCCTGCGCGTATGGCGTTCCGTGTTATTTCGGTTATCGACTCACGTACAATTCTCGACCGTCAGGGTGCCAACCAGCTGCAAGGTCGCGGAGATATGCTCTTCCTTGCCGGTAACGACCCGGTGCGTGTGCAGTGTGCGCTTGTGGAGACGAAGGAGGTTGAACGTGTTTGTGCCCATATTGCCAAGCAGCAGGGTTATCCCACCGCTTACATATTGCCCGAGCCCGATGATGCACCGTCCGACGGTGGTGGCTCTGCGACGCGTGGGGAGCTCTCTTCCGATAAACTCGACCCGCTGTTTGCCGATGCTGCGCGCATTGTCGTTATTCATCAGCAGGGTTCAACCTCGCTCATACAGCGCAAGCTCAACGTGGGCTTCAACCGCGCGGGCCGCATAATGGACCAATTGTGCCAGACGGGCCTTGTGGGTGAGCAGGAGGGTAGTAAGCCGCGTCAGGTGCTGTGTGCCGATGAGGCCGACCTTGAATTCCGCCTCAAACAGTTGCTTTAATCTTGGTTGCATATATAAATAAGGATATATGAAGGCAAAAAATTTTCTGTTTATATTGTGGTTGCTCTCTCCTCTTGCGCTTGCGGCACAAAGCAGGCAGGCTGTTGAGACATTAGAGCGTGCAATAAAGGGCATAGAGGCCGATGCGGCTGTGCAGATGGCATTCGATTATGTAGTTTGCGACAATGCCGGCGTTGCGCAATATTCCGACGAAGGCACTCTTAAACTCGATGGTAACAGCTATGCGGTGCTGCTCACCCCTATGAAATTGTGGTGCGACGGTGCTACACAGTGGAGCTATATGGCCGCTAATAATGAACTGTATATAACCGATGCGGGCTCCGACGAGGCACAGATATATAACCCTGTCTACCTTATGGCCCTTTATAAAAAGGGGTATAAATGTACAATGGAGGCTGTTGGCGGCAAGAGTGTGATTACTCTCGCGGCAAACGGCGATGAACCTTCCTTCGACAAGGTGGTTATTACGTTGGATGCTGAAAATATGCGCCCACAGCAGTTGCGTGTGTTTATGAGCGGGCAGGGATATACCGATATTTCCATAAACAGTTATAAACCCAAATGTATGTTCGATAAAAGGGTGTACCGCTGTCCTATGGAGGATTTTCCCGATGCGGAAATTGTGGATATGAGATAATGAAAAAATAATAAATATATGAATAAGACTAAATGTTTGATAATCGGTTCAGGACCGGCAGGATATACAGCGGCTATTTATGCCTCGCGTGCCAATCTCTCTCCTATACTGTACGAGGGTATACAGCCCGGAGGACAGCTCACACAAACTACCGTGGTTGAGAATTTCCCCGGCTTTCCTTTGGGAATAACAGGTCCCGAGCTTATGGATAATATGCGTAAGCAGGCGGTAAACGTGGGAGCCGATATTCGTTCGGGCTCTGTTGTTGAGGTCGATTTTGAGAGCGCACCCTACAAGATGACCATCGACGATGGTGCGGTTGTTGAGGCCGATACTGTTATTGTGGCTACCGGCGCGGCGGCAAAATATCTCGGCCTTTCCGATGAGATAAAGTATCAGGGAATGGGCGTTAGCGCCTGTGCTACCTGCGACGGCTTCTTCTATCGCAAGAAAGTTGTTGCGGTGGTAGGTGGTGGCGACACTGCTTGTGAGGAGGCCAATTATCTTGCTTCGCTTGCCGCAAAAGTGTACTTGATAGTGCGCAAGCCCTATCTGCGTGCTTCGAAGGCAATGCAGGACCGCACGCTTGCCAACCCCAAAATTGAGGTTCTTTTCGAGCATAATACCGAGGGACTTTTCGGAGAAGATGGCGTTGAGGGCGTTCATCTTGTGAAACGCAAGGGTGAGCCCGATGAGAAGCGCTACGACATTGCCGTCGATGGCTTTTTCCTTGCCATAGGGCACAAACCCAACAGCGATATATTCAAAAAGTATCTTAAAACCGACGAGACAGGCTATTTCGTTCCGGCCGATGCAAGCGGAGTAAAAACCCTTGTACCCGGTATTTTTGTGGCAGGCGATGTTGCCGACCCTCACTATCGTCAAGCGATAAATGCAGCGGCAAGCGGTTGTCGCGCGGCAATGGAGGCCGAGCGATATTTGTCGAGCAAGCAGTAACAGTTCCCTAAAATATAAAGATAATGAGTAAACGGCCTTTATATCCGCTTCTGTTCGAGAATAATTTTCGCACCGTCGTATGGGGCGGGCACAGCTTGAAGCCTATAAAAGGCCTTCCCTGTGACAATGAATGTGTGGGCGAAAGTTGGGAGGTCAGTGCCGTGCCCGGCAGTGAGTCGGTTGTTAAGAACGGGCCTCTTGTCGGTAGAAAATTGTCGGAATTGGTGGCCGAATATGGCGAACTGTTGCTTGGAACCTCTGTCGCCGAAAAATATGGCGACGAATTTCCCATTCTTGTAAAATTCATCGACGCAGTGCGCGACCTCTCTATTCAAGTACACCCCTGCGACGAAATTGCAAAAGAGCGTCACGGCTGTTTCGGAAAGACCGAAATGTGGTACGTGGTAAATGCCACTCCCGGAGCTTATCTCTATTCGGGCTTCAATCAGCCAATATCCAAATATGAATATGAGAAGCGAGTGGAGGATGGAAGCATCTGCGAGGTGCTGCAACGCCACGAAGTTAAAGCCGGCGACTGCTTTTATATACCCTCGGGGCGAGTACACGCAATATGCGGCGGAATAATAGTTGCCGAAATTCAGCAAAGCTCCGATATTACATACCGCATATTCGATTATAACCGTCCGGGGCTCGACGGCAAGCTGCGTCAATTGCACGTTCAAGAGGCCAAAGAGGCTATCGATTATAAATTGTACGACGATTATAAAATCTCCTATGAAAACAGGCTGAACAAGCCTGTGCCGCTTGTGGAGTCGCCCTTCTTTGTGGTGAAACTGCTGGAAGTCGACAGGGCCTTTCACCGCAAGCTCTATAAATACGACTCCTTTGTTGTTTATGTGTGTATAGAGGGCGATTGCACCATAAATGTAAAGAGTACCAATGGCTTTGGTCGAGGAGTGATGCCCGGCGACGAGGAGTGCGTGGTGCATCTTGCCGAGGGAAACAGTTGCCTTGTTCCCGTTGGCTGTGCCGACTATAATGTTGTTCCCGTTAATAAAAATGGAGTAGCCAAATTGCTCGAAGTTTATATCGATAATAAGAATTTTTGATGGGATTCTCTGTTGCTTCCCTTTTTGTGATAAAAAGTTTGTAAAAAGTTTCTTGCAGAATAAAATAATTATTATCTTTGCACCCGATTTAGTCCGCAGGGGTTGAATAAGATGCACTCACGAAGAGCGCACACCTCCCGGAAATCACAATAAAAGCTATAATTTAATGTACGCAATTGTTGAGATTAACGGACAGCAGTTCAAGGCAGAGGCCGGAAAGAAGCTGTACGTGCACCACATTAAAGGTGCTCAGAATGACACAACCGTAGAGTTCGACCGCGTGTTGTTGTTGGATAATGAAGGTGCTATCACCGTGGGTGCTCCCACCGTTGAGGGCGCAAAAGTAGTTTGCTACATCGGCAATGTTCGTGAAATGAAACAGACCCGTAAGTCAAAAGATGGTCAGAACATCGTTACCACACGTGTAATCGACCCCACTTTGGTTAAGGGTGACAAAGTTTTGGTTTTCCACAAACGTCGTCGCAAAGGTTACCGCAAATTGAACGGTCACCGTCAGCAGTTTACAGAGTTAGTTGTTAAAGAAATTATCGGTTAATTTTTAAAAAAGAAGTATTATGGCACATAAGAAAGGTGTTGGTAGTTCAAAGAACGGCCGTGAGTCAGCAAGCCAAAGACTTGGTGTGAAAATCTGGGGCGGTCAGGTATGTAAAGCCGGTAATATCATCGTTCGTCAGCGTGGTACTGTTCACTATCCCGGTGCAAATATCGGAATGGGTAGCGACCACACTCTCTACGCTTTGGTAGACGGTATTGTAACTTTCAAACGTGGTAAGAACGACAAGAGCTATGTTTCTGTTGCTCCTATCGCCGAGAAGAACTAATTAAAGACAATTATCCTCATAAAATGAAGGTTGCTGTTGCAACCTTCATTTTTTTTGTCCTTATAGCCGAAATTTTCGGGCAAGCGTGTTAAAAACAATAAAATAAATTGTACCTTTGTGAGTTACCGCATTTGTGGCGGTTTTATAGTTGGCGAAATAAAGAAAAATAAGAATATATGCTTACAATTAAAGTTATTGCCCAAGAGACAGAGAAGGTTATAAAGGGCTTGGAGAAGAAGCATTTTAACAATGCAAAAGAGATTATTGAGAAGGTTCTTGAATATGACAAGGAGCGTCGTGCCGCACAGTCGGAGCTCGATAATGTACTTGCTCAGAATAAACAGTTGGCAGCCAAAATAGGCCAATTGATGAAAGAGAAGAATATTGCCGAGGCCGAGAATGTGAAGGCACAGGTGGCTACTCTCAAAGAGAGTGCAAAGGCGTTGCAGGAGAAAATGGATGCTGCTGCCGAGAATACCAATGCGCTGCTCTACACAATTCCCAATATTCCTTACGACGAGGTTCCCGAGGGCAAGGTTGCCGAGGATAATGTGGTTGAGAAGACCGGTGGAATGGAGACAGCTCTTCCCGCAAACGCTCTTCCTCACTGGGAACTTGCAAAAAAATACGACCTTATAGATTTTGACCTTGGTGTTAAAATTACAGGCGCGGGCTTCCCCGTGTACAAGGGTAAAGGTGCGCAGTTGCAACGTGCACTCATTAATTTCTTCCTCGACGAGGCACGCAAGGCCGGTTATGTTGAGATTATGCCTCCCACCGTGGTTAACGCCGCTTCGGGATTCGGTACAGGACAGTTACCCGACAAAGAGGGACAGATGTACCACTGCGGGCTCGACGACCTTTACCTTATCCCCACAGCCGAGGTTCCCGTGACAAACATCTATCGCGATGTTATTCTCGACGAAAAGTCGCTCCCCATAAAGAATTGCGCCTACACACAGTGCTTCCGTCGCGAGGCAGGTTCATACGGCAAGGATGTGCGCGGTCTTAACCGTCTGCACGAATTCTCAAAGGTGGAGATTGTGCGCATAGATACTCCCGAGCATAGCAAGGAGTCTCACAAGGAGATGTTGGAGCACGTTGAGGGGCTGCTCAAAAAAATGGAACTCCCTTACCGCATATTGCGCCTTTGCGGTGGTGATATGAGCTTTACGGCTGCCCTTTGCTTCGACTTTGAGGTATATTCCGAGGCGCAGCAGCGTTGGTTGGAGGTAAGCTCAGTGTCGAACTTTGACAACTATCAGGCTAACCGCCTCAAATGCCGCTACCGCACTGCCGACAAAAAGACCGAGCTTTGCCACACACTCAACGGTTCGGCACTTGCGCTTCCCCGTATAGTGGCTGCTCTGCTCGAAAATAATCAGACCCCCGAGGGTATTAAAATTCCCGCAGCCCTTGTTCCTTACTGCGGCTTTGATATGATTGACTAAAAAGAGAAAAAATAATAACGACAAAGAACTACCGGTATGTTTAAAATAGTATCAAAAGAACAATTCTCGGAGAAAGTATTTCGTTTGAAGGTTGAAGCACCCCTAATTGCAAAATCGTACAGAGCGGGTAACTTTGTTATAATTCGTGTGGGTGAGAAGGGCGAGCGTATCCCCTTGACAATTGCTCACGCTGACACAGAGAAGGGGCTCATCACCCTTGTTATTCAGAAAGTGGGATTGAGCTCGTCGCGTTTATGCGACCTCAATGAAGGCGATTATATAACCGATGTTGTGGGCCCTCTCGGTCAGGCAACACACATTGAGAATTTCGGTACGGTGGTGTGTGCCGGTGGTGGAGTGGGTGTTGCGCCTATGCTTCCCATTGCTGCCGCACTCAAAAAAGCCGGTAACCGAGTAATTTCGGTGCTTGCAGGCCGTTCAAAGGACCTTATCATCCTCGAAAAAGAGGTGCGCGAGGTATCGGACGAGGTTATAATTATGACCGACGATGGCTCGTATGGCGATAAAGGTCTTGTAACCGAGGGTATAGAGCGCGTAATAAAGCGCGAGAAGGTGGACCACTGCGTTGCCATCGGCCCTGCAATTATGATGAAATTTGTGTGCAAACTCACAAAGCAATATGAAATTCCCACCGTTGTATCGCTCAACACAATTATGGTCGATGGTACAGGAATGTGTGGTGCTTGTCGTGTGACCGTTGGCGGCAAAACAAAATTCGTTTGCGTCGATGGTCCCGAATTTGACGGTCATCAGGTAGATTTTGACGGAATGATGCAGCGCTTGGGCAGCTTCAAACGTGAGGAGGCCGAGGAACTGAATAAGCTCGACAAGTGCGAGGCAACAGGCGAGCCCACAGAGGCTTGCGAGCTCACAAGCCGCGACGCCGAGTGGCGTGTGGCACTGCGCAGCAAGATGAAGCCCAAAGAGCGCACAGCCATCGAGCGTTGCGAAATGCCGGAATTGGAGCCTGCCTATCGTGCAACAAAATTGCGCGAGGAGGTAAACACCGGTCTCACAAAGGAGATGGCAATGATGGAGGCGCAACGTTGCCTCGATTGCCCCAATCCCGCCTGTATGGAGGGTTGCCCCGTGAGTATAAAAATACCTTCGTTCATAAAGAATATAGAGCGTGGCGAGTTTGGCAAAGCTGCACAGGTGCTTAAAATGACAAGCTCGTTGCCCGCCGTTTGCGGTCGTGTGTGCCCGCAGGAGAAGCAGTGCGAGAGCAAATGTATACATTTGAAGATGGGTCACAAGGCTGTTGCCATCGGCGCGTTGGAGCGTTTCGCTGCCGACTATGCACGCGAGAGCGGCGAGCAGTCTGTTCCCACCGTTGCCCCCTCTAACGGCAAGAAAGTTGCCGTGGTAGGTTCGGGCCCCGCCGGCCTCTCGTTTGCCGGAGATATGGCAAAACTCGGTTACAGCGTAACAGTCTTCGAGGCTTTGCATGAGATTGGCGGCGTGCTTAAATATGGTATTCCCGAATTCCGTCTGCCCAATGCTATTGTGGATGTGGAGATTGATACATTGCGTGCAATGGGAGTGGAGTTTGTAAAGGATTGCGTTATTGGAAAAACAATATCAATAGCACAGTTGCAGGAGGATGGCTACTGCGGTGTATTTGTTGCATCGGGTGCCGGATTGCCCAACTTTATGAATATCCCCGGCGAGAATTCCATAAACATTCTATCGTCAAACGAGTATCTCACTCGTGTGAACCTTATGGACGCATCGAACCCCGACACAGATACTCCTATGCACATAGGCAAGCGTGTGGCAGTAGTTGGTGGCGGTAACACAGCAATGGACTCGGTGCGCACCGCGCTTCGTTTGGGTGCCGAGCGTGCGATGATTATCTATCGCCGTTCCGAGGCTGAAATGCCTGCTCGTTTGGAGGAGGTCAAGCACGCGAAAGAGGAGGGTGTTGAGTTCCTCACTCTGCACAATCCCATCGAGTATATTGCCGACGAGAAGGGTTGCGTTAAGCAGATTGTGTTGCAGAAGATGGAGCTTGGCGAGCCCGATGCTTCGGGCCGTCGTTCACCCGTGCCCATCGAGGGTGCCATTGAAACTATCGACATTGATATGGCGGTTGTTTCGGTGGGTGTGTCGCCCAACCCCCTTGTACCAACCTCGGTAGAGGGCTTGGAGCTTGGTCGCAAAAATACCATCGCTGTTAATGAGAAGATGCAGTCGTCTATTCCCTTCATTTATGCAGGTGGCGACATTGTTCGTGGCGGTGCCACTGTTATTCTTGCAATGGGCGATGGCCGTAACGCTGCTGCCTCTATGCACGAAATGTTGAGCAAGTAAGAGATAATTTATATAGCAATAAAGGGTTTCAGTATAAAGCTGAAACCCTTTATTGCTATATGCTGCTCGTGGCGATGAAGGCCTACGCTTGCATAGCTGCGCGCGGCAATATTACCTCTCCCAGCCCTCTACGCGGTAAATCTTTTCCAATAGTTTTGTTTTCTCTCCGGTGACGGCGTTTCGGTGCCACACTTCGATGCGTGCGGCATAATAGTCGCCCCACACACCTTCATATATTGTAAAGTTCTTTTGGTTTACCAATTGGGTGAATGATGCGGTAGTCTCTATGTGCACTTTGCTCGCCTCCTCTATTCTCTCTTTTGAAAGAGGAATGCTTTTTGTTGCCTCGTAGCATTTGAGGTAAATGTCTCCCGCAGGCAGTGCAGGGTGGTGAAAGTCGTAAAGATACATTCCTCCTTGACAATTGTTGTAAATTTGCAAATAGGTGTCGGTTGCAAGGCTGTCAACGGCTTTAAACGTTGAGCCTTCATCCATCGGTTGGTTGTATACAAGGCCGGCCGGGATTACGTGTCTTTTGCCAAAGTCGTCGTTGTCGGGGCCGAATGCTGCGTGAATGTAGCTTGCAATTTCAATGATTAAGCCAACTATCAGTATGATAATGGCAACCAACAGTGCCCAAAGGAATCTAATAATATGTTTTCCCATTTCTCAATAGTTTGTTTAATGTTACAATAGCTTCATCAGTTCCTCTTTTGTTATTCCCAAAAGCTCGGCTTTTGCCTTGAATTGCGGCAGGTCATTTTCGAGAAACTCCTTCCGCTGCTTCTCCTTTATCCTCTCCCTTGCTCCCTCTTTTACAAAATAGCCGAGGCCGCGCTTGTTGTAGATAATATCGTCGCCTTCCAGCAGTTGATAGGTGCGCACAATGGTGTTGGGGTTTACGCCGAGTGTCGCACCCATTTCTCGCACCGATGGAATGCGGCTCTCCTCCTCCCACGTGTGGCAAAGGATGCGTTCCTGCATCATTTCGGCCATTTGCAGATATATAGGTTTATGTTCGCTGAACTCCATTGTGCTATGCTTTTATTTTTCGGGTGATGTAATAAACGACTATCTGGAATACAAATATATTGACAATTGCGATGAAATTAAGCACTTGTGACAAATAAGTTGGTGTTACGTTTCCGTTGAAGGCAAAATCGAGTACCGTTCCAATAAAATAGAGTTCTATAATGGTGGTTGCTATTATAACCACTATGCCTCTCCAAATTCCGTATCTGTTAAATATGAGCAGAAAAAAGGTATTCAGGCTTATTCCGCCCCACATAACCGTAATAAAATGGATTACTCCGGTTGTGTCGGACAGGCTCACGAGATATTCAAATGAAAATCCTGTGGCAATAAAATTTAGGCAGATGGTGGTGAGTGTGATTATTACAGGTGTGGTGATGAATGTATTTACAAGCATAGAGAGGTATTTCTCGCAGTTGCTTGCCGGTAACATTATGCGCAGGGTGTTTTTGCCTTTTTTCACCATACTGCCATAAAAGATAAAAGGGGATAGGCCCAGAATCATAAGCAGTGAATTGCTTGTTATCCCGAATATGGGATTGAAACTTTCAAACTCTCCGTTTGCGATGAGGATTGCTCGTATAATAAGAACTATCGATAGGATGGCAATTCCTACCAAAATAACGTTGTATATACAGTTGCTGCTCTTGTTGTCGTATATTATGAGCTTTACCCAGCGTCTAATGTTCAATGTGTTATTCATATTATTCTATACTCTTAATTTTTAAATAAATGAAAAATTGCAAAATTACTGTTGCAAGCAAAATGAAACAGATGTGCTCTGCTTCCTGAAATTCTCTTCGTAACGGCCCGCTGAAAAAGTATAGCGATATTATTATCAAGCCTTGCAGAATGCTGTTGCGACTCATCGACGAAAAGTAGAGGAATGTTACAATGCTTATTATTTCTGCTTGAATGCATAGTGAGAGCAGGCTCGGCAGTTGAAACTGCATTCCTGGAATTTCACCTTGGAACCTTACAGCGGCGAGTGTCAGTGAAATTGCGGTCGACAATATTACATAAGTTGCGGGTACCACAATAAGCGTGTTTATTGCCATCGAGAGATATTTTTCGAGGCTGCTTGCGGGTAGCATCTTATATAAATCTCTTTTCTCTCTCTTTAACAGCGGATAGTAGAATGCAACGGAGAAATATCCAAGAATTATAGCAATCTTTGTAGAAAATGGCGTAATAATATTAACCACAAATATATTCAAAAGCGTTACGGCTGTTCCGTAAAGAATTACGAATATAAATATGTTGCGCAGAAAATTGCTGCTTTTTTGTTCGTAAATGAATAGCTTTGCGAAACGTGCAGGGTTGAATAGTGTGTTCATCGTGGGTTACTTTTTCAAATTTATATAATTGAAAAGAAGCTCAATGTCGATGTTACTCTCTTCGCCGCCGTTGTTGGGTGCAATATAGTTATAACCGTTTATGCTCTCTTCGCTGTAAAGGGCGTCGGCGGGAAGCTCTCTTGCCGTGCCGCAGATATATTCATTTTGCAGGGAGGCTATGCTTGCGTCGGTTACAATGTTCTTGTCTTTAAGAATTACAATGTGGTCGAGCAGGGTGGAAATTTCTCTTATCTGGTGCGTGGCGATGATTATGCAACGTTCATCGCTCATATAACGCGAAATTAACTGCCTGAATTCTCCCTTGCTTGTAACATCGAGTCCGTTGGTAGGTTCGTCGAGCAACAGATAGGGGGTGTTAAGCGCAAGGGCGAAGGCTATGAATGCTTTTTTGCTCTCGCCGGTGGAGAGATTGCTGAATTTTGCGTTAATGTCGATGTGTATTTCTTTCATCAACTGCTCAAACTCTTC
Source organism: Bacteroidaceae bacterium (assembly GCA_045634365.1). GTDB lineage: Bacteria > Bacteroidota > Bacteroidia > Bacteroidales > Bacteroidaceae > HGM04593. Next base: position 45,302 of record JAZRAC010000057.1, on the reverse strand, counting down.
ATAATTGAAGGTGGGGTAGAATTGCCCATATTCGCGCGCAAATGTGCTTATCTTGTTTATTGTTGCCTGCGGATGCTCGGGCAGATAGAAGAGGCCCGACAGTGTTTCGGGCGTGCGTTTGAATGGGTTTTTCCCCTCAACCGCAATATACCCATTCTTGCTCATAAGAATGCCGCATATTAGTTTCAGTAGCGTGGTTTTCCCCGCGCCGTTGGGGCCCAGAAGACCATAAATTCTTCCTTTCTCAAATTGTGTGCCTGCATCTTTGAGCACCTCTTTTTTGCCGTAGTTGAAATTTAGATTGCGAATTTGTATCATAGTGTATTAGTTAATTAGTACACTGTAAAGGTAAAGGCTTTGTTTTTATCTTGCAAATATTTATGCTGGAATTTTTATGGGATTTTTTTCACTCTCTTTTCAAGAGAGTGGGGCGGCGGTGTTACACCTCCTCGATTAGTGCCTTGTAGATGGGCGACAGGGCAAGAATATCCCTGTTGCCGAAGATGAACATCTGGCGGCGTGCGCGGGTGAGTGCAACGTTTAGCTTGCGGTCGATGGGGGTGCCGTCGGCGTCGGGAACAGGTGCCGAGAGAATATCAATTTGTGCGGCGTTGCTTATGGTGGTGCCGAAGAGAATTATCTCGCGCTGCGAGCCTTGGAAACGCTCCACGGTGTCAATCACAATATCCTTGCTACGGGGAATGTCGAGTTTCGCAATCTCTTTTGTTACCATTGCAATCTGGCTGCGGAAGGGTACTATTATTCCAATCTCCTGCGAAGGGTTGCAGGGGTTGCCGTTAGCCTCCCTCACCTTGTAATATGCTTGCACGAAGAGGGCAATCTCCTGCGCCTCGTTTCGGTTCACTTTGGGGGTTCCGCTTTTGTCGGGCCCTATGTTTATGAAGGCTGCGCGACGGGTTGCCATTGTTGTTTGTCGGGCATCTTTTTTGTCATACAGCGGGTATAATAGTTCTTCTTGCTGGTGGGGCAGGGGAATAGGTTCGAGTATGCTGTTGTAGAAGTGGCGGTTGGCAAATTGGTTTATTGCGGGGTGCATACGCCCTTGGCGATTGAGCGTGGCTGTGATGCCTTTGAGGGGGTGCGTGTGGTACCATTTGTAGAGACGCTCGAAGAGCGATGTTCCATAATCGTGTATGCCTATTTTGTTTAGTATCGGGGCAGTAACCTTTGTGTATGCGCTGTTTTGTGCTACCACAGCAGGCAACTGCTTGGGGTCGCCTATGAGTATGAATTTCTTTATCGCAACCTCTTTCTCGGGGGTGGTTGCTGCCCAAAGGCCGGCAAGCTGCGACTCTAAAATCTGCGTTGCTTCGTCTATTATGGCAACATCGAATTGTTTGAGTGAGAATAGCTCTTTGCGTCCGGTGAGCGAGGCTACCGTGCCCACGAAAATGCGGTGCTCCTGCATTGTGGTTCTTATCTGTTCGCGATTAGTGCAGTGGGCTATTGTGTTTTTTAGCAGGCGGTGGCGGTGCTTGGCAGCACAGCTCTGCTCGCTACCTATTCTTATATAGGCCGGTGAGCCTGGGATACTTTCGAGCGCTTCACATATTTCGTCGACGGCGCGGTTGGTGTATGATGCGAGCAGAATATTCTGCTCTTCGTAGTTGTGAAATTCCTGCACCATACTTTTGAGTGCCTGTGAGGTTTTTCCCGTTCCGGGAGGGCCCACGAGCATAAAGAGTTCCTCGGCCTGCTTGGCTTGCAACACAATGTTGTCGATATATTCGTTGGTGTATCTCCCTTTGAGGGTGAGCGAGTGGTCGATGCGTGGTGCGCGGCGTGTGAGCAGCAGGTCGATGCGCTCCCGAGGGGCGGCGAGCAGGCTTGCAAGGTCGCGGAAGGTGGCGCGGAAGGTGCTGTCGAGGTGGTCGTGCTCCATTGCGTATCGGCTGCCGGTGGGGTAGAGGTTGCGGTTTTTCTGCTTGTGGCGCAGATGTATGGTAACCTCCTCGGGGGTGATGGTTGTGAGCGTGCCACGGGTAACCTGTCTGTTGGTGGCATTGTGCCCATCGTTGTCGCGACGATAGAGGAATACCGTGTCGCCGGCTCTGAAATTGGGGTAGAACTCTTCGCTGTATGCAGGGAGCGAGAGGGTTATTTCGCTTATTCCCTCTTCGCTGTCGAAAGATTTTATTTCAAGGTCTATAAGAATGTTGCCATTCTCTATTTTGCTCTCCAACGGGGCGTTCCAAATATCGGCGAAGCTGCGGCCGCGCTCATAGTCGCCATTGCCCATTTTGGCAAGATACATTTCGCGTGCCACAAAGGCTGCGTTCCCGAAGAAATACTCTTGCAGGGTGGCGTCGGCATTTTGTATGGGGGCAAGCGTCTGCTCTATGTGCGGGCGCAGATAGTTGCACCACAGCTTGCCGCAGTCGCCCCTCTCGTTTAAATCCTCGGCGGCGATGCTTGTGAGTGTCTTTCGCAGCCCATCCTCTTGCATTTGAGTGAGCAGTGCCACAATCTTGTTGCGCAACATAAGCGTGCGGCTCGTTTCGGCTATGCTCGATTCCTGTTTATAAAAACGGGGGTAGCGCGAGTAGAAAAGATAGGGGCGGATGTGCTCGCGCGGTATTTGCAGCGAGTAGCAGAGCATCTCTTTGTAGAGCGACATTTGTATGCGGTGCTCCACCTTCGGGCCGCCGTTGAATTCATCGGCTTTGCCCGATTTTAATTCTATAAGGTGGCTGCAATCACTTTGCAGAAGGTCGATGCGCCCTTGAAGGCCGAGCGGTTCGCAGAAGAACGATGGTTCAAGATAGAGGCGGTCGCGACGGTAGTCGTCGGCAGCCTCAATGCCTGTGCTGCCCATTTTCATCTGTATGTTGTTGAAGTGGTTGCGCGCCCGAGCGAAAAAGTCGCTGTCAATTTCGTCGCACACGGAGAGGGGCAGGGTGTAGTCGCGGAAGAATTTTTGCATCGACTCGCTGTATGTGGCGGGCCGTTCACGCTCCTCGTTCACGCAGTCGTCGAGAAACAGGTTGGCGGCCTCTCCAAGCAAGCGTGCGGCACTGTCGCCACTCTGTTCGAACATATTTATTATGTAGCCTAATGCCGGTGAACCGTATGGCTGCACGCAGCGTGCGAGTGCCGAAATATCTATAAGGTAATCGGGTTCATATATTATGTCGCGCGGGTGCAGAGTACCGTCGGGTGCAGTGGTAACCGATAGTATATTCAGCTTGCAACCTTTGACGAGCAACTGCGGCAACTGCGCGTAGCAAGCCTCGGCAGGCAACGCCACAGAAAGCCTCGTGCCATCTTTGTCGTGCCCTGTAATTACCCCCTCGTTGTATGCCTCAAAGGTTATCTGCTTGCGTAAAAAACTCTCCTGCATATATATCAATCGGTTAATTTTATGGTAGTGTCGTTGGCAAGCAGGGTGTTTATGGAGTCGTTGTAACGCTCTTGCAGTATATTGTATCTGCGCCAGGTGCGTTTCACTTTTTTCACGAAGGATAGTGTCTGCTTCCAGTCGCTGAACGAGCCGTTGCGGCACACGCTGTCGGTGTAATATTGGGGCTCTCCTTTAAGGATGAGGAAGGAGTCGACATTCTGGTGCCACACGTAGCGCGGGCGACCATATTTCTGTGCAAGGTTCATTGCGTCGCCAATGTGTCCGGCACCGGCGTTGTACGATGCAAGAATGAAATTACTGCGCTCCTCGAAATTTTCTATGCGGCGGTACAGGTGATTGAGACTGCCCAGCAGTTCGGCCGCAGCCATAATATTGCTTCTCGTATCCATACACAGGGAGTCGGGAATGCCAAAGCCGCGCAACGTGGCGGGCATCACCTGCATCACTCCGCAAGCACCCACGCCCGATACGGCAGTGCTGTCGAAACGCGATTCGGTGAAGGCTATGGCTGCAATAAATTTCCAATCCCACCCGAGCGTGTCGGCCGCTTCGCGGAATTTCTTGTCGTATGGCGAAATTGTTACGTGGGGAGAAATGTATTTATATTGCGGCGTGTATACATAAACCCCTTTTACCTTGCCACGGAATATAACATCGCCCTCTGTTACAAACATAACAAAGGCAATGATGAGGGCAATGGGGTATATGTATCTCAATCGCATAATGGGCTATTTGTTAAGGCAAGTTCTATAAATTATGAAAAATCATCCTTAATGTTGCAGGCACTGTTCCGGCTACTTTTGGCTTTGTTTTTGTATCTTGTTTATTTTTATTCAGTTGCATAGCCCGCTACGCGCGCATTATAAAAACAAGCAATCTACTAAAAATAATTACCAAAATTGTCGCGGCCTAATTTATAGAACCGGCTTTAAGAAAGTAGCCTATTGACATTTGTAGCATCTGTATCGCCTTTTTGTTGTGCCCGCCTTGTGGAATTATAATATCGGCAAATTTCTTGGTGGGCTCTATGAACTCCCAATGCATCTCCTTTACAATGCGCTCGTAGCGCGAAATTACAGTCTCGGGAGTGCGCCCACGCTCTATAATGTCGCGTCTAATGAGGCGTATGAGGCGGTCATCGGCATCGGCGTCGACAAATACTTTAAGGTCCATAAGATCGCGCAATCGGGGGCTTACAAGTGCCATAATGCCTTCGATTATTATCACCTCCTTGGGCTCAATGTGCACAACCTCGGGCTGGCGCGTACAGGTGATATATGAATATGTGGGCTGCTCTATTGCCTGCCCCTTGCGCAGCATTGCTATCTGCTCCACAAGCAGCTCCCAATCGAATGCGTCGGGGTGGTCGAAATTTATAAACTGCCTCTCTTCCACGGGTATGTGGCTGCTGTCTTTGTAGTACGAGTCTTGCGGAATTACCACCACCGAAGCCTCGGGCAACGAATTTACAATCTCCTTTACAACGGTCGTCTTTCCCGACCCTGTGCCTCCTGCAATGCCTATGATATACATAATTCTGTCTTGTTTTTTTGCGAATTTACTCTTTTTATTCGAGAAAAATAGTTTGCAATGGCAAAAAAATAGCGGTTGTAATAGTAAATACTATGCGTTTGTCCCATTTTTTTATTTTTGTATCACTTTTTTTGCCGATAATACTCACTATAAGGAAAGATTTTACTAAATTTGCAAAGAATCCCCCAAAAGGGGCTTGCAAAGACTATTTTAATTACTTTTAAAGTATATAAACTATGGTAAATTTTAAAGAATTAGGTCTTGTAAACACTCGTGATATGTTTGCAAGAGCAATGAAAGGCGGCTACGCTATCCCCGCTTTCAACTTCAACAACATGGAGCAGTTGCAGGCTATTGTAATGGCTGCAGTAGAGACAAAATCTCCCGTTATTCTTCAAGTATCAAGCGGTGCTCGCAAGTATGCTAACCAGACACTCCTCCGTTATATGGCCGAGGGCGCTGTTGAGTATGCAAAAGAACTCGGTTGCGCTAATCCCGAGATTGTTCTCCACCTCGACCACGGTAACTCTTTCGAGTTGTGCAAGTCTTGCATCGATATGGGCTTCTCTTCTGTAATGATCGACGGTTCTCACCTCCCCTACGAGGAGAACGTTGCTCTCACAAAGAAGGTTGTTGAGTATGCTCACCAGTATGATGTAACTGTTGAGGGCGAGCTTGGTATCCTTGCAGGTGTTGAGGATGACGTTGTTGCCGAGCATCACACTTATACTCGTCCCGAGGAGGTTGTTGACTTCGTAAGCAAGACCGGTTGCGACAGCTTGGCTATCTCTATCGGTACTTCTCACGGTGCAAACAAATTCAAGCCCGAGCAGTGCACACGCAACGAGAATGGTATTCTTGTTCCTCCTCCCTTGGCATTCGATGTACTCGAAGGCTGTATGAAGGAACTTCCCGGCTTCCCCATCGTTCTTCACGGTTCTTCTTCTGTTCCCCAGGAGGAGGTTGCTACCATCAACAAGTATGGCGGTGCATTGAAGGATGCTATCGGTATTCCCGAAGAGGAGCTTCGCAAGGCTGCTGCTCTTGCAGTTTGCAAAATTAACATCGACAGCGATAGCCGTTTGGCTATGACCGCAGCTATCCGCGAGATTTTCGCTACTCAGCCTGCTGAGTTCGACCCCCGCAAGTACCTCGGTCCCGCTCGCGAGAATATGAAGAAGCAGTACATCCACAAGATTGTGAATGTTCTTGGTTCTGACAACAAACTTGCTCAGTAAAGTATTTGTTTTCATAATTTCGCCCCCGGCTCAATTTTGAAGTGAGTCGGGGGCTTTTTAGTTTATGTGAAATCTTTTTTGTTGCTTGCAAAATTCGTATCTTCGCAGCCGTAAAACAGAATTATGAGAAAAGTACAAGATATTGCTATTGCAGAGTATGACTATCCGCTGCCCGACGAGAGAATTGCAAAATATCCTCTTGCGCAGCGCGACACCTCTAAGCTGTTGCTCTACAAAGATGGTGCGGTGAGCGAGGATATATTCTCTTCGTTGCCGAAATATATTCCGCAAGGGAGTTTGATGGTGTTCAATAACACAAAGGTTATTCAGGCACGTTTGCGCTTTAAAAAGGAGACAGGTGCCACCATAGAGGTATTCTGCTTGGAGCCCGAACAGCCGGCCGATTATCAACTAATATTCCAGCAGACGGGTGAGTGTGTGTGGCAGTGTCTTGTGGGTAACAGCAACCGCTGGAAAAGCGGCACACTCTCGCAGATGGTGCAGATTGCCGGGCAAGAGATTCAACTTTCTGTGGAACGGGTGAGCAGTGGCACCGTTAACACTGTTCGTTTCTTCTGGAACGGCGGCTTTTCGTTTGCCGAGATACTCGAAGCGGCAGGTGAGCTTCCCATTCCTCCTTATCTTAACCGCAGTACCGAGGAGGGCGATAAAAAAACATATCAAACAGTATACTCAAAGATTAAGGGCTCTGTTGCTGCGCCCACTGCGGGCCTGCACTTTACGCCTGCGGTGTTCGAGGGGCTTGTTGCGTCCGGAGTCGATTGCGAGGAGGTTACTCTTCACGTTGGCGCAGGAACCTTTAAGCCTGTGAAGAGCGAGTTTATAGCCGGGCACGAAATGCACGAGGAGTATATAGAGGTGCGCCTCCCGTTGCTCGAAAAACTTATTGCTGCCGGTGGCAGTGCGGTGGCGGTGGGAACAACTTCGGTGCGCACGCTCGAAAGTCTTTACTTTCTGGGCGAGGCTGTGTGCGAAAATCCCGAAATATCTCCCGATGAACTGCACGTGGGGCAGTGGACGCCCTATAATCGCACTCACACCCTCACCACGCTCGAAGCCTTGCAGGCACTCGCTGCCTATTTAAAATCCAATGGCCTCGATGCGTTGCACGCCCACACACAGATTATGATTGCCCCCGGTTACACATTCCGCATAGTGAAGGCTATTGTAACAAATTTTCATCAGCCTAAAAGCACGTTGCTGCTGCTTGTATCGGCATTCTTGAAGGGCGATTGGCGCAAAATCTACGATTATGCCCTTGCTCACGATTTTCGTTTTTTGAGCTACGGCGACAGTTCGTTGTTAATACCCTAATCCTCTGCACCTATGATAACAAAAATAGATAGTATCTCTTATCTGCTGAACGAGGCCGATGGCACGGCAACGGTGACAAAAAACGATACTCCTTACTGCGGTATTGTGAAAATTCCTGCTGTAATAAATGTCGCCGGTCGCGAATATAGTGTAACCGAAATTCTCGATGAGGCATTTGCCGGTTGTACTGCATTGCAGGGTATTGAAACGGGTGCTGCCGTGGAGGCGATAGGAATTGCTGCGTTCGAGGGATGCACCGCGCTCTCTTCGGTTAAATTCGGCGATGCGCTGCACATTGTGGGAATGCGTGCGTTTAAAGGATGCACGGCTCTTCGCGAAGCAATTTTCCCGCAAGGGGTTATTGTCATCGGTCGCAGTGCTTTTGAGGGGTGTACCGCACTCGAAAATCTCTTTCTCCCCGATGCGCTCATAAATATTGAACCGTCGTTGTTCGATGGTTGCACGGCTCTTCGCAATATTTCGTTCCCTGTGGGAATAGACAGCGTGGGCGAGTATGCTTTCTGTGGTTGTTCCTCGTTGCGCGAGGTTATTTTGCCGCAGGGGGTACTCTCGATTGAGGGGTGGGCTTTTCGCGACTGTGCCTCGCTCGAAAAGGTGGAACTGCCACAAACTGTTGCCTCTATTAAGAAGGGTGCCTTTTGGGGTTGCTCCTCGCTCGCGACCTTCTCCCTGCCGTCGGGGGTTAATATGCTCGATCAAGGTGTGCTTGCCGGTTGCACGGCATTGCGTTCCGTTGCGTTGCACGATGGGGTGTTGAGCATAGGCTATGGTGCTTTTTATAATTGCTCGGCCATTGAGCGTATAGATATTCCCGCTGCGGTGGTGAATGTGGGTGAGCAGGCCTTTCGCAGTTGCTCGTCGCTGAAAGAACTTCACATTGCCTCTCCCGCTGCTCCTATGTGCTCGGGCGAGATTGCCGATGCACAGGTGTATTCGCAGGCTACTCTTTTTGTGCCGCAAGGTGCAGTGGCCGAGTATGGCTTTGCGCGTGTGTGGGAGAGATTCGGAAACGTGGAGGAGGGTAATTGAAAATCTTGGCTTTTACGATAATTTCTTAAACATTTTTTCACACAGGCTGTTATTCTATTATAGTAATTTAGGATAATGGCACGTTTACTGAATATATTTTTTGCGGCAGCGGCTTTTGCTGCCTGCACACCCGATGGCAATAAATTACCCTCGGCAACCGCTGTTTACAACTTGTCGCTTGGGCGGGAGAACCGTATGCCGTCGGTCGACCACTTTTTCCCCTCCTATTATAATATAGAACTTCTGGATGCCGATAGCCTGCATCCGGTGATGGAAATTACCTATATGTCGCGACGGCAGTCGGGTGACGATTATCGTTGGGTGGATGCGGTGCTTCGTATGGATATTACTGCCGAACAGCGTACATTGTTGCGTGAACTTATGAACGAGGGTGCTTGGGCCCCATAATAGTTGCCACTAATTTGTATATCCAATTGTATTGTATTTGTTTTGAATGTGAAAAACTTTTAATACCTTTGTACAGATAGCGTATGCTATCCTGACATTTGAATTTTTATAGCGTTTTGCTATTGTACTTAATCAGAAAACTGCCAATTTCAACACTACAAGCACAATAGATACGAAACGCCTACGCGATAGCGTGGGTGGTGTTGTATTGTAGTGTGGGTATGGCAGTACCTCTGAATAGTACGACCTATCCACGCTATATTTATATTCTTTTGCGACAAGTTTAACCCTTTATTTTTTCAAGATGGAGAAGATGAACACTCTTAACAATTTACCAGAGGTTACAATCGTCCTTGGTTACGATGCATTAAACAGCGAAATTCTGTTGGACGACCGTGAAATCTTTTTGCACACCCCCACAGCGGCAATAGTGGAGATTTTGGATGGAACGGGGCGTGAATTTGACGAGTGGCAGATATTCTATGAATTTACTTGTACTTTGATGGACAAAACAAAATTGCAATATACAGCCCTTCTCCTTAATTATAATGTACCGCTATTTGCCGATAGAATATATGTAATAAACAGTATTCTGAAAAAGGTGGCAAAATTCTTTATTCGAACAAGATTGCAAAAAATACCGTAGGGCTTAAAAATTCAAACAGTTTCTTAATAGGATAGTTCCTCGCTTTTTTGTAATTTCGCGCTTGAAGAAAAAAGAGAGAAATATGAAAATAGGCGATAAAGTACGTTTTATATACGAGAAGGGTGGAGGTGTTGTAAAAGGCTTCCGTGGCAAGGATATAGTGCTTGTGGAGGGTGAAGATGGCTTTGAAATTCCTATGCAGGTGCGCGAGTGTGTGGCAGTAGATACCAACGAGTATAATTTCGAGAAGAAAACCCAAGCGCAGAAAGAGAAGGAGAACGAGGCGAAGAAAAAGGCACAGCCTGTGGCTGCAAAGCCTCTGCCAATGGAGGAAGACGATGAACCTGTTGTATCCTATCGCCCAATGGAGCGTCCCGAGGGGGAACGCCTCAACGTGCTTCTTGCCTTCTTGCCGATGGAGGAAAAATCCCTATCGAACAGCCGCTTCGAGGCCTATATGATAAACGACAGTAACTACCGCCTCTATTACACCTATCTGTCGGCGTCGGGGCGCAGTTGGCAGGCACGCTCCACAGGTGTGCTTGAACCTAATTCCAAAATATTTATCGAGGAGTTTGGGCGCGAGGAACTAAACGACATTGAGCACATTTGCGTTCAGTTGCTCCCTCACAAAGATAAAAAGCCCTTTGCCTTAAAGCCGGCAATGAATATAGAGCGTCGCATCGACACAGTGAAATTCTACAAACTCCATCTGTTCGCTGAAAATCCTTACTTCGACGAGGGCGCGCTATTGTACCCGCTCGTAACCGACGACAAGCCTGTGAAGGAGATTTTTACCGATGCTGCCGAATTGCAGAGGGCTATAATGGAGAAAAAACGTGCCGACGAGCCAAAGCCCGTGCAGCAGATAGTGAAAAGTACAAAGGGTAATGAAATTCTGGAAGTGGACCTGCACATAAACGAACTGCTCGACACTACCGCGGGAATGAATAATTTTGAAATTCTCAATTATCAGTTGGATGTAGTGCGCAAGACCATCGACGAGAATTTAAAGTACAAGGGCAAGCGCATAGTCTTCATTCACGGCAAGGGCGAGGGGGTGTTGCGCAATGCAATAGCGCAGGAGTTGCGCCGTAAATATCCACGTTGTTATTCGCAGGATGCATCGTTTCAAAAGTATGGCTTTGGTGCTACAATGGTTATAATAAAGTAGTTACGGATAAACTCGTGTAACTAAAAAAGAGCTATAAAAATTTCAAGAACATAAATTTTAGAGATAATATAGCAGTTGACCCACACTCCAATAATTAATGTCATCCCGACAGAGCAAATGTTGCGAGTAAGCGAGTGAGGGAAAATTTATTTTCAATCGTAACGAGCGTGAGCAACTTCGCTGAAAGCAATGCGATGTGGGATCTCTCACACAAGGTTCGAGATGACAAATACGCGAAAAAAATGTATTTGGGTCAACATCTATATTATTACCTAAATTTAAACAGCTTCTAAATTTTATTGAAGGAGTAGGCGAGGGTGAATAGGCTTACTTTTGTGTCGGGCAGGGTGGCAATACTCTTTGCGCAGGCGGCAATGGTGGCACCCGTTGTCAGCACATCATCGACAAGCAAAATATGCTTGCCTTGCAATGCCTCGGGCTTTGTGACGGCGAAAATTCCCTCTACATTTTTCCACCTTTCGTCGCGGTTCTTGTGCGTTTGAGTCTCGTTGGCCACAGTGCGCTTCACACACTCTTTTATCACAGGGATATTACTCACACGGGCAAGGCCGCGGGCAATGTAGTCGCATTGGTTATAGCCGCGTTTGCGTTCTTTTTTCTTCGATAGAGGCAACGGCACAATAGCATCGATGCCCTCGAAGAAACCCTGCTCGCAAAGGTCGCCGGCTGCTGCTGCGGCAAGCCTTTCGGCAATTTCGGGGTGGTTTTTGTATTTTATGCGGTGCAGCAGATTGTTGTAGGGCGAGCCTTTACGGTAGTATATGTACGACGATGCACGCTCCACAGGCACAATCCCCCAGAAGAGCTTTTCAATCTCTGCAATGTGTTGCTCTTCTATGCGTGGCAGCTGATAGAGACAGTTGAGACAGATGTCCTTCTCGCTCGACGAGAGGATAGAGCCGCACACGGCGCAGTAACGGGGCAGTATAAGGTCGAGAAAATCAGAAATCCACTTCATAGCCCTCGCAATTTATGATTTTAAATATTCTTGCCGGTTCAAAGCCGCGCGATGCAGCGAAGCGTACAATTTTTTGCCGTGCGGCATAATCGTCTTTCCCTTTCAGCTCCTTCTGCTTCAATGAAATAACAGCTTGCAGTGCCTGCGTGTACTCCTTTTCGTCAATCTGTTCGATGGCGGCCGCAATATCCTCGGCCGACAGGCGTTTCTCGCGCAACGCCGCCACAATTTTTATTTTCCCCCAATGGTTGAACCGCACCTTGTCGTTCACAAAGGCGCGACAGTAGCGCCCTTCGTCAATGAATCCCTCGCTTTGCAGCCTCTCTATTATGGCTCGTTGGTCGGTGTGCGCGACGCCCCACGCTGTGAGTTTGTTGCTCACTTCGCTTGTGCAACGCTCGCACAGTGTGCAGTAAGCGGCTGCTTTGTTGAGGGCTTCGGATGGGGTAATGGGTTTCATAACTTATTTTTTCTCGGCTCTTACCATTCGGTCGTTGCCGGCAAGGTCTTTACGAAGGGTTATATTATGGTAACCCAACCGGCTCAACATTTCTACCGTTTCGGTTCCGTGGGCGCGGTTTATCTCAAAAAAGAGCTTGCCGCCGGGGGTGAGCATCTTTTGTGCTTTTTCTGCTATTGTGCGGTAGAATAACAATGGGTCGTTGTCGGGCACAAAGAGGGCAAGGTGCGGTTCCCACAAGAGTACATTATCTTCCATTGCTGTTTTTTCGCACTCTTTTATATAAGGAGGGTTGCTCACTATTATGTCGAATTTTTTATCGGCGGGTGGGCAAGAGAGAATGTCGCGCTGTTCAAAGAGTACGTTGCAGCCGTTGGTGGTGCTGTTTTTTTGTGCCACGGCAAGGGCTTGCGGGGAGATGTCCCACGCTGTTATATGGGCATCGGGCAGTTTGCAAGCGAGTGAGATTGCTATGCAGCCGCTACCGGTGCCAATGTCGAGTATCTTCCGTGCCGAGGGGTTCTCTGCGGCTATCAACTCCACAAGTTCGCTCGTTTCGGGGCGGGGAATAAGCACCGATGGGTTTACGGCGAAGCGCAGGCCGCAAAAGTCGCTGTATCCTAAAATGTATTGTATGGGCTCCTGTTTTTTGAGCCTTTCGAGCGCGTCGGTAACTTTTTGTTCTTCCTCGGGAGTGAGCGTTATTTTGTCTTTCAGGAAGAAGGTTGTTTGGGGTATTGCGAGCAGTTCGGTTGCTATGATACGGGCAAGGGCACTCACTTCGCTTTTTGTATAGTGGGTGTCTATTGCCTGATGTATCTTTTCGAGCAGTTGCTTCATTTTTTTGTTAAGCTGTGAGTGCTGCCAACAGGTTCGCCCAATCGTTGTTTATAGCCTCCACCGATGGGAATACCATATTTGCGCCGGCCTTGTATAGAACTTCGGGGTTGAGCGGGCCGGTGTTTGCGGCTATGGTGAAGAGCCCTGCTGCCACTCCGGCGGTTACTCCCAGCGGTGCATTCTCCACTACTATTGCTTCGTTGGGGGCGAACCCTCCCTTTTCGAGTGCAAGCAGATAGGGGTCGGGGAAGGGCTTGCCGCGTTTCACATTGAAACTGGTTACAATGTGCCCTTCGTCGAATATCTCGGGGAAATTGCTCTGTATGCGGTCGAGCAGAGTGGGGGTGCCCGAGCCTGTAACTATCATAGGCGTGAGGCCGCACTCCTTTACCTTTCTTACAAGTTCCAATGCTCCCTGCATACGGGGCGTTTCGGGGTATGTGGCAAATATCTCACACTTTGCTTTGCAAAGAGCGTCTATCTGCTCGGGAGTGCTTGGCTTTCCGAACTGTGCGAGGCTCGCAGTGTTTATAGTGTCGGCACCGGTGCGTCCTTCGTTCATATAGACATCCTCCTCGGTAAAGTGAAAGCCCGCCTCGGTCATCACCTGCGACCAAGCCTTTGCGTGGTAGGGCATTGAGTCGAACAGCACCCCGTCCATATCAAACAATACAGCACGCAACTGCAAGGCTTTGCGGCCTTGCAGTTGCACATATTGCTCTATAATCTCTTTATAGTTCATATTAGAGTCTTGCGCGTATAGCCTTGCTCTCCTCTTCGTAGCCGGGCTTGTCGAGCAGGGCAAACATATTCTTTTTGTATGCCTCAACACCGGGCTGGTTGAAGGGGTTAACACCAAGAATGTAACCGCTTATGCCGCAACCAATCTCGAAGAAGTAGATTAGCTGGCCTATATAGTAGGCGTTCAACTGCGGAATGCTGATGCGTATGTTGGGCACGCCACCGTCGACGTGAGCAAGCTGTGTGCCAAGCTCGGCCATCTTGTTAACCTCGTCAACGTGTTTGCCGGCGAGGAAGTTAAGCCCGTCGAGGTTCTCTTCGTCGGCGGGAACAATGAGTGAGCTGTTGGGCTTTTCGATAGAGAGCACAGTTTCGAAGATTGTGCGCTCGCCCTCCTGTATCCACTGTCCCATTGAGTGAAGGTCGGTTGTAAAGTCTACCGATGCGGGGAAGATACCCTTGTTCTCTTTGCCCTCGCTCTCGCCGTAGAGCTGTTTCCACCACTCCGATGTAAAGTGCAGCTTGGGCTGGTAGTTTACGAGAATTTCAATCTTCTTGCCGGCAGCGTAGAGCGCGTTGCGAGTGGCTGCGTACATTGCTGCGATATTCTCCTCGAAGGGAACGGTGGCGGCACAAGCCTTCTCCATATCCTGTGCACCTTTTACAAGTGCCACAATGCCGAAGCCTGCACCAGCGATGGGCAAAAGGCCCACGGGAGTGAGCACCGAGAAACGGCCGCCTACATTGTCGGGGATGATGAAACTCTTGTAACCCTCTTTATCGGCGGTGATGCGTGCGGCACCCTTAACAGCGTCGGTAATTGCAACAATAACCTTGCTTGCAGTCTCCTTGCCACGTTGCTCCTCGCACTGCTTTTTGAGCAAACGGAAGGCGAGGGCAGTCTCGGTTGTTGTTCCCGATTTTGAGATATTTATAACACCGAACTTCTTGTCGGCGAGGAAAGTGGTGAGCTCGCTCAAATAATCCTCGCTGATGTTGTGTCCGGCAAAAATCACACGAGGATTGCTGCCATCGTTCATCATTGCTGCAAAATTGTTGCTCAAAGCCTCAATCACCGCGCGTGCGCCAAGATAGCTGCCGCCAATGCCGGCTACAACTACAACCTCGCAGTTGGCACGCAAAGTATCGGCTGTTGCCTTAATCTCCTCGATAAACTCCTTTGTTGTTTCCGAAGGTAGGTGCAACCAACCAAGAAAATCGTTACCGGGCAGTGTGCCATTCTCCAACGCCTCCTGTGCCTGTTTAACTTGGGGCGCAAGAGCCATAATCTCCTCTTTCGATACAAAGCCAGTTACTTTGTCTATGTTCAGTTTAATATTTTCCATTTTTTGTATAGTTATTTGTTATTTGAATGCGTCTGTTAAAAGTTTTATCTCTATAATGGGTGAAATTCCCTCGTACAATATGTTATAAACAGCATCTATGATGGGGGTGTTCACTCTGTAATGTTCGTTAATCTCCTTTATGCACTTTGCGCCGTAGTAACCCTCGGCAATCATCTCCATTTCAATCTGTGCGCTCTTCACGGAGTAGCCCTTGCCAATCATTGTACCGAATACGCGGTTACGGCTGAAATTGGAGTAGCCTGTTACCAAAAGGTCGCCCAAATATACCGAGTCCATAATGGTGCGCTCTATTGGGTGAACAACATTTACAAAGCGATTCATTTCTATTACAGCGTTAGACATCAGCACTGCCTGGAAGTTGTCGCCATATTTCAGGCCGCTGCATATACCGGCTGCAATAGCATATATGTTTTTGAGTACCGAGCCATACTCGATGCCCACAACATCATCGCTCACCGATGTTTTTATGAAACTGTTGGCAAGTTTTTGCGCAAACTGCTTCGCGTGGTCGATGCTCGAACATCCCACGGTGAGGTAGGAGAGGCGTTCAAGTGCAACCTCCTCGGCGTGACAGGGACCGGCAATAGCCGCAATATTCTCATAAGGTACCTTGTAGGCCTTGTGGAAGTACTCCGAGATTATGAGATTTTCGTCGGGCACAATACCTTTGATGGCGTTTACAATGAACTTATCTTCGAGCGGAGTCTTCAACTTTTTCAGATGATTCTTCAAATAGGGCGAAGGGGTCACAAAAACCAAAATATCCGACTCTTTGACAATCTTGTTTATGTCCGAAGAGAAGTTGATTCTGTCGGTGTCGAATTTCACCGATGAAAGGTAGGCTGGGTTGTGCCCGAGGCGTTTGAAGTCCTCTATGCGGTCGTCGCGTCTTATATACCAGTTGATGCTTTCTACATTGCTCAACAATACTTTTGCGATTGCAGTAGCCCAGCTACCGCCTCCCATAATAGCTACGGTGGAATTGGTAAGGTCCATAATTTAAATTTCTTTAAAATATATCAAAGCCGAATAACTGTTTTTAAGCGAGTTTGCTTATCCATTCAGCAACGTCGTTCACAGAAGGAGTAGTGTAGTTTAACTTGAATTTCTTGTTTATTCCGCCAATCTCCTGCTGAATTTTCTGGGGATTGCCGTCTTTAAGGTCATTCACAAGATTGTAGCCGGCCTTGTGCAGTACAGGCACCCACTCTTCGGGCACACCTATGGCAGCAAATGCTGCTACGCTGTCTTTGGGCACCTTTTTCTCGGGGCGCATCTGGGGGAAGAAGAGTACCTCCTGTATGGTTGTCTGGCCGGTCATAAGCATTGCCAAACGGTCCATCCCTATGCCCATTCCCGATGTTGGGGGCATTCCATATTCGAGCGCACGCACAAAGTCCTTGTCGATGAACATTGCCTCGTCGTCGCCCTTTTCGCTCAGGCGCAACTGCTCTTGGAAACGCTCGGCTTGGTCGATGGGGTCGTTAAGCTCGCTGTATGCGTTGCACAATTCCTTGCCGTTCACCATAAGCTCGAAACGCTCGGTGAGGTCGGGGTTGCTGCGGTGGCGTTTGCACAGGGGCGACATTTCTATGGGGTAGTCGGTGATGAAGGTGGGCTGTATGTAGTTGGCCTCGCAGAACTCTCCGAAAATCTCGTCGATGAGCTTGCCCTTGCCCATTGTTTCGTCGACCTCCATTTTCAGCTCCTTGCATATTGCAAAAATCTCCTCCTCGCTCTTGCCGTTGAGGTCGTAGCCGGTGAACTCCTTAATTGAGTCGAGCATTGTAACACGGCGGAAGGGAGCCTTGAAACTGATTGTATTCTCACCCACCTGTACCTCGGTTGTGCCGTTAACATCGAGAGCAATCTTTTCGAGCATATTCTCGGTGAAGGTCATCATCCAATTGTAGTCCTTGTAGGCAACATATATCTCCATACAGGTAAATTCGGGGTTGTGTGTGCGGTCCATTCCCTCGTTGCGGAAGTTCTTTGAAAATTCGTACACACCCTCGAAGCCTCCAACGATTAGTCGTTTCAGATAGAGCTCATTGGCAATGCGTAGGTACAGGGGAATGTCGAGCGCATTGTGGTGAGTGATGAAGGGGCGTGCGGCTGCCCCGCCTGGGATTGATTGCAGCACCGGTGTTTCAACCTCCATATATCCTTTTGTGTTGAAATATTCGCGCATAGAACTGTAAATTTTGTTGCGCTTGATGAATATCTCCTTTACACCGTCGTTAACCACAAGGTCTACGTAACGCTGGCGGTAACGCAATTCGGGGTCTTCGAATTTGTCGTATGCAACGCCATCCTTGTATTTTACGATTGGCAGGGGGCGTATGCTCTTCGAAAGGATTGTAAGCTCCTTTGCGTGTACGGTAATTTCGCCTGTCTGTGTGCGGAACACAAATCCTTTAACACCCACAAAGTCGCCAATGTCGAGCAGACGTTTGAAGAGGGTGTTGTAACCATCTTTGTTCTCCCCGGGGCAGATGTCGTCGCGGGTTATATATACCTGTATGCGGCCTTTTGAGTCCTGCAACTCCATAAACGATGCTTTTCCCATTACGCGGCGGCTCATCATACGGCCGGCAATGCACACTTCGCGAGGCTCGTCATCGTCTTTAAACTCCTGCAAAATATCCACCGAGAATGCGTTTGTGGGATACTCGGCTGCGGGGTAGGGCTCAATGCCCATATTACGCAGCTCGGCAAGTGCTTCGCGGCGTACTATCTCCTGTTCGCTTAATTCTAAAATGTTCATCTTTTATATTGTGTTTAATTTTTCTTGGAATTACCTACCTTGATATTATATGATGTATTATTTAAATTCGTAGCTGTTTGAGCCTATCATCACTCCGTCGGCAAAGAGGTACAGGCGGTAGGTGCCGGGTTGCAGGAACTCCTCAATATCCCAGTACATTGTAACCTCTTGTTCTTCACCGGTGTACTCAATATGTTTCTTTATAGAGTAGCCAATTATGCGATTCTCGTATGCAAGAGTGTTGGTCGCGCTTTTTGTGAGCACCTCTTGCGAGGGCTGCAATATGCGTGCATAGATTGTCTTGTTGCCTGTTTCGGCAGTGATGTTCTTGCTTATGGTGAAGCTGATCTCAATCTGCTTGGCACGTTTAATCTTGTTCACCTCCTTGCCGTTTCTCTTTAACAGTCTCATTTTTATGCCGATGGCGTCGAGCTGCGATGCGAGTGTCACAATCTCTGTGAGCTCCTTTTTGGCGGTGGATAGTGCGTCTATGGTCTTCGATGCTTCGCGATATTTCTCGTTCACGCGCTTGTTCTCCTTTTTAAGGCCCTCGTTTACAATGTTGAGCGAGTCTATCTGTATTATGTAGCTGCGTAGCACTGCACGCACCGTCTTTAACTCCTTTTTGAGGCGTGTAATTTCGGCGGCATTGTCGGCCTTTGTCTGTTTAAGCTCTTCGAGCAGTTGCTGGGTGCGTAGTTTCTCCTGTTCCAGCTTTGTCTGCAACGAGTCGTTGGTGATGCGCACTTTAAGCTCGTCGTATTGCAGGGCGAAACTCGAATATTCACTTTCGAGCTCCTCCTTTTCTATGGCGAAGAGTTCCTGCATTTCGCTGTTCTGCTGCTTGCTGTCGGCAAGCAATATTCCCAGCGTTATTGCTGTTGCGAGCAACAGGCAGGCTACTGCTATAAGAACTATCTTTTGGCTTTTGCTCTCCATAAGGTGCTTTTATTTAGACAGTTTTTGTATGCTTTCTTTGAGCATTGCAATTTTCTCGGTGGCGTCAGCCTGTTTTTTGCGCTCTATGGCAATAATTTTTTCGGGGGCCTTGCTCACAAAGTTGGGGTTGCTGAGCTTTGCTTCCACGCTTTTGAGGAACTTCTCGTGGTAGGCAAGCTCTTCCTGCATCTTGGCAATTTCGGCATCCTTGTCGATGAGCGAGCCCATAGGCACTGCAAATTCTGTGGTACCCACGCGGAACGATACTGCTGTGTCGTCGGGCGAGGTTACGCTCTCAATCGCTGTGAGGTTGGCCATTTTTGTGAGCACACTTTCGAGCCCTGCGACGGGTGACTCGCCCATAATCTGCAAGGCGAGGGGTTCGCGGGGTGAAAGGTTCTTCTGCTGGCGTATTGCGCGTATGTTACCCACAACCTCTTTGAGGGCTGCAATCTGTCCCAAGAAATTCTCGTCGATGGGGCGGTTAAGCTCTTTTACACTCTGTATCATAATGCTCTCGCCATCCTTGCGGTCGTAGATTGATTGCCACAGCTCCTCGGTGATGAAGGGCATAAAGGGGTGCAGAAGGCGCAACAGGCTGTCGAAGAATTTGAGTGTAGCTTCGTATGTGGCTGCGTCTATGGGTGAGCCGTATGCGGGCTTAATCATTTCGAGGTACCACGCCGAGAATTCGTCCCAGAAGAGGGTGTACACATTCATCAACGCCTCGTTAATGCGGTATTTGCCAAATTGGTCGTCGAGCAGGGTTGCCGATTTTGCCAACACCTCCTCGAAGTAACGTATGGCGAGCTTTGAACTTTCGGGCTGCTCGGCCTCGTTGCTCACGTTCCAGCCCTTTACAAGGCGAAAAGCGTTCCATATTTTGTTGCAGAAGTTACGGCCTTGCTCGCAGAGGCTCTCGTCGAAGAGAATGTCGTTTCCGGCAGGTGCCGAGAGCATAATACCCATACGCACGCCGTCGGCTCCATATTTCTCGATAAGGTCGAGGGGGTTGGGCGAGTTTCCAAGCTGTTTGCTCATCTTGCGGCCAAGATTATCGCGCACGATTCCTGTGAAATATACGTTGCGGAAGGGCATTTCTCCCTGATATTCGTAGCCGGCCATAATCATACGGGCTACCCAGAAGAAGATAATGTCGGGGCCGGTGACAAGGTCGTTTGTGGGGTAGTAGTAGCTAATCTCCTTGTTGCCCGGGTCCAAAATACCGTTGAACAAAGAAATTGGCCACAACCAAGAACTGAACCAAGTGTCGAGTGCATCCTCGTCGTGCATCAACTCCTCGGCAGTGATATTTTCGTATCCGGGAACAGCCTGTGCAAGTTTCAATGCCTCGTCGCGGCTCTCGGCTACGACAAATTTTTCGGCCTCTCCCTCAGCTGTGGGCAGGAAGTAGGCGGGAATGCGGTGACCCCACCACAGCTGGCGGCTGATACACCAATCCTGTATGTTGGCGAGCCAGTTGTTGTAGGTTGTTTTGTATTTTGTGGGGTAGAATTTAAGTTCGTCGTTCATCACAGGGGGCAAGGCTATGTCGGCAAAGTGCTGCATACGCAGGAACCACTGCATACACAAGCGGGGCTCCACTGCTGTGTCGGCGTTACGCTCCGAGTAGCCCACCTTGTTGTCGTAGTCTTCAACCTTTTCGAGCAGGCCTGCTTTTTCAAGGTCTATGGCAATCTGCTTTCTCACCTCCATACGGTCCATTCCCACATAGAGCCCTGCCGCTTCGCTTATGGTTGCGTCGGCGTTGAAAATGTCGATTGTTTCGAGGTTGTGTGTCTTGCCCAACATATAGTCGTAGGTGTCGTGAGCGGGGGTTACCTTCAAGCAACCGGTACCAAACTCAATCTCCACGTAGCGGTCCTCTATTACAGGGATTGCGCGGTTCACAAGGGGTACAATCACCTGTTTGCCTTTGAGCCACGAGTTTTTGGGGTCTTTGGGGTTGATGCACATTGCAGTGTCGCCCATAATTGTCTCGGGGCGTGTGGTTGCCACCACTGCGTAGCGACGGCCTTGTGCGTCGCGGTGCAAAATCTGGTGCTTCACGGTGGGGTCGAATGCATCGGTGGGTGCCAATGTAACGGCTGTGCTCTCTTCGCCGTCGGTGCTGCCGGCCGCTTCATCCACATAGTATTTAAGATAGTAGAGTTTGCTCTTCTCCTCCTTGTATATAACCTCTTCGTTGCTCAATGCTGTCTGTGCCTTGGGGTCCCAGTTCACCATACGCAGGCCGCGGTATATGAGGCCCTTGTTGTAGAGGTCGCAGAATACCTTTATGACGCTCTTGCTGCGCACTTCGTCCATTGTGAAGGATGTGCGGTCCCAGTCGCACGATGCACCGAGCTTGCGCAACTGCTTCAATATAATTCCGCCGTGCTCCTCTTTCCACTCCCACGCGTGCTTCAAAAATTCCTCGCGGGTAAGGTCGCTCTTCTTAATGCCTTGCTCGGCAAGTTTTTTCACCACTTTGGCCTCGGTGGCGATTGAGGCGTGGTCGGTGCCGGGTACCCAGCAGGCGTTCTTGCCCATCATTCTTGCGCGACGCACCAGAATATCCTGAATGGTGTTGTTGAGCATATGTCCCATGTGCAACACTCCGGTTACGTTGGGTGGGGGAATTACAATTGTGTAGGGCTCTCTATCGTCGGGCTCCGAATGGAAAAGATTGTTCTTCATCCAATATCCGTACCATTTCTCTTCAACCTCGGCGGGAATATAAGTAGTTGCTAAACTCATTATTTTAGTGATTTTATAATTATTCCAATATGTAAAATTATTCTGAATTGCAAAGTTAAGTATTATTATTAAATTTATTACCTTTGTACACCATAAAAATATGAAAATATGCATAGCAGGAGTGAAATTTTAGCCTCTTTCGGCCGTTTTTTGGATATTCTCGACGAACTGCGGGAAAAATGTCCGTGGGACAGGAAACAAACTAACAGCAGCTTGCGCCCTAATACAATAGAGGAGGTCTACGAGCTGTCCGATGCCCTTGTGGCCGACGATACACAGAATATATGCAAGGAACTTGGCGATGTTCTCTTGCACGTTGCGTTCTATTCGAAAATTGCGCAGGAGCAGCAGCAATTTGATATAAAGGATGTGTGCGACCGCTTGTGCGAGAAGCTTATTTATCGCCATCCTCACGTGTTTGGGCAGGCAAAGGCCGACACTGCCGGTGAGGTGTGCAAGAATTGGGAGCAACTTAAAATGGCCGAGAAGGGTGGCAATAAGACTGTGTTGAGCGGTGTACCTGCCTCTATGCCCTCGCTCATAAAGGCGTTCCGTATGCAGGAGAAGGCTGCCAACGTGGGTTTCGATTGGGACAAAAAAGAGGATGTGTGGGAGAAGGTGCGCGAGGAACTTGCCGAGCTTCAAGCAGAAATGGAACGTGGCGACAAGGCTGCCGCAGAGAAGGAGTTTGGCGATTTTATTTTCAGCATAGTGAATGCCGGTCGTCTTTATGGAATGAACCCCGACACGGCATTGGAGTACACCAACAGCAAGTTCCGCCGCCGTTTCAATTATGTGGAGGAGGGGGCAAAGG
The DNA here is from genome assembly GCA_045634365.1 of Bacteroidaceae bacterium. GTDB lineage: Bacteria > Bacteroidota > Bacteroidia > Bacteroidales > Bacteroidaceae > HGM04593. The sequence continues at coordinate 22,869 of JAZRAC010000057.1, read as the reverse complement.
CTGCCGGCCGTTCTTTGCACGAAATGTCGCTTGCCGAAATGGATGCTCTTTGGAACGAGGCAAAGGTACAGGGACTGTAAACTTCTTTGTTTGAATATGTTAATAGGCTGATGCCGACAAACGGCTATCAGGGCAGTTTGTCGGCATTTATTCTTTGCTTTTCATCTAATTCTTCGAGGAACTTTCTTTTATATCCGCCAATAGGGTTCGATGCCCATTTAAAACCATTGTAAGTCCATTCGTCCTGTTGCATTCTTTTAACCGCAGCCCGCATCAATTCTTTGTATCTGACGCAATATGAGAAATACGAAGGGTATTTTTTGAGGTTGGTGCTGTCGTTCACGAAAATAACAACATCGTTGTAATATAGATTTAAATTCTTTTTAAATTTCTCGAACTCTTCGTCCGTTGCCACTCTTTTATAATAGGGCATCTTCTCAACCTCTCTGCTTATCTTATATCTGTGAATAAGGCCCGGTAACAGCAGGGCCGATACTCCGGCGAGCAGCACATGAATACTATCGCTAAAATTTTCCACAGCCTTTTGGGACTGTTTATTACAATATCCTCAACCCGCCGGTAACGCTTCTCCTTCTCGCTTGCCGTGCAACGCGTTATTACCTTATTATATATACTTCTATTTGTTTACAAGCAATGAGGATGAGCCAAAAACTCTCCTCATTGCTTTTTTGCGAGTAATAATCACCCCTCAATACCCCGCAAGGTCTGTTGCAGAAGTGCACCGAGATTTTCATCGCCTTGCTCCCTCTCCTTGTTGAGCTTCACAAGAAAATCGGCGGTGGTTTTCAGTGCTTGGTTTATTGTGCCGGGGTCCTCGCAGTTCACTGTCAGTTTTTCGAGCCTTTGTATTAGGCGATGAAAGAGTGAGAGTGTTTCGTTGTGTACATCGTCGATTGTGACACAACCGTTCTTTCTGCTTTTTACCATTGCTTGAATATTTATTTTCGTTCTTTCTTACAAAGATACAGCCTATTTGCGCGAGAAGGTTGCTGAATTGCTAAAATCTTGTGTATTAGATGTTTTTGTTAATTTAGCAACCTTGTTTGCTCATTTTGATATTTCTTTTGCAGCAAAAAAGACGTATGGGTTTATTTACAGTTTTATCAGTGGCGAATGGGGCCTTGGGGCTCTATTCGGGTATTAAAGGAATGTTCGATTCGGCCAAGGCCAAGGAGGCGCGTAAAAATCTTATGAAAAACGCCTCTCAAATGGAGAATAATTGGTTCCGAAGAAACTATTTCAGTGACTATTTGAACGATTCCAGTTCGAGAGCCGCCATTAAGAGGGTGGAAAAGACTTTGCGTAAGCAGAATGAGCAGAACAGGGCGTATGCGGCAATAAACGGTGCCACGCCCGAGCTTGCTGTTGCGCGTAATCAGCAGGGGTTGAATGTGATGGATAATGTTATGACAAATATTGCTTCGCAGAGCGATGCAGTGAAACGTAACATCGACTCCACTCACCTGAAAAACAGGCAGGCGATTGCCAACGGGCAATTGTCGCAACTCTCGCTCGACGAAAAGATGGCGGCGCAAAGTGCAACCAAGGGGCTCGACCTCTTCAAGGATGCTTTAATGGGGCTTAACTGGGGTAATGAGATTGATGAATAAGAACAAGCCTATGTACAAAAGTAATGATGAAAAGTACGCGGCATTATACCGACAACGAATTCTGGATAGTGCACGCAGGGATTATGAAAGAGCCAAACAGAAGCGTACAATGGCTGCCGTTACCGATTTTGCCACCAGTCTGCTCTCCATTATGGGGCGTAATAAGGGGGTGCAGTATGATGTTGCGCCTCGTCCGCAAGCGGCAACCGCAGCCAGAGGGTTCGAGATTGCAAAGCAACGTTATTTTAAAGCAATTACCGATTATGGTGGCAGAATAGCAGCCGATAGCTTTAAAACAAATGGAGCGAAAAGTGGGAATAATCTTCCTCTTGTTCCTGTTGCGCGTAACAGTGTGCGCCACTCGGCGCTTTCCCCTGCAATGGAGTGGAAATATGGCTCAAAAGGGCGTGGAGATATTCTGCATAAAATTAAAAACATAAAAACTCCTGTTTGGTATATAAACAACAATAAAAAGTAAGATATATGATTAGAAACGATGAGAACAGTGGAATTTTGGGATATGAAAATTCCAAACGCAAGCGAATTAAGAGTGCTTTGTATGAACCCCTGGACGGAGCCGAGGGCTTTGATGCCTTCTCTCCCGAGAAGAGTGAACCTTTGAGCTCTTCGATGAACGAGCTCTCCTCCTATTTTGATAATGAGCAACAGCGTTTGTCGGCTCCTCTCGATGCCGGCAAGCGCGAAAAGGAGTTTATTGCTTCGGCACGCAACTATATTGTGCCCAAGGATGATGAACTTCGTCGCCGCCGTCAGTTTGTAATGTCGGATAGGGCAGTGAAGGATGCCACAGAGGGGTACTACAATAGCAATGTTAAGGGAATCTTCGACAGTGAGAAGAAGGCGGTCGGTGAGCGTGCAATGGAGGCTTATAGAAAAGGAATATCGGTGCTCGGTGCCGACCCTGTTGCCGCAGCAGGTGCGATGCGCAATGAATCGGATCCGCGACGAGTAATCCACAATACAATGCAAAAACTACCCGAAAAGGGGCTCGATGATATTGCGGGCAGCTATGCCCGTTACGCGGGGTTGTCGCCCGAGGCCTATCGCACGGCTGTGGTGGAGCCGGCCATCGAGCAACGTATGATGGATGAATATGTGGATGAGGCCAAGCCCAAAAGCAGTGGTGAATATATTGCACGCAGTGCGATTGACAACTCCTTGACAGGCAAGCTTGTGAATCTGGGAAATATGGCCTATTCGCCACACTCTTCGCAGGCTGCTGTGAATGCGGCCGGCCTTTCGGCCTACGATGCAAGCCGCGCCGAAAAACTTGCTGCGGGTATCGGCTCACTAATGATGGATATGCCTATGTTTGCAGGTATTGGCTCTCTCTCGTCCAATATTGCAAGCAAGGCTGCCACGGGTATTACAAAGGGATTGTCGTTAAATCTTGCCAAGAAGTATGCGGTGCGCGGAATGAAATTGCCCGAGGCCGAGCGTATTGTGAGGCGTGCGATAGTTGACAAGATGGGTGCGAAAATTGCCCAGAATTCGGCGGTGCAGGGTCTCACGCTTGGTGGTTACGACGCTTCCAACAGCATAGCCGATGACTTGCTCTACAACGATGGAATTGATGTAGGCAAGGCTGTCGATGCTTATGCTCACGGCTTTACTACGGGTGCGGCAGTTGGTGCGGTGGGTACTCCCTTGCGCGAACTTTCGCGCGGCCTTACCGGTGGCAGGAAGGCTGCCGCGTCGGCCGGTGTGCTTGGCGCAGAGTCCGGCGTGTTTACATTGAGTTCAAATGCCGGTAAACTCGCATCGGGCGTGGATGTGGAGCCCATCGACCTTCTCTACGATTATGGCGAGAGTGTGGCAACGCTTGGTGCAATGAAACTTGCCCATTGGCGTCCCGTCGGTGGCAGTCTTAAACTCGATGCCAATGGCAAATTGAAACAGAGGCTTCGACTCACTGCCGATGAATCGCGCGAAGTTCGTAAAGCCGGCGTCGATCCGCAACGTTTTATATTGGCACTTGAAGATGCTTTTAAAACCTCGTCCAATAAAACTCCCACAGAGCTCGATGCTATAAAGAACAACTATCTGGCCTTGATGGAGAGTGGTGAATTGTCGGCTGCAACCCGTTCCAAGCTTCTCTATCTTGTGGAAAATAAAGTAACATCGACACCGCCTGTTGCAGTCGATTGCAGCATACAGGAAGCAGGTGGCGGTGCTTACAGTGCCACACTGTTCGATGCTAATGGACGTCGCATTTCTACTCGTGAATTTACTAATATAAAGGATGTAGAGACCTTCCTCATTACGAACCACTCCGAATTGCGAAAAAACAAGATTGCTACCTGTGAGGAGGCATTGTTGGGCAGATACGACTCGGAAAATTTCTTCCGTCAGGCAGGGCTTTATGCGCAAGAGCGTGGGGCCGACATAAACGAAATTGCCGAGGCTATGTATAAAAAAGCCAACGGGGAACCGCTCGATAGTCGCGAGAGTGAATTCCTTGATAATATCTCGCGCCGTGCAAGCTATGGCGATAAAGGGGTAGGAACAATGCTTTATAATCTGCGCAAGCAATTGGAGAATGAGTTTAATTTGAACGAGGGCAGTTTGCTTGCTGCCGTGAACCGCAAGGCTTATCGCTGTTCGGCCGCCGAGAATAGAGCGCTCGACAAATACCTCGAAATAATGCAACAGGAGGTGGAAACGCTTAAAAGTGGTACTACCACCACTCGCTACAACAGCTTGCAGAAGGAACGTGAGAATTCCCCCTATGGCAATCTTGGCAACGAGGAGATAAAGGCTCACGAAAAGAAAAGGTATGTGAATTTTGTAAATTCAACCGATGCCGGTTGGCTCAATAAAGATGCTTATCCCGATCTTACAGAGGGCACCGAAGCTGTCGGTGGTAACAGACGTATAAAGGTCCCTACCAAATGGAACAAACCCTACGCTTGGAGCTATATAGGCTTACAAAATAGCCACGAGACAATGCGCAATTATAAGCAGAGGGCCGAGGAAATGGCTCAAAAATTGGGCTATAAACTAAACTTCCTCTTCGATGAAAGGGAGGTTGAGGATACTACAAACGAAGTTGATTATAACAACAAAATCCGTTCATTGGGCTGGGTTGATAATTCCAATGGGAAGGTATATATAAATCTTCCCAACATTAAGGATATGAGCGAACTTGAACGTGTTGTCGTGCACGAGGTTGTGGGGCACAAAGGTCTTTCCAATCTCTTTGGAATGTATCTCTTCGATTTTTACGAGGAACTATATAAATCGGCCGATGCCGAAGTGCTCGATGGAATCTACGAAATTGGTAGAAAGTATAAGGCTCCGGGCTTTATTGCAGTGGAGGAGTATATGGCACATTTGGCCGAAAAGGATAATCCCACACGCAAGGAGCGCGGTATTCTCAATAGGTTGAAGGATTATGTGAACCACGCACTTGTGCGTATGAATATAATTTCTGGCGAGAAGGCAAAGGTTACAACCGATGAACTATGCAGAATGCTGTCGGCTCATAAAGATGCAATGTTAAAAGGAACGCAACCCAACGATTATCGTGCATCGGTGTTCGGGAGATTTCCTTCCGCACGTCATAAAGTCGATTATTACAATGCTCCTGCCTACTTAAAGGAGGTGAAGCGTCGTATTGACAAAAATGAAATATATGCCGATACTCCCGAATATTTGTTGCCCGACAAGAGGGCGTTGTACGAGGAGTTTCATCCCGAGAATGAAAAGAAGAACGCGGTAGCCTCTTCTTATAGGTTTATAGGAGAACGCGGTGCCGATAATCTTTCCAATGCCGATAATGGACGTTTGAATGAGCAGATAGATCTTGCTATTGCAAAGGAGATGGAGGCTGATGGGGAGACCCCGCAAAAAATTTGGAGAGAAACAGGCTGGGCACGTGGTGCCGATGGAATGTGGCGCAGTGAATTGGAGTATGAGACAATACAGTTGAACGATGTTGTATATAATCAACTGCTGATGAAAGATCCTCAATTGGCTCGCAAATATAACAAAATGGTAGGTGGTACATTCCTGGCAGGTGGTGCAGATGAGAAATTTGTTGAAGAGATTTTCGATAAATACCCCTCTTTGTTCAATGATTTACAGGTGCGCGATATTGTCAGCGATCCGATATTCTATGCTGCCTATCCGGAATTGGCACATATCCCTGTGAAGATTACCAAATATATGCCTGAGGTTTCTTATTACGATCCTAAAAAGCAGGTGATGTATATAAGGCAAAATGCTCTTATGGAACCCGAAGTGCTGGCCTATAATATAGTAACGCCGTTGCAACAGATGATTCAGCACTACGAAGGGTTCGAGAAAAGTGTTTCCTTGTTGAGGGCCGATGCAGAGGATGCTTTTGTCGAACAATACTATAAGGCGTTGGATGATGTAGAAAAGATAGAAAATTACTCTAATTATGAAAATATTACGGGGGTGTTGAATGTGCTCAATAATCAATTTGTAAAAGAGTTTGGAATGCCGCCGACAAGGTTCAAAGAGGAGTTCCCTACGGTTGATGAGTATATCCTTCATAAAGTAACAGGAAAATCGCAGTCGTTCAGCGGAAATGTAGAAACAAGAAATCTGCTTAAACGCCAGATGATGTTGGATGTGGATCGTATGAATAATATACCCGAATCTACCGAGGATTTTCCACGCGAGAAGCAAATGTCCTTGGAGCAATTTACCAGGATGAAAAAAATGCTTGCCGGCCCTTTGGATGTGATATACAAGAATGTGAAGGAGAATAGTTCCAATCGCCCAATGAAATTCAGAAAAACATCGAAAAAGATGAAAGATCTGCAATTGACGCCATTGGAGAAGAAAATACTTAGAGCACAGTATGACGATGTTATGTCCAACCTTGCCGATGCTTATTCGCAACTTAAAGAGCGTGGTGCTCTCGACGAAATGGAGGCACTCGAAGCTAATGCCGAATTTATAGAACTGCTGATTCCTTATTTTGTGAAGGAGGTTGCTTTGGGAGGCTTGTATCGCCCTGAGAGTCGATTGAGAAAGTATAGCGATAAGTATAGAACAAAAGGGTACAAGAGAAGGCGTTTGTCAAATAACGATTATATTGTAGACCTATTGAAGAAAGCGGTAGAAGAGGAGAAGAACAGGGCCGAAGTGTCGAGGTCTTATAAAAACAGTAATTTGCCGATGTTTAACGAGAACGATCAATTGTCGCGCAAAGAACTTGTCGATGTTTTTAAAGAAAAGCACAATAGGGGTGTAGATGATTATTGGAGGGACTACTACAATAAACTTGTCATCGATGAGGATGCGCCTCGCAATGTGGAGCATGATAGGGAGTTTTTTAGGCGTCTGCACGAAAATTTTAGCGAGGAGGCTGAAAGGAAAATGGAAGCGGAAAAGAAAAAGGTATATAACGATGAGATTCCCTTCAATATTACAGAAGAGGATATAAAGAATAACGATAATAACTAATATTTATATCGGTAATGAATAAATTTATTAACAGAAAAGTGAAAGCCGAGCCGGCGCTGCGCGACGGAATTGTGGAAAAGAGCGAGGGCAGTGCCGTCGATTTTCTCAATGAGTGTGCAGCCTGCTGGATGGCTCTTGATGAGGCTCGCCGCAAATTGCGGCGCAGCCTTATGTACAGCTACGGCGACCAATGGGGCGATTATGTGCGCGACCCCGACACGCTCTCTATGATTACCGAGGGAGAACTCATAAAGAAGAATGGCAAAGTGCCGTTGAAGAATAATATGATTGCTCCCATATTGAGCAACATCGACGGACAGATGCGCCAGAATCTTCTGCGTCCCGTGTGTGTGGCGCGCGACCCGTCAGAGGGACGGGTGGGGGAGATGATGTCTGTTGCCATAGAGTATGTACACGATATAAACGAAATGGAGGAGGTGGACTCCGACTCTATGCGTATGTTGCTCAATGGTGGAATGACGGCGCAAAGAATAGAGTATGGAATGAATCCCTCGCGAGGGCAAAAGGATGTGTGGGTGTATGCAGTGAATCCTTCGCGCCTCTTCTTTAACACCAATCTCGAAGATGTGCGTATGTGGGACCTCAATTGCATAGGCGAAATTTTCGACCTTCCTCTGGAACAGGTGCTTGCACTGTTTGCGCATACACCGGCCGACAAGGAGCGAGTGAAGAACTATTATTTGGAGGTTGCCGGCAATAATTTGCCCGTGAACCGTGCAATGCAGGGCGACGAAACAGCCTCCCTCTCGTTCTACACCCCTTCGCGCTCCGACCTTTGCCGTGTGATTCTCGGCTGGAAACTCGAATCGCGTGATACTTACTGCTGGAACGACAGTCAAAAGGGAACTTGGGGCTATCTTCCCTATACATCAGCATCGAAGAGACGGCTCGATAGTGAGAATGAGCGTCGCATACGTGAGGCAAAGGCTGCCGGCCTTCCCGAGGAGGATATACTGCTCATAGATTATGCATTTGCCATTGAACGCTATTGGTATTATCGCTATATGACACCTTTTGGCAATGTGTTGCAGGAGGGGCGCAGCCCCTATTGGCACGGCGAGCATAACTACATTCTGCACCTATATCCGCTTGTTCAAGGGAAGCTCGGCAATTTTGTGGAGCAGTTCATCGACCAGCAGAGAGCTATAAACCGCACGGCAACGCTCATAGATTTTATACGCGGAACCTCGTCGAAGGGTGTGCTTGTGGTCGACGACGATGCCTTCGAGAGTATGAGTCGCGAGGAGGTTATCGATGAATATGTGCGTTACAACGGGGTGCTGTTCGTGAAACTTAAACCCGGGCAGAGTATCGATGGAGTGGTGCGGCAGTACAACAGCGGCGCGGCTGTTGCCGGCGACTTTGAACTGCTGAATTTGCAGCTGAGGCTCATAAACGAAATATCAGGAGTAAACTCGGCGATGCAGGGGCAGGCACCGCGTGCAGGCACTCCGGCAAGCCTTTATGCCCAACAGGTGCATAACTCTTCGCTTAATCTGAAAGGCCTGTTCGACAGCTACCGTAATTTTCGTCGTCGCCGCGATATTAAACTTATGAAGACAATACAGCAGTATTATACCGAGGTTCGTTACATAGACCTTGCCGGCAGTGAGTATAACGAAGAGGCAAAGTGGTACAATCCCGAAAAGGTGCGCGATGCACAAATAGACCTCACAATATCCGAGGGGTATAATACTCCGGCCTACCAGATGATTGCCAATGACTTTCTTATGGAACTCTTCCGTGCAAATGCCGTGGATGTAAAAACTATGCTCGAAAATAGTTCCTACCCCTTTGCCACCAAAATTCTCGAAGCAATTAAACGCAACGAGGAACAGGCTGCGCAGGGAGCTCCTATGAATGGTATTTCGCCCGAACTACTCGCAGGGCTGCAACAGGCAGGGCAGGGGCAACCGCCTGTGCAGGGTGCGGTTGCCGAAGAGTTACCGATGAATAAAGAATAAAAATTTTATAAATAAAGAAGAAGATGACTAAAAAGTGTATTTCTTTGTTGCGCTTGCCTTCAAGATCCTCATTTACGCCCAAGTAAACTCCGGTTTTTCAGGCTACGCAAGCCTTGAACTACATCTTTTTATTCATCTCCTACACAAAAGAGACCGCTAAAAAATACTTTTTAGTCGGTCTCTTTTCTCTAAAAAATACATGTTGTTGATGTTTTAATTATTTTTTAACATTTCGGGGGGTAATTGCCGGCCTTACATCGGTAGTTGCAATAATTCTGGGCATTAAGTAACTTTATTCAATCTCCAAGAAAAAGGCGGTGACCTGTTTTTACTTTAAGGTCACCGCCTTTTTCTTGCACTTAAACATTTTTGTCGTGGGATAATAGCGAAAAAAGATGTATCTTTGCACGTTTATAAAACAAGATAGAATTATGAGCCACGAGGAGAGAATATTGGAACTGCGCCGGCTGTTGCACGAGCATAATTATAATTACTATGTGCTGTCGTCGCCCACTATAAGCGATTTTGAATTCGATGCTTTGTTGCGGGAATTGCAGGGGCTTGAAGATGCACACCCCGAAATGTACGACGCAGCATCGCCCACTCAGCGTGTGGGCAGCGACATAAGCAAGGGGTTCGTGCAGGTGGCTCATAAATATCCTATGCTCTCGCTTGGCAACACCTATTCGAAAAGTGAGGTTGCCGATTTTTATGAGCGTGTGAAACGTCTTTTGAACGAGGATTTTGAAATTTGTTGCGAATTAAAGTTCGACGGCTCCTCAATTTCTCTCACCTATAAGGATGGAAAATTGGTGCAGGCGGTTACCCGTGGCGATGGCGAAAAGGGCGACGATGTTACCGCAAATGTAAAAACCATACGCTCGGTACCTCTTGTGCTCAAAGGGGAGAATTATCCCCGTGAATTTGAAATTCGCGGCGAGGTACTAATGCCGTGGGCTGTATTTGAGGAGTTGAACATGGCGCGTGAAAAGGCCGGCGAGCCTCTCTTTGCCAATCCTCGTAACGCAGCTTCGGGAACATTGAAACTTATGGACTCCTCCGAGGTTGCCAAGCGCAAGCTCGATGCTTTTCTCTATTATATGTTGGGCGAGGAACTGCCGGCCGCAGGGCACTACGAAAATCTTATGGCGGCACGTGAGTGGGGCTTCAAAATATCGGAGACTACCCGCAAGTGCAGCACATTGGAGGAGGTTTTTGCCTTCATCGACCACTACGACAAGGCACGTAAGGAACTGCCCGTTGCCACCGATGGCATTGTGCTGAAAGTAAATTCCCTGCGCCAGCAAAAGAACCTCGGCTACACGGCAAAGTCGCCCCGTTGGGCAATTGCATACAAATTTCAGGCCGAAAGGGCACTGACGCGTCTCAACGAAGTTACCTATCAGGTGGGGCGCACAGGGGTTGTTACGCCTGTGGCCAACCTCGACCCGATACTTCTCTCGGGCACCGTAGTAAAGCGTGCCTCGCTCCACAATGCCGATATTATAGAGAAATATGACCTTCACATAGGGGATATGGTCTATATTGAGAAGGGTGGTGAGATTATCCCCAAAATAACGGGGGTGGATACTGATGCACGAATATTGGTGGGCGACAAGGTGAGGTTTATTACCAAATGCCCAGTGTGCGGCACTCCTCTTGTGCGTGCCGAGGGCGAGGCTGCCCACTATTGTCCCAACGAATATGGTTGCGCACCGCAAATGAGGGCAAAAATAGAGCATTTTGTGTCGCGCGAGGCGATGAATATAGAGAGCATTGGCCCCGAAACTGTGGAACTTCTATTCAACTACGGGCTCATTAAGGATGTTGCCGACCTATACTCACTGAATCCCGAGGATTTTATGTTCCTTCCCCGTCTGGGCGCAAAATCGGCCGATAATGTGGTGGCGGCGTTGGAACAATCGCGCCGAGTACCTTTTGAGCGAGTGCTCTTTGCGCTTGGCATACGCTATGTGGGTGCCACGGTGGCCAAACGCCTCGCTCGTGCATTTGGCAATATAGATGCAATAATAGCAGCCACAATACCGCAATTAACTGCCGTCGAAGAGATTGGCGAGCGCATAGCAACGAGCGTGAGAAGTTATTTCGACAAGCCTGTAAATATGGAGCTTGTAACGCGCTTGCGTGAAGCAGGGCTCAAATTTCACATAGAAGAGGAGGCCGCCGGCAACCGCACCTCCATACTCGCAGGCAAGAGTATAGTGATAAGCGGTGTATTCACCCATCACTCTCGCGACGAGTACAAAGAGATAATCGAGCGCAACGGTGGCAAGAATGTGGCCGGTGTAAGCAAATCCACCTCATTTATTCTTGCAGGAGATAATATGGGACCGAGTAAGCTCGAAAAGGCTAAAAGCTTGAATATTAAGGTGATGAGCGAAGATGAATTTTTGGCACTATTGTCTGATGCAACAAATTGAAAGAAATAACTAATATTTAAGGTAAAAAAACAAGGATATTGGCAATATTTGATGTAAATTTGTCACGATAAAAAGAAATAGAATATTTATGATGCAAAAAAGAATAGCCGGAGCAGGTGTAGCGATAATAACACCCTTTACAAAAACCGGCGAGGTTGATTATGCCGCGCTTGAAAATCTGGTGCAGATGCACCTCGATTGCGGTACCGATTTTCTGTGTGTGCACGGAACAACGGGAGAGACTCCCACACTCACCATCGAAGAGAAACGTGAAACACGAAAGCGCATCATAAAACAGGTGGCCGGTCGCATCCCCATTATGTTGGGTGTGGGCGGTAATAATACTTATGCGGTGGCAAGTGAACTTAAAAATGAGGATTTTACAGGAATAGACGCTATACTCTCGATTGTCCCTTACTACAATAAGCCCAATCAAGAGGGAATGTACCGGCACTTTAAGACAATAGCCGCAGCAACGGAACTTCCTATATACCTCTACAATGTGCCCGGGCGCACAGGGGTGAATATGCTGCCCGAAACTGCCGTGCGCCTTGCAAAGGAGTGCAAAAATATTGTAGGCCTTAAAGCTGCGTCGGGAAATTTGCAACAAATATCTCACCTTATGGATATAAAGCCACAGGGGTTCGATGTACTTTCGGGCGATGATGCACTCACAATCGACATTATGAAAATGGGAGGCGTGGGTGTAATCTCGGTATTTGCCAATGCTTTTCCGTCGGAATTGTCGGTGCTTGTAAAGGCAATACAGGAGGGAAAGAACGAAGAGGCGCGCCGTCTCGACGAGTCTTACAGAAATATCTACCGCCTGCTCTTTGTCGACGGTAACCCCGCAGGCGCAAAACTTGCACTAAACATAATGGGTAAGTGTGAGAATGTGCTTCGTCTGCCACTTGTGCCGGCGAGCGCAGCAGTGGCGCAGGAGATGAAAGAGGCAATTGCGTCACTGAATAAGTAACCACCGGATGGATAGGTTGAAAAAACTTCTTGACGAAAAGGTTGCTCTTTACAATCGCAAGGAGTTTATTGATAACGACCCTGTGTGGTTCCCCCATCGGTTCAGCGAGAGGCGCGACATTGAGATTGCAGCCTTTTTTGCATCGATAATAGCTTGGGGCAACCGCAAAATGATACTCGCTTCGGGCAGAAAAATGCTTTTCGATATAATGCAGGGCAGGCCCTACGATTATATAATGAGCGGAAAATGGAGCGAGCTGTGCGGAACCGATAATATACACCGCACATTCTTCGCGCGCGACTTTGTGTATGTTGCTCGCGGATTGAAACAAATTTACGAGAAATATGGCTCGATGGAGCCACTCTTTTCATCCACCGATAATGTGTGGGAGGGAATAGCGGCACTGCGCAGCGAGGTTCTCTCGGCAAATGACGGAGCAGAAACGAGGCATATTTCCAACCCCTTGCCACGGAAAGGGAAGCCCGCATCGGCGTGCAAGCGTTTGAATATGATGCTGCGGTGGTTATCGCGCAACGATGGAATAGTCGACCTTGGAATTTGGCACAACGTATCACCGTCGAAGCTGATGATTCCGCTCGATGTACACGTTGCACGCACCGGACGCAGATTGGGGCTTATAACCCGTGTGCAGAATGATAGAAAAACAGTGGAAGAACTCACAGCCGCCCTGCGGGAGTTATCTCCTGCCGACCCTGTGATTTACGACTTTGCTCTTTTTGGAGTGGGCGTTGCCGGCGACGAGTTCTTCGAACAATTATAAATTAAGGAATAAATAAAAGTGCATAGGAGGCACAACATAACTAAACAATATGGCAAAGATTAACAAAGAAGACGCATTAAATTATCACGAGGGCAAACGCCCGGGAAAAATAGAGGTGGTTCCCACCAAACCCTATTTTACACAGGCCGACCTGTGCCTAGCATACTCTCCCGGTGTTGCTGAGCCCTGTCTCGAAATTCAGAAAGACCCACAGAATGCATATAGATATACCGATAAAGGAAATCTTGTAGCAGTAATCTCCAACGGTACAGCCGTGCTTGGCCTTGGAAACATTGGCGCGTTGAGCGGCAAGCCTGTGATGGAGGGAAAAGGCCTTCTCTTCAAGATATATGCGGGTATCGATGTATTCGATATTGAGATAAATGAAACAGACCCCGACAAATTCATCGAGGCTGTTAAAGCAATTTCTCCCACATTCGGCGGTATTAACCTCGAAGATATTAAGGCTCCCGAATGTTTCGAAATTGAGCAACGCTTGAAGAAAGAACTCGACATTCCTGTGATGCACGACGACCAGCACGGAACAGCCATAATCTCGGCAGCCGGCCTATTGAACGCCCTCGAAGTGAATGGCAAGGATATTACCAAAGTGAAGGTGGTGGTGAATGGTGCAGGCGCAGCAGCAATCTCTTGTACAAAACTCTATATAGCCCTTGGCGTTAAGAAGGAGAATGTGGTTATGCTCGACAGCCGCGGCGTTATAAACGCAGAGCGCATCAACCTCACTCCCGAGAAGAAGGAGTTTATTACATCGCGCACCGATATTCACACCCTCGAAGAGGCCATCAAGGATGCCGATGTATTCCTCGGTCTTTCCAAAGGCAACGTGCTCTCAAAAGATATGGTTCGTTCAATGGCAAAAGACCCAATTGTGTTTGCCCTTGCCAACCCTGAGCCCGAAATTACATACGAGGATGCAATGGATAGCCGCCCCGACGTGCTTATGAGTACCGGCCGCTCCGACTATCCCAATCAGATAAACAACGTAATAGGCTTCCCCTATATATTCCGCGGTGCGCTCGACACTGCAGCCGTGGCCATCAACGAGGAGATGAAACTCGCAGCCGTGCGTGCAATCGCCAATCTGGCAAAATTGCCCGTTCCCGAGGTTGTGAACAAGGTGTACCACGTTAATCACCTTACATTCGGTCGCGACTACTTTATTCCGAAGCCCGTCGACCCCCGTCTGCTCGTGGAGGTATCTACCGCCGTGGCAAAAGCCGCCATCGAGAGTGGCGTTGCCCGCAAGACTATAACCGATTGGGAGGCCTACAAAGAGCATCTGCTCGAATTTATGGGACGCGAGTCGAAACTAACACAGCAGATTTACGAAATGGCCCGCACCGAAACAAAGCGCATAGTATTTGCCGAGGGTGCTCACCCCTCGATGATGAAGGCCGCCGTAAAAGCAAAAGAGGAGGGAATATGCCAGCCTATCCTGCTGGGTAACGACGAAATTATCGCCAAGCTCGCAAAGGAACTCGATTTAAGCCTCGAAGGCATTGAAGTTGTGAACCTTCGTCACCCCAACGAAATGGCCCGTCGCGAGCGTTACGCCCGCATCCTTGCCGAAAAACGCCAGCGCAAGGGTTACACCTTCGAAGAGGCCAACGATAAGATGTTCGAGCGTAACTACTTTGGAATGATGATGGTTGAGACAGGCGATGCCGATGCTTTTGTAACCGGCCTTTACACAAAATACTCCAACACCATAAAAGTTGCCAAGGAGGTAATCGGCCTTCAACCGGGCTACAACCACTTTGCCACAATGCACATACTTAACTCGAACAAAGGAACATTCTTTGTTGCCGACACACTCATTAACCGTGCGCCCGCAACCGACACACTCGTGGATGTTGCACGCCTTATGGAGAAGACCGTGCGTTTCTTCAACCACGAGCCTGTGATGGCAATGGTCTCCTACTCGAACTTCGGAACCGACAAGGGTGGCAGTGCCGGTAATGTGCAAAAGGCAGTGGAGTATCTGCACGCTACATATCCCGAATGGAAAGTAGATGGAGAAATGCAGGTTAATGTGGCTATGAACCGTGAATTGCGCGACAATAAATATCCTTTCAACAAGCTCAAAGGAATGGATGTGAACACACTCATTTTCCCCAATCTTAATTCGGCCAATTCTTCCTATAAACTGTTGCAGGCATTGAGCCCCGACACAGAAATTATAGGCCCGTTGCAGATGGGATTGAACAAGCCTATTCACTTTATCGATTTTGAGAGCTCGGTACAGGAAATTCTCAACGTAACTGCTGTTGCGGCAATCGATGCTATTGTAAATAACAAACAGTAAACAGACTGTACATAAATGAGTGTGACTAAAAAGGCTCTTTTTATTCAACCTCATAATAATGGCGGTGACCTATCTTACTTTTTGGTCACCGCCAATGTTATATTTCCACCACCGGCAGGCTCTTCTTCCATCTGTCGGCATAAGAGTCGAGAATGCCTCTTATGCTCCTGCCAATAATGGCATAATCGCTCTCCTTTAAATTGGCAAGCGACACGCGAATGCTCCATTCGGGCCCGTCGAATCCTCCGCCGTTGAGTACTACGAGCGAAGTTTCGGTTGCCAAGCGAAAGACAACATCGAGAGGGTTGTAGTTCAATCGCAGATAATCGGCAAAATCCTCGCCATAGAATTTCTTTGCCCACACAAGCAGGTCAATCTCGGAGTAATAACCGGCTCGCAAGGAGTCGGGCGCAAGCGTAAAGCCCATATTCTTCCACAAAGTGTCGAGACGGCGATGAATAATATCAATCATCTTTTCACGGAAGCGGTCGCCTTCGCGTTTGTCTATAATGGAGTAGAGTGCAAAGAGTGTCATCTGCATCTGCTGCGGGAGTGAAAGGCCGGCTGTGTGGTTCAGTGCCACCTGACGGCTGTCGGCAACCATACGGTCGATGAAACGCATACTCTCAACATCGTGGCGCAGGCTGCCGTAACGCTGTTGCAATTCCCCCTTGCGTTTGCGGGGTAATCGTTTCAATAATCCGTCGAAAATATTGTCGCGGTGCATCACCGTTACTGCGGTGCGCCAGCCTGTCGCTCCAAAATATTTAGAGAAGGAGTAAACGCCGATGGTGTTGTGTGGCAGTTCGCCTATGAGCGACCTGAATTCCGGAACGTAAGTGGCATAAACATCGTCGGTCACTATCATCAGGTTGGGGTTCCATCTGTTCACAATATCCACAAGCGCCGCCACCGTGTCGTTGCTTAATGCGTAGCTTGGCGGGTTGCTCGGGTTTACAATGAAGACCGCCTTGTAGCTTGTGTCGCGCAAACGGTTAATCTCACGCTCATCATACTGCCACAGATGCAACCCATCCTTGCTCATTTTGCTTGCCGGAATATGCGTTACTTTGAATTTGTAGCGTCGTAGTTCGGGAATTTCAATATAAGGGGTGAATACAGGGGTGAGCAGTGCAATATTATCACCCTTGCCTAATAGATAATTCTGTTGCAGACTGTCGAATATGTAGCACATTGCGGCAGTGCCTCCCTCGGTGGCAAAAAGGTCGAATTCTCCTTGCGGTGGCCTGCCACCGCAAAGCTCCTGTGCAATGTAATCGCGAATGGCAATTTCGCTATATTGCAGAATGCGGCTCGGTACAGGGTATTGGTCGCCAATAACCCCTTCTACCCATTCGTGAACAAGGCTGTCGGCGTTGGCTTTATGCTCGAACAGCATATATTTGTAGCACTTTTGCAGAAAGAGGGCTCCCTCCTTGCTGCCCATTTTCTCTAAAAAGAGGGTGAACCGCTTGGCAATGCCCTCCTTTTGTGGAATGCCGGCAAGCCCTTCGGGGCACTCCCACACTCGACGGCACTCGGCAAGGCCGAATTCTCCCAACAGGAAAAATGCCTCGCGGGGTATTGTTGCCACCCAATTGGGGTTCCCGCGCCCTGCGTTCAGCATTGTGTGCATCATTTTGCGCACACTCTCGTCGGCAAGGGCTATGAGCCTGTCCTTTAACTCAAACGGGCTTATCTTCTCCATCTCCTTTTCAAATGAGATTACTTCGCTTTTCTCCTTTAACAGCTTGTTCATAAACTATCTTATTTTAATTGCATAATAAAACTATAAATACTCCCCACAGAATGAGCAGGGTGTTGCCCACCGCGTATGTCACTGTGTAGCCAAGCGCGGGCGTGTCGCTGCCAAGCGTCTCCTGCAATGCTCCGATGGCGGCTGTGGTGGTACGTGCTCCCGCGCAGCATCCGAGTGCAATTGCCGGATGGAATTTGAACCAATGTGTGGCAATGTAGAGCCCGAAGAGCAGGGGTAGTGCCGAAGCAAATATTCCGGCAACGAAGAGCGAGAGCCCCACCTCTCTGAATCCGTCGATAAATCCGGGGCCGGCGGTAATTCCCACCACTGCTATAAAAATATTCAGTCCTAAATTGTTGAATACCCACAAGGCACCGTCTGGAATAGCACCGATTGTAGGGTGGTGCGACCGCCACCAACCAAACACCAATCCGGCAATGAGTGCGCCGCCACTGCTGCTCAGGCTCAAAGGAACACCGCTTATGTGCAGTGTGAGGCTGCCAATTACCGCTCCAATAAGAATGCCGCTCGCAAAGAATACAACATCGGTAGCATCGCTTGCCGGCGCAGGGTAGCCAATCTCCTTTGCCGCGGGCTCAACCTCGAACTTCCGGCCCACAATCTCAATAACATCACCGCTGTTCAGCCTGGTGGCTGGAAATACAGGAATACTCACGCCCATACGTTGAATTTTCTGTATGCTCACTCCGTGCATAAAAGTCTGTGCGCGAAGCTCGCCCACACTCTTTCCATTATAGCAGCATATACGCCCGCGGCTGTTGCCGGCAACCCTTGTCTTTATTATCATAACAGGGAATTCAAGAATAGCATCATCGTCAACCTCTGTGCCAATCCACGCCTCCTCGCCAATGACATACTCCCTGCGGCCCGTGAGCACCACTTCGTCGCCAATGTTCACAATCTCCTTTGACCCGAAACTATCCTTAATTTTCCCGTTTACCCTTATTCGTTCCACAAAAATGCGTTTCCCTTGCCTCTCGAAGAAACGTTCCAGCTCCTCCACGCGCTTCCCCTCGGAGAACCACTCATTCTCCACCTTGTAGGCGCGGAAAATAACCGTGCGTTTAGCCTCCATAAAATCGGGCTTATCACTGTCGTTGCCACCCATTTTCTCTTCAAGCTCCTTGCAGGCGGCTCTCACCTTTGCAAAGCCACCCATAAGGCGCGGCCCGAGCCTCGAAATTATCCAAGCAGAGCCGGCTGTTCCGAAAATATATGTAACAGCATAGGCAACAGGTATTATGTTTATCATCCTCTCCTGCTCCTCGCTGCTTATGTTAAGCCCGCGTATAGTGTCGTCGGCAACACCAATCACTGCACTTATTGTTTGCGAGCCCGACAGAAGGCCGGCAGCCTCTCCCGCACCGTAGCCCATAATCAGAGAGATAATCCAAGTGAAGAGCAGAATGGAGAGGCACATACACACTGCGAAATACACCTGTGGCAACCCCTCCTTTTTTAATCCGTTAAAAAACTGCGGCCCCACCTTGTACCCTATGGCAAAGAGGAACATAAGGAAGGCGACGGGTTTCAGCGTGCTGCCGATGGGTATGTGCAGTTGTCCCACGATTACACCAACGAGAAGCACGCTCGACACAATGCCGAGGCTGAACCCTTTGATGCGAATTTTGGAAATAAGAAACCCCGTGGCAATGGTAAAGTAAATGGCAATTTCGGGGTGAGAGCGTAAAAGTTCGGTTATCCAATTCATAAAATCACTGTTTTATGATGGATAACGCTTGTTTGATGGTAAATGTTCTTGGGGCTGTACCCTTGGGGATTATATGTTACACAATGAGGTCGTGCAGCAGAAATAAATCATTGGCATCGGCACCGCGCTCTACAAGGGTGTCAAAGTCTTTATCCATTTGAGCGAAGAAACTCTTGTCGTCGGCACACAACTCCTTTGCCTTTCTGTAAAGCTCCACAGCCGCACTATTCTCGTGCATAATCCACTCGACGTGTGCCGCGTTCATATAATCGGTGAATTTAGCACCCTTTATTCCCATAATCTTTTTGTAGTAACCGCGTGCCTGCTCATCCTTGCCTGTGAGGAACGAGCACCACGCAATGGCACGCAACGTGCTTGCCGAGCCGGGTTTAAGGAACTCTATTTTAAAGAAACGTGCCGATGCTTCGTCGTATCGTTTGAGCAGGGCAAGGCACTCTCCCGTCTGCCTTAACAGCGAGAGGTCGTCGGGGGCAATCTCCTCGGCCAGCAGATAGTAGCTTATGGCCTTATCGGCGTTGCCGGCCATACGATAGCACTGTGCAATGTGCGACAAAGTCCACAGCGTGTCGGGCTTTATAATGTCGGCGCGAGTATAGTAATCTATTGCCGAGGAGTACTCTTTCAGCTTCTGCATACAGTAGCCCATCTCCTGATAGAACTGCTCGTCGGGAGAATTCTGTTTCTCGTATATGCCGCCCACCATAGCCGCCTCCTCGTAGTACCCTTTGTCTATAAGGTGGTTGAATATGCGCAATAGCGTGTCGGGCTCGTTCACCAACGGGCGCAGTTCTTCGCTCGCAAGGAGGTTGAGCGAGAGTGTGAACGGGTCCTCGAATTCTTTGCGAGCCGGTGCCAGCTTGAAGAAACGGTATAAATCCTGTATATATTGGTTACCCTCAATCTCGGCTTTTTTCTCTTTTGGAATCTCCGATTTTCGGTCAATCGCCTGTTCGCCAGTATCGTCGCCACCGGTAATCTGTTGCATAAGCATCTCTTTTTGCTCTTGCGGCACTTGGTTCAATGTGAGGCAGAAGGAGTATTTGTCGCTGTTGCAGAATACACTCGAAGAGCATATTGTCGACAGCAGTGTGTTTTTTGCTCCATTGCTCTGCGGCATAATGTCGGCAATGGTGGGGAGCGTTGCATCGAATGGGCGCAACCAATTCATTGTCCTTTTGAAGAAGGGATAATTTTTCAATTGCGAGAAGGTGCTCATATAAACATCGGCACCCTCAATTTGCCATTGGGTAATCTCCTCCAATTTATCCTTAATTTTGTCCTTTTCGGTCCACTCCTTCCATTCGGGATTTTTATCCTCCTCCTGTTCTAATTCGTGCATAATGTCGAACCCTATTTTCCCACCATTCAGATGTGGGTTCTTCATCATTGCGGGGATAATCTCCTCGCGCATTTTGCGGTCGATCTTCTGTGTCTCGCGGCAACGCAACAGCTGAATTTGTATTATTGCAATGCGGGCGAGCATACGCGGTGAGTCTATGAGCGACTCGGTGGCGGCAAGCACGTCGGGGTAGAACGACAATCGCTCCCTGTGAGTGAAAATAGCTATAATGTAGCCAATCAGGGCTCTTGTCGATATTCTTGTGCTCTTGCTCTCTACCGCCTTAATAAGGGCCATTGCTTTTGCCGGCTCAAAGCATTTGAGGAGGCTTAAAGTGATTGCTCCTGTTATTACGGCTCTGTCGTTCACAGGCAATTCATTGTCGTTTATTATTGCCACTATTTGCTCTGTGTATCCTTTGTTCCAAGCGATACTGTTCACAATGGCTGTGAAGATATTTTCGAGCAACATTTCGTGCTCGTCGAAGAGTGTGGCCTTCGCCTTCTTCCCATCGGGCTGCGACAGCATTGAGGTTACCTCTATATTGGCACAATTCTCACGCAGTCTGTTGTACTGCGAGCCAATCTCTTCAATGGAACTGTTTTTGTAATATGCTTTACGGGCAATGGCTATTTGGTCGTTGAGCATAAAGCACTCTCCAATGAGGCTGTTGTGCATCCGCTCGCGCCCGGGGTCGGGGGTGCCGTTGCGAAAATATTCCAACAGATATTCGTAGGAGCTTTTCATCTGTGTGAAACGTGTACGCAGAGCCCACTCTTGCAACTCCTCAATGTCGGCCGACAGAGTATCTATTGCCTCTTTCAGCCGTCTGGTCGCAAGCTGTGTGTTAACCTTCTTTCTAATCTCTTCGCAACGTTTCTCTTCCATAAATATTTTTATAAATGTAAACAGCGTGGAGAACCACGCTGTTTACTGAATTCAGTATGTTTCTTTCAATTATTCGCCTTTGATGGCAGCTACTCCGGGGAGTACTTTGCCTTCGATAGCTTCGAGCAATGCACCGCCACCTGTTGAGATGTACGATACTTTGTCGGCCATATTGAATTTGTTTACACAAGCAACAGAGTCGCCACCGCCCACGAGTGAGAATGCGCCGTTGGCAGTTGCTTTTGCGATAGCCTCGGCAATAGCGAGCGAGCCACCTACAAAGTTGTCAAACTCAAATACACCGGCGGGGCCGTTCCAAAGGATTGTCTTTGCATCCTCGATGGCTGCTGCAAAAGCCTTACGAGCCTCGGGACCTGCATCCAAGCCTTCCCAGCCGTCGGGTATTGCATTCACGGGAACCACCTGTGAGTTTGCATCGTTAGAAAAGTCATCGGCAGCAACACAGTCTGTTGCAAGAACAAGGTTCACACCTTTTGCCTTTGCCTGCTCGATAATGTCGAGTGCAAGCTGCAATTTGTCGTCCTCAACGATTGAGTTACCAATCTTGCCACCCTGTGCCTTTGCAAATGTATATGTCATTCCACCGCAGAGGATAAGGTTGTCAACCTTGTCCATAAGGTTCTCTATGATACCAATCTTGGTAGAAACCTTTGAACCACCCATAATGGCGGTGAAGGGGCGTTTAATGTCTTTGAGAATATTGTCGACAGCCTGAACCTCTTTCTCCATCAAATAGCCGAGCATCTTGTTATCGGCGTCGAAGTAGTCGGCGATTACAGCTGTTGAAGCGTGACGGCGGTGTGCTGTACCAAATGCGTCGTTAATGTAGCAGTCGGCATACGAAGCGAGTGTCTTTGAGAACTCCTTTTGCGACTCTTTCATTGCCTTCTTTGCATCGTTGTAAGCGGGGTCCTCCTTGTCGATGCCCACGGGCTTGCCCTCCTCTTCGGGGTAGAAACGGAGATTTTCGAGCATAAGAACCTCGCCGGGTTTCAAAGCTGCGGCAGCCTCGGCTGCCTTTGCGCAGTCGGGAGCGAACTGAACGGCAACGCCCAATTTCTCCGATACAGCGTCAACAATCTGGCTCAAAGAGTACTTTGCGTTCACCTTGCCTTTGGGCTTGCCCATATGCGACATAATGATGAGTGCACCACCGTCGGCAAGTACCTTCTTTAGTGTGGGAAGTGCACCGGGGATACGTGTGTCGTCTGTGATTTTGCCCTCTTCGTTCAAGGGTACGTTGAAGTCTACGCGAACGATTGCCTTTTTACCGGCAAAGTTGTAATTGTCAATAGTCATCATAAATTCTTTGTATTTAAATGTTAAAGTTATATTCTTGTCATATTATGCAAAAATACGATTTTTTTTATAAAACTGGAAGATATAGATGATTTTTAAATGGTTTTTTAATATAAAGGTATAAAACATTTGTTTCTCGAATCCTTTTTTACTAAGTTTGCTATACATTACGCCTAACACCCCATGAAACAATTGTGTATATTTATC